>NZ_JBHVVB010000001.1:2049909-2083120 GCF_042883835.1 Paenibacillus sp. NPDC058177 | reverse complement strand
CACGGTGCACTGGGATATCTTTCTCCCGCTCGCTTTGCACAGCAATTTACTAAAAAATCCGTTGCGTGACTGTCCACTTTCTTGACAGAGGTCCAAGATTGCCCTTATTTTATAACCTGTTATAGTTGGTGCTGGAATCAATGTATTCGATACTGCGGTGGCCGCTCAAATGATTGCAGAATACTGGAGCAAGACTCAGGCAATCCATGGAGCTACTATAGTGAGCTATGAGGAGTACCAAGGATGCGTCCGAAGTTGCTTCATCTGAGAGATATAACCTGTGGTGTACGTTTCATACAGTCCCATAAATAATGGACCTCGCTAAGCAGATAACAAACAAAGACAGACAAGGATGGTGGAGTATGAAATACAAACTGATTGCACTGGATGTCGATGGAACACTGCTCAATGATGATCATCAACTGAGCGAAGAGAACATGAAAGCCATTGCGGAAGTAACGCGGCTGGGTGGCCGAATTGTATTATGTACAGGGCGCAGCCCGCAGAACTCGATTCCTTTTATGCAGGAGATGGGACTGTCGGGTTATGTGTTGGGTCATAACGGAGCAGCCACCGTGCGCGTGGAGAACCGGGAAGTGCTGCATCAATACGGATTAGACGCACGCGGATTAGACCCTTATATTGAGTATTGCCGCGAACGCGGGATGCATTTTGACATCAATACGGCTTTTGATATGTACGTGGACAATGTGGAGAACCTATCCAAAGAAGCTAATCATATGTATGAGAATTTTCAGGTTGTACCAGCCTCGCTGCCGGCCTGGGAAGATTTCCGGGAGCCGATTGTGAAGTTCACTGTGTTCTCGAAGCCGGATATTCTGGATGAAGCAGAACGGGAATGGGGCACCTGGACACAGCAATATAACATTTTGCGCAGCGGGGAATTTTTCATTGATTTTATGAATCCAGAAGCGTCCAAAGGCAATGCACTAAAAAACCTGGCCGCAGATCTCGGCGTTCCCCGGGAGGAAGTTCTATCAATCGGCAACTACTTCAATGATATTTCCATGCTGACGTATGCTGGTCTAGGCGTAGCGATGGAAAATTCTCCGGTTGAGGTTAAAGCGGCCGCTGATGTCATTACCGGCACCAACAATGAACATGGCGTACGTGATGCGCTCGTAAAATACTGTTTGTCCTAAAGTGACAAGTAGAAAGAACAAGATATACTAAAACGTTATTTATAAAAGACTGTAGACACAAGCAGCCGTTAAGGCGATGCGTGTTTGCAGTCTTTTTTTGCGAGATGCAATTCTTTGGTTGAGTGGGGCAAATCATTCTGAATACCGAAATGGTACAGCCTCTTTGGCAGAGAAGGCAAGCCTTTGGTTGGGTGACGTTCCTGTTTGGTGTATAGGCACATTCGAATCTATTAGAAGATTGCATTAAAAAGTTATTATTTGTAAAATAAAACATATTAAATAATAATGATGGTTGATTTTGGGAGTTAGAGTTTACGAGTGAAGATACGAGAGAGGAGGGATCAGGATGAGCCTTCTATAGGCACTTATTGTGTAAGCCCAGCACCCCAAAGGTTTGGTGGGTAATGTGATGCTGAAGATGATGAACAAGGCATATTCGAAGCTGCTTCCCTTGGCTTTTCACGAAACTGCGATAAAAGAAGATCACATTATACTGGACAGCGGCTGTAGTGGTGGTCAGACATACATAGGTTAGCGCAAAAATATAAACTTGCCAAGATTTACGGTGTCGATATTTCTCCGAAATCTTTAGAAACGCCAACACAAAAAATCGGGAAGCAGTAGCTAGCGGCAGGCCTGGAGGAACCTTTATCATTGTTTCTCAAATTTACAAAATCAATTACCATATGCATTCATTTACTCAAAATGAAGAAGTAGAGCAATTGTTCAGGCAAACCGGCTTCAAAGCAGTGAGAATTCGAGAGAACCACTAAGTGAAATTAACATTCAAACAGAAGACTAGGCATGATTCTGGTGAAGTTACCATCTAGTTAAGAGTGAAAAAAGGTCCACCTCCCAACTAACAGCATTTTTGTATCTTATATTTTTTAAAAAATGATAAATGAGGTACATAAGAGCATTGTTGTATCTTATTTTTCGAAAAAGTAAGTTGGACGGGGTATTCGGAAGATTTAAGGTACAATATTGTACTTAATTCTCATTAATCCTTGACTGCAGAGAATTTAGGATACAAAAATGCTGTTAATTGCACTTCCGAAAGGTTGTTGTGGGGATGGAGTATCTAAGAGTAGGCTTATATGGGGGAGCAAACTAATCTGAGGTCTATGTAGCTTGAACTGAAAAATAAAACAGCCGCATCATCCTCAATTGGACGGCACAGCTGCTTGTCGTGTATATGCTTTATGTCAGTAAAACTTAGATGAACAACGAACGGGAAATGATAACGAGCAGAATGAATAGTACCAAAATCGCTCCTGTTGAAGTAAAACCTCCGTAACCTGCACCCATAACTGATTCCTCCCTTAGGTCTGATCTTGTTCCCAATGCCGATGCTGTACACTCGGTGTGTTTGGGATAATGACATCATATGCCGGGGAGGACTTCATGAACTGGTCATAGGCCCATTGCTTGTCAAGATAGGCTATAGGCTACGGAGACCTTTGGGAAGATGATTCTTAAGCTGTCCTGAGCTGGCTTTGCCCCAGCTGACCGGGAGGCCGTCTACTGTTACCAGCGTCCAACCGTGCAGCCCGGCGGGGACAGACAAACTTTCACCACGTAGCCAGGCATTGATTTCGGGACCGTCCGCGGCCAAGTTATAACCACGTGCAGCCTGTCCTTGTTGTAATGACATGGCTAATGCATGGGCAGGCTCGATCCGGTTTTTCTTCATGTGGGCAACATGCAGCCCGGCTCGGGGAACTCTCAGCCCATCAAGCAGTCCTGGATGCATGATCTCATTGAAGGATTCAGGGAGCAGATACAGTGATTCACCGAAGAGAAGCGGAACACCCTGCACATTAAATCCGGGCAGTTCCGTCGCCGCCCAAGCTTTAAATTGCTCTAAAGCCTCTTTGGTAGAGGAGGCAACTCCTGGACTTCGCTTATTTTTCCCACTGCTGCGCTTATTACGCTTAGGCTCTGCCACCAATGCTGCATCGTCATCTTCCTGCTTCCGCAGGAGCGCCACGAAATGTCCCTCACCTTTTTCTAAATGCGGCCATAGCCGCTTGCTGGTTACCAGTTCCATATCGGGATAGCTGTCCAGGATTTGCTCAATGGTGTCCTCATTTTCCTTGCGGTTAAAAGTGCAAGTGGAGTAAGCTATGTAGCCACCGGGTTTAAGCATTCTATAGGCTTCCTGCAAAATGTCCCATTGTCTCGAAGCGCACATCTCTACATGATCCGGTGACCATTCGGCAATGGCCCCGGCATCCTTGCGGAACATGCCCTCGCCGGAGCAGGGAGCATCCAGCATAATCCGGTCGAAGGTCTCGGGGAAGCGCCGGGCTAATTCCTCTGGGGTAGCGTTGGTGACAAGTGCGTGTGCAATGCCAAGTCGTTCCACATTTTCGGCGAGAATCTTGGCCCGTTCAGGATGAATCTCATTGGAGACCAGCAGGCCCCGGCCCTGCATCAAAGCAGCGATATGGGTAGTCTTGCCTCCTGGTGCTGCTGCAAGATCCAATACAGTCTCCCCGGGACGTGGGGCCAGCAATTCGGCGGCGGACATTGCCGAGGGCTCTTGTATATAATATAGTCCGGCAGCATGGTAAGGATGTTTGCCCGGACGGGATGGATCTTCGTAATAGAATCCTTCAGAACACCAGGGTACCGGTTCCAATCCAAACATGGAGACGGTGTTCTCAGCGGTGCTCAGGCCTGCTGTCGTCCCGCTTTTAAGCCGGTTGAATCTCAGTCCTTGGCTGCGCGGTGCTGTGTAGCTTTTCAGAAAAGCGTCCGCCTCTTGTCCCAGTATATCTCTCATTGTTGCGGTAAAAGCGGCGGGCAGCCGTTCTTCCATCATACGTCATTCTCCTTTTGTCAGTTGCTGTTTCATGTTGATACCGATAAAATCAAAGTATGAATCATTAAACCTCCCCAGACATGATGTCCTTATCTGGAAAGTTTACATATGAATAACTATATCACAATTGCCGGGTCTCACCGTAATCAGGGCAATAGTAAAGGGGATAGACCTATGAATTTGCTGCAAGCGCTCTTCTTTCCGCCGGAACAACCCGGCGGGGTATCTTCTATGATTCCATATCTGCAGGAAAGGTTCCGTTCCAGCCGCTGGGAGATGGATTTGTTCTGGCTGCCCAAGCGGATACGCGGGAAAGGACATGAGGAAGTTGTGTTCGAAACCTTCGATTGGACACGTTATGGCGAAAGCCATATTGTGCAAAAATATATCCAAACCTATCGTGATTATTTATGGTGGACAAAGCTTCGTCTGAGCAAAAAATATGATCTTATTCATGCGCATCACCCCATAGCGGGACTGGCGATGAAGCAGGTTTTCCCTGACGTTCCGTTGATCCAGACTTTGCACTCCAGCTATGAGCGGGAACTGATCCTGAACGGAGTCATTGCTGAGGGTGGGCTGGAGCACCAGTTTCTAGTATCCATCTATCGTGAGCTGGAGCATGTCAGTGACCGTCTCATGACCGTATCGCGCTCCTTCGCCGACTATCTGTCACCATATCTGGATGAGCCTACGCGTGTCGGGGTGATTCCAAACGGGTTCGATGAGAAGCGATTCAAGCCGGTCCCGCATGATAATAATATTCCCCAATTAGTTACTGTCACCCGTTTGGTGCCGGCGAAAGGGATTGATACGCTGTTTCATGCCTGCGCCGAGCTGAAGAAGCGCGGACATGAGTATGTACTGCATATTATCGGCGATGGACCTTCCCGGTCTGAGCTTGAGAAGCTGGCTCAAGAACTTGGTATCTATAATGAGACGATTTTTTATGGATATACGCTTCATCCAGAGGAATTTATGCCCTTCTTTGATATCTTTGTTCTGCCTTCCCGCGCGGAAGCCTTCGGCTCTGTTTTTGCGGAAGCTGCGCTGAGCTGTCTGGCTCTGGTCGGCACTAATGTGGGCGGTATTCCGGAACAGATTGAGGATGGTGTGAACGGACTGCTAGTCAACCCGGACGATGATATTGAACTGGCGGACGCCTTGGAGAAAGTGATTGCCGATCCAGCCTACCGTTATGAGCTGTCACGGTCAGCCTGGGAGAAAGCTAAAAGCCGTTACTCCCTTACCCGGGTTGCCAATGAACTTAAAAAAACCTATTTGCAGCATCAATCCGGAAAGAAGGGTTGAGCGTGATGATCCCTTTCCGGTTTCTGCATGCTGCGGATTTGCATCTGGACAGTCGTTTTGCCGGTTTGGCTCATCTGCCGGCCGCTGTCCGCTCCTATTTACGGGAGTCTACCTTTGCCGCCCTCGGGCGGCTTATCTGTTTAGCGATAAAGGAAAATGTTGATTTTGTCGTCATCAGCGGGGATATCTATGATGTGTCGGATGCCTCTTTGCAAGGACAGCTACGATTCCAGGAGGCCCTGAAGGAGCTAGGAGAGCAGGGCATCCCTGTATTTCTGATTCACGGGAATCATGATCCGCTGGATGGTCCGCGTCTGGTTGTCGAAATGCCGGAACATGTAACGGTATTCGGAGGGGATGTGCCGGGATATGCCACAGCTCACCGCCGCAGGGACGGACAAGAAGTCGCTATTGTAAGCGGTATATCCTATCCTACTGCCAAGGTTACCGCAAACACAGCAGTGACATTTAGCCGGAAGCCAGGCAGTGAGCTGTTTCATATTGCCCTGCTGCACGGGAATGTGGACGGCGATCTCCAGCATGAGACGTATTCACCGTGCAGCCGCAAGGATCTGATTGGTCAAGGGTTTGACTATTGGGCGCTGGGCCATATTCATAAGCGCAGCATTTTATATGAAAAGCCTTATATCGTTTACCCCGGAAATATTCAAGGACGTAGTGTCAAGGAGACCGGCCCAAAGGGCTGTTATGTGGTTGATGTGAGGGAGAACGGAGAAGCGGCGCTGCAGTTTCACGAGCTGGATGTCGTCCGTTGGCAGGTGACTGAGCTGTCTATCGACGGCATGGAACATGAAGCACAGTGGGTCGAGGCGGTGGAGCGGAGGATTGAAGACATCCGGGAGGCAGATCCGCATCTGATGACTGTCGTCCGGTTCCGTCTGACGGGCAGGGGGAACGTTCATCGCCTTCTGGCAGAAAAAGGGGCAGCTGCGGATTTACTGAGCGAACTTCAGCGGCGTGAAGCGCTCCGGGCAGAGCGGAAGGAATATCCAGGTCTGGTATGGACAGAAGGTTTTGCCGTGGAATCTGGACTTGCAGTAGACCGATCGCGGTTGCTGCAGGAGGATAGCTTTCTGGGCGAAATGCTCCGATTAGCTGAAAAGGGTGAAGGTGAGGGTTCACGGGAAGAGCTGGAGGATATGATTAGCAGCGCAATTGCGCCATTAATGGAGAACCGTGAACTGCGCCGGCTATTGTCACAGGTCAGCGAAGAAGAGAAACTGGACTGGCTCAGAGGCGCGGCAGAGTTGGGCATTACGCTGCTGAGCGGACTGGAAGGTGCCGGTGAAGCTGAGGGTGGCTTCCGTGAACAGCCTGACGGAGGGCGATATGATGAAGATTGAGCAATTGCAAATCAGCGGCTTCGGCCGGATTCAAGGTCGCGAGTTGGCACTGAGTGATGGTGTTACGGTGCTGTATGGCCAGAACGAAGCCGGGAAAAGCACGACACTCCAGTTCATCCGTGCGATGCTGTACGGGATTCCTGGACGCAGTTATCCCACAGAACGTTATGAGCCTTCCCATGGCGGGGTTCATGGTGGAGTGCTTAAGGCTCGGGACCGGGAGGGCGGACTATGGCAAATCCGCCGTTTTGCTGGAGGTGGAGAGGGGCAAGGACGGGGTGAGAAGCTGAATGTTACCGTGAGCCGGGCAGACGGGACGACGGAAGAACTAGGTCAGGCAGAACTGGAGCGTCATCTGCTTGGTGGTGTATCCCGCAGTATGTTCCGCCAGCTGTTTGCCGTGTCGCTGGACGAGCTGCAGGAACTGGCTGCGCTGCAATCTGATGAGATGAGCAGTTATTTGTTCCATGCCGGTATGGGCGGCGGTGGTGAAATTATGCGGGCGGAGCGCCGGCTGGTGCAGGACGCGGAAAAGCTCTATAAGCCGAGAGGCAAGGTTCAGGAAGCAGCGAAGATCTTGCAGTCAATCGAAAAGCTGGAGCAGCAGATGGCGGATAGCCGCTCTTATCTCCCGCGTTACAACGACAATACGTCGTCACTTGAAGAGACGGAAGCTCAATTGGCCAAGGTCGAGGAACGGCGCGACAGCACTGGCGCCAGATTGATTATGCTGCGCAAGGCGCTAGAAATTCGCGATGTATGGCTGCAATGGAGTGCTGCCCGTCTGGAATTTGCCGGATTGCCGCAAATTCAATCTTTTCCGGAGGAAGGGGCGAACCGCATTCAGGAGCTGGAAGCCGAGATTCGAGGCGCGGCAGCAGCTGCCGAACGGATTGAGCGGCTGCAAGCGGAACTGACAGCAGAACTGGAACAGAATCCCCCAGACCCTGTGCTGGTAGCCCAAGGTCCGGTGCTGGAGCGACTCGACCGTCGTCGTAGCATCTATGAGGACCGCCGTCTAGAACGCCAGCGGCTTACAGGGGAGCTTGATGGGCTGCTGGCGCATATACAGCGCATCTTGCGGAGCATTGATCCTGCGTGGACTACAGCAGAGCTGGCGACATTCTCCGGTGCGGCGGGTGACCGGGAGGCGGCGCGGCGCTACGCTGCGGCGTTCGCGAGCTATGATCGCCGCATGGAAGCCCAGGGCGCAGCACGCCAAGCGCTGCGTTCCCGGCTTGCGGCTGCGGCAGCATCGCTGCAGGCCGCGGAGCGGGCCCTGGCGCGCGAGCAAGCGGCAGGCGCCGAAGTCTTCGCCGCGCTGCGACCGGCCAGCGCGCGGGAAGTGCTGCAGCTCTGGGATGAGCTGCAGCAGGCCGCGGAGCGCTGGCGCGAGGCGAAGCTGCACGGCTTGCAGCACGGCGCGGGGAGCGATGAAGCCATGCGGGCCCGCATGGCTTCGCTCTACCGGCGCCTGCTGCTGACCGGTGCAGCCCTGACCGCGCTGCTGCCCGCGGCGCTGTGGCTGACCGGGGCACCGCCGGTCAGCGCCTGGATCGCGCTCGGCCTGCTGGCCGCGGCCGATCTGGCCCTGTGGGCCGGCCTGCGCGGAGCGGGCCGGCGCAAGGCGTCCCCGCCATGGTATGGCGGGGACGGCGGAGATGCAGCCGCCGAGATGCTGCGGCTGCGGGGGCTCTTGCTCTCCGGGGCGGAGCCGGAGAGTGGCCCAGAGGGACGACCGCTGCGCAGGTCGTCCGGAGGCCCTGCCAGCCCTGACGCAAGCGGGCTGGAGGCGGGCATGAGGGAGCTGCGCAGGCTCATGGATGCCTGGACCGCCTGGCGGCAGAAAGTGGATCGCGCCAGTGATGAGCGCGAGGCCTGCCGCACCGAGATGGAGAGCCTTGCCGGGCAGGAGCAGGCACTTGCTGCTGAGATGCGCCAGGAAGAAGCGGCCTTCACCGAGACGGCTGGCCGATATGAAGCCTGGCTGCGAAGCCATAAGCTGCCGGAGGGTCTGTCGCCGGAGGGTTTGCCAGAGATCTTCAGTGCTGTGGAGCAGGGGAATGAACTGCTTCAACAGCAGAGCAAGCTCCATCTACGGCTTGCACAGCTGGAGGCGGAGTGCGTAGCCTTCGAGGATGAGGTATTGGCTCTTATGGAAGAAGCGGGTTCCTCAGTAGAAGAAGTCGCTGCCTCTGCTTCGCAGCCCGAGATGCCGGGATCGGAGAGTGGAGAGCGGGAAGAATTGGCCCGGATGATTCCCGGCTGGCTGGAAGCCAGGAAGCTCGCTTGGGACGGGCTCAAAGCAGAGCTGTTGCGGCTGGATGATCTAACTTCCAGGCTGAGATCGGCAGAGGGAGAATATGAAGAGGCCCAGCTGCATTTGGAGCGGCTGAATCAGCGCCGCCTAAGTCTTTTGGAGCAAGGAGGCGCTGAGGACAGCGAGGAGTTTCTGCGCCGCTCGGCGGCAGTTCAGCGCCGGGGCGAATTGGAAGGGAACCTTCGCCAATGGGAACTGGCCATGTTCGGTGGCTGGAGTCAAGAAGGAACTAAGGAACTGCTTGCTCTACTGGATACGCTGGATGCTTCGGCGTTGGAGCAGGAACGCTCAGCTGCAGAAGAGCAGGCTGCAACGTCAGAAGAAGAGCGCAGTAGTCTCCTTCAGCGACGAGGGAAGCTGCTCCAGGAGAGAGAATACCTGAAGGAGCGCTGTCTAGAAGACACGGTTCTCCAGCAGCTGGAGGAACAACGGTCCGCACTTCGTCTCATTGCAGGGCAATATGCGGTGACCGCAATTACTGCGGAACTTATCGGCAGGACGCGGAGAATTTACGAGCAGGAGAAACAGCCGCAGGTGCTGCGGCTGGCCTCGGTCTATTTTAACAAGCTGACTGAGGGAGAGTACCTCAGAGTGGTGATGACTCTGGGGCATAAAGAGCTCAAAGCGGAGCATCGGACAGCGGGACTGCTGGATAGCGGACTGCTAAGCCGCGGAACTGCGGAGCAGCTCTATCTGGCATTGCGGCTGGCCCTGGCGGAGACGATGGCTCGGCAAGCCTGTCTCCCATTACTGTTCGACGATCTTTTTGTTAATTTTGATGAACAGAGGCTGCATGCTGCGCTCTCATTGCTTGGCGAGCTGTCGGCGACCCGACAAATCGTAATGATGACCTGTCACCGCCATGTCGCGGAAGCTGCTGGGGTGCTGATTCCTACGGCTGCTGTTATTTCCGTGTAATTCGTGAAGCTGGCTTCAGCTTGGCTAAAGAAGTCTCATCTCTGCCAGATTCGGGCTTCGGCCCTTCTGGTGGCGGGGAGATAGGGGTGCGCATCAGCTTGAATCCCCATACAAGTGCTAGACCGCCGAAAATGGGATAAAACACGGATAAGAGAGAGCTGAATCCGAATTGGCTAAATAGGTAGCAGGTTAACATGAGCAAAGCGATAATTACATCTTGGGATAAGGGCAGCCTCTGTTTTAACTGCGCGGTAACACCGTAAATATCCGCCACAAATGTGCTGAAGATTTCAAGGAAGATTAGCAGCAGGTAGATCGTTTGGACCACGGCTCCAAGTCTAAATGCGATGCTGCCCATTGGAATTTCGTACTGCATGATTCCGGGCATTTGCGAGCTCATGGCAAAATGCGCTGCCAGCAGTAAGAGACCTATTCCAGCCCCGCCCAGTATACCGCCCCGCAGCAGGGCCTTCTCGTCTTCTGTCTCCCGGGCAAGCGGTACAAGAACAGCCTGTGCCATCCCCAGGTTAAATGCTGTATACAGTAATGGAGACAGCCAGGCAGAGAACGTGCTGGTGTCCGTCTGGAGAAACAGAAAATATTCAGCGCCCGGTTGATGCATCGTATTAATCACAATAATCAGAGAAAGAGCCAGCATGAGTGGAACAACGGTGCTGTTCATGTGGAGGATACCAGAGATGCCTCGTGTCAGCAGCAGATAAGACCCTAGGATGGTGAGGATTAGTCCAGCCTGATAATGAAAACCCAGGTGCTCCTGAAAAATGGCTCCCGCACCGGCAAGCATAATGCTGTTTACGCCAATCAGAATCACCATGGTGAACAGGCTGATTATACTGCCTGTCTGCTCGCCAAAGAGGTGGCGGTTGAAATCCTCATAAGAATTCGCCCGGATCCGCCGGGCGAGCACCATCATTTTGGTGCCAAGCCAAATAAACAGTATAGTGGAGCACAGGATCGTGATCAGTGCCCAATGACCGTAACGGGTAAAGAAGCGGAGGATTTCTTGCCCGGTGGCAAATCCGGCCCCTACGATAGTGCCAATATAAGTGAATGCGATCTGTAAGGTGCGAAGATGGGTTTTCACAGCTTTCCTCCTTGTTTTTGGGATCCTCTGTCAGGTGCTTGAATGATGTATCACAACAGAGGTGCCTTGAGAGTGGTTATTTTGGAGCGGTAATGGAGCAGCGGATTGCAGGATTGCCTTGTGTACTCTATATAGTACAGGTTATGATGAGGAACAGAAGGACATGACTTCTGACGTATTCCTTTGTGTGGAGTGCGCGGGAAGATATGGATTATATAAGTGTATTGGAGGTTCAAAGTCATGGAAGTGTTGAAAAAGCGGATTTTGGAGGAAGGTATCGTCGTTTCGGATCAGGTGCTTAAGCTGGATGCTCTATTGAATCACCAGGTAGATCCCGAGCTGACGATGGAGATGGGACGGGAGTTTGCCCGGAGATTTAGCGATAGCGGGATTACTCGTATAGTAACCGTGGAATCCTCCGGAATTGCCGTGGCATTTGCCACCGCCTTGGTTATGAATGTACCGCTCGTCTTTGCACGCCGCAAAAAAACACTGCTGGCCGATCCCGATGCGCTGTGTGAGAGAGTCCCTTCGTTTACCAAGGGAATAGTTACCGACATTATGCTTTCCCGTCAATTTGTTTCGCCAGAGGATAAGATTCTGTTTATTGATGATATCATCGCTAATGGAGATGCGGCGCGGGGATTGATCAAAATTATTCAACGTTCCGGTGCAGAATTGGTTGGCTTAGGAGTCGTTGTGGAGAAGAGCTTCCAGGCAGGAGCGCGCACCATCCGCGAACAAGGTATTCGTCTGGAATCCTTAGTCCGGATCAGTTCCCTAAATGAAGGAACAGTTGTCTTCGAAGACTAGAAGGCAGTGGAAACAAAACACAAGCCTATTTTCCAAACAACTTCTTTTCACCCTATGATTTTTCCTTTATAATAAAGCTTAGACATAGGAGAGGAGGCGTCACAATGGGGAAAGAACCGGTGACAGAGCAATTTTTTATTGATAAATTAACCGAGGCCAAGGATCACTTCGAGCGTGCGCTGGATTGCAAACATACGGAGTTTGACGATCTGTACCCCTATATGATTGAACATCCTCAGTTTTTTTGGTACAAACGCTATGTAGCTTGGTCGGAGTTGTTGACCATTACAAGCTTGTGTGAAGAACTGACCTACGCCTGGAGAGAGAAGTTTACGGCGAACCAGGTAGAGTATTTGGAGCAACGTGTGATGTCCGCTAAAGTTCTCGATTTCTGGTTTGAGAAGAATGAAGCGCTGATATAAGGAACAGACACAGGAATAACGGATTTACGAGCAGGAGACCCAGGTGAATTCTCATTTGGGTCTTTGTTTTATGAAAGGAATTCGGATAAGCTATCGTAGAAGGGGGAATGACCATGATTAGCGATGAACAGCTAGATGCCTACCGCATCTCCGGTGAGAAAGTACGTGTGGTACGCGACGGCATTGCCAGCAACGATATTAGAGGAATCGTACTGGCATGGGACGAGTCTCAAGTGATGATTCGCCGCCCTAACAGAAATGTGGTCAAGCTTGATCGAAATTACTTGATTCAGCCTGCCAAGGAACCGAGAAGAGATCCCGATAATATATAGTAATGTATAACCTAAACAGCTCCCTGGCCAATCATCCTGGCAGGGAGCTGTTCTGTGTTCCGGGGAATTCCACAGAGATTATATAGATAAAGCTAACTGTACCACATCTTCTTCTCGGGAGACCATAGAGGAGTCCGTAGCAAGGCCGAGATAGGCACGCATACGAAGCATCATCTCTCTTCGGAAACCGGGCCAGAGGATATTCATCTCTCCGATATACCCTCTGCAATTGTATTGTGCTTCTACACCACGTTGATCCTGACGCACGGTGTTGATCTTCAGATGGCGGGAAGTCAGCTCACGATTCACCTCCTGCAACATTAACGAGGCCTTCTTGGCAGCGCCGGATACAAGCTCTATATAGAGCTGAGGTGTCTTGAACAGACCGCTCTTGCTGATAACCCGACAATCGCGTTCAAATACTTTATGGATAAATGTTAGCAGCAGGTAGCTTCTCACAAGGGACAGTTCATCTTTGGTAATTTCTTCGGTTGAATTGGAGTTGTTACGCTTAGTAGTCGCCATTATAAATCACCTCATTTATAGTATGCGAACCTTTGTTCTCATTATACATCTTTTCCACTAATAAAAGCAATAATTATACAGAAAATGTTGAGTGACATCATTTTTAAAAATTAGTTGACGATGATCATATTTGCATGGTAAGATATCTCTTGTGTCCAAGAGAATGTGGACTTCATAATATGCGGTCGTGGCGGAATTGGCAGACGCGCACGGTTCAGGTCCGTGTGGTAGCAATACCGTGGAGGTTCGAGTCCTCTCGACCGCATCAAGTTAGTAATCAAAGAGCTCTTGAATTTGTCCTTGTGGCAATTCAGGGGCTTTTTGCATAATCGGAATAGTAGACATTACAAAACTAAGGGAGGGTGGAGATGACTCCGCTTCAAGAACGCGAGGAAGGACCACAGCATAAAGAACTGCTCAGCCGTGTCTGGATCAGGTTGGAAGACTGTTTCCGAGAAACGGAGCGTTCGACTTACCGTCTGTTGTATGAAACTGCTCCTGCTTATGTGCTTATTCTTGCTGCCAAGCGGCACGGCAATATCGTCATTAATGGCATGTTGTACCCGCTAACCCCTCATACCGTATATATCGTGATGCCCGGGCAGCGAGTGGAAACAACTTATGATTCAGATGGGGATCAAGTGCTGTATCGGTTTCATGTAGAAACGGATACTCCCGAAAAATATGGTGCTCAGCAGGGGCGTATATTGCCGGATCTGGCCCGGGTGAGCGTGAATGCAGACACACTGCTACTGTCTTTCTGTGAGAAAATAATTTTTCACTGGCATACGGACGATGCTGCGGACCGCTTTGTCAGTCAGGCGGGATTTCAGGAGCTCTTGCATCTGTTGTTCAAGAACCAAGGCCAACACGAGGCTGCGCTGGACCAAGTGTGTATGTATATAAATGATCATTTTCGAGAAGGGATCACGGTCGATCACTTGTCTGAGCTTGCCGGTATGAGCCGGTATTATTTCATGCGGTCATTTAAAGACCGATTCGGTCAAAGCGCTATGGATTATCTGACAGAGCTTCGTACGAATCAGGCTAAAAGTTTACTGGATGAAGGCCAATCCCTGCAAAAAGTTGCGGAAGAGGTCGGTTACAGGGATCGCCAGTATTTCAGCAGCCAGTTTAAAAAGCATGTAGGAATGTCGCCAAGTATCTATATTGCGAATCGAACCTGCAAAGTAGCAGCATATAGCTGGCCTAATGTCGGGCAACTACTTAGTTTACAGATCATTCCGTACGCTGCGCCAATTGATCAGACCTGGAGTGACGATTACCGCAAGAAATACCGTTTTGACATTAAGGTGCCTTTGGGACATGACTACAATTTTAATAGAGAAGCCTTATGGAGAGCAAGGCCAGATCGGATTGTTGCACTAGATGAAATGGTTCCCGATGAAGAGAAAAAGAAGCTTCGTCAGATAGCGCCTGTATTGTTCCTACCCTGGCACTCTTTAAGCTGGAGAGAGCATTTGAAAAGGACTGTCGAGTTTCTGGACCGGGATAAGGAAGCAGAGAGCTGGCTCGGCCGTTACGATAAGAAAGCTGAAGTCATTCGGGAGAATATTCCTTATTCGTTCAGGCAAGGTGGCCTGCTCATTCTAAATATCTTGCCAAGGGGATTTGAGGTTTGGGGAAAGCGTGCAGGTACAGTTTTGTACGACGATCTGCAGATCCATTGTGCAAGAGGCGTGGAACACATCGAATTTACTGAACAGGTTCAAGCAGGGCAGCTCGCATCATTCGATGCGGATATACTGCTTGTTAACGTAATGAAGGATGGGCAGTCGCTAATGAACTGGCAACGGCTTCAGCGGTCTAAACTTTGGCAGCGCCTGAAAGCTGTCCGGAACGGTCACGTGTATCAGACTTCGGGCCAAGCTTGGCTGGCTGAGCCGATTCTGGAGTATACGGCCAATCGGCATTATGATTTCTTGCAGGAGCTTGAACAACTATTTCGTGCACTATAGCCCGAGAAAAGTCGGCATCTTTTCATATTCCCGTTGCTGTAAGTGTGTTGTATAATGTCCTAGTCGATAATGATAATCAATATCATTATTAATTACAGTGACGGAGGGAATACGATGCATCAAACAGAGAGATCCAATGGCACAATACGGGGTGTCCATAGGGGGCAAAGCAGCTTTCGGAACATGGCAGGGCTAATGATCATACTGCTGCTGACCTTATTGGTTAGCGCTTGTGGGAATAACACGAATACGGGGGCCAATGAGAAAGCAGCAGCCTCTACCGATGCTTCTGGTTCAGCACAGGGAAATAATTCGTCGCAGACGGAAGCCGCTGAGACGTTAACGATCAAGCATGCCTACGGGGAGACTAAAGCTCCAACACACCCGAAGCGCGTCGCCGTGATTGGGCTTGAAGATATCACCCTTTCATTGGGGGTTCCAATGGTGTATGCCTATGGATTCGACGGCTATTATCTGGAAGACAAGCTCAAAGAATTGGGAATTCCACTGTCGGGAACCGCAGATATGAAGCCGAACCTGGAAGCGATTCTGGCGGCGAAACCAGATCTTATACTTCTCCAGCAATATTTTACGGATCAAAGTGGATATGACGAGCTGAGCAAAATTGCTCCGACAGTTCCTTATGCGCCAGATGATTGGAAGTCCTCGATCACCGAGATCGGAAAAATAACTGGCCTCGAAGATAAAGCACAAGCTGTGATCCAGGCCAATGAAGATAAAATCAAGCAAGCCAAGGAAACCATTGTTTCCGCAGTTGGAACTGATAAAACAGTAGTCTATATGCGTCCATCAGACAAGGACCTGCAAGTGTTCTTTCCTAGCTTTGCACCCCTGATCTACGAGAAGCTGGGGTTACACCCCGATGCCAGCGTTGAGGAATTGAAGAAGGCCGCAACGGATGATTGGGGGATTAATACCTCGCTTGAGAAGCTGCCTTCCATAACCGCAGACTATGTGTTTGCCATGTATGGTGGCTCTATCAGTACGAAGGAAGAATTCGATAAAGAAGCCGCTGCTACTACAGAGGTTGAGAAGCTGGGTCTTTGGAAGGCGATGCCGGCTGTTAAGCAAAATCACGTATTTAAGGTGTCGGCGAGAAGTTGGATGTCTAGCGGCCCAATTGCGGAAGGCAACGTTATTGATGATGTTGTAGCTGCGGTTACAGGCAGCAAGTAGTAGGACTAACTAGAGCAATAGCATCGAGAACCGCGTACAATAAAACGGCTCTCTCGATGCTATTTTTGTATCCAAGTACATGCCAAGCGGTTATTAAGATAGCCTTATCCGCGGGCATTCCCCGCAAGCTTGTTGTCAGATGGCAAGAACATAGCCAGCAGTCCCAGCAGTGGCAGGAAAGCGCATATCTGAATGACAAAAGAGACGTCTGTCAGGTCGATCAGCCAGCCCATAATGACTGAACCGAGTCCGGCCAGGCCGAATGCCAAGCCGAAGAACAAGCCGGATACAGTGCCGATTTTACCGGGTAGCAGAGCCTGTGCATACACGATGATGACCGAGAAGCCGGACATCAGGATGGCGCCGATCAGACCGCAGAGTATGATAGACCAGAATGGTGTCACATACGGCAGCAGCAGGGAAAAGGGAGCTGTACCGGCAATGGAGAACCAGATGATCTTTTTGCGTCCGAACCGGTCTGCAAGTGGTCCCCCGAGTAAGGTGCCGAGCATCCCGGCAAATTGCAGAGCAAATAATGGAATTTGCGCATCCTCAAATGGACGATGAAAGCGATCCATATAATAGAAAGAGTAGTATCCGGTCATGCTGGCTATATATACGAACTTAGAGAAGAGCAGCACAATCAGCAAACTGATCGCCAATGCGACGAAGCCGCGGGGATGCTGAACTGCAGCTGCAGCCGTTTGAACCTTCTTCGGTGCTACAAGCTGCTGCTTATACCAGCGGCTGACGGCATATTGCAGGAAGATGCCGAGGACGGCAGCGAATGCGAACATAATCAGCCCTCGTGTTCCGTAAGGCATAACCAGAAAGCCGACTGCCAGTGGAGCCAATGCCTGGCCGGTATTGCCGCCAACCTGAAAGACGGATTGGGCCATCCCGTGGCTTTTGCCAGCAGCCAGATGGGCAACGCGCGAGGATTCCGGATGGAGTACAGAGGAGCCGATACCTAGTAGCATGGCTGAAATCAGCAATCCTACAAAATGGGATGAATAGGCCATACCAATAATACCGATCAATGAGAACAGCATTCCGCCGGGTAGCAGCAGCGGCATCGGCCGTTTGTCCGTCAGACTCCCGATGAACGGCTGCAGCACGCAGGCGGTTACGTTAAGCATGAAGGCAATCCAGCCGACTTGGGCGAAGCTAAGGTCGAGCGTTTGCCGCAGTAGCGGGAAAACAGCTGGGACAGCGGACTGCATCGCGTCATTCAGCAGATGGGCCACCGTAACGCCGATCAAGGCGTACACAGAGTACGAGCGGGCCGCTGCCAGGGCAGGGCTTGAGACAGTTTTCATAACAATCATCCTTTGCTTGTTTGTCTTATTCGGTAGCTTAGCGCATTGCCGGATGATCTGTCGTCGCGATTGATGCTTTTCTTTTGAGCATTTTTTGCTATACTGAACTCGGGTGAGTGACCATGCAGATACACATGACAACTCCACGGCTGGAACTGTGGAGAATTGAGAATAGCTTTATTAACGAAAAGCATCGCCATAATAATATGTACCAGATCACCGTGCCTGTGTACGGTTCCTGCGCTTTCGACTTGGAGAATAATTCCTTCCAGCTGGAGAGAGGGGAGGCGCTGATCAAGTCCCCTAATGACAGTCATGCCTTTGAGATTAAGGACGGGGAAGGTGTGGTTGTTATCCAGCTGAAGGACTTCATGGAGATTTGGGAACTGGACCGCCCATGGGAGCCTGTTATACAACAGCGTGTGAATGGGGATGAGCTATTACGACAGCACCGAAAATGGAGTGTAGCCCTATGTTCGAATGACGGGACAGAGGCAGGCTTTATTGAAGAGACGGAATTGGAGATCATACACTATTTGTCCCGAATCCTGCGCGGGAATCACCAGAAGGATTCCAATGCTACCGTACAGAAGGGGCTTCCGGATTGCGAGGACCCGCATTTGGTTCGGGTGCTGGAGTATATGCGGGATTGCTATATGAAGCCAGTTTCAATAGAAGAGCTTGCCGGAATCGCCGGGATGAGCAGATATCATTTTATCCGTTCCTTCAAAGCATTGATAGGACGTTCTCCTTACCAGTACATGCTGAAAATCCGGATCGACGAAGCCAAGCGGCGGCTTCGCTCTACGAGACATACCGTGACCGACATCAGTCTGGATGTTGGTTTTGCGAGTCCAAGTCAGCTTTATCGTGCTTTCCAGAAGTTCATAGGCATGTCGCCTGAGCAATACAGGCAGCAACTGTTTTAAACAAGTATGTTAAACAAGTGTGTTGGGGCTGTTCTATAAGTCATGAAAATGGCTTACGGGAGCAGCCCTTTTTCTATTCCTTTAAGCAGCATGTGCCTCAAGGGCCTGAATATGCGAAGTGATGGTTGATTGGGTGTACACCAGATGCTCTGCAGCAAGGGTGTAGCTACCATATTCTATGATTTTTGTGAAAGTAACATATCATTTTTATAAATAGTTCATTTCATATATTTCAATTTTACTGATAAGTGGAAATCCCGTAAGGTGGAGAGGTGGGATGCTATTAATCTGTATAGAGCGCAGGAGGAGAGCCAGAATGATTACAACCTATGAGGAACGTTATAAGCAGGGGATTATTGATCTTGTGCTGGGTGTGCAGAATGATGAGTACAAGCTGGGAATCTCGATAGAAGAGCAAGGTGATATTTTGGATATCCCGAATTGCTACCTCAAGGCTGGAGGGGGATTCTGGATCGCTGTGGATCAGAAGGACAGAGTGATCGGTTCTATAGGACTGATGAAGAAGACGAACGAGGTGTTCATTCTGAAGAAGTTTTTCGTGTACAGCGAGTATCGTGGCAAGGAACCGGGAATTGGAAAAGCTCTTTTTGAAATCCTGATAGAGTTTGCCAAGCAACAAGGAGGGCGGACGGTTCTTCTAGATACCCCCTCCTCGGCCGATAGATCGCATCAATTTTACAGAAAGAATGGCTTCAAGGAAATCACCACAGCTGAACTGCCTGTAACCTATGAATATCCGGACAGGAATTCGTTATTGTTCCGACTGGATTTAAGCTGAATGTGTGTGATCTCTACGTCTAACTTTGATGAAAAAGATTTAATGCTTCATTATCAGGTGTATATGGCTTAAAATGATGCAGGGGCGAGTAGCCCCTCATCATGATGATAATGGAGGCTTTGTTTTGAACAACGTTAATTCGGAGTGGGCGGAGTCTCACTTTCCTTTATATACGGCTGCCCAGATTCTTTCGTTATATGGAACTTCTAATCAGCCCATGCATAAGATCCATGAGGACTTTACGGTGCTGATTGCTATCGCAGGCGGCAAGGGGGTACTGCGGCTGGATGATCAGACCTTTGAGCTGCAAGAAGGAAGCATTATGCTGATTCCGGCACAGGTTCATGCGGCATTAGTTACAAATTCCCTGCAGCCACTTCATGCGTACAAGCTTTCCATTGGCATCTGGGAGCCACCGACCTCTCCGCCTGCAAGTTCTTTGGTACGGAGAAGCGAGGTGCTGGGTGGGTCTAATCTTCATTTCTTTCTTTGCGAACCTGATATTGTGGCTAAGGTTGAGGAGCTTTATCTTTACCGTTCACCGATCCATGAAGCCCGGCATGTGAAGAATCAGATTGTTTTTCATCAAATTATTGCGGAGCTGCTGGAGCGGGAGGACGCGAAGTATGCGGTCAGTGACCAGCCGAGTATGGACCGAAGCATTACCTACCTGGAGAACCATTTTAGCGATAAAATAACGCGAGAACAGCTGGCGGCGCTGGCCGGTATCAGCAGTTCACATTATTCTATATTATTTAAACGCCTGACCGGATTTTCCCCCCAGGAATATCTATCGCGCTTGCGCGTGCACCGGGCGATCGAATTGTTAATCAGTGGTTCGGGTACCCTTCGAGAGATTGCGCAAAAGGTAGGTTATAAGGATGAATTTTACTTGAGCCGCCGTTTCAAGCGCCAGACCGGGGCAGCGCCTTCCGCTTATAACCGCCGATCCTCCTTGCCGCGCGTAGCCGTTGTACTAACCCCTTATGCCAGTCATCTGTTGCTGCTTGGACTGGAACCCGTTGTGACGATTGCAGAGAACGGTGAATATGTGAGTATTGCCGAACTGGAGAAACCGCAAAACATGAGATTTATTAGCGCAGATGCTTCTCCTGAGCAGCTTAATTCGGTGTTACTGGAGACAAAATCTGAGCTGATTATCGCGGCACAGCAGCATTTGCACAGATTTGGCTTGAACCTAGGGCATATGCGGGCGGTAGCGCCGGTGATTGAAATATCTTGGATGGAGCTAAGCTGGAAGGAGCATTTCCGCCTTATTGCACAGGCCATCCAGCGTAGTGAAAGAGCCGAAGAGTGGCTCGCGATGTTTGAGGAAGAGGAACAGGAGGCTCGTCTGCAGGTACAGGAAAGCGCAGTCGTGAAGGAAACGATTACGATTCTGATTCTGCGTCCGGAGCAGATGCAGGTATACGGCGCTCGAAATGTAGGATATGTGATGTACCATTCGCTTGGGCTGAAGCCCCCGGCCAAAATCGGACAGGAGATAGAACGGCTGGGTAATCAATTTCATTCCATTCCTATTGAGCTGGCGGAGCTTGCCGATTATGCGGGTGATCGTCTGCTTGTTTTTGTATTCCCGGACCCGAAAGGTTCTTTCGCCCATGCCGATGCTATTCTTCAATCCTCATACTGGAAGGGGCTTTCGGCGGTTCGGAACGATAAAGTGCATCATCTGGACATCGATGAATGGATCCCGTATAACCCCGTTTCTATTCGTCTACAGTTGCAACGTGCAGTGGCATTATTTACCGGCATTCAATAGTCCAAGCTTCTTTTCCAACAATAAGCCATGGTTTAGCGAAATCAGGCTTACTATAATAGGTTATGAAAATGAAACTCATTATCAATGAGAATATTCATTGTACATAGTCATTATAAAAAGGGAGAGAGTCATCCGATGAAAAAGCTTTTCGTACCGGTAATCTTATCTTTAGTAGTTATTCTGAGCGCCTGTGGTGCCAATCAAACCAATAATGCTGAGAAGAGCGTGAATAATTCTTCCCCTGAGGCGTCCCAGTCCTCTAACGCAGCGCCAGCGGGAACCTTTAATTATCAATCTGAGAACGGCCCTGTGGAAGTTCCTTCACATCCGCAGCGCGTAGTTGTGCTGACCAGATTCTTAACAGGAAATGTGATGGCGCTTGGTGTGCCGGTAGTGGGCGTGGACGAGATGTCCAAGGAGAACCCAAGATTTAAAGATGAACTGAAAGACGTTGAGGCTGTTACGGATGAAAGTCTGGAGAAAATCATTGAGCTGCAGCCGGATCTCATTATCGGTCTTAGCGATATTCAAAACTATGACAAGTTAAAGCAAATTGCTCCAACCGTCACTTTTACATATGCTAAAGTCGATTATTTGACACAGCAGCTTGAAGTGGGGAAATTGTTGAATAAAGAAAAAGAAGCACAGGCCTGGGTCGATGAGTTCAAGGCACGTTCCGAAAAAGCCGGCGAAGAGATTAAAGCGAAGGTTGGCGAAGGCGCAACGGTGACGGTAATTGAGACCTTCAACAAACAGTTGTACGTGTATGGATATAACTTTGGACGTGGTACAGAGCTTCTATACGGTGATCTTGGCTTCAGTCTACCTGAGAAGACGATAGAAGCAACAGCGAAAGACGGTTATTTGGCATTGTCTACGGAAGTGATGAAGGATTATGTAGGTGATTATATTATCTTCAGTAAAAATGCCGATGAGGATAACAGCTTCCAGGATACTCAAACCTACAAGAACCTTCCAGCTGTGAAAAATAATCATGTCTATGAAGTGGATGCCAAGTCGTTCTACTTCAATGATCCGCTGAGTCTGGAATATCAATTGGATTTCTTTATCAAGAGCTTTTTGAACAAGTAACCAATGAGAGATAAAAAACGTTCAGTCCCATTTTTCTATAAGCTACTTGGCAGTGTGCTGGTGCTCGTCGTCTCCTTTGCTATTTCGATGGTATTGGGAGCTAAGGAAATAACGCTGTATGATCTATGGCTGGCGCTAACTTCTCCGGGTGCGTCTAGTGAGAATGTTCTCATCCTGCGTGAAATTCGTATGCCGCGTGAGCTGGCTGCGATGCTAGTCGGTGCCGCATTTGCGGTATCCGGCTCCATTATGCAAGGCGTAACCCGTAATCCGCTCGCGGATCCTGGCCTGCTGGGTCTGACCTCTGGAGCAAATATGGCGTTGGCTGTGGCCTTTGCATTTCTTCCGGGAGTAGGCTACTTCGGCATTATGCTGGCCTGTTTTATCGGTTCTGCATTAGGTGCGGGCCTGGTCCTCGGACTTGGCTCCATGCGACAAGGGAAACTGTCTCCCATTCGCATCGTGCTGGCGGGAGCAGCTATTTCCGCCTTTCTGTATGCCATTGCAGATGGCATCAGTCTTGTTTTCAAAATATCCAAGGACGTCTCCATGTGGACCGCCGGGGGATTGATCGGCACAACTTGGGGACAGCTACAAGTGATCACACCAGTTATTGTGATAGCAATTGTGGTGGCGATTATGTATTCCAATCATTTAACCATTCTTAGCCTGAGTGATGAGATTGCAATGGGACTGGGGCAAAAGCTCGTCCGGGTCAAATTTATCCTGTTTACTCTGGTCGTTCTGCTGACGGGGGCAGCGGTAGCGCTTGTCGGAAACATTGCCTTCCTGGGGCTGATGATTCCACACATTGTCCGCATGATTGTTGGCACCGATTACCGGTACATCCTGCCGTTCTCCGTGTTCGCTGGCGCCAGCTTTATGCTGTTGGCCGATACGCTCGGCCGTACTATAAATGCGCCCTATGAGACTCCGATGGCAGCTATTGTAGCGATGGTGGGCTTACCCTTCTTCTTGTTTGTCGTACGTAAAGGAGGCAAAGCACTCTCATGACATTGTCCGCTCTTGTTCGTAAACAACGTCTTATTGTGTTGATCAGTCTGGGGCTTATTGTCCTGACCGCTGTAATCAGTATGGGCGTAGGCTATTCGTCATTGTCTTTTAACCGACTGATCCCTGTTTTATCGGGTCATGGCACGTTCAAAGAAGATTTTGTCCTGTTCTCTGTCAGACTGCCGAGAATTCTGATCACGCTGCTGTCGGGGATGGCCTTGGCGTTATCCGGGTCGATTCTGCAAAGTATTACCCGCAACGATCTGGCTGATCCGGGCATCATTGGGATTAATTCCGGGGCAGGCGTAGCTATTGCAATCTTCTTCCTGTATTTCCCTGTCAAAGTGGGATCATACGTATATATGCTGCCGCTCGTGGCGTTTCTCGGGGCATTAATTACAGCCATACTCATTTATATTTTCTCCTACAGCCGTTCCCGCGGTCTTGATCCGACTCGTCTGATATTGGTTGGGGTAGGTTTCTCTCTGGCTTTGTCAGGGATTATGATCGTAATCATTTCTTCGGCGGAACGCTCTAAGGTGGATTTCATTGCGAAATGGATCGCGGGGAACATATGGGGTACGGATTGGCCGTTTATATGGGCATTGCTCCCGTGGTTAATTCTGCTTATTCCGTTTACACTGTTCAAATCCAGGCAGCTGAATCTACTCAATTTGAGTGAGGCTTCGGCGATTGGCGTTGGTGTTCATCTGGATCGGGAGCGTCTGCTTCTTATCGTGGTTGCTGTTGCTGCGGCGGCATCTGCAGTATCGGTCACCGGAGGGATAGCTTTCATCGGTCTGCTGGCTCCGCATATTGCGAAAGCGCTGGTCGGACCACGTAATCAATTATTTATTCCTGTTGCGGTGCTGCTCGGCGGGTGGTTGCTGCTGCTGGCCGATACGGTCGGACGCAATCTGGTCGACCCCGACGGTCTCCCGGCAGGCGTCATGGTGTCACTAATTGGAGTACCTTATTTCGCTTATTTGCTGCTAAAAAAATAGGATTGATACATGCCCGTCTCAGCTGAAGCTGAGGCGATTTTTTTTATAGCTTGTAGCAATTGACAGGAAAATAAATTAAAAATATAATGGTCATAGCAACTATAATCATGTCTACTATATTGGAGGCAGCATTGTGCAATTAGAAAAGTATATTGGCGTTGTTGTGCAGCGAGCCGCCCTGAAACTGAACAGCTATTATCAGAAAGTTGTTAATCCCTTCGATATCACAGTAGAGCAATGGGAAATTCTGGTTGTTCTATGGGAGACGGAAGGCATCACCCAGAAGGAGCTTGCCGAAAGGTTGCAGAAGGATCAGACGAATGTTGCGCGCATGCTATTCAAGCTGGAGAAGAAGGGATTTGTTCATCGGGTAACCCATGAGCTGGATCGCCGGGCACTGCGAGTCTATCTAACGGATAAGGGCCGGGAGGTAGAGGATGAGATTATGGAGCCTTCACTGGAGGCCTACCTTAAAACGGTCGAGGGGCTGACGGAAGAAGAGGTCGAGACGTTCAGAAGAGTGCTGGCTGTTATGCATAACAATGTAAAGGACTTATAACGGATACCGTCCCTTAGCGGACGGCAAAGCCGTTTCTACTTGTAAGTTCCTTTTTTAGCACATATACTTGCCATGGCAATTAGTGACTAGACAACTAAATGGAGGGTAAAAGAATGGAAACGAACAAAAAAGAGCCGGGAATCTTCGATGCCCCTTACCGGGCGTTAACCATTGGTATTATCATTGCTGTAACTACAGTCGCTTTTGAAGGATTAGCAATTACAACTATCGCACCTAATCTGGCAGGACAATTGCAGGGGCTGCATTTGTATGGCTGGATATTCAGTGCCTTTTTGTTATCACAAATAATCGGAACAATGGTCATGGGACAGCAGATCAATAGAAGAGGCGTTTATGCGTCATTCATCATATCGTTTGTATTCTTTGTGTTTGGTATTGTGATTGCGGCGACGGCATGGAATATGCCTGCTTTAATTGTAGGAAGAGCGTTTCAAGGTTTTGGTGCAGGGGCGATCGTCACTTGCGTGTATTACAGTATTTCATTAGGATATCCTGATGAGATCAGAACCAAAATTCTTGCAGCATTCTCCAGCGCTTATATCCTGCCTGCATTAATCGGTCCCTATGTGGCGGGGCTTGTGGCGGAATATCTATCCTGGAGATTTGTATTCTGGATGGTGATTCCTTTTATCGTTCTGGCGGTTGCTTTGACGTTACCTACTTTCCGCAAATTTCAGGTCAACCGGGAAGCGGAAAGCTCTAATGGTAAGAAGGAAGGATACGCTGTACTGTTAGCCGTCGGTACGGGAATGCTGCTGAGCGGATTAGGTTCGGTAACGGAGTGGAAGGGAATTCTCCTCTCATTAGCCGGAATCGCGATTATGATTCAACCGCTGCGGAAGCTGCTGCCGGAAGGGACGATGAGGTTAAAACGGGGCTTGCCGACCACGATTGTTGTCAGAGGTTTGTTCGTAGCCTCCTACTTTGCAACAGAAAGCTATGTGGTCTTAGCGCTGACGGAAGTAAAAGGATTGTCCGCTCATTTTGCCGGATTAATTGTTGCAGCTGGTGCGTTGAGTTGGTCAGCAGCAGCTTGGTTACAAGCTAAATTAGACGCAAACGACAGGGGAGCAGGAAGACAGAAGCGCGTTGTAATTGGTACTGGTTTGATGATTGTTGGGGTTGCTATGGTAATAGTAGCTATATCCTCATCTTGGGGCGGCATTTGGACCGCTATATTCTCACAGATTCTCTCTGGTTTTGGTATCGGTTTGGCGCATCCAACGACTGGAGCCATGGCCTTGCAGCAGGTTGAAGCAGGAAAAGAGGGTGAGGTATCCGCTAATATCCAATTTACCGATGCGTTCAGCCCAGGGTTAAGCATTGGAATAGGGGGGGCCTTGATTGCGGTGAGTGAAACTTTTCAATGGGGCATTTTGAATGGGGTTATGCTCGCTTTAGCAGTCCAGCTATTATTTGTAATTCTAAGCCTTGCATTTTCTTTTCGTGAGCTCTATGTAAGAGGTAGACTATAACTGGAAGAGACATACTTTTATAATTTGAAAATAGGTGGAGCAGGAGGATCGTCAGATTCTTAGGCTTCACCTTTTTCTATCATTTTAAGATACAATCTATTTACAATATGGTAACAATACCTTAATATTTCACTTACAAAAGTTAATATAATTAATAATGTCGGCTGAATTGTGCGGATGCAGTTGGACCGATTACAACAGCAGGAAGAGGGATGCTTATTGATCAATTGTTAAACCCCTTGGCGTTAAGGTGAATATCATCATTTTCAAAAAGTTTTAGCTACATATGACATTAAGAATAGGGGTTTTGCTCTAGTGTTTAATTTAATGAGTAAGTACAGGAAATGGATCAGCGCAGCCTTAATTGTGATGATTCTAGCTGTAACCATCCTGCCGAATAGTGGGGTAGTCAAAGCTGATGCGGTAGCGCCGGAGGTTGTCGCCGGCTGGACCTTCTCAGCGACTAATTTGGACACAGCGACCAGCGGTATTGCTTCCAATATTAATACCGCCAAGCTGAAGTTAAGTAGTGATAGAAAAGCTACTTATTCAGCAACAGGTAACACGATATACAAAGACGGCTGGGCTTCCGGAGAATACTGGGAGGCACAACTGAGTACATTAGGTTACTACGGATTGACTCTTTCTTCAAAGCAATATGGTACGAGTACTGGGCCAAGAGATTTTAAGATTCAATATAGTCTCAACGGCACGGACTTCTTTGATGTTTCCGAAACATATACCTTAAACAGTACGATCGCGCAAAAAGATTTTGATCTGCCAAAAGCCGTAGAGAATCAGCCTGCGGTATATATCCGCTGGTTAAACAATTCTTCAGCAGCGATTAATGGTACAGGAACAACAGCTCCTGTGAATGGCAACAGCAGAATATCGGACATTGTTGTCAAAGGTTCGCAGCAACCACTCGGTCCTGTCAGCGTAACAGGCGTTACGTTGAATCCTGCGGACCTTGCTCTCTCTGTAGGTGGAAAAGGGACGCTGACAGCGACGGTCCAGCCGGCGAACGCAACAGAGCGTTCTGTCACTTGGAGCTCTAGCGACGCAACGGTGGCCACAGTGGATAACGGAGTTGTAACTGGGGTGAACGAAGGTCATGCCACGATTACAGTTACCACTGTTGACGGTAGCTTCCGGGCTACAGCAGAGGTCAATGTAACCGCTGGACCCGTTAAAGTAACGGGCATTACGTTGGATAAATCCAATGTTAACTTGACGGTTGGAGCCACTGATCAATTGCTCGCAACGATTCAGCCTTCAACTGCTGCCAACAAGCAAGTTGCCTGGACTTCTTCGAACGCGGCAGCTGTGACTGTCGATGCTCAAGGAAAGTTGAAGGCTAATGCACAGGGGACATCCGTTATCACTGTTACTTCACAAGATGGTGGTTTTACCGCTACGGCATCGGTGAATGTGACTACAGCCAAAACGGCAGATCCGGTAGCTTCCAAAATCACCTTGTCTACTTTGACTAATGCTTCAGGGACTGCGGGTGCCGTAGCTGGCAACTCATCCATCAAGTTGTATTTCGCGGATGACACACTAGCGGGAACAACGACAGCTACTGCAGATGGATCGTTTACGCTTTCGTTCAGCAATGCCGCTTCGAAAACGTCCTTTTACATTGTGGCACAAGAAAACGGCAAGGACCCGAGTAATAAGATCGCGGTAAGCTTCGCAGGGAGCAACTATAAACCTGGCGATGTTGTTTTCAGCCAGATCTATGTAGGCGGCGGTAATGGCGGCGCGTTCTACAAAACAAAATTTTTTGAACTGTACAACACAACAGATCAGGATATTAACTTCAACAATCAGTGGGCCATTGGTTATACTTCGGCTACAGGAACAAGCTTTAGTGCTGGAACGAAGTTGACCGGTATCATCAAAGCTCACGGCTATTATCTCGTTGCAGGCAACACGGGTGCAACTGGTAAGGATTTACCGGTTAAAGAGGATCAGACAACAACGCTTAATCCAAGTGCATCTACTGGTGGTATTTTGGCCATTACGAACAGCACGACCTCAATAAGCAGTCAAGATGATCCGAAAGCCATTGACATTGTTGCTTTCGGTAACGGAACGAACCCAAGCTTCAACATGAAAACCGATCATTGGGGCTCGCCATTCTTTACCACCAGCATTTCAAGCGGGACGCTGCTTCGCAAGACGGACCTTGGTTCCGATCCGCGGGGAGCTTTTGGCCTGCGCAATGGTTACTTCACGAAGAATCCTTTGAATGATTTTGTATTGAACTCTCCGAGCAGCACCGCTAATCCGGACGAGATCGTGATCAGAACTTCGAAATCAATGGTTTCACCGGATGTTTCCAAAATTCGCTTTGTAAATACAAGCGGAACTGGAAATGTGACGGGTACCGCAGGTTCAGTACCTAATGCATCAACGGTAAGCGCATATTTCCTGAACAACGGAACTTTGACGCCTGCAGGACAAGTTACTGCGGGAGCGGATGGTGCCTTTGCGCTGAATATCACTAACGCAGGGCAAAACCAAACGGTATATGTAACTCATAAGGATTCGTCCCAACCGACACCTAAAGACAGCGCCTATGTACGTGTCGATGCTGCAGGTAATCCGGCAGCAGTGCTTCCAATCACAGATCTTCGTGCGAACGATGACAAGGGATTCCTGCTGAATTTGGGATACGAAACGACGATTGAAGGTATTGTGACCTCCGCTAACCAAGCCTTGGGAGCAGAGAAAACAAGCTTTTACGTACAAGATTCAACAGGCGGTATTCAAGTCATTGGTGCTCAGGACTCTTCCTCCATCGCGCCGGGCACTAAAGTAAAGGTTGCCGGAAAGCTGGTGTTTGTTGCCGGGGCGACTCAGTTGGTTGCTACAGCGATTACGAATGAGGGTATGGAGGCTGTGCCAGCTCCAACTGCTGTCAAATTGGATGCTATGAGTGTCTACGAGAAGGTAGAGCCACTTGAAGGCAACCTGATTTCCTTCAGAGGTAAGGTAACCAACATTCCATCAGAGGGACCTGACTATAATGTTACGGTTGCCGATGATGCGGGCAATACAGCTGTCGTGAAAATTATGAAAACTACAGGGATTGATATCAACAGTGCATTGTCTCTGGGAGACGCATATAACTTCACAGGCATTGCCAGTCAATCGAAATTAATTTCTCCATACACAAGCGGATACTTTATCCTGCCGAGAAATGCCGCCGATATCAAGGGGGATTTGCAGTTTAATCATGTTCCTTTGACTAAGGCCTATACCGGCCTGGATGTGTCGATCAAAGCTTCGGCTAAGTATGCAGACTCGGTGACTCTTTATTATAAAAATGAAGGGGAATCGTCGTACCAATCCATTCCTATGGAAACGGCCGACAAAGTCAATTACAACGTCAAGATTGATAAAGCTAATGTGAAGACATCTAAAATCTACTATTACATTGTGGCTGAAAGTGTTGGACAAGAGCCTCGCAAATCTGGTGACGAAGCTACCCCTAACGCGGTAGAGATTGTCGAGGATAAAGATGGTCCAGAGTATGCGGGTGAGCTTCCGGCGAATATGGACACCATTGAGACGAACCATCCGGTTGTATCCGTAGATTTGGACGATCCGAATGGAGTGGATATTTCCTCACTGAGCATCTCTATTGACGGTAAGGATTTCACAGCCAAAGCAGTCAAGTCCGAAACCCAAATCAAGCTTACACTGGCCAGTGAAGATGATTTGGCAGTGGGCGTACACACTGTTGTGGTTAGTGCGAAGGATAAATTGGGCAACACTTCGTCGACCCAATGGTCGTTCGAGGTTATACAAAGATTTACAGGCGGTAATCATTACCGGGGAACGACACATAACCATACGAATATATCCCATGATGCCAAAGGATCTCCTGAAGATGCTTTGAAAGCAGCGGAATTTTATGGCTATGATTACTTTGCTTTCTCCGATCATTCGCACGATATCGATGCTAGTCTGACCGGTACAGACACGGTTGATCATAACGGCATGCCAGAACGTAAAGGCGGATCGGATTGGCAGTTGACCAAAGATCTGGCCAATCAATACACCAAGGACGGGAGCTTTGTCGTATTCCCTGCTTTTGAAATGACATCGACCACTTGGGGACATTCCAACGTGTTTGGAACAACCAACTTTATCGATCGTGTTCAAAATGGCGGTAAGTATCAAAACCTGCAAAGTTATTATGCATGGACACTGACCTATGACAATATCGTGGCGCAGTTTAACCACCCGGCTATGTCGGCAAATGCTTTTGACAACTTCATTCCTTATGATAAAAATGTCAATAGGCTTTTCACGATGCTTGAAGTAGGTAATGGTTCCGGTAACTATTCTTATGTTAATGCTGAGAATAAATTCTTCAGCGCACTTGATTTAGGCTGGCATGTGGCTCCAACTTATGGTGAAGATAACCATGATGGAACCTGGGGAAAAACGAAGAAACGGACGATTATCGTAGCTAACGATCTGTCTCAGGAATCTCTCTTGGAGGCTATGCGTAAAATGCGCGTCTACTTCAGTGAGGATCCGAATTTCTCGCTGGATGTGCTGGCGAATGGTTATTACATGGGGTCTACAGTAGATTCGAAGAGTCTGCAGTTTGACATCAAAGGTAGCGATCCGGTTCTAGAGAGTGCTACTGATCCAAAATACAGCTACATCAAGACACCTTCAGACGATAATATCGCGAAGGTTGAGTTAGTAACGAACGGCGGAAGAGTAATAGAAAGTTATGTTCCTAAGGACAATTCCACTTCTTTCAGCTGGAACCCTAGCGTCAATGTTGTGGGTGGCCAGCAGTGGTTCGTTGTTCGAGTAACACAAAAAGATGGTGATCGAACCTCTTCTTCCCCAATCTGGTCGCAAGAAGATCCGTTGGCTGTAAGAGTGAACGATCTGTCCATCGTAGAGGGAGCGGCAATCGCAGGTAATCCGGTAACCCTGAAAGCAGGGATCTCTAATATGGGTACGATTAACCTGAAGAATATTACCGCGCATTTCTACTATGACAGTATTGATGCAACACATCTGATAGGGGATGCAGAAATTCCTTCGTTAGATTCCAATCAAAATGTTAATGCAAGTGTTATTTGGGCAAATCCTGTAGCCGGTAATCACAAGCTGATTATCGTATTATCTTCAAGTGATGGCATTGATCTAGGTGATAACAAGTATGAACAGATGGTTGATGTTAAAGCTCCGCTCGGCATTACGCTGATGATCGATGCGACTCATAAGAATGAGAACACATCAACGGATACGGGTACCTACGCTAAGAACCTGACAGATATGACTCTGAAGCTTAAACAACAGGGTTACACAGTCGTAGAGAATACTACTTCTTTGTCTGATCAGCTTCTGAATAATGTAGGCGTGTTGATGGTAACTCACCCTAGCACTGAATATTCTGCGAGTGAGATTGCTGTCATCAAGAACTTCGTTGATCGCGGCGGTTCTCTATTGCTAACGGAGAAAAGTAATTTCGGTGGAACCCAGCAAACCGTGAATTCTCTGTTGAAGGGTGTAGGTTCAAGCATTTTGGTCAATAACGACGGGGTGTTTGATGAGACGCCAGCAGGTAATTTCTGGTCGACTCCATTGACTTCTAACTTCTCAGTACGTCTTCACTTAAATCCGGTAAGCAATGGACTAACTGACTTCATTTCATTGCTGGATTTCTATAGTGGTGCGAGTTTAGCGGCGAATGACGGTTCTGGAAATAAAATTCCGCTTGCCAATAGCAGTACAGTGACTGTTCTGGCTAGTGGTAATGAATCGACATTCCAGGATGCACCTCAATTGAAACCTGACACCGTTTCGTATAATGTGTATACGGCTAACGGTAAGAATGGTCCGCCTCTGCTAGACGTAAAAGGCGGTAGTAAGATCCCGCTTGTAGCTTCAGAGCAACTCGGCAAAGGCCGCATTTTTGTAGCGGGTATGAACATATTTAATGACAAGCAGATGACCCAGAACGACGGACCTACCAACAATGCTCCATTCGCATTGAAGGTTGTTAATTGGCTGGCTAATCGTGAAATTAAGGTAACACCAATCGCGGAGGTTCGTAAGCTTCCAGAAGAAACAAATGTTGTAATCCAAGGTAAAGTAACAACGACTGCCTTCTATGATTCAGCCTTTATTCAGGATGAAACGGGCGGCGTGGTAGCCTTCAACGATGTTCCGGACGGCGCACTTCAGCTTGGGGACACAGTACGTGTCTACGGAAAAATTGGTTCGTTCGAAAATGAAAAGGAACTTATCTTTGACAGATTCGATAATAGCATTGTAAAGGTTAGCTCTGGGCCACCAGTTGAGCCGAAATTGCTTAGTACAGCTGCTTCTGTCTCAGATGAATACCAAGGACAGCTTGTACAGGTGAAAGCTAAGGTAGTTGATATTGTTGATGAGAGCACGTACATCCTCAATGATGGCTCTGGACCCGTTACTGTATTTGTAGACGGGTATATCGTCAACAAGACTGGTGAAGTTGCACCGATCAAAGTTGGAGATACGCTACTGGCCACGGGCTTGAGTGGTAAGTACTCCAAGGGTGACCGGATCCGTGTTCGTGACACGAAGGAACTGATCGTGGACAAAACGAACATACCAGTAACCGGCGTGACAGTGAAACCAGCTACACTGAAATTAAAAGTCGGTGAGAGCGGACAGCTTGAAGCGGTATTTGAGCCTGCTACAGCGAACAACAAAGCTGCAACTTGGAGCACAAGCAACAGCGAAGTAGCAACTGTGGATGCCAGCGGTAAAGTCACTGCTATTGCGGAAGGAACAGCCACCATCACAGTCAAGACTGAAGATGGCGGATTCCAAGCAACAAGCGAAGTAACGGTAACACTGAAGGATACTCCAGTAACGGGTGTAACCCTGGATAAAGCAACGCTGAACCTGAAGG
>NZ_JBHVVB010000001.1:1372702-2049813 GCF_042883835.1 Paenibacillus sp. NPDC058177 | reverse complement strand
AAGGTTGGCGAAAGCGACGAGCTTAAAGCTACGGTAACTCCTGATACGGCAAGCAATAAAGCCGTAACGTGGAGCACAAGCAACGCTGACGTAGCAATTGTGGATGCCAACGGTAAAGTTACTGCTATTGCAGAAGGAACAGCAACCATCAAAGTAACAACTGAAGATGGTAAATTCGAAGCAACGTCCGAAGTAACGGTAACACCGAAGGATTCCAGCGGAGAAAATACTCCGGTAACGGGTGTGACGCTGGATAAAGCAACGCTGAACCTGAAGGTTGGCGAAAGCGACGAGCTTAAAGCTACGGTAACTCCTGATACGGCAAGCAATAAAGCCGTAACGTGGAGCACAAGCAACGCTGACGTAGCAACTGTGAATGCCAGCGGTAAAGTTACTGCTATTGCAGAAGGAACAGCAATCATCAAAGTAACAACTGAAGATGGTAAATTCGAAGCAACGAGCGAAGTAACGGTAACACCGAAGGATTCCAGTGGAGAAAATACTCCGGTAACGGGTGTGACGCTGGATAAAGCAACGCTGAACTTGAAAGTCGGCGAAAGTGATGAGCTTAAGGCGACTGTAACTCCTGATACGGCAAGCAATAAAGCTGTAACGTGGAGCACAAGCAACGCTGACGTAGCAATTGTGGATGCCAACGGTAAAGTTACTGCTATTGCTGAAGGAACAGCAACCATCAAAGTAATAACTGAAGATGGTAAATTCGAAGCAACAAGCGAAGTAACGGTAACACCGAAGGATTCCAGTGGAGAAAATACTCCGATAACGGGTGTGACGTTGGATAAAGCAACGCTGAATCTGAAAGTCGGCGAAAGTGATGAGCTTAAGGCGACCGTAACTCCTGATACGGCAAGTAATAAAGCCGTAACATGGAGCACAAGTAACGCTGAAGTAGCAACAGTGGATGCCAGTGGTAAAGTTACTGCGATTGCGGAAGGAACAGCCACCATCAAAGTAACAACTGAAGATGGTAAATTCCAAGCAACGAGCGAAGTAACGGTAACACCGAAGGATTCCAGTGGAGAAGATACTCCAGTAACGGGAGTGACCCTGGATAAAACAACGTTGAGCCTGAAGGTTGGCGAAAGCGACGAGTTTAAGGCGACCGTAACTCCTGATACGGCAAGTAATAAAGCCGTAACATGGAGCACAAGTAACGCTGAAGTAGCCACAGTGGATGCCAGTGGTAAAGTTACTGCGATTGCGGAAGGAACAGCAACCATCAAAATAACAACTGAAGATGGTAAATTCGAAGCAACGAGCAAAGTGACTGTATCACCGAAGGATTCCAGCGGAGAAAATACTCCGGTAACGGGTGTGACCCTGGATAAAACAACGTTGAACTTGAAAGTCGGCGAAAGCGATGAGCTTAAGGCGACCGTAACTCCTGATACGGCAAGTAATAAAGCCGTAACGTGGAGCACAAGCAATGATGAAGTATCAACCGTGGATGCCAGTGGTAAAGTTACTGCGATTGCGGAAGGAACAGCCACCATTACAGTAACGACTGAAGATGGTAAATTCCAAGCAACGAGCGAAGTGACTGTAACTAAACCGGACACCTCCGGCGGAGATGAAGGTAATAACGGCAACAACAGCGGCAGCAACCCAGGTACAGGAAGCAATGGCAGCGGCTCGAATGGATCAAGCGGCAACACCACTCCTGGTAATGTTGTTGACAATGGTTCTGGCGCTAGCTCCAGCTACAAAGTATCCTCCGCTGACCTAAACAATAGTGCAAACGGGGTTACGACCGTCGAAGTTCCAGCGAAAACGACGGAAATAAGTCTTCCTGGAAATACAGCAGATCTGATTAAGCAAAATGCGTTGCAAATCAAATCTGACGCAATTACGTTAACCGTTCCGTCTGAGCTACTTAAGCAGCTGTTCAGCAAGCTGTCGACAGAAGAGCAGCAGAACAGTACGGTTACGTTGAAGCTGTCGCCGTTGAGTAATCAAACAGCAGTCAGCATAATCAACGGCAGCAGTCAAACAGCCCATGCAGGCCTGAAACTGAGCAGCGATATCTATGAGCTGACGCTTTCGATTCAGACAGCAAGCGGCCAGGCGATTAATCTGTCGAAATTCGATGAGCCAATTACGATCCAGCTGAAGGTTGCGGCAGATACGAATCCTAAGCTGGCAGGAATCTTCTATATTTCTGATGGCGGATCCATTGAGTATGTGGGAGGCACTTATGCCAATGGGTATATGACAGCCAAGCTTACTCACTTTAGTAAATATGCCGTTCTGGAATATACGAAGTCATTCGTGGATGTTCCGGCAGGACATTGGGCGGCAGATGTGATTAAAGAGCTTACAGCTAAACAACTGGTGAACGGAACCAGCGACAGCACATTCGAGCCGGAACGTAAGGTTACCCGTGCCGAATTCACTGCGATGCTTATCCGGGCGCTCCATCTTACGGACAAAGGAACCTTGGCATTTACAGATGTGAAGGACGGTAATTGGTATGCCGAGGCCGTAGCTATCGCTGTCAAAGCGGGCATTGTCCAAGGCAAGACCCAGACCCTTTTCGATGCCAATGCGCAAATTACCCGTGAGGAAATGGTCACCATGTTGATGCGGGGATATGAAGTGGTTCATGGTCAAGTAACCGTTAATAATCCTACTTTATTTACCGACGAAGCTAAAATCTCTGCTTGGGCCGTGCCATTTGTTCATGCGGCTTCAGCAAATAAGCTGATTCAAGGACGCGAGGCAGGCAAGTTTGATCCGAAAGGAATCACAACCCGTGCCGAAGCAGCGCAGGTCATCTATAATCTGTTGAACAACTAATATCATAAAGGCACAGGATGGAAAGCAGGATGCCCTTCTTTTGAAAGGCATCCTGTTTATTTAAGAGGAGGAAAATCATGCCCAGGCTTCAAAGCGTACGTCAATTATTCATCTGTTTTGCATTAATATTACTGCTAATACTTCCGTTTAATCAGCAAGCCGATGCACATGCGTATAGTGCCAGCTACACAACGCTTAATCTGACCAAGTCCTACACTGAAATGACTTATTCAATTGATGAACTGTCCGTGATCGAACTGGCTGGTGGCGATACAGATGGAAATGGAATGCTGGATGAACAGGAATTCGAAGCAGTCAAAGATCAATTCCTCAAGTTACTTGAGCAGGATATTACTTTGAAAATAAATAACGAGCCACAGGCTTGGACACAAGTGGAAAGTGTGGTTATGGATCGTAAAGGGGATGCCACTAAAGCCATCATCAAATTAAAATTTCCACCGGTGTCGCCGGCCCAGTCCATATCTTTGACGGATCGATTGTACATGAATAATAAGGCTACTGAGAACTATGTGGATCTGATCACGATCAATTATGGTCAACAAAAGAGCACCGCAGCATTATCCGGCAGCAGCAGGGTCTGGGCAATGCAGCTCACGGACACAGAATATGCAAGCTTGCAGCAGGACGGCGAACAGGTACAGTCTAGTGCTGCCGACAATTCATCCTCGGCGACACAGACGACCGACGAAGATGCTGGGCAGTCAGTTTCTGGTTGGGTATCGTTTTTCAAACTGGGTATGAACCACATCTTGTCTGGTTATGATCATCTATTGTTCCTGTTCTCGCTACTGATCGCCAGACAAACCTTCAAGCAGTATGCAGCGATGATCACTGCCTTCACCGTTGCACACAGTATTACTTTAACCTTGACCGTGCTTGGTATCATCAATGTTCCTTCTATTATTGTGGAGCCGGCGATCGCGCTTAGCATTTGTTTTGTTGCTGTTGATAACATGGTCCGTGAGCGTGTAAGCTACCGCTGGGTTTTGACCTTCCTGTTTGGACTCATTCACGGGATGGGCTTTGCTGATATTCTTAAAGAAATGGACCTTGTAAAAAGTGAGCTTGCCGTTGATCTAGTTAGCTTCAACCTTGGCATTGAGACCGTTCAACTTATTTTGGTCGCTATCCTTTTGCCGCTTCTGGCACTACTGCATCGTTGGAAATATTCGAGACGAGCGGTACTGGGATGCTCAACACTGGCCTTTGCGCTTGGTGGTATTTGGCTGGTTCAACGCTTGTTCTTCTAATTAATGAACGAAAAAAGGTGAAGCTAAAGTGCAAGAGACGGTAATGCGAAATAAGTCATCCAAGTGGAATAGTTACATCGTGCTGGGACTCTCATTGGTGACGATGCTCATCCTATACTTCTTTTCTACTCAAGAACCTGGAGCGCTGCTGCAAAATGCCAAGCTACAGTTATTTAAAATGATGTTTGTCAGCATTATTATCGAAGCGATGCCATTTATTCTCATCGGGGTGATTATTTCAGCGTTGCTGGAGGTTTTTGTATCAGAGGGGACCATTAAGCGAATGATTCCCCGCAATCCAGTGCTAGGAATTATCACAGCCAGCGTGATCGGTATTATTTTTCCCATTTGCGAATGCGGGATGGTTCCTGCGGTTCGTCGTTTAATTCAAAAAGGGATGCCCTTATATGTCGCGACCACTTTTATTGCGGTAGGACCTATTTTGAATCCGATCGTTTTCTGGTCAACCTTCACGGCATTTCGCAACCGGCCGGAACTTGTCTTTTCCCGTATGGGACTAGCTTTCCTGGTGGCCCTTGTCTTGGGACTGATTGTCTATCGTTTCGTACACCCGGATCAGCTGAGGCACAGTAGTTCTTCCTCACACGGAGGTCATGTTCATCATGTTCATGCGGAGGGTAAGACTTCAGCTGCACGTCCTTCCTTCAGAACACGAATGATGGAAGTGATGCACCACTCGATCAGCGAGTTTTTTGATATGGGCAAATATTTGATGTTCGGCGCATTATTGGTTAGTCTGCTGCAGACCTTCGTTCCCAAGGAAAGCCTGGCGGCATTAGGTCATGGACAGGGAAGTGCGAATCTGTTAATGATGGGGCTGGGCTTCGTGCTGTCGCTCTGTTCGACATCGGATGCATTTGTGGCGCAATCGTTCACGACTAGCTTCTCCGGGGGAGCGCTCGTTGCATTTATGGTGCTGGGTCCAATGTTTAATTTGAAGGGTGTACTGATGATGACAGCTGTGTTCAAATCCCGGTTTGTCGTCGTGTATAGCGTAATGGTGATTATATTCGTCTATGCAGGCACTTGGCTGCTTGAGAAGCTGCTGCTGCAATAGGAAGGGGAATCCGAAATGGGAAAAACACGCATGTTGGTACATGATTCATTAAAACTGCTGATCCTTATGGGATTCACCGGTTACATGTTTTCTCTGGCTCTCACGGGTGAAATTCTGCTGTATATCGCACCACATCTGGTAAAATACACGGAGCTCGCGGCTGCCGGTCTATTCCTGTTCACCCTGTTTCAGCTTTACGTTCTAATCCGCTCTCGTACTCAGCCTATGGTTGCTTGTAGTTGCGATCATGGTCATGACCATGGTCACTATCACTATCACGATCATAGTCATGATCATGGGCACAGCCATGAGCCTTCCAAATCAGTTTTGAAAAATGTGATTATGTATGGCTTATTCATTTTGCCGCTAATGCTGGGCGCATTTCTGCCTAGTCAGGCTTTTGCTGGCTCCCTTACTAAGGGAGGTTTTCAACTAGGAGGAACAGCAGCCAGCAGCAATAGTATCCCTGAGGATCTAGCTGGGCTTGTCGGAACGGAATCTCCGGAACTAAAAGAACGGTTTATATCGGACAAGTACAACCGGGATTATGCCAAGCTAGGGATGCTCTTGTATCAACAAGATATCATTGAGATGAAGGATCAGTGGTTTATCGAGAGGCTGCAAGCGCTGAATTCCTTTGCAGGTAACTTTGAAGGCAAGACGATTAAGATCAAAGGCTTTATCTCTCGGGAAGATGAATTACAAGGGAACCAGTTTATTATCAATAGAATGGCTATGACGCATTGTATTGCGGATATTACTCCTTACGGGATTGTTGCCGAGAGTGCGGACGCGAGCAGTTTTGCCAATGACACATGGGTGGAGCTCACGGGCACCATTGATAAGACAACCCATCATGGCCAGACTGAAATTAAAATCATGGTCACGGATATTAACCCTTCAACTGGACCAGAAATTCCTTATATTTATCCAGACTGGGATTTTGCTTCTAAGCTGTGAATCTACAGTGCAAGAATAGATTAAAGATGGAGTGAATGTGTTATGCTGCTGAATACAGGCGGTCTTGTATTGATTCTGCTGATTACGATTTACCATATTTATTTTTTGGTGCAAAGAAAGAGCGGGCTGACTGGGAAGAGCGGCATGCTGCTAGCTTCACTGTTTGCTCTTCTTGCAGGACTTGCAGCCGGGATTATTGGGGCCCAAACCTTTGATTTAGAACTGGGGCTGTCCATGCTGGTCTGCGCATTGTTGGCTGCTGCTGCAGGAGCGGCTCTAGGGTTTCCATTCGGTCGGCAATCTGTGATTAATAGTATCCTCTCCGGTGTGATTGGCGGTACATTGGGGACGGTACTAGGAAGTTTGTTCTTTACTTCAGGACGAATTGTTTTGTCTGGGGTCGTTCTGTTCATTCTGTGCTCCTTCCTCGTGCAAAAAATAGGCGATGTATGGATCAGCAAGCCGCGTCCGAAAGCGAAGAAAGCAAACACAGTCAAGAAAACAGCAGGTAAGGCTACCTATACAAGCACTATTCTGCTAACAGCAGCAACGATCATTGTTGTGGGAGGCCTGTTATTGCAATATGACCGAATTGCTGTAGGTTCCATTGGTCAGCCCATATCTCAGACCGCAGTATTTGATGAGGACAACGATATGCAGGTGGCTACTATAGAGGTATCAGAAGCGGGGATTACTCCTAAGACTACTGAATTCATCGCCGCCAAAATGATCAAGGCCATAGTAAATGTCAAAGGGTCTGTAGGAACCGGGTTAACTCTCGTATCCAAGGACTTGAATTTTAACACTGATCTAAAAGAGGGGCAGAATATCTTTGTGCTCAGTAATCCTCAGCCTGGTACTTATGAGATTGAGATCCCGGCCAAGAATTATAAAGGGACCTTCATTGTCAAAGCAGCAGAGAAAACCAATAGCATAAACAATCCATAGTCTGATTAAGCAAGGCATGGAGAACGTCCGTAGACACGCGATAGAGGTGTTTGCGGGCTTTTTATTTGCTCAGAAGTATTTTGTTTGCCCAAAATCATTTATAGATAGATCATTGACAATTCAAATTCTAATAATTATATTATGGATATAGATAGAATTCTAACAGTTGAAGATCTTACGAAGAAAGAAGCGAACGAAATGGAGAAAAATCAATATTACCTGGAAGCTGCACCTGTCCGAAAAGCGATCACACATTTGTCTATTCCCATGATGATCGGGATGTCTGTTGGTATGATTTACAATGTGATTAATGCTTATTTTATCGGCCTGCTGCACAATACAAGCATGCTGTCAGCCATCACCCTGGGCCTGCCGATTTTCACCGTGCTGATGGCCATTGGAAATGTATTTGGCGTAGGTGGAGGAACCTTTGTCACACGTTTGGCGGGGGAGAGGGAGACGGAAAAAGGGAAGCGAATTGCTGGCTATACTTTCTATAGCAGTATTATTGCAGGCCTCCTGATTGCTCTCCTTGCTTTTCTGCTGGTGAATCCCATCGTCCAATTACTTGGTGCGGATGCTGCCACATTGGCGTATACTAAAACCTATGTCTTGACTCTGTTTGCCGGAGGATTCGTCGTTGTTCTTAATTTTGCATTGGAGCAGCTAGTGCGGTCGGAAGGGGCCTCCAAGGAGTCGATGTACGGCATATTTATTAGTACGGCGCTGAGCCTGATTTTTGACCCGTTATTTATTCTGGTGTTGAAATGGCATGTAGCTGGAGCGGCGCTGGCAATGGTTCTGGCCAATGCAGGGTCCGTGATCTATTACATCTATTACTTGGAAAAGAAGAGTGAATATCTGCGAGGGTTCCTGAAGTCATTTAAAATTTCCATTAAGGATCAGTTGGAAATCTACAAGATCGGGGTATCGGAGCTATTGCAAGCTGGTTTTCTCATTGTGAGCACACTTTTGCTGAATAACTATTCCATACTGTATGGAGACAGCGTTGTTGCCGGTTTCGGTCTGGCGCTACGGATCGCTCAGGTGCCGGAATTTCTCGCCATGGGATTGTTCTTAGGCCTGATTCCATTCTTCGCTTATAATTATTCCAGTAAAAATATTAGCAGATTCAAAGCAGGCTTTACCTATGCAGCACTTTATATTGGCGGGATCGCGATACTATTCGTGGGTCTGGTGTATCTGTTCAGAGAGCCTGTTATCCAGTTCTTCTCCAACGATCCAGAGGTGCTGAAAATAGGGACCTACATCGTAGTAGCGATGCTCATATCCGCATTGTTTAATGGTTTTACAGGATTGTTCACTAGTGTATTTCAAGCCACAGGTCAAGGACTGCCAACGATGATTATGTCCATCACACAAGGTGTTTTGTATATACCGGTCATCGTCCTGTTACATTCCATATTCGGACTGCACGGCGTTATCTGGTCCATGACAGTTACCGAAGTGATCACCTGTGTGATGGGACTGCTGTTATTTATTCCGTTTAATAAAAAAATAAAAAAATCCTTGCATTCTATCTGAAAAAGGCGTATAGTCTTATGTACAGGCGGTAATGATCGTCGGTACATAATTTGCGGTCGTGGCGGAATTGGCAGACGCGCACGGTTCAGGTCCGTGTGGTAGCAATACTGTGGAGGTTCGAGTCCTCTCGACCGCATTATAGTTTGAATGAAATGAGCTTGTAAACTGACCATTAGGGGAGTTTACAAGCTTTTTTATTTGGTAAAAGTATTCAGGCTATTATTTGTGTTTGTTCTTTTTTTGTTGGATTGTTTTACAATTATTACATGCGTTATTTCTTTACTTCTTTTATACTTGATTGTAGAATTAAACAACATGTAAATTATACGCATTTACTTCATATATACAAAAAGGAGAGCGTACTTGTGAACACTGAAAATTGCGTTACGACTGACCTGGATCTAAAAGATACCGGTTTTGGATACACCTTATCACTGATAGGTGGCAAATATAAAATGATTATTATTTATTGGTTAGCTGAACATAAAGTTATGCGACATAATGAGCTAAAAAGACGTATTGGAACCATTTCATTCAAAACATTGGGGATTACGCTAAAAGAGCTTGAGGCCGAAGGCATCATTATCCGTGAGGAGTACCCGCAAATTCCTCCGAAGGTGGAGTATTCTTTGTCGGAACGCGGGCGCTCGCTTATTCCTGTCCTTGATAAAATATGTGAATGGGGAGAGAGTAACCGTCCAGCTCTTTTGGCTAAATGAGCTAACAATATATTGTATTCATTAAATTTGGCGATCCGCGAGCGGGTCGCCTTTTTATATACCTTTTTTGTCTATAACACTCTCTAAAAGGTTCACTACTTACCTAAAAGTGCATACTTACTTTAATAATTCCCATGATATATACTCGTTCTCGAGCCGAAAATAATATTCACAAGAAAAGAGTGGTGGGTTTTATGAAAACATTAGTAGTTATAGCGCATCCAAGTATAGAAAGTTCAATTATTAATAAAAGATGGTTGGAAGAGTTGAGAAAGCATCCTGAAGAGATTACTATACATGAGATTTACAAAGAATATCCGGATGAGAAAATTGATATTCAGAGGGAACAAGAGCTGATCGAAGCTCATGATAATTTGATTTTACAATTCCCAGTTTATTGGTTTAATTGCCCGCCTTTTCTAAAGAAATGGCTGGATGAAGTACTTGCAGATGGATGGGCTTATGGCAAAGGTGGAGATAAGCTTAAGGATAAGAAAATAAGTTTGGCGGTCTCTGCTGGCATTAAATCGGAAGATTATTCGTCTACAGGCAGATACAATTACACCTTAAGTGAAGTATTACGTCCTTTTGAAGTTACTATTCTCTATACACATGCTGACTATCGACCGTTTTACGCATTTTATGGAGCGGAACATAGTCCATTAGATCAAGAAGTTGAGTTAAGCGCTCAAGAGTATATTCATTTTATTAATTCTTTGTAAGTAAAATAAGAAGTTCATAAGTTTGCTCTTGCAGCAGCTTATGAACTTTTTCTATATGCGATCACGGATGATGTGATACAGGACTAGAGCAACAAATAGCGCTGAGAGTACCCAGATTCCGTCACGGTAAAGCAAATGTCCGATTTCTTCGACATGGCTACCTACACTCCGCCCCAGTATGAAAAAAATCGTCGTCCATACAAGTCCGGTTGTGTAAGACAGTAAGGCGTAGCGACGGAACGACATTTTATTGAGTCCCATAAGATAGGGCAGGACATGCCGGATGACCGGGAAAAAGTAACCGATGCACAGTGAGAAGCTTCCATATTTCAGTATCAATTTTTCTGAGAATACAAGGTATTTATCCATCTTCTTTTTACGGCGAAGTTTATCCAGTACAGTGGCCCCCAGCAGGCGGCCAAGCACATAACCAAGCGATAACCCCGAGATGACTCCCAAATAGGTAACAATGAAGGCAGGAACCATATGAAGTACGCCGTTCGAGGTAACGCTGCCTCCAGTCATGACAATAACTTCGTCGGGGATGGGGAGACCGATGATCCCGAACCAAAGGGCAAGGAATAAAGCGGCATAGCCAAACTGCCCAATAAGCGATATAAGCGTGTCATAGCTCATTTACAGGCAGCTCCTTCTGCTAAAGGATGTGAGTCTGAAGGAAGAAGAGGCGGTTTCTTCCGACAGACGTAGACGAAGGCAGGGGGCATATTAAGAGGCACGAAATGTACATGCTCTATCTCAAACTGCTGGTGTAGCTGTTTTCTCATTTGCTGGGAGTATTGAAAAGCAATGAATAGTCCACCGGGCTTCAGAGCCGTACTAATCTGCTCCATTAGAATATCGCGTAGCTGTTGCGGGAAATTAAAAAAGGGCAGGCCACTTAATATGCAATCCAATTTCTCGTCTTCAAGCCCTTGTTGGCGTAGGGCAGTGTCCAGACGGCTGGCATCGGGATAGCTGGGAAATCCCGGGTATCTCTCAGTCAGTTTCTGCCGCAATTCAGCATCTTTCTCAAATAGAAGAACTTGCGTGTGTTTTGACTTAGCAGACGATATGTATTGCGTAATTGCGCCGCTGCCAGCCCCAAGCTCAGCAATTGCCGTTACTTGTTGCCAGGGGACGTACTCTACCATTTTTTTGGCCAGAGAAGCTGAGCTTGGTGTAATACTACCGATCTGCATGGGCATCCGAAGGAATTTATAAAAAAATAGTAAGGCGTCATGGAGGTTTCTGTGCATAGTGTTATCCTTCTTTCTCGTTGGTGCCTCCATCATAAGCAATAAAAATAAAGATCAAATAAGGGGAAATCTAAAGTTTCTTTGAAGATTTTTTTGATATTAAGGAACGAAAAAAGCCCCTTCAACTTCTGATGGAAGTGAAGGGGCCTAGTGCTTTGATATTATAATCTCGTTTTGGGCAGTTCTAGAAGAACGTTGAACTGATCCCCATGGATTTCGATTTTGATGTCACCGCCGTGCAGGTCAACAATGCTTCTCACAATAGCCAGACCAAGCCCGGAGCCTTCGGTTTGACGTGACTCATCTGCTCTTTTGAAGCGTTCAAATAATTCGTCAGCGGGAAAGTCAATTTCATAAGAAGATGTGTTTTGGATTTTAAGCAGAACCCGATGTTCAGATTCTTCAAGATAAATGTAAATTCGTGTGCCTGGAAGAGAGTATTTTTTGGCGTTACCAATCAGGTTTTCAAATACCCGCCAGATTTTATTTCCGTCCAAGTCGGCATAGATATGAGGTTGGGCTATTTTTTCTCTAACTTCAAGCGAGGTTCCCAAGTTGCTGCTGAATTCAGCAATCGCCTGTGTTAATAATGTGGCTACATCGATTGTTTGAATATCCAGTTCAACCGTGCCACTGGTCATTTTAGACACTTCAAACAGGTCTTCAATTAATAGCTTGAGCCGGAGAGCTTTGCGGTCCAGAATATCAACGTAGGAATTGGCTCGATCCGACTCAAGTTGTTCTTTTTTTAACAAATCAATGTAGTTGATAATAGAAGTTAATGGGGTTTTCAAGTCATGAGAGACATTTGTAATCAGCTCCGTTTTTAAACGCTCGCTTTTTATTTGATCCTCCAATGCATTTTGATATCCGACCTTCATGTTGTTAATGTATCCTGCCAGTCTGGGAAATACGCCTTCTCCTTGAACCGGAATTGTAGATTGAATATTGCCTTGGGCAATTTCTTTCGTGCCGTTAACAATCTGCATCAACTGAGTAAGCTTGTGTAAACTATACGGAATGACAATCAGAATATACAAAACGATATAGGGTATCCACACATACAGTTCATAATATGGGGGATAGCTAATAATTCGCCAAACTGAAACGCCTGCAATAGCTGTTAACAGGAATAAAACTAATAATTTCAGTGTAATTCGGCTGTCTACGGAAATGCCTTTCCAGACTTGAACATACTTCCTAAGAAGGTCCAAGTAAATGGATACCACACTGACCTGTTTCGGAGCACTTTTAACAAAGAAGAAGTAGCCTTTGCCTACAAGAATCAGGACAAGAATAGTAGCTGAAGAATAGCTGAACAGCCTATAAGAAAGAGAGTCCCAGTAGAACCACCCGAGGTAGAACCTAATTAGTTGAAGCGCTATCCATAAAATTGCCGTACTTAATATGACGCGAAGATCAAGAGATAAGGCGCTAATCCAGTTATTTTTTCTCGATTTTGTACCCAATTCCCCACACCACCTTTAAATATTTCGGATCCTTGGGATTAATCTCAATTTTCTCGCGAATGTTCCTTACGTGTACAGCGACTGTATTATCAGATGCATAAATAGGCTCATTCCATACGCTCTCGTAAATTTCTTCAATGGAAAAGACCTTTCCTTTGTTCTCCATCAGCAGCTCCAGAATTTTATATTCCTTAGGGGTGAGCCGGACGTCTTCGCCGTCTACTTCAACGGTTTTTGAAGTTTTGTTCAGGGCAAGACCACGTACCTGGATAATTTCCTCGCCCGCACTCATTTGAAAAGATCCCAAATTGGTAAACCTTCTGAGCTGAGACCGGACCCTTGCGACCAGCTCCATCGGATCGAATGGTTTTGTAATGTAATCATCGGCGCCTACATTAAGCCCTATGATTTTGTCGTTCGCTTCTGATTTGGCGGAGAGTAGAATAATTGGTATATTTTTATTTTCACGAATTTTGAATGTTGCTTTAATTCCATCCATTTGTGGCATCATGACATCCATGATAATGAGATGAATGGTTTCTTTTTCTAATATTTCAAGGGCTTCTAACCCATTGGACGCTGTAAAAACATCCACACTATCGCTTTTCAAATAAATGACCAGCGCTTCTCTGATTTCCAATTCATCATCCACAATAAGAATATTATTAATCGCCATTATGTTGCCACCTTCATTATTATACTACTTATACTTCCCAGTACTTCCTGGATGTATTTCCCGAAAACCAGCTTAGCAGGCTTGGAAAATGTATCCTTCAGCGTGTTAGGGGGTGTTTCTAAATCTGTGTAATACCCGTGTACGCCTAGTTGAGACATTAATTTCATAGCGCCCGGACTATTAACGGTATGGACGTAGCTTTGTACATTTAGTTGGTTTAATGCATAGACCAGATTAGGATTTATGAGCACACGGTAGGTGGGCATGGCCACCACGGAAATATGTTTTTTCTTTACAAAATCCACAATACTTGCGGCCGAAGCTCCGGATTGATACAGGGAATAGATTTTATTGGGAAAAGGATAGATGTTCATGACGGTATCGTACATTTCCGGACTATAGATTTCAGGAATAATTCGATACAGGAGAGATGCATCCATCTTCCTGGCTTGTTCCACTAAAAGAGAAAATTGCTGCTCAATCTTCTGTTTGTTCGTTTCCTTCGTATCTGTAATCAGATAAAAATCAGGGTATTTCTCCATTAAATGAAGGATATCTTTAAATAAAAGGGGTTGGAATTTTCCATCTATAAGAGAACTCTCAAATTGCGAACTAGTTAATGAATGACCAGTCTGACCAGACAGATCTGGCTGTAGTCTTTTGGACCAGTCATGTCTAGCGGCAAGCTCACCGTCTGTTGTTAGCAAAAGATCTGTTTCGAACAGGCGGTATCCTTTATTGTAGTTCGTTATAAATGCATCATAGGAGTTCGTATAACTCGATCCTTGTATTCCGCCCAAAGCATGAGCGATTAATCGGTTATTTTCCCAACCATTTATATTTTGCGAAGTAGTCTGCCCGTTCGATCCAGACCAAACGATTCCCCATCCTAACCAAATTAAACAAAACGCTATCAATATTACACTCATTATTTTCTTATCCATCTGTAATTCTCCTTTTCATATGCCGATGTAAGTCATCTTACAGGGCTGATATGAAGGACAGGTGGAGAAAAAACGAATGAAATTATGAAGATTATTATAGCATGAATGGGAGAGGCGCTAGATAAGGGGGCATATTCGCTATCTGAAAGCGCAAGGAATAGAGGTCTTGATAAGCTTAATGTCGAAAAAAGTGTAACCGCATAAAACAAAAGGAGAGGTACTTTGAAAAAAATTAGGGTAGCAGCAAAAGAGGAAATGATAGAAATTTATAAGATGGGCTATGATGTTTGGGGAGATAATCTGCCATATGAAGAATATATAACAATGTGTCAGAATTCCAATAAGTATAAAAAGGGAAAGTGGTACGTTCTTGAAGCCACAGATACAAAGCAATTATTAAGCTCCCTCATCGTATATGAACTAAATCTTTCTGAAGACCAAATTGTAAGAGGGATAGGTTCAATCGCTACCCCTTTAAATTTAAGAAAAAAAGGATATGCTTCTTTATTGGTCAAAGAAACGATAAATAAACTTGAACAGGAAGAAAAGTGTAACAACTTTTTCCTTTATAGTGATATTGAGATAGAAATTTACAAAGAATTGGGTTTTGTTGTACTACCTAATGATAGTCAAAAATATAAAGACAGTGTTTGTATGTATTACTCAAAAGAAAATGATATCGACTCCATATCATTTGGTATCCCCGATTACTTTTAAAGCACATCCTTATTGAAGTAAAGGGACACGAAAAAGGGAGGGTATGAAGGTGCATAAAAAGAAGTATTTTATTCTAGTGCTACCAACGATAATAATTGGGCTATTTTTATTCTACTTTCTTCCAGTAAACAAGAGACCTTATATTTCATTAATTCCTATTGCATTTTGGTTGATATATTATATTTGAATATATATATAAGAGCCAAGAACCTATATAAAACCAGTGTTTATAAGGGTTATTGGCTCTTATTTTTACGAGAAGATCACGGAAAGATCACATTTCTTGAAATTATACGTCTTTTAGTATCTTTCCAAAGTGTGTTTTGATGCTCTGGTTGACATTGGCCTTCATACGATTTGTAACGTGGGTGTATATTTCCATAGTAGTTTTTGCGTCTTTGTGACCAACTCTTTGCATAATGACCGGCAAAGGAACTCCAGCCTCTGTGAGCATACTAATATGAGTGTGTCGCCAAATGTGAGGGGTCGCATCTTTTTTTATGCTTGTCATTTTGACGATCCTATGCATGCGGTTTAACAACTTGATAGTTGTAAAAGGCCGTCCATCTGCATTTGAAAGTATGAATTGTCCTTCGTGGAAATCATCGTGATACTCTTTATACCTTTCATGTATTTTCTTCTGTTCTTCTTTTAATTCCTCTAACATTCTAATGATAATTTCATCGAAATCAAAGATTCTAACTGATGTATCATTTTTTGGTGGGGTCAACTCCCACACATATCGATTGTTGGTTGGGTGATAAATTGTTTTGTGTATATCGCACATATATGTTTCATTATTAACATCAGGCCACTCTAAGGCGCACATTTCCCCTGGCCTCATACCTCCAAATAACATAGTTTTGAATATCTTGTAGTCATTGTCTATGCCATGAGTTTTAGCCTTCTGTAAAAACTCTTCTATTTCATCTCGTTCAAGATATTTTTCTAAGATAGCATCCCTTTTAATTTCTTCAACTGTTTTTGGCTTTTTTGGAATGGTTACTTTGTAACATGGATTATCCGTTCTTAACTTCATTTTGATGCACCACTCAAAAACCATATTAGCGGCAGAATTGATATTGATTAATGTCCCGCGTGCATATCTCTTTTTACCATGCTTATCTTTCATTTCATCTAGTTTGTTAATAAATTCTTGATAAGTATCATTAGTATGTCTATCAACATTATGATTACCAATAAACTTATTTATGATATTGATGTAAGAAGTGGTTTTACGAACTGTAGATTTTGTAAAACCTGACTTCGAATACGTCACAAGAAATTTTTTAGAAGCATCTTTAAACGCTGTCGCTTTAACTACCTTAGTGTCAATCCCCTGGGCTAGCTTGTTATATTCCTCTTGGCACCGCCCCAGCGCTTCTGTCTTCGTTTTACCGCGCCTCGGGATCTGCTTCCGCTCACCCGTTACAGGATGGGGAGGACCCTCCAGTACGCATTTCCATACATATCCTTGCTTGTACTTCTTTGATGGTAGTTTTGAATATGATGCCATGGTGGGGCCTCCTATGATTCTTTTAACTGATTTTCGAGCTTTCTCTCTAACCTCGCTAATCTTCCGGGGTATCCTCCTTTTGTGCCATCGGTAAGTTCATATTCAAGCGCTGCATTGCAGATGTCTATGGCTTCATAAAACCGCTGCTTATTCTCGTAGAAAATAATTAAGGTCTTAAATGATGGAATAAAAGGGAGGAAGCCGTAAGTAGGGTTACGTTCATGCCAGGATTCCTTGAATCTCGGGAACAGCTCGATATCCTTAATACAGACTGCAACAAGTTTCTCAGCTGCGTCAGGTTGGATAAGATGCATAGAGTAGAGTTTAATGAAGCTGTTATACGCGAAGTGTAACTCAAAAGGTTTGTCCTCAACCAGTTCGAGGTGTTTCATGAACAAATCCTCAGTAGCCCTGTAATTAAGCCATAGATTCATATAGCCAGACATTGAATCCCTCCTGTTGACTGTAATATTTTATGTAATGATAGCTAGTCGATTTTTGTCGTATTATATCAAGTAAACAACTAGAATCGGCAGGTGCGTGCAAGATGATAAGGCGAATGAAGAGGCTACAAATCAAGAAGAAGGATGCTTTCGAATACAGAGACGTTAATCTCAAAGATGTGAATTATATAGACAAGTGGCAACGTACAAGCAACTCGCATTCTACGCTTGCCTACCATACGAGTGAAGGTTCGTTTCAAGACCCGGATATTTTGGTTGAAGCAGCTGAAACCTATAAGGATCTGGGTTTTGTGTTAATTGGAAGGACTGCTCTGGTGCAAGAATCCAAGATCGATAAGATTCAGGCCATCGAAAATAATGGATCTCTAATAACATTCAAGGACGGTACCGAATTATATGTGATGAAGCAAATATAAAAGTGAAAGTCAACCCCTTCAACGGTGTTTAGGGGGTGCTTTCGTTCGTCCTTTTTCGACAGCGTTTTCCATGTTTATGTGATATTGTATGTACTACCAGAAGGGATTGCGTATTTAGGTGGATAGTAAAAAACATAAAGTACGCACTAGAGTGTACTTATTCCTTACGAGCAGCCTAAGCCACTCGGCTATCGCCACTCCATTACATAAAGATCGTCAACCAGGCAATCGAGATAGTAAGCAATCAGATGGGCTTTTTGGAGCCTCATGTTCTTCCTGCGAAGGTTGATGTAGTCAGAAAGTTGCTGTTTGCTCATATCAATGCTATCAGCCAGCCATTGTTGATTGATCTTAATCGGACTTGTCGGCGGCTCCATATTGGCGCGCCGAACAAGTAGCTCTGGAATGCGACAGCGGACCGGAACAAGTTCCATCGCACTGCCACCTTATTATACTATTTTTTTGGATCATTTACGAACTCATGTTCGTATGTTAATATGGGTTAAAAATCCACCTAGAACTGGACGGTGACAACAATGAATCAAGAATTTGTAGATAAGTTATTAACGTTAAAAGCATTTTTATCAATAGATCCTTTGGAGTTATATGATTCTATCAAGTCACTATTAGATGAAGAAACTACTTTTGATTGTTACGATGGACAATTTTAATCAGATCCTCCAATGTCTCTACATCACGGGGGTCAGTTAAATCAATATTGTACTTCTTAACTAACTCCCTTATTACATACTCTGTTTTTTCCCTCGATAAAGATTTCTCCTCATGAAGGGTATCGTTTTGATTCGATTCAGAACTTTCGTCAATATATCCTGCCGCAATCATTAAATCAATATCGGATACATTATTATGAGCTTTACTTCCTAACTTACTGATGATTGCTGCGCTAGGCGGAGTATCGTTTTGACATCTTAATAGCCGAGAAATATATCCCGGATCGACTTGTGATATTCGTCCGAAATTATTAATCGATCTATCACCTTTAGCTTTATTTAATAGCTCGGAAAACCTCTCCTTATCAAAAATCATACTTCACCACCTCTTCTGAACTAATAATAAACTTTGGCGTTGTTTATAGGCAATAAAGCGTGAAAAAAAGTATTGTTTGTAAACAATAAAAATGACTTGACCATTGTCTATAGACATGATATATTTATGTTGTCAGTAGACAACGGAAGGCGGTGAACAGCGTGAAGATAAATTCGAAAAAGCTCTTGAAACTCGCTGAAAGCGAAGGCTGGAGTATTCCAGAATTGGCAAATCAACTAGGTGTTAACTATTCATATCTATTTAGGGTATTGAAAAACGAAAAAAATGGTGGCGGAAAACTATTCAATGGCTTGTATCAATTATGTAAGGAAAAGGAACTGAACATAGAAGACTATATTTTTTTGCAAAAAAACGTTGTCTACAAACAATGGTAAAAAAGAGGTGATCTAATGGCACTAGTAGTGATTGAATCGGCAGACCTCGAAGCAATGATCCAAAAGGTTGTGGAAAGAACCATTGAAACTCACGGCGTGCGGGTTCCAGCTGATCTTCCAGCCATATTGGATCGTTCAGACCTTAAGAAACTTCTAAAGGTCGGAGACAACAAAATTACTGAGCTGCTTAAGCGACCAGACTTTCCGGTCACGCGAGAGTTTGGCGATCCGCGGATAATGACATCACTGTTCTTTCGATGGACAGAAGAACACAGCGGCTGGATGAACAAGAATGTTGGTGAAAAATGGAACGCTCGTCGTCAAGTAATATGAAAAACCCGCCGAGCTGTACCGGCAGCGGCGGGCAGGGAATGCGGCAAGGGGAATTGCTTAAGTCAATCATACAACAGGCCTCTGTCCGATAAAACCCGCAAAACCGGACAAAGGAGATGATTAAAAGTTGGCAATCGGACAATTCGGACCAGCGTTAGAACAAGCGTTAAAGCGCTCAGGAGATACGAGGGAGAAGGCAGGGCTAATTGTTCATGCTGATGCTTCCTTGGTGGGGAAAATCGCAAAAGGAACTCGCAATCCATCCAAGCCGGTCATGAAAGCGGCAGCTGAGCATTACGATGATGGGCAATTGTATCTTGCAGCGGCAGCAGAAGTGACCGGAGGGGCGTTTGCCCCATGGCTGGACAACGTAGACCTACATAGAGCAAGTGTTCTTCTCAAATCGTTAGAAGAGATTCAAGAGGTGCGTGATGCCTCCGGCATAGCGCCAATCAGTAAAACGAATGAACAGATCAATGAAACCGAGCGTCAGCAGATCAAACTGCTTTTGATGGAGACGGTAGAGGCGATTACAGCACTGACGCATTTGGCGGCGGCTATCTGTAAGGAATACTCATTCAGTTGGCTGTCGACCTGGAAGGAACACCGCGCTGAACTGAAACTCAAAAATTACATGAAATGAGGGTTGCTGAAATGATAACACTCGAAGATTTGGAACAAGAAGCGCGTTTCGTGGCAAAGAATGCTAAACACAATCTCATGCTGGTTAAACAGCAGGCTGCAGTTATTGATCCGGCAAAGCTAGAGAGCAACATCAAGTGGCTCGAAATGATGATCGATCTGCATCAAAGGGATCTGGCAGCAGCAAAAGAACAAATGAAAAAAGCCCGCCGGGCAGGGCGGACTCCGTTGAGAACTCAGCTAAAGTATCTCGTTGCGTCCATTTTACGTGAAGATCGCAGCAAAGGCAAGGGGGAGGCGGTGTGATCAATAAAATCGGCGTTAAGCACCTGATCGGCCGTGAACTCTCTGATATTGAAGTTCAGGCTCTTGAAATGTTGAATCGTGGTGACGACAGTATTAGCGAGACTATCGCCTCCCTCATTTTAACGGCTTACCGGAATGGCGAAAAGCACGGAAAGTCGGTGGTCCTATGACGGAGCAGGATAAGGCTGAATTCGCTACTGCACTTGCGGAATTGTACGTCAAGCGTCGTCAGGAATGGTGGTCCGCCATTGATAGGGTTCAGAAGATCAGAGCGGCCATCAAGGAATACAGTCAAGCATTCCTCCTACAGCAAGATCGGATCAAACAGATAGCTACTGCAAAGTGGGATCAGTTGGTTGAAGTGATTGAACTACTCCCAGCAGACATCAAGGAAGCAACCATGCGGGAAGTAGCAAGGATTGAATGAGCAGAGGCTTCGGCCCCTGTCTCCAAGCGTCGACCCTTAGAAATAACCTTTCCTCCGGGTTGACGTTTGGAGATGCGGCTGACGCATCCAAGGTGGTGGCGGATCACATAGGTCAAGGGAGCCGAAGAGGCCGTCTTCATTGGTGCAATTACTCCCTCGCCCACCTTGATTATACATAGGAAGGAGGAACTGAATTGACGGTTAGAAGTTCAAATTCAACACTTCTGAAAAAGTTGGAGCGGACTTTGGATGATCACGAAGATTACATCCCCGCGAAAGCGTGGGAAGCTTTGGAGCAATGCTTCAATGAATTGGACGACGAGGCTGAAGAGCTGGAATCTCAGCTGAAAGAAGCTAATGAACGCATCAGAGTACTAGAAATTGAAAATGAGCAATAAAAAAACGACCCGTTGCACCGGGCCGCCTGCTCTTTGAAAACTGAATAGCATTAAAGCTTTATCACTTGCCTTTATCTTACACGATGAAGGCCAAACGACACAAGAGGGAGGGACTAGGAATGTCAACAGCTTTTTCTGCTCATATCAGCGGGAAGCCTATCGAAGTTGAAATCGTGCCTCCTACGAATTACGCACCGCCGGTTCTTTCTATCCGGCAGCAATCTGGGACCTTTCAGTTGCATGCTGACCCGGATCAATTAGCTGAAGTCGAATATGCCATTCGGACTTATCTGGAAGGCATTCGTTACCCGGAAACACCCGATCAACAAATGATCTTACATGCTGAATGCAATGCAGCAATTGAGGAGGGGATAATGCTTGAAACGTATCGTGTTGGAGCGCCTGACGCTCCGTAATTTCAAAGGGGTTAAAGAACTTGTCCTCGCTGTTAACGGCGGGGCCGCTGATGTCTATGGTGACAACGCCACTGGCAAAACAACCGTCTTCGACGGTTTTGTCTGGCTCTTGTTTGGTAAAGACAGTCAGAACAAGGCAGACTTCGAAATCAAGGGACTGGATGGTGCCGGTAAAGTCCTGCAACACAAGCTGGAACATGAAGTCGAGGGTGTTTTTCTAATTGATGGCCGCCGCCGAACCTTCCGCCGGGTCTTCTCTGAGAAATGGACGAAGAAGCGCGGTGCCGCAACAGACGCTTTCGAAGGACATGAGACGAATTACTTCATTGATGGCGTTCCAGTAAAAAAGGGAGAGTACACCGCTGAAGTGGATTCCCTCATTAAAGAAGATCTCTTCAAACTCCTGACTTCGCCTTCTTACTTCAATGAACAATTGAAGAAGGAGGATCGCCGGAAGACGTTGCTGGAAGTGTGCGGTGATCTGACGGATGCTGAGGTGATTCACGGTAATAAGGAGCTTGCATCGCTGCCGGGCATCCTCAGCGGGCGTGACCTTGATTCCCATAAGAAGGTGATCTCATCACGTTGCAGCGTGATCAATAAAGAGATCAAGGAGCTGCCGGTGAGAATCAGCGAAGTACAGCGCCAGATGCCAGATGTTGCCGAGCTGGATGAAGAGCTTCTTAAGGAAGACATCGCCATCCTGCGCAGCCGAGTTGAGTCGTGTGAAGCTGAACTGTCCCGTATCCTCTCCGGTGGCGAAGTTGCAGTACAGGAGAAGCGGTTGAGAGAGATCGAAGGCGAACTGATAGACATCAAGAGCCGGATGCACTCGGATGTTCTGGATCAGTTGGCTTTCAAGCGAGATGAAGTAAACCGGATGCACATTGAGGTCAATCGGTACCGTCGTGAGATTGAGGACAAACAGCAGCGCATTCAGCACAATGAGAGGCTGGCAACGGGGCGTCAGCAAGAAGCGGATCGGCTACGGACGGAGTTTGCTGAACTGAAGGGTATGGTTTTCGAACATCCGGAAGGTCATGATTCTCACTGCTCTGCCTGTGGACAGTCGTTACCTGAAGACCAGGTAAAAGCTGCTCATGACAAGGCAGAGGCTGATTTTAACCGCAGGCTGGCTGAACGGAAGGAACGTATCAATACCTCTGGTAAAGCAGCAGTGGCAGAAGCTCAGAAATTTGAGCAAGAGATCGTCCGGTTCCAGGGAGACATTGAGAACCTGAAGAGTGCTTTGCAACTGCTTCAAGCTGAATTGACTACTGCTGAGGCTGAACTGACTGATCTGCGAGCGGGCGTTAAAGACCCTGCTGATGATCCAGCCTATGCCAGTAAACAAGCCGAGGCAGTTGCAGTACAGCAGCAGATCAGAGAACTGAAAGCTTCCTCAGATGATGCTGCCGCAACTGTCCGCACTGATATCCGCCGGCAACGTTCCGAGATTGAGGAAATGGAGCGTGATCTTGCCAAGTTCGATGGAATCCGTCGTGCAGAGCTCAGGGTTACTGAGCTGGAGAACCAGGAGCGGGACCTCGCAGCTGAATACGAACGGCTGCAACATGAATTGTTCCTCTGCGAGGAGTTCACCAAGACGAAAGTCAGCATGCTGGATGCCAAGATCAACAGTAAATTCAAGCTTGCTAGATTCCGCCTCTTCGAAGAACAGATCAATGGCGGAATCAAGGAAGTCTGCGACACACTCTATAAGGGCGTTCCATATGACGGCGGGCTGAACAACGCGGCTCGGATCAATGTAGGCCTGGACATCATCAATACGCTAGGTGAGCATTACGGCTTCTCGGCTCCTATTTTTATTGACAATGCAGAGGGAGTTACAAAATTGGTCAAAACAGAGGGACAGATGATCCAATTGATAGTTCCTCCATCTTTTGAAAAGCTGCCCGATGAAGTGCAAGCACATTTAGTTTCAATTTATGGTAGTTCGGAGAACGCCGAGAAGAACTGGATCAAGCGAAACAGTACATTGCGTGTAGAGACGGATCAGCAGATACAGGAGGCGATTTAATGACCTTTTCAACAGGGTTGGTAAAAGTAACGGAAACCTATGCACCGATGATTGAGCGGCAACTCAGTGGCAATGGGGTTAATTTGGACGCTTATGCTCGGCAGTGCGTAGTCAATGCTATCTCTGCCATCAACACTGCTCTTGATTCGAAGGCAATCTCTTGGAATGATGAGAAACTCGACAGAAATAACATCACTCAGGTTTTAATGAATGTCGCAGCCTTGAAATTGAACGCTGCAGCGAGTCCGAGGGAAGTTTACTTCCAAATTCGGAACGTCAATGTAAAAGCGAAACCGTCCGACCCAGACAACTGGCGCAAACAGATCGAGATGGGTATCGAGGGCGACGGTAACGATGCGATCCTATCGAACTTTGGCCGGAACGTTGAGAAGGTTTATCCTTACTGGCTTGTTCGGGAAGAAGATCACTTTGTATATCCTAAATTCCGCGGTGTTGAGTACGATCCACCAGAGTGGTCACCAACAGGACGTGGAGAGGTAGTTAGGGTGGTATACCCTATTCTGCACACTGACAAGACCCTACACTATTACATTTCTGAACGAGATGATGTAGTGAAAAACCTGATAGCCCACATGAGCAACAACATGATGAACGAAACATTTGGTATCTGCGCAGACCGTTACAAGGCTACTTCTGAACAGAAAAAACAGATTGCGGCCAAGAAGGCGGAAGTTCTCAAACGTGCAAAAGATCTAGGCATTGGCGCTCTTGACGATGTGGATCTTCAGCAATATATCAGCCCTGCTTGGAGCGAGTATCAAAGCCGTGAATCGATGTTAATTCGTAAGATGAGGAACAACGTCGTTAAGAAAATACCGAAGGACTTCAACAGCGCCTATGTTGAAATGCTGCATGACGAGGTTAATGACCCGGATTACGCTGGAGTTCGGCGGGAAATCAACGAGAATGCAAATACTGAGCTTCTCGATGTTACTGTTGCATCGCCAACTCAACCATTGAAAGAAGAAGCTCCACTTTCAAATGCATCTGAGAGCGAACCATCAGACGCTAAATCTAAAGGTAATACGGATCCAAATGATTTTTCCGGGGATGTTCCTTCAATGGATACGTCGTCAACTGTAAATCCAAACGACGAAGTTCTCTTTTAGCTTATGATCGACATCTTACCTCTCGGGTCCAGTAGCGCCGGTAATGCCTATCGAATCTCAGATGGGCATACCGTGCTCCTGCTGGAAGCTGGCTTTCCTTATAAGTCGATACAACGGGCTCTTAACTTCCGAATGTCGGACATTGCCGGATGCTTAATCACACATGAGCATTTGGACCATAGCAAGGCTGCTCCTGACATCATGCGAGCAGGCATCAACATTTACACCAGTGCAGGTACGGCAGCTGCCAGAGGGCTGTCAGGTCATCGTCTGAAGGTGATTAAGGCACTGGAGCAGTTCACGATTGGTACCTGGACGATTATGCCGTTTGATATCCAGCACGACGTTGAGGAGCCGTTGGGCTTCCTGCTAGCCAATACTGCAGGCGATAAGTTGGTCTTCCTGACTGATACCTACTACTGCCGACATCGCTTTCGAGATCTTACTCACATCATGGTGGAGTGCAATTACTCACTGGATATCGTCAATGAGCGTGTGGCAACAGGGAAATTGCATCCGGCACAGAAGAAGCGGTTACTGCGTTCGCACTTCGGATTGGAGCATGTGAAAGACTTCTTGAAAGCTAATGATACCCGGAATGTCGAAGAGATTTGGCTTCTGCACTTGTCGGATGGCAACAGCGATGCTGATCGGTTCAAACGGGAGATACAGGAGACAACAGGCGCACTGGTTAGGGTAGCAGACCGATGAACGGCCCAATGGGAGAACGTATTTGGACCAGCAGCATCGCTGAGCATATCTGGGAGCTGAGATCCACTGACCCAGAGGCGTTCAAGATGAGAGTTAAAGAGTACTTTGCTCGCGGACATCCTGGCTTTACAGTGATCCGGGCGAAGTATCCGCACATTTACATTCAGGACGATAGAGCAAGCAATAAATAATGGCCGCTGCGGGAGGGGGGAGTGCATGACGGAGTCAGCCAGAGAACCAACAATGGCCGGCCTCCTTAACCAGTATGAAGCGATAGGCGGGCCAGAGGAATATGGTCCCGAAGGTATAGCTATCATGGTTGCCTTATGGCGAAAATCGAGCAAGTTAGGTTGGAGGAAGGCATTCCAGATGACGAACACAGAGCTTACACTTCAGACCGGAATTAAGAGCCGGGATACGTTAAATACACATCGAAGTAAACTCGTCAAAGCCGGGTTAATCGGCTACTCTCCCCCACCGCGGGGGAGTTCGAAAGGAGATTATCAGGTACGCTTTGATCTAATTGTTGTCGGAGAAGTGGTCCGAAAACCGGACAGCTTTTCTGAAGTATCCGAAAAAGTGGTCCAAAATCCGGACCACTTTAACCAAGTTGTCGGCGAACCTGTCCAAAAATTGGACCACTTTCCCGACACTGTATTAAAAGATCTTATTACTACTACTACTCCTACTACTGCCGCGGGCAGTGATTGGATTGAGCCAGAGGTTGATCCTGAGGCAAACGGAATGATCGCTATTTTAAACGCTTATTGCAAATTGAATCGCAAGCTAGACTTCCATGTTAAACCAAAAGAGCGCGATGCCATGGGTCGGATGGTCGCCGGGGGGATGCCGGTACCCTTTACCATCTCAACTATGGAGAGCCTGCTACAGGCCAAGCGCGAAAGAGAAGGTAATGATTTTGAGTACCCAACAAGCTTTTTTTATTACGACAAGGCAATAAACGAAGCCTGGCGTAACTCCCAAACTACCAACCCGCCGATGGAAGGAGTCGCCCCGGGAGAAGCACCAGGTCCTCAAACTAAGAAGACAAGGCAACAGCAGGAAATTGATGATCTGGACCGCTGGATCAGAGAGGAGGAAGCACGTGAACAAGCTAGAAGTCGCTAAGCTCTACAAGGAAATCAAGAAGCGCTATGCGAATTTCGACGCCAGCCTTCAGGCGGTGGAAGAGGATCTGGGGATGCTTCACGATATTCCCTATGATGTCGCTTATTCCAATGTCCGGCAACACATCATGACCAGTGATTTCCCTCCGAAAATCTCGCAGATTCGCGGCCGGCTTGGAGAGCAAATTGAGCGGGAGCGCATGAAGGAAGCGACGACTCAGCATTTCCAAAACCTTGATGCATGGAGTACAGCGAGTAAGCCGCCACCAGCAGGTTATTGGGATGATGTAAGGCGGAAAATCAGGGGTGAAGCAAATGCTTAATCGTGAAGAGATGCTTGAGCAGATGGGCATTCAGACTCCAGTTGATTTGGAGGCTGAGCAGGCGGTACTCGGTGCAGCTCTTCTGGACCAGACTGCTTACGATGCAGTTGCTGACATCCTTCAAGGCGGGGAATTCAGTGACAAAAGCCATGCCCGCATATTTCGGGCAATGCGCAAGCTCAATGATGCTGAGCTGCCGATCGATATGGTCAGCTTAACCTCACACCTCAAGGATAGTGAAGAGCTTGAAAAAGTGGGTGGAGTCAGTTATCTGGCACGGATGGCCGGAGCTGTTCCAACCGTTGCGAATGCCGGATATTACGCGGAGCGGGTACAGGAAATGTTCCTTCGGCGACAAGCCATAGACACAGCAATGGACCTCTTGCGAAATGCTGGTGAGGAACAGGACGTGAAAGGTTTCATCTCGATGGCGGAACACGCTGTTTCGAAGTTATCCGATCAGTCGGTTCCAGTTCGGGAGTTTGCTACCATGAAGGATGTGCTAATGCAGGTCTGGGAAGATGCCGAACAGCGGTACAGCGTTCGGGAAACATCACGAGGAATCACTGGCATCCGCTCTGGGTTTGATGATCTCGACAAGATGACATCCGGATTCCAGCGCAATGATCTGATCATCGTTGCAGCCCGGCCGTCCGTAGGGAAGACGGCATTTGCCCTGAACATCGCCCAGAATGTTGCGGTTCGTGCCAAAGAGACGGTTGCCGTATTCAGTCTTGAAATGTCCAACGCTCAGCTCGTGCAGCGCATGGTCTGTGCTGAAGGTAATATCGATGCCAGCCGGATGCGGACCGGTCACTTCGAAGGAGATGACTGGCAGAGGATGTCCGAGGCTATGGGGTATCTGGCCGAAGCAGACATCTACATCGACGATACTCCTGGCATCACCGTCAACGAGATTCGTTCTAAGTGTCGGCGGCTCAAGAAGGAGAAAGGCCTTGGCATGATTGTCATCGACTATCTGCAGCTCATACAGGGTAGGGGGCAGCGGGGAGTCAGCCGGCAAGAAGAGGTTTCTCAGATCAGCCGGACGTTGAAGCAGCTTGCGCGGGAACTTGAAGTGCCGGTAATTGCACTATCACAGCTCAGTCGCGGTGTAGAGCAACGCCAGGATAAACGACCGATGATGAGTGACCTTCGGGAGTCCGGTTCCATTGAGCAAGATGCCGATATCGTCGCCTTCTTGTACCGTGATGATTACTACAATCAGGACACGGAGAAAAAGAACATCATCGAGATCATCATCTCCAAGCAGAGAAACGGCCCAGTGGGCACGGTGGAGCTAGTGTTCCTGAAACAATTCAACAAATTCGTCAACTATGAGCGTTCGCAGCATGATGCTGCAGCGCCTCCAGATGACATGGATAAGCGCAAATGGGCTTAGGAAAGGGGAATTGCGATGAAGCAGGGGAAGCGGCCGACACGTCGGCAGAAGCAAGAAATTAAAGCGGCAGGCTTAGTTATGGATAACTGGCTGGTAGAGCGGGATACGCATACTCAGTTAGTACTGATTAATCGGTACTCTGGCAAGGCGCGGACGATTCGGAGAGCTGTATCATGAGTGCCTGGAATTACTGGCATGTGTATCACTACATGGTCACTCACTACGCGAGCACCGGTCTTGTTCCAGATAAGGCAACTCTGTTGAATGAATTTGCAGAGCTGGGGTCTTCTGAGATCGACGAAGGGATTGCGGAGTTTGATCTGGTGATTGGGAACCACAGGGAAGGAGTTGATCAAGATGCCTGCAAAGAAGCGTAAACTGATCGATCCATTCTTCCAGCAGCGGAATTACTTTGCGGTGAATGATGAGACTGGGGCAATGGTCGGCATGGTGTATGTGCTGGATACAGCGATGATGCCACCAAGGCAAAAAGGAGGTAATGCGCGTGAAGCTTCTAGGAATCGATCATGGAACCAACTATGCCGGATGGGCAACGATGGAAAACGGTAAGCCGATCGAGTTTGGTCTCAGAGACTACAGCAAGATTGCTATGCCGGATGTGCTGGATGCCATCTATCAGGATACCTTCCGAATGATCGAGCAGGAGCGCCCAGATCTGATAATTCTGGAGAGGCCAGTTCACTTCAAAAATGCGAATAGCGTCCTGGCTTTGGTCGGTGCGTTTTCCATGGTCACGCTGGCTGCACTGCATCTAGGTATCAAAATCGCCCATATCCGTCCGTCAGAATTGAAGATACAGACTGGTAAGGGAAATGCGGACAAAGAGACTGTCGCCATCGAGATGCAGATGCTGTTCAACCTGGATTATGACGATCTTGCTGTGCCAGTTCTCTACAAGACGAATGATCCAAAAGGCAAGTACAAGAAGGGCGCAGTGAAGGAGCGTTTATTCGACCCATCGGATGCACTGGCGCTTTGCTGGGCTTACCACCAAAAATATATCAAGGGAGTGGCGTAATCGTGGGATATCTCGATTTCAAGGGGCTTGTGAAAAAAGTAGATCTGAAGGCTGACGGCGATGTGAATATTTTGCTGACTGTGGCTGGAGAGGAACTTCGCGGGAAGATTGAATGGCTGCATGAAATGATTGGGGATAAAGTGACGGCATCGCTTGATTCCGCTGTTGTTAATTACAACATCGAGATTAATGCCCGCACGGAAAAACCGATCAAAACCTACCGGGTGGATAACGGCGTTGTCTCCGAGGTGAAACCAGAAGGCGAACAGCTTTCCATGGACCTTGGGCTGCTAAAGGAGAAGATCGAGATCAAGCAACAGCCGGCTGAGATTGAATTATCAATCATCGAGGAGTTCATTCTGTCCGGCCTAGCCCCTACCTATGAGGATCTGGACTATGACTTCGTTTCCTTCTCTCAGCGTTTGGCCGGCGGTGAGACTTACATGAAGCTGGCTTCCGAGCTTGGGATCAGCAGCGGGAAGATTGTCGAGAAAATTGATGAGTACCGCAAGCGTGTAGCCCCTTCCGCAGCAGCATGGCATGAGTGGATGGAAAGTCAGGGTGTAGCCCCTTCCGCAGCAGCGGAGCCGGTCCCAGTATCTGAGGAAGGAAATGCTGGAGAAGCGGATAGTATCGAAGGAAAATCGGAAGGCAGCAAATCTGCGCAAGAGGGCAATGGCGATGGCGATGGTTTTACGCCGGAGTGGGAATCTGGAAGCAGTCAGTCTGCAGGTGATTCTGTCAACGGGTCAGACCAAGATCATATCGATCCTGCTGGTTCCGAGGATGTGGATAAAGAGGAACTGGATGCATTCATCCTTGCTGATCGCCCTATCTTCGCTGAAGTGGAGTATAACGGCCAGCCCGTTCCTTTCCCAGATCTGCTGGAGAAGCGACTCAAGGAGAACAAGGTATGGCGGGAAATCGCTAACGAGAACGGTATGACCAGCGGGCAGCTCTCTTCCCGGTACAACGTTTACAGGAAACTGGCAGCAAAGAAAATGAAGGACGGGGGAGGGGCAGCGTAAGCTGCTTCTTCTCTTACAGAGGAGGGATTTATATGAAGGAACAAATTAAGGCGGCGTTGGCCAACTTGGAGCCACAGCTGAAGCGCGTATCGAAATTGATTCATGATGCGGAGAACGATGGCATCTATAGCAGCGAAGATCCGGAAGAACTGTATCTGCGGAACATGTTTTACAGAGTCGGTGAAGATCTGGATAAAGCACGGCGGTATATCCGCCAGGTTTCAGCACGCATCTCTTCAGAAGGAACAATTAGTAAACTGCCAGATGGACGGTATGGAAATGAGAGAGCTTATTACACTTCTGGATCGTCAATTGAATTCTTATTCAGAGATCCTGACGGAGATGATCGCTGGATTTACTCCAGTGTGGAACACAATGGCGCTGATTATTACATCGTTGCTAAACCAGAACTCTCACTTGATGGCCTGCGGGTCCGTGTTAAGGATCTTCCTTTCTGGGATTAGGAAGCGGTCATGAACTGGCGTGCTGCTTCTTTTAAGGAACAGCAGATAGTTCTCAGGGAAAGCAGCGCGCATTTGGTTCACCGGCAGGATGCCGAGGCTGAGTTGTTGCACCGTCGACGCATACTGCTCACTAGCGATTCCCACAAGAGCTCATTTTGAGGGACCCAATATAAAAACCAACAGCTGTCTTAAACTGAAATATAAAGCCCTAGACCACTGTTGGTTTATTGAACTAACGTTCCTCGTTACCGTGAGATTTATTAAATCTAACGATTAGTTTCGGAAAATTGAATCGATTGTATTATTTCAGTTGACGGGTCAAATTGGATTGATACAAAAACCCCAAACTCGTTACCTACTTTGGTTCTAATCCATAGTTTGAATTTCTCTTCAGACTTTTTTGGTGTTAGTTTAGTACGACCGATGTGCTTGTAATCAATTATGTCTGCTTTGTAACGTTTTTGTGTTTCCTCTACTGCAATTTTACCCCATTTTGCATATTCTGGCGTAGCCTCTATTGAAGTAGTGGGAAAAATGAGTATGGCCAAAAACGATATCAGTAATTTTTTCATAATAACCGCCCATCTGGAGAAGTTTTCAGTAATATATCCTACTTTATCCAAATGTATTCTTAAACAAACTTACACGTTAGCTGATGCATAGTACGAAGATACCGGCAAGATGAATCAAAAGATTAGGAGGGTGTATCCCAAATGAGTTATCACGAATATGATCATGAATTTTACCGGGAACCGAGCGAGTTCGAAGGGCAGATCAATGTTCTGAAGGAATCTCTAATGAACGCTATCAAAGATGAGCACAAAGCGGAAGTCGAGCGGCTTCGGAGGGAGAACGCTGAGCTGCAGGAGGTAAAGCGCACCCTGGAAACAATCAAGCGGGACTACAACCAGAAGGTTGTTGAGTTGGATATGCAAAAGCGTGATCTGAAGAACGAAGTGCGGCGCGAACGGCTAGTGCATATCATGGACAATCTCAAATTTGAGCTTTTTAGAGCCGGAAAGGACTGGATGAGCGGTCCTAAATGTGAGAAATGCGACGAAGGTAGACAAATACACTTCCTCTCCCCATCAGGGAAAAAATGTTCAGAAGACTGTGATTGCAAAAAGAGGAATTATTTTTACAAACCAAGTACGCACATTTGCTCTTCCTTCGAGGTCAGAAACGGGAAGGTGTTGGCTTGGTATAAACCCTACTCCGACGCTGATGGAATGGAATTGGAGTACCTGGGAGGATCAAACGCCCCAAGGTTCATATATTCCGGGGAAAGCTTCGAATCCATCAAAGAAGACTTCTATGGCGTTTATTTCCGTGCAGAAGAAGACTGCCAACGATACTGCGACTGGCTGACTGAGCAGGAAGCTGCCAAGAAGAAGGAGAGTTAATCCCATGAAAACAGTCATTCGCTTCAGGGACGACAGCGGCCGTATTATCACGGCCCGGGAAGAGGAACTGTCGAGTCCTACCAGGGTGCTCTTCCAGTTTAGCGTGGCAATGTTCATTCTCTGGTTGTTGTTGAGTTGGCTTCTATAGAAAGGACGTGAAGACTTGGGCTTATCAGACAATATCATCTACAAAACAGCAGCATTTCTCTTTGCTGGGATTGGCGGGGCTACGGCCGGGTCAATGCGTTCTACTGTTGAATATGGCGGCAAGGTATACAAGTTCAAAGTGCTGTGCTCGATCGACAATGACCCGGTTGCTTGCCGGAATCATGATTTGATCTGCGGGGAGAAAACGTCCGTTGTGATGGATCTGTTCCAGCGTTGGCAGTATGAAGCCTGGCACGGCCATGAACCGCCGGAGGGCTGGAGGGAAACAACGCCCTGGGATATTTGGCTGGCATTCAAGGAGCAGGTACCGTTCTTCCTATTTCTCTCACCACCTTGTAAGGGGCTCAGCGGGCTATTGCCATCCGATAAGGCAGCTTCAGCTCAGTATCAGGCGCTAAATTTTTTGACAGTTCATGGGCTTGAGATGGCTCTGCGGGCTTGCCTAGAATACGGCGGTGCCATCCCAGCAGTCATCCAATTGGAGAACGTGCCGAGAATCACCAGCCGGGGCAAGCCTTTATTGAAGCAGATTCTAAAGATGCTCAAGAAATTCGGATACGAGGTAAGTATCCGTTCTGATCACAACTTGGGTAGCATTGGCGGTCTTGGGCAAAACCGAGTCCGTTTTCTCCTTAAAGCCCGCGATCCGAAGCAGATTCCAAATGTGATTTATTACCCTGAGCATAAACCATTAAGAAGCATTGGAGATGTGATCGGAACACTGCCGTCCCCCGGAGATGTTGTAGCAGGCGGACCACTGCACAGACTTCCCCGGCTTCAGTGGAAGACTTGGATGCGGCTGGCCCTTATCTCCGCCGGCGGAGATTGGCGAGATCTGAACAAGGTCGATTGGCAGAACCTACGCGTTGTTCATGAGCCTCGACGCGGAGCTTACGAGGTGGCGGATTGGAATGAGCCTAGTAGGGCAGTGACAAGCACAGCGGGACCCGGCAGGAGCAACGGGGTAACGGCCGTTTCGGATCCTCGCCTACAGATAAACGGCGAAGGAAAGACAAATATCCTGCGGATACAGTCCGTAGATGAACCTTCCTCCTGTGTAACTGGTGCTGCCGGTCCGCACCAAGGTGGAGCCAGTATTGCTGACCCTGCACTGAAAGAACGTCCCGGCCGTCATCCGGCAGCATACCGGGTAGTACGTGCAGATGAGGTGGCGCCATGTGTGACAGGTACGCGATTTGGCAGCGGTGCTATTGCTGTTGCTGATCCAAGTGTTCCGGAACGCCCAGGGAGATATACCGATCAGTACCGGATCCAGTCAATCGATGGACCCGCGGCTACAGTAACGGGTTCCACGGATGTACAGAATGGGGCGCAGTTAATCGCTGATCCAACTCTGAAATGCGCTCCACGTGCAGATAGCTACGGTGTCCAAGACTGGAATCAGCCAGCCAAGACAGTGATTGGTAGCGCCGATATCCATGCGGCGGCTGCAGCGGTAGCTGATCCACGGATCCCGGCAGACAACGAACAGGGGGTTTGGGTGATCATCGCCCAAGATGGTACTTGGCATCGTCCGCTTACTACTTATGAGCTTGCTATGTTGCAAAACTTCCCAACGCATCTGCCGGACGGCAGACCATTCCAGCTCGAGGGATGCAGTGACGCCAAGGCTCGGGAGTACATCGGTAATGCTGTTCCTCCGGCAGCTGAGGAGGAGATGGGCAATGTGATTCTGATGGCGGCAGCGGAGGCAGAGGCGGGAGTATCCTTTCAGCTCAGTTGGAATCCGGTATGGGTTGCTCCTGATGAGGAGCAACGGCCGACAGTGTTGCAATGATCTGCTGTTGGGCAGATGGAGTTCAGTCTTTAGATTCATACAGTTTAAATATTTCTCGGCTAATAAAGAATATAACTTTCACGGAAAAGAAAATGTTTTCCCGCTTTTCGTTCATCTTTTTTAATAGCAATCTGTATTTTTTCATTAATCATCTCTCCCAGTTCAGATTGTTAGATGCAGTAGATTACCGCCTCTATGTATTTCAACGATATACTCCTGACTCTCGCACAGTTTTTCATACAAAAAATTTAGAAAACAATGGAGCGTCTTTATTTTGAACTCAAGGAGGGAACAGACATGAGCCACTGGTTTTATATCACACCTGAAGAGTACGAGCAGGCTGCAGCAATAGGAATTGACTCCGAAAACTTGAATCGTCGTGTCCGGCTATTGGGCTGGGATAAATCAAGAGCCCTGACTACTCCTCTCGGTAAAATGACTGATCGTAAGTACTGGGCAAATGTAGCAAAGCAAAATGGTATCGGCTATTACACATTCATGAATCGGATAAACAACTTAGGTTGGGATGAAGAGAAAGCAGCCACCACACCTTTACAGGATCGGAAAACTGCGGCAGCTCATGCTACTGAAAAGGGGAGAAAGTTCCCTGTAGAACTCCTTCGACTGGCTGAACAGAACGGCATTGCTTACCACACAATGCGCGCCAGAATCAATAAAGGGTGGGATCCGCAAGAAGCAGCGACCATGGCGGTTGGCTCTCACAGCGATGCTGGGAAGCTCGGGAAAGCTGCTGTCATTGATAAATATGGGGACTGGAATAGGTTCTCTTTCAAAGATCCTATAACAACTACTCGAGCATAACCCCTATAAGGAGAGATAAGCGTGAGCGATCAAACAAAAGGCCTTTATAACAAATACCAGATCATTAATCGGGAAACAGGACAGGAGGCAGATGGTCAGTTTTTCGTTCTCAAGCCTGCATCTGATCCGGCAGCTCGGGCAGCTCTGGTGACATACGCTGAGGCAACGAGCAATGAGCAGTTGGGGATTGATATTTCGACCTGGATATCCATCCTACCGAAGCTGGCAAAATGCGATTGGTGCGACACTGACGTAAAGGGAGAGACAGAATTGACGCATCCTCATATGTTTGACATGGCAATTGGAGGACGGATGTGTCGTAACTGCTGGGAGCATGACCGCGAGGTATACAAGGGTTCATATGGCGAGGATATCGGGGAGTTCAAGCCAATCAAGGAGGAGCAATGATGAAAGCCATAACCATTATACAGCCCTGGGCGACACTGATCGCTGTTGGGGAGAAGCAGTTTGAAACACGCAGTTGGTCCACGAAGTACCGGGGAGAGCTGGCGATCCACGCCGGGAAAAAGGTAGACCGGGAAGCCTGCCAGAAGCCGGAGATACAAGCAGCGCTAGAGCGGCACGGCTACACTGCTGATAACCTTCCTACTGGGGCGGTAGTGGCAACATGTGATTTAGCGAATGTCTATCCAATCACTAATCACTTTGAATACTCAGGCGAAGCTGCTTCAATAAACGCCGAAGGAGTAATTGAGGAAATATTCGAGGGTAACGAGTACGCTTTTGGGTGGTATGAGGTAGGTCGCTACGCATGGGAATTGCATGCGGTACGCCGGCTGCCGGAGCCGATCCCGGAAAAAGGACAGCAAGGACTCTGGAATTGGGAAGGGGTGTCGCTATGAACCAAAGAATGTCTGAAGTAGATCGCAATCGGCTACTACACTGTGAAGCGCTCTATAAAGCTTCTGCAGATCAACAAGTGGAGGCAGATATAAAAGCCTTGTTTGATTCAGAGGCTGCAGCATGGTCTGAGGTAGAGCGGTTATCATCTGCTCTGGAAGAGGCACAGCAGACCTTAAACAATTTACGATCTGAACGTGATGGACTTAAAGAACATCGCAGTGAGCTGGTAATCAGCAATACCGAGTTACAGGGGCGATTATTACAGGCACAACAGACCATAGCCCAAGCAAGGCATATCGTCGAAGTTCCTCCAGCTGTATTTGGAGAAGGATTTGACTGGGAGTTCCATTATAAGTCTCGACGAAGAACGTTACTGAAGCTGCTTGGTGATAAAGACGGGGGTGACAGGGCATGAAGCAAACAGTCGATTACTCCAAAGTAACCCATGTTCACTGGACCCCTGAGCAGTTGGCAGAACACCTTCGGCGGATTGGAGCTGATAAAGTTCCAGTCAAGCCAAAGACTAACACAAGTATTACGGCTCCACAACAACATCAGGGCAGTAGCCATTATTCTCGCCGTGGTGGGGAGTGGTAATAGACATGCAAAGACCCCCATATCCTTGGCCGGGGCGGGGGTCAATGTAGCAAATCATTTCTCTTGACATTATAACATGACAAAGGGGAATGAGGGGAATGTCGATGGCATACGAACAAGGGGAACTGTTTGCTGAGGCATCTGATAAAGAAATCTCTGAGACCGAGTTCTACCTCGAAAGGTATAAAGACATGATGTTGTTTATTGCAGATTTCGAAGGAAATGAAGCTGATATGGCTCAAGTGGCCATTGATGGAGAGTCTGCTCGTCGGTTAAGCGTGGATGATTTGCATGCTGATAAGACAGCCAATGCAGTTATTTTGAATGAGAAGCAGAAGTGGATGTATGAGCGGTACCGCGTTTATACGTTCATGATCTTTAGGGCATATAACCTGATACGAGATCCGGACGTGAAGGAAGTTATCCGAGTTCGTTTTATCCAGGGGCATAGCCGTAAGGAAACGATACTTTTCACGCGTCGGGGCACTGCTGCTAGTACAGTGGACCGTTATATTGAAAAAGGCATTAAGATGGTTGCCAATTCTTTGAATCAGATGGGCTTCTTCGACGAAATTTTGAAGAGAAACTGACGACAACATGAGGACAAAACGGGGAATGTTGACGACCACATGGGTATTTTACCGTGCTATATTGGTAATGTGGAAATCAAGCGAGAGTGACACGCACGGCTGCAGCAATGCAGCATTAACCGAGGCGTACCTCCTCTCGCTTTTCTATTTACTCCGTTCTTGAGGGTTTGTCATTCCCTTGTCCCCCTAGAGCCGTGACCACAGCGGTTAAAGTTCGGATCGTGGAGGTTGCCGGCCCCCTGAGTAAGTGCCGGATTATCAAATAAGTGAGAAAATAGTAGGAAATCTATGATTTATTGGGGTGTAATTGCTTTGATCGGATTCAGTGGTTTTGACTCCGATTTCTCCAGGTTAGTAAAATGGTCTTGTTCTCCATTGTAACTATGGAGGTAAAGATTTTAAGCAAAGAGCGCAGCGCATTTGCTGCGGACGCGAAGCAGACGCCGTGATCTGGCCAAGATTCCAGCACGTAGTAACTATATACATATTCCAAGGTCGCTCATTATTGGGCGGCTTTTTTATTATGCAGGAAGGGTGATTCTTGTGGAGATAGCAGCTGAGCTTAAGGATTTGGAAATGACCTGTGAAGAGGTTGTTGCTGAAATCGCAGGGCCGTATAGGCTCAATAAGAAGGAGCAGCGTTTGCTTGCTTATCTACTAGATGACTGTAAAAGCAAGAATATCGGCGATATTTGTAGAGCGCTTAATACCACAGCCCGGACATTGATCGGTAAGACGAAACCCGAACTTGAGAGGAAAATTGACGCTGTTGGTACCGAGGCATGGAAACGGGATTTGAACGCTGCACTTCAATCCAGTTCAGTATCTAAGCGTGAGGTGAGCCAGTGGTTGAGGTTATTTTCGAGAGAGGAGAATATTCGTGGTGAACAAGAAGAACAAAGTCTGGAATCCACTTAAGAGTATTCCCAGGCAGCCATCGAAGTGCAAAGGTTGTATATGGGGCCGATGGGAACAATCAGCACAGTTTTGTTCCAGAGTGAAATGCCAGAAGGAAAAATCTTCCTAGACGTCGAATTATGATGTCGAAGGGAGGTGATTATATGTCAGATTGGAAAAAAGAGATCTCAGATAAATTCGCATCTATTGACGCGCGAAGAATGGAAATTCACAAACCATTATATGCTCTTTTGCAAGAACTAAAAAATGAACCAAGTATACGAGCAGTTGATTTTGATCTCATTAGTGAGCATCCATTGGTTTGGTCTGTTACCATTAATGGTAAGACAGAACAGATTAATGAATCAGATGTTGAATACTCGCAACGTCCTTATACAGACCCTTCTGATTCGGAAATATCTGAAGATAAGAGAGATGTCGCCGAAGTGTTAAAAGAGATATTGGTTCGGAAGTTTAAGTGAGATTAACACGGCACCCTCTTTGGGTGCTTTTTCATACCTATAAATGGCCTTCTGTGAGCCGGTTTAAGGCATTGTTACGTTGTACGTCCGTTTGTGAGGACAGGGCTGGAGGAAAGCAGGACGACACAAGCCACGCAGCATACTGGCGGATTACAGCCTGACCCTACAGCAAAACCGACATAACATAAAGTTCGGCTACGCAACGGCGTTAGAAAGTTTTAGTTTCTGCTTATCCTTAAATTGTAGCCAGTGGTTACAGAAAGGAGTGGGCAAAAATTATGAACGCCTACAATTTATTACTGCTTCGCTTATTAGTAACCGGACCGGAGGAGACTTACTCCCATTACGTGAAGCAGGATGAGCACGACCAGTTTATCCAAATACTCATTGATTTATACCATAACGGGTTGGTCAATATGGGTTATAAGTCACTGGTACCGCATGGAGATTATGTTAATCCAATTGACGTTGTCGCAACTGGAATAAGGTTGACAGACTTTGGTCTAAATGAAGCAGAGCACCAAAAGAAATTGTTCTTAGCTCAATATAAGGCCGGGGGTGGTGACATGTAACATGGCGAGAGAACGCAGTCCCGAGCGGGACAAAGCTAGGCAGATGTGGTTGGAAAGCGGCGGTACTATGAAGTTGGTGGACATCGCCGCCGCCCTTTCTATTGGAGAAACACAGGTCCGTAAGTGGAAGTCTCAAGATAAATGGGCTATCGAATTGAAAAGTAACGTTACCAATGATTCGAAAGGTAACGTTACTAATCGTGGTGCGCCCAAAGGTAACAAGAACGCCGTCGGCAACCGAGGCGGTGCTCCTCCGGGAAACCAAAACGCTAAGGGCAACCGAGGCGGCAATGGTGGACCGTTTCGAAATGATAAGGCAGTGACACATGGCTTCTTCCGCAAGTTCCTTCCAGACGATACAGCCGAGATCTTGGAGGAGCTTGAAACTCGTTCTCCCATTGATATGTTGTGGGATCAGATCACGATCCAGTACGCCGCCATTCTCCGGGCGCAGCAGATCATGCATGTTAAGGATCAGGCCGATTTAACCAAGGAATTGAAGAAGTCCAAGCTGGTGACCACCGAGAAATCGGATAATGAAGAAACAGAGTGGGAGATTCAGTTTGCTTGGGATAAGCACGCGACCTTCTTAACCGCACAGAGTCGGGCGATGACCACATTGCAGAACCTTATTCGGCAATACGACGATATGTGCCGGCAGGATGGGGCGGATACGGAGCAGGAGCTACGTGTTGAGAAGCTCAAGAAGGAAATTTCGATTCTTGATAAGAAAGGCGGAAGCGATGGCAGCAAGCCGCCTCTTCACATCGTTATTGATTATGGGGATGATTCCTCATGAGTGCTTCTGTAGTCGTGGGCTTTAATGTACATTTTAAGACAATTAACCTTTCACTTCACCGGTACCGCGTTCTACGTGGGAGTGCTGGTTCAGGCAAGTCTGTTAATCTCGCACAGGACTATATACTGAAGCTTGGCGATCCCAAGTATGAGGGAGCCAATCTACTGTGCGTCCGGAAGGTTAATGAAACCAACCGGAATAGCACTTATGCTGAGCTGGTCGGAGCGATCAACCGCATTTACGGCGACCGGGCTGAGGAGTATTGGGAAGTCCTGCGTTCACCACTGATGATCCGCAGCCGTGTTACGGGCAATGAGATCATATTCCGAGGCATGAATGATGTGCGGGACCGGGAAAAGGTCAAGTCCATTACCTTCACGAAGGGAAAGCTGGTTTGGATCTGGGTAGAGGAAGCAACGGAGCTGCAGGAATCGGACGTCGATATCCTGGATGACCGGTTGCGCGGGGTTCTGCTGAATCCGAATCTATACTATCAGATCACTTTCAGCTTTAACCCGGTGTCAGCATCACATTGGATTAAGAGAAAGTACTTTGATTATGCAAGCCCAGACATCTTGACTCATCATTCTACGTATCTTCAGAATCGTTTCATTGACGAAGCATACCATCGCCGCATGATGATGCGTAAAGAGCAGGACCCAGAAGGATACGAAATATATGGGCTTGGTGAATGGGGCGAGCTCGGTGGCTTGATATTCAAGAACTTCATTGTGCATGACTTCGATACTTCTTTTGGGATGTTCGATAGTATGCACCATGCTCAGGACTTTGGCTTTAACCATGCTAATGCCATTCTCACGGTCGGTGTCAAAGACGGTGAGTTTTTTGTGTGCAATGAGATTTACGTTCATGAAATGGCGACAGATGGAATCATTGAGCTCGCTGATCGGCAAGGACTCAGCAAGTATCTGGCGATGTACTGTGACTCAGCTGAGCCGGATCGCATTCAGATGTGGCAGAATGCCGGGTATAATGCATCAGGCGTTGTTAAGGAACCAGGAAGTGTTGTTGCACAGATCGATTATCTGAAGCAACGGAAGATTCACATTCATCCTGATTGCGTCAACACGATTAAAGAGATCCAGCAATGGTCATGGAAGAAGGACAAGAAGACAGGCCTTTATCTAGATGAGCCTGTGAATATATTTGATGATGCGATGGCTGCGCTCCGCTATTCAGCTGAGCCGTTGAGACGGCCAGAGTCTCTATATGCTAATCAACGGCCTTCGGGCTGGTAAGAAAGGAGGAATAACCCGTGACAATCATCTACAGCAAGAAGCGCTTCCCGCCGCCGCCTTACGACACCGAAGTTGAGGACATGCTCTATTACCGGTTGCTCTACAGCGGTGATCATGATCTGATCTTTCCACGGGCACGCAGCATTCAGACTACGGAGCGGGTGATTCGGAGGTCGCGGCCTGGCTTGCATAGGCGTGGTAGATCAACTGATATAAAGATCACCAGTGAGCATCAGTATATCGTTGTTAACTTCGCTTCTCTTGTTGCCGAAGTGCCTGCTGACCTCATTAACCGAGCACTCGGTAATGTGTCTGCAGACGTGGAGACGGGGCCGGAGTTAGAGTTTGTTTCGGGTGTGGTCACTGCATCTAAGCCCAATGACAAGATATGGGCTGCGGTCACGCAGCATCAGGTCGACGGTCTAATTGCTTACCGGATCCGGAGAAGTGCCAATGGCAAGGTCTGGTTCGAGTGGCTGCTGGGGGATCGTTACTTTCCGCATGAGGATGGAAACGGTGCTGATCTCGCTTGGATCGAGGAGTGGGACGACGGGAAGGGGGGTAAGCTGAAGTTTTTACGGGTGGAGCGGCAGCTTCTTAGCGATGACGGTCTTGCTATCCAGCAGATGGTATTTAAGATGGACGGCGATGCGGTGGGCGATCAGATAGATACCGAGCAGTATGCTGCTACTTATGAGATCGAGATCCCTGAAGATGAGACCCTGAAAGATGTTAGCGAGCTGCTCTGTGGCTTCGTCGTCAATGATGAAACCTTGCTGCATCCCCGGGGGCGTTCAGCCCTTCGAAACATCGATACTATTCAGGAAGAGATCAACTGGACGATTACGCGGGATTCCATTGTTTTCGATAAGCACGGAAAGCCGAAGCTGGCTATCCCCCGGGCGCTTTGGGATACGGTGGCCAATCAGAACCAGCGGGATTATGGAGCTCGGTTTGTTCGCGGGGCTGATCTTGAGGTTGTCTCTTTCGACGAGAAGACCGGAGCTGTTCCTCAGTACATTGTGTGGGACGCTAAGACGGAGCAGTCCTTTGAGCATGTCAATCGGCTGATCCGGTATATGCTGGCCGTTTCCAAAACTTCGATCCAAGCTGCAGGTATGGAGAATGCCAAGGGAGATACTGGCATTGCTCTGCTATACCTCTGGATTCAGTCGGTCATCAAGGCTGATGCGATCAAGGGAAAGTTCGATGTCGCCATCAAGGACGCGATCCGGAAGTGTATGCTGCTTGAAAACGCGCTCGGTAGTGCTGATCTAAAGCCTGTTAACCCTGTAATTGAATGGGGTGACATGTTGCCGAAGGCTGAATCTGAAAAGGATACTGAGGAGACGAACAAGTACGAGAAGGGCGTTCAATCTCTTGAGACCACAGTGAGAAAACTTCATCCAGACTGGTCAGAGGATGCTATCGCCGCCGAGATTCAGAAGATTCAGGATGAGAAGGCGGTCGACTCACTGAATCCAACCTATGTACAACCTCCCCGGGTAACGGTGTAGGATGGCCACTACCGAAGAGTTGATTGCGCTGTATGTCCAGACGGATGAACGGCTGCGTGCTTTAGTTGATCAATTGCGGGACGGGAACATATCAAACCGCCGTAAGCAACAGCTACTCCTTCAGGTGGATGTGATCATAGCGGGGCTGACCAGTGATGCCGGGCAAGGCCTGGCTGACCTTATCGGAACCGAGTACCGCAGTGGGGCTGCTGTGGCTGTTGAGCAGATTGTTGCAGCCGGGATTGCGCGGGATGATATTAACGATACATTGAAGACGTTCGTTCACCAGAAGGCAGCACAGGCGATCTCAGACGAGGGGTTCTATTCCATCTTGGAAGCATCGGAGCATATGAGCCGTGATACCAAACAGCGTATCGAAGATGCTGTCCGCATTGCGAATGAGCAGTCGCTTATTCAGGGAGTCAGCCGGCGACAGGCCACCCAGAATGCTGTTGCTCAGGTTAATAAGCAGGGCATTACCGGAATGGTAGCCAAGAATAATGCGCGGATCCCTGCTGATAAGTACATAGCTGGGGTTGTGCAGTACCACCAACGCAAGGCTCATGTCACTGGTACCGAGAACATGGCTGTGCAGAATGATCATGACCTGTTGTATATCAACTTTGTTGGTATCACTTGCCCGGTATGTGCTGTCTATCAGGGGCGTGTATACAGCATCAGTGGCAATGATTCACGTTTTCCGAAGCTGGAGTTGCGTCCGCCGTATCACAGCCATTGCGTTCACTCCATGTCCGTATGGGTTGAGGAATTTACGCCTGCTGCCGAGGTTGAGCAGATGATTATAGCTTCAAACCGGGAGTTCGAGGACAACCGAACCGCGGCTAATATGAAACGGTACAACGAGCTGCAGCGGGAGAAATCCCGTAAGAATGCGACCCGTAAGCAGTGGATTAGGTACAAGGCCGTGCTGCCAGATGATACACCAGATCTGAGACAGTTCGCCAGCCACAAGGTGCGAGGGACAGCGAAGTATGCGGAACTGCAGGAGCTTTATCGGAAGGTGAACATTGAGATTAAGAAAAAGGAAGGTTCTCCAGGAGTGGGTCGAAAAAATGAAGCAACCCCAGCCAATACGTAAACCTCAGTGCTCCGGCTGCTTCCGCATCTTGAGACTTGATGAATGCCAGAAGAACGGATATTGGTGTGATTCTTGTGTGGGGAGGTTATACAGCCATCTCAACAAACAGGAATTAATTGTAGACAAGACACCCATTTTATGGTTATGACTTAGGTATCACATAAAAAGGAGTGTTTCTAATGTCGAATTATTTCGTTAAGGTGAAAAAGGTGCCATATAGAAGCGGGGACCACATCGCCTTTCGGGTTTACAAAGAAGAAGTAAGGATTATAGGTGGAGCAAGATGTCCACATTTAACAGTTGAACACTACGAGAGATTCGCATTCGACGAAAGTAGCAAGGTAGGCTTTTCTACGATCATATTAAGCAAAAATGAGACAGACCGGGATAAGTTTTTTGATCTCGGTGATCATTACACTGTTGGACAACTTACTGATTTAGCTGAAGAGATTCAGGTGAATTATAAGTCATATGAAGAACAGTATCATGCCTTTGTTTCTAGTTTAGTAGAGCACGGCTTTCAGGAAATTTTAGAACAATAGAAACATAGGCAAATCAAGTCGCTCATGATGAGCGACTTTTTCTTTTGTCCAAAACGCCGTGATGACGCTATAAAAGCTGCGGTAGGAGCCTACCCGGGCATAAAACAGGAGGTCAATATCATGAAAGAATATATCGCTAAAAAAGCATCCCGTTTCCCTTTGGATTTGCAGTTCTTTGCAGCAGACCCGCCAGCCGATCCACCAGCAGACCCGCCTGCTGATCCTCCGAAGGATAAGACCTTCACGCAGGCTGAATTGGATGCTGCCGTTCAGTCTCGCCTTTCCCGTGCTGAGAAGGCTGCTCAGAAGACACTGGCTAAGGAGCTCGGCTATGATTCCGTCGAAGCCATGCAAGCCGCCTTGAAGCCACCGAAAGACAAGGATAAGGACAAAGACAAGGGGCCACTTGATCCCGCAGAAATCAGCCGCCTGGTTGACGAGCAAATCAAGGAGCGAGAGAAGGAACAGAACGATAAGACCTTCAAACGCTTATTGACTGCCGAGGTAAAGGTGATGGCAAGCGAACTCGGGTTTGCCGATTGGGAGGATGCTTTTGCGCTCGCTGATCTGAAGGATGCCAAGGAAGATGACAAAGGCAACCTGACTGGAGTCAAGGAAGCACTAGAAGAGTTGGCTAAGAAGAAGCCACACCTGCTGAAAGCTAAACAAGGCGGTGGGGCGTTTGGTGCCAATATTTCTAGTAACACGGCTGACGATAAGAAGAAGCGTCGTGAAGAGATCGTCAAGCTGGCTCAAAATCGAGGCGCGTCCGGTGGTACAGCAGCTCACGATCCGTGGGCCAGAAAATAAGGAGGGAATAATTCATGAGACTGCAACCCAGACCACGCTTTACTGTACAGGATGAATATGAAATTCTGGCATCGTTCGAGGTCATCCGTGAGGTGACAAACGGTATTACTATTGATGCTGCTTCTGTTCCGGCAGATGCCAATGGTGACAAGATCATCAAGAAGGGCATGCCAATGGCGAAGCTGACCGCAACTGGAAAGTGGGTACCTTACAAGTCAGCTGGTACAGACGGTAGCGAGAATCCGACCGTCATCCTCAAACGCACTGTCAATGTAAAAGATGGCGATCACGTTGTCGGTGGTTATGAGGTCGCGAAGATCATCGCAGCGCGTGTGCCAGTCACTGTTGATGCCACGCTGCGCGGTAAAATGCCGCACATTGTTTTTGAATAATCCCTATATCCAGAAAGGACTGACACACATATGTCTAAACAAAGACGTTTTAAGCTGGACCTTCAGCATTTCGCAGCCGGTGATCCCATTGATTTGACGCTAGAAGAAGCGTTGTCTGGAGATGACTTGCTTGTCTATTCACGCAATCTTGAAACATCTAATGAATATATCAGCCCGATTCTCTTCCCGCCTCGTGAAGTAGCTGAGCTGACCGTAGACGTGATTCAAGAGGAGTCCGCAAGACTGCCAGTCATGGCGAAGATTGCCGAACTCGGTACGGAAGTTGAATATGCATCCCGGGAAGGCATGAAGGGTAGCCGCATTGAGATTCCTAAGATTCAGCTTGGCCGCTACATGGATGAGCGGCTTGTGCGTATGGCTCTTCAGGCATCACAAAGCTACGGTCTGCGGTCCGAAGAGGTTAATCAACTTCGCAATCGGCAGTTCAACGATGCGCAGTTTACTGTGGATGCTATCCGAGCGCGGCGCGAATGGACGGCACTTACGGCCGTTTGGAGCGGTAAGGTCGTATATAACGAGGGCAATGTTAAGGTCGATGTCGACTATGGATATACTGCTGAGCAAAAGCCAGTGCTTACGGGAAGTGACTTATGGAGTGATTTCATTAACTCCACGCCACTGAATGATATTCAGACATGGGTAGATGCATGGAGAGCAAAAGGCATCCGGCTTCGCCGCGCCATGACTTCCCAGAAGATCATCACATACCTGCGGCGGAACTTGGGTATCCGTCAACATTACCATGGCAATCCAAGTGGTAATGCACAACCGCCGCAATTGACCAAAGCACAATTGGATTCCGTTTTTGACGAGATGGAATTTCCAACCTTAGTCGCCTACGACACTCAGGCTCGTACTGAGGATCGTGCATTGACTGGCGGCAAGCTGGCATTTACTACTGTGCGTATGGTGCCGGAGAACCGTTTTATCCTTCTGCCTGATGGTCCACTTGGCAACTATCTGTGGGCTAAAACCACCGAGGAAATGATTGCTGAGATCGAAGCAGAGCAAACCGGCGACATGGGCATTTACGTGTTCCGCGATGTGACGAAGAACCCGATCCGCATTCGTACTGCCGGTGTGGCCCTGAACTTCCCTGCATTCGCATGGGCAGACAGTGTAGTTTCCGCGACTGTAATCTAAGGAGCTCCTCCCGGGGTTCCTTTTCTTTTTACCGATTACCAATTGAGAAAGGATGAATCAAGTGGATATTAAACTGAAAGGCGTTGTGAAACACGGCGGCAAGTGGAAGAAGCCAGGGGACATCGTCCGTAAGGTGGACGACGAGATTGCTGAGGAGCTACTTTCCAAAGGCCTCGCTGAGGAAGTAGAACCACTGCCTGAGGATGACACCGAGCTGCAGACTCTGCGGGAGCGAGCGAAGGCGCTCGGCATTGTGAATGCTGGCCGTCTGGGTGAAGCCAAGCTGAAGGAAGCTATCTCCGAGAAAGAGTCCGAACTGCAGATGAAGGCTGCTGAGCTCGGTATTGAGGGAACCGAAGACAAAACAGCTGAGGAATTGGTCGCGGCCATCGCTGAAGCTGAAAAGAAGTAGGTGACGGCCATGTTTACAATCGATGAGGTCAACGCGTGGATTGCAGACAACGTGCTGGATACCGTTGCTTGGGACAAGTTGCCTTTAAAGCAGCCTTTGGCCGTCAAGCAAGCGGAACGCAACCTCGCCCGTTGGTACCCGACTGTCGTATTGACCGTTGAGTTGGTCTCCCTGCAAGCTATTTGGGAAATGGAGGGGCTGGATCCGGCGCTTAAATATCAGAAGCACAGCGTTAAGTCAGTCAACGATAATGGCGAGGGTGTCACGTATAGCGGCATCCGTGATGTTGTGGCACCTGATGTACGGGATCTTCTGGGCAAGACGGCCAGTGAGATCGCCGAAGAGGAAGCAGCGGGTGGCACCGATCTCCAATATGGAGGGAGCCTGATATGAGCTTGTTTGGCTATCCGGCCACTGTCACGCATTATCATTCCGGTGTAGATGACTGGGGCCGACCGTTACCACCCGCAGAAACGGTGCGAGCTGCCAAGGTTGTGGAAGAGCAGCGGCTGATCAAGAATGCCAAGGGCGAGGAGATTCAGGTTGCGTATGCGATCCATATCGAGGGCGCTGTGACGATCGGATTCGACGATTACTTTCTATATAGTAATCAACTTGGAGCCGAGATCCGTATTGACGTGCAACATTATGAGATCCGAAAGTATCTTGGTACCGACGATGTGAAGAAGGTGATTGCATATGGCTAGCGGATTTAATTTTGAACTGGAGGGCCTGGACGCCATCTTCACAGCCTTGGATGCAACACTTGACGAGATTGACAGTCGGGTTGATAAGACACTGTACACTCTCGCCCTGAAGGTCATCTACGATGCTAAGAAGCTGGCACCGCTTGATCATGGAGATCTAGAAGCTGCGCTCACTATCGGGGAGGTCAAGCAGCTGATCGGCGTGTCGTACATCGACTTTGGGACAACTCCGGATGTTGATAGTTACGCCGTGATCCAGCATGAAGGTTTTTATAAGGATGCCAGCGGAGCTGTTCGTCTAATGGAGCCCGGGGAGAAGACGCTGTCCAAGGGTGCTTACAACGGCGAGATGCCGGGGGCTAAATTCTTGGAAAGGGCAATCAAGATGAACGAGAAGTTGATCATCGAAGAATTATCCAAAGTGTTGGGAGGCGGGTAGGTGATGGTTGCTAATGACCTGATTGCTTACCTGACGGCTTCCGGTTATACGGTTTACCCGGACGCGAACTTCCTTCCAGCGGATCTGCCGGAAACGAAGCTACCGTGTCTCTTCGTGTTTGGTACCGGTGGGTATGCGCCGCATGACTACGTACCGACAGAACGGCCGACATTCCAGGTAATAGTTAAGGGCAAGTCCTACAAAGCTGCCCCAAACAACATGGCGGCAGCAGAACTGATTGCCCAAGGATTGAAGAAACTGCTGCATCGTAAACCGAATTATACCGCCGGTGCAGTGCATGTTTTCTCCAGCACTGCTGCACAACCGCCAATCTACTTGGGGCTGGACGACAAAAACAGACCCACCTATTCAATCAATTTCATTTTCTATACAAGGGAGGATTAGTTCATGAGTGATGTGAAAAAAATCTATGCCGGACCCGGTATCTTTGAGTGGGGAGTAGATGATAAAGGTATTCTTGGGTCAGACGGCATCATTATCGACCTGACACAAGGGGGTATCAACTTCACCACAACAACTACTTACTTCGAGCCCACGACGGACCAGACCGGTACTGCCCCCGTGAAATCCATTGCGACGGGAACAACGGGGGCAATCAACTTCGAAACGCCGGATATGGACTTCGAGAAGGTCACGAAGTATAACCCAAATGCAACGAAGGTTGTAGATGGGGATGATGAGACTAAGGTGAAATATCAGGTATCTGGCCTTGCAGGTAAGGAGCTGCCTCAGAAGCGTGCAGTCATTAAACCGCAGGGAGTCACTGATCCTTCACGCTATATCTACCTTGAAAGTGTAGGTATCAAGTTTGATGTGAACGCTGGTTATAAACTAGATGACAACCTTAAGATGACGATCTCTGCTATGGTATACCCTGCCCTTGATGCAACACCGAAGGGTCTGTTGTATACTTGGGGCGACATCACAGTTACAGCTACAGCTTAATACATTGCGTTATATGATCACGGAGAGGGCGCTGGCTTTCTCCTTTTTTCTTTTTACAACGATTAAGGAGGAGGCGAACGCCTTGTTAAACATAGGAGCATTGTTAGGCAAAAAGGAAGTATTGAAGCTCGGCAGACGGCAGGTGACTGTTCCGAAGCTAACTCGCAACCGCATGAAGAAGCTTACTGACCACATCGGTACAATTGGAAATTTTTTGGTGCAGTTGTTCTTGACGCCGGAAACAGACCGTTCCGTATTTATCGTAGCCGGTGCGGATGTGGCCATCGACGAGATTTACGAACTGACCTCGCTGCTCAGCGACATAGACATTGAGGAGCTAAGTGAGCATGCCAGCCTGGCTGAGTGTTCGGAGTACCTGAAGCTTGCTTGGGAAAAGAACGACATGAACGCAGCCCTAAAAAACTTGACGGGCCTGATTCCGCCGGCGGCGCAGCAGTTCGTGCAGTCAATCGTCAAGCGAATGAATCAGGCCCTCCAAGAACAATAACCATCGATGAATTTATGTTGCGGGCTTGCATCATCCTGGGAAAGACGCAGCGTGAAGTGGAGAACGACTATTACCAGATCGATGTACCCCGTCTACTGCAAATCAAGGACCAAGTCCGGGCAGGGGAGCTGCTACAGTATCTGGATGTAGTATCATTGCCACATATCATCGACGATAAGGCGCGGGAAGAAGTGCTCAACCGGATTACCGCTGCGCTTCCGAAGCCACCTCCAGAGCCGCCGAAATCGGCAGAGGAACAGTATCAAGCGCAACTTGCGCGCATGAAGGGAGGAGGATGATGGTTGACGACGATGATCGGAGAACTACAAGCCCGGTTTACCGCTGATACACAGACGCTGAAACAGGAGATTCAGGCGGTCAAGCGGGATCTTGCTGGCATTGGCGAGCAGGGGAAGAAGTCAGCTTCTGACCTTCAGGCGATGAATGCTGCGCTCGAGGACATTTCCTCTAAAAAGGGCAAGGTCGGCCAACTTACTGCAGTGTTGGATAACATTAACGCTAAACTAGATATCCAACGGGCAAAATTGGCGGAACTGAAGCAATCCTATGACAATACGTTCGACCAAGGGAAGAAGAATAAGCTCCAGGAGCAGATCGTCAATACCGAGAGTGCCGTCCTTCGGCTTACTGCTGCTTCTGATAAGACGGCAAAACAAATCTGGGATCTTGAGGACAGTCTGGAGGCAGCATCTAAAGGCATGCAACAGATGTCTTCAGATTCCGGAGTGGCCGCTAAGTCGGTCGAAAAGGCTGGGGAAGCTGCTGGGAAGGTGAAGAACCAGGTGCAAGACTCTGCAAGCAGCATTGATACCCTGACATCTTCCCTTGCTGCGCTTGGCGCGGGTGCGCTACTGTCAAAGCTGACGAGCACCATTACAACCTTTGCGGGGGAAGCGCAGAATTTGTCCAACTCTTTTCAAGGCCTGACTAAAGTAGCTAAGGGTATGAACGTCAGCACTAGCGAATCCATCCAGTTGGCTGAAGATCTGTCCGACCGCTGGGGGCTTGATCAGACCGCGCTTAATAATACGGTGAAAACCTATGTATCTGCCGGTCTGACGTTGGATCAGACTAAGGAGATCATTACAGCAACGGCGGACGCTGCGACCTATAACCGGGAAGCGCATTTGTCCTGGGCAGAAGCCATTCAGCAAGTCGCGCAAGGCATCAAGTCAGGCAACTCTGACCTGACTGATGCAGCTGGTATAACGACAAACCTATCGGTTATGTACGACAGATATGCTAAATCGATCGGTACGACAGCAGACAAGCTCACGGATGCTCAAAAGGTGCAAGCGGCCTATAACGGAATCTTGCAGGAGTCGGCTATCTTCGCCGGAAATGCAGATGCTGCTATGACTGGTTACACAGGTGTACAGGCCACATTCAACAAGACTATTGCCGAAGCCCGAGCAGAACTCGGAGATGCGTTTATACCAGCGCTTCAGCAAGTCATGGCTTTGGTAAGTCCGCTAATTAAGGAATTTTCTCAATTTACCGAGGAGCATAAAGGATTGGTATCTGGCGTTAATGCCGGGACGGTCGCTGTACTGGCACTAGTGAGCGCGCTGCTGCTCTTGCCGCCGGCTATTAAAGCAGTAAAAGCTGTTCTCGCTCTTCTAGGGGCTTCAAGTGGTCCTATTGGTTGGAGCGTATTAGCGATCGGTGCGCTGGTGAGCGGAATAACCTATCTTGTCACCAAGAGCAGCGAGGCAAAGCAGGCTACTGCTGAACTGGTTGAGAAGCAAAAGGAACTGAACGCCGTGCTGGATAAAGCCGCTGTAGACAGAACCGCCAACGATGTAGACACACTCAGAGCAAAGACGGAAGAATTGACGACTGCGCTAGAGGAACGTGCGAAGCTACAGGAGCGGATTAATGAAATACAAGCGGCAGGGGAGCGGGGAGAGGGAACCCCGCAGATGCTGGCCGAAGCGATGGACATCAATAAGGCACTTAAAGAAATGGACGAGAAACTACGCGGAATGGGCTTCACTGGCGTAGAAAACGCAACGCAGAAGCTCGGAGAGATGAAAGCAGCAATCAAGTCCACAACGGACGTCATCACTGAGCAGGACAGGGCTGACGCCGCAGCGATTGCAACCAAGAAGACACAACTCACGCAGATGTCTGCGCTAGCTGCTGAATTCAAGAATCTCAATGGTTTGCAGACTCTGGACGCTTCCCAGAAGAACCGCTTGGTCGAGATCACCAATGACTTGATCAAGCAATACCCGCAGCTCAATGCTTACCAGGGCGAAGATGGGCGAATACGGGCTGACAACATAGATACGATTATCCAACAGATTAATGAGGATAAGAAATTCACAGAAGAAGCTGGTAAGCAGGCGTTATTGCGAATTAACAATTATAAAAAAGAGGTCGAGGCACAAGCAGCTGCGGTAAAAGCCCAGATAAACAACTATCAGAAGTTGATCGAAGCCATGGCTCTGGTTAACCAAAGCAAGGCAACAACCTTCTCGGAGAGCGTGCAACAAGGTGAGGCGAAAATGAGTGGCAAGACACCTGGTGTCATGGATATTGTTTATAATGACTGGCTAACCAAGACCGTGACGGAGGAGGCCAAGAAGAAGAAGGATGAGGCTGAAGCAGCGCTATCCAATTATAAGGAAACAATGAATGATATGGATAAGCTTGCGAACCAGGTGGAGAAGGGCATTCAGGAGTTCACCAAAGATATTGTTTCGCCAGACCCGAAGAAAGGGCCGAAACCTAAGAAAGGAAAGACCCCAGAGGAATTGGCGGCTGAAGCCCGTAAAAAGGCGTATGATGCTGATCTCAAAACTGTTCAGTTTCAGGCAGACTATTTTGACCTGTCTCCGGAAAAGCAACTTGAGAAGTATGAAGCCTTGCGTAAGAAGCACGCGCAGTTTCTGAAAGAGTCCATTGATGATGCTCGCACCTTGGCGCTGCAGATTAAGCGGCTGGGCGAAGACAGCATTCAGGCACAGTACGATTTTTCGGCCGAGTGGATCAAGCAGGAAGAGCGACGTATGGAAGATAGCGGAAAAACGGAGAAACAGATCGCAGAAATGCGGCTAAGCTCCTGGACGCGCATGCGTGACCGATATAAAAAGGACTCCGATGAGTACAAAAAAGCGGACGAAGAGGTATATAAGGCGCGCAAAGACGTAATCAAAAAGACTTACGACGCATCCGCCAAAGGAATCGACGAGGAGATGAGGCGTCAAGAGGACGCGGGAAAGACCGAACGCGAAATGGCGAACTCACGCCTTTATATGTGGGAAAACGTCCTGAAACGGTACAAGGAAGGCAGCGAAGAGTATAAGAAAGCAGATGATCAAGTACGGAAAGCCCGTAAGGATCTTGCTTCAGCAACGGAGAAGGAAACCAAAGAGACGTACGATATCCGTTCCAAACTTATTGATAAGGAAATCCGCAGACTCGAAGATACTGGTTCTACCGAGGGTGAGATCGCTAAGTATAAGGTAAAGGCGTGGACTGAGCTGCGTGATCAATACGGTAAGGACTCAGAGTTTTACGAGAAGGCCGATGAACAACTCTACCAAGCGCGAAAGTCCCTCGTGGATAAGACGACAAAGCTCGCGGATGATCTTGTCAAGGAAGAGAAGAAGCGGATTGATGGCGCTAAAAAGGCTGACTTAGCAGCAATTGAGGAGCGTAAGAAGAAGTACTTAGCTGCTCAGGATGAGAAGATCAAAGCGATTGATGATTTGTTGGCGAAGGAATCAGAAGCTAACAGTGATATCGACTTTGGAGAAGAGCTGGCGAAGAAGAATGCTAGAATTGACCTTCTCTCTTCTGCAGTAAGTAATGAAGGCAAGAAAGAACGGGAAAAGTTAATTGAAGAACGAAATAAATTCGTCCTTGATCACAACCGCGACTTGCGCAAGCGTGAGCTGGAGTCGCAGAAAACCGCGCTTCAGAAGGAAAAAGAGACCCAACTGGCTGCATTCGAGACAGAGAAAACGAATGCTGAAGCGCAGTATGACGCATTAACAGCGGCTTTTGACGCATACAGTGGCGACATTAAGGATATCGAGTCCGGTATTGCTGCGTTCCGGGTTTCCGAATCTGCTAAGGCTAATACTGAGATTCTGAAGGACTTGGACACCTTTGTCACTCAGTACAAGTCGAAAATGGCCGAGGTAACTGCAACAAAAGCGGCGTCACAGAAAGACCGGGACCTTGAAGAGTACAATGCGAATAAGGACGCCTGGGATCGAGCAAAAGCTACTGGCGACACTGCGAAAATGACGGAATTGTCGAAACGTAATCAAGAGCTGCGCGACCGTTACGGAATAACTGAAGACAGTGGCAAGAAGCTGCAGCAGTTTAGTGCTGGTGGTATTGTGCAGGGTCTATCAGGTGAAGCAGTCCCCGTTATCGCACACGCCGGTGAAATCGTTCTTAATCCACAGCAACAGCGTAGTCTTTTCCGGCTGCTCGATTCTGTTATGCCTTCAACAACTTCGACTGGTCCGGTGAAGTCTGAGACAGTCATCCATAATAGCTTTGACATGTCAGTTAATGGCGTCACTCTAGAGGACCGGGCAGACACTGAAATTATGTATTCAGAGCGTGAAAAGTCAGCCCGCCGGCTTCAGACGATGGGAGTGAAGTCCGGATGAACGATGTTTCTGTGAACGGCGTCTGGCTTTCAACCTTGAATATCCAATTGGTCAGCCGTGACATTCCTCCCTTACCAGAAACGGAAGAGAACACCGTCAAGATTGCGGGGAGAGACGGCGTGAAAAGCTTTGGTAGCACCTATTCGGCCCGGCCTATCAGTTTGGGTCTATTTGTCATGGGTGATGATTACGACGGCACTGTGGCAAAGCTGGCCAGTGTGTTCAGCATCCGGCGTGGTCCACTAATCATTGTCTTTGATGACAGACCAGGCAAGCGGTATATTGCCGAATATCGCGGATCAATGTCATTCGATACTTCCACAGGAAATCGATTGATCAATGTTCCGCTGAAAATGGACGATCCCTGGCCGGAGTCGCAGCAGGATACGGAGCTTAGGGAATACGGGCAGGGCCTTTCCTTCGGGGAGGGCTATTTTTATATCTCGGATTCTTCATTCTCCATTACGACGAGCGGGCAGATGGTAACGTTGGATAACATCGGTTCGGAGAGAACGTATCCGCTGATGAGAATTAGCGGATCATTTACGGACCTTTCGATTAGTGACGGTCGCCAGACCTTTACATTTACCGGGAGTATCGGTGCGAATGATGTTCTTGAGATCGACAGCGATCCGGACAAGTGTACGGTTAAACTTAATGGGACAAATGCTTGGGGCCGCAGCAATGGGGTGTTTTTCGAGCTTCTACCTGGTCAGACGACTTTCACAGTCTCTGCGACCGCGCCAGCGTTTGCCCTAGAAATCATCTATCGCTATAAATACGTGTTCTGAGAAAGGAGTGCGGATATGAACTTTAAACGCCGCATCATCACGAAGACGCTGGACCTGCTTAATCTCCAGCGACATAACGATAACTATGCGGAAATCGAGACTGATTTAACCGGCCACAACAACCGATTGATTACGGCTGAATCGGAATTGGTTGTCCAGGATAGACGAATCACCAATCATGAAGGTTCTCAAGTTGCGCATGCTGCGGAGCACATCACTTATGATGGTGCTGTTGTGGGAGCTAAAAACCTTAAGGACGCTGTGGATAAGCAGAAGCAGGCGGTTGATACGCTGGTTGTTAACGGCGACAGTAGCCCTGCGGCGGCCCAGGCCAAGATCGATACATTCGGAGTAGATCAGCCTACGCTTAAGGATCGACTGGACAAAGATTATCTCCGGACTGCTGCGCAGTTGGCGGAAACTGCGGATAATTTGATTGGACGGGGAGTCAATGTAAAATATCCACCTTCACCACTCATAGGTGTTAAAGGGGACGGAGTAACAAATGATCATGCTGCTTTCCAGACTTTGCTGGACTCAGGAACTGAATTCTTTGTACCTGATGGGACATACATCATAAATGGAGATTTGGTATTAAAAAATAACACCTCTTTTAGAGGACAAAGTCGCTACAATACTATTCTTAAGTTCGGGCCTGGCTACGGACTTAAGAATTCAACAGGATCGACATTTAACAGCATCGAGAACATCCGTATCATTGGTACAGAAGTCGGAGGAGCATTTTCGGGGATAGGAATTGATTTGAGTGAGTCAGAAAATGTATATCTAACAGACATTTATGTAACTAACTTTGCTAAAGGACTGAATTTATTTCGCGCATTTGCTACTCGTATTCGCGGCGCGAGAATATTTAATAATACGACAGGGGTTTATGAAACACAGTCTTATGCTTCGAGTATTTCTGATTCGGATATTGTATTGTCGGTGACAGGACTAGATACAACAGATATATCTATTTCAGATATTGAAATAGAATTTTGCTCTGATGCTGCTCTAAATGTTCGCGGCGGAAATGTTAGAGCCACAAACTTATACATTGAAGGTAGTTTGAATGCCGTCAGATTAAATAATATTGCTCACCTTGCGTATGTAAATGGGTATATTTCTGGATGCACGAATGCTTTTGTTGATAGTGGCTCTAATGCTACCGGATATCTCTATGTATCCCAGATCACTCTTAATGATATATCCGGGTATCATTTCAATATACCGACTATATCACAATTCCGAATGGAGACGATAAGATATACAGGAAGAGGCGGAGAATTGCCATCCGGTAATAATGTTTATGATACTAGGGACGGTGTAGAGGTCGAAGTGAAATATACAAGTAAAGGTGCTCTATATGATTTCAAATGCGGGCAACCGTCAGTTGGTGGATTTCCCTTCGCTTTAAATGTTGCAGACGTGTTGTTTTTGTCCATCACGGCCCAAACAGTTCCTGCTAACACACTTGTCGAATTATCCTTTCCGTTGGGTGTAACTTATAACGCGTTCAATGTGAAGCCAGAAATGAGCTTTAACGGGAGCGCAAAACCGCCTGCGGGGATGCTCTATATGGAGCCTTTCATTTATGGCACAAATCTCTACCTCAGGATACTGAATACCACATCAGCAGCGATAGCGCATCCTGCATTAGGATTCGGTGTTAATTTCATTCAGAAACAAAGACCTTAAGGATGGTGTAATTATGGGATTACAATTGGATGTGAATTTCAAAGGAATTAATGTCGAAGCGGCATATGCAAGGATTGAGTTGCTTCACGGAGGAAAGGAATCGATGGATATCCAACTTTACTACTATCCTAATCAAACGTTGGCGGGAACGTTAGACTGTTTTCAGATATCACATTTTAACTTCGTACCGGACATTTCGAATACGTCACAAAACTACCATAGGCAGGGGTACGAGTATCTCAAAACTCTGACGGAATTTAAAGGAGCAATCGACGTTCTAGAAGAAAATATAGCCTAACAATATACCTATAACTTCCTTTTGATGATATACTCCATAGAGATAATTTGGTAATGGAGGCTTATAATGAAAAGGAATGAAGGTCTAGATATTCTTCGCAGTACTGCAATTCTGTTAGTTCTAATTTGTCACGGAATTTCAGCGTTTTACATTAGAAGGTTTGAATCTGGAGAAACAATTCATGGGATCATGGAGGTTTCAGGGATTCTGGGGGTAGAGTTATTTTTTGTACTCAGCGGTTTCCTTATAGGGAAGATAATCATCAGAGATATTATTGGTACTCCAAAGTGGGCATCATTAAAGGTTTTTTATATTCGTAGATGGTATCGAACACTTCCGATTTATTACATGGTTCTTTTAGGGATGTTCATTATCCGTGGTCGAGACTTTTACTGGGGCAATTTGTTATTTATACAAAACTACAGTGCAGAACATTTGAGTGCATTCCCCGTTTCGTGGAGTCTATCTATAGAAGAATGGTTCTATTTAATCCTGCCCGTAATTTTTCTTATCTGCACAAAAATAATGGGCAGTCGTAAGAAAGCGATGTTTTTTGGTGTATGTTTTTCAATTATCATGATTGAATTGTCAGCGCGAATTATCTACACCTATTTAGTTGATCCTCAATTTGATTTTAATATTCGAAAACAAATCCATTTTAGAATGGATAGTATTGTTTTTGGTGTACTATTAGCAGGTATTAAACACTACTACAATGAAATTTATATGAAAGTATTCGCTTCTAAGTATTTTGCAGGATGTTCATTACTGTTATTTTTAATTAATTCATATGTTATGTTCATTTATTCTAAGTCTGGAGCTATCGATCATTCATTTTACGCAAGAACATTATTCTTTACTGTTTGCCCGATAACTATAATGTTTATTTTATCTTACTTGGAATCAAATACACGAGTTAATCAAAATTCTAAAGGTATTATCGCCAAAGTAGTGTTTATTTTTAGCATAACAAGCTATTCAGTTTATCTTTTGCACCCATATGTATTTATGGTTATAAATAAAATTTCAGATATTTTATCTTTACCGAGCACATTATTAATAATCATTGCTCTTTGGATCGTGAGTTTAGTAGCATGCCTTATTTTAGGCACCTTAATGTATAGGTTTGTTGAGAAACCAATCTTGAATTACAGAGACAAGATCACTTTGGTCAATAAGAATGAAAGTATAGAAAAGGTCTTGCCCAAGGTTGTTTAGTTTCTAGAGAGAGTTATAGAAATATAGTTTTTTAAGCGTAGTTGGACCATACTGTTCATGAACAAATACCGCCAGCTGCAACTGACGGTATTTGTTTTGATTAAGCAAACTGTGCTTTCGCTTCATTGACAAGGTTTTTTAAATAATCGTAATACACTGTGCTCAAGTTTAGAACAGAAGTGTCTTCATACGGAAGATTTTCAGGCAATCCGACTAATGAAAGCTGAACATCGACTGCTTCCTTGCCCAATGTAATGTAGTACTTCTCTTCTTCATCGAATTCGTTCTTGATTTTCCAGCCCGAACCTCCATTTTCATCCCCCATAAAAAAGCCGGTATAGTTTGGAGGTTTAGGCATGTACTCTAGAAAAAGAGTGCTAAAGTAAGTGATGTTTGTGGATACACTTGTATCAAGTCTTCCTTCATGAATAATTTGGTTTCGAACTTCGTTGAAAAATTTGAACAGAGGGTTTTCAATCATTTCTTGCTGTTTCGGCTTGTACCAAGTTTCAAAATCATCAACATGTGACTTTAGTTTTTGAATTGCAAAAGTAACGCTACGACCAAAAGTAATGATGTTTCTAATTGAAGCGTGTCTACGCTCTGGAAGATCATTTTTTAAATCTTTTAGAGCAAGTTCGACTGTTTTAAGTGTATCATCAATGTTTTTAAATACTGTTTGCTTTGATGACATTTCTACCCTCCTGGTATATAGTATGAGTGTGTGGTTGCATCGCACATACACCGAAGAGCGAACGATTGCGAATCAGGTAAGAGCTAGTAGGTGTCCACACTTGCTGTGAAATTGACTTTCCTCCTTTCCAATGAATGGCGATGACAAATCCATTCTATAGGGATTGGAGGATTTTTACTATTGCAAAAATCAAGGACCATACTACGCAACAAATCTTTCGAGAAAATGAGACAATTATTCCTTGCTTTCGTATTAGTTAGAAATAAATAATGCGAGGGTGGGAATATATGGATTTGTTGGGGCTTGGTAAGGTAACAGATAACGGACTAAAAATAATGAAGATGGTTTATCCGGATTTAGCTCAACCTGGAGTGCAGAAGGTAGGACAGGCTTTAGGCACAGTTTTGGATTTAGGAAATACTATTCTACTGCCATTAAAACTAGCTAATGCCAATGCTAATGTCTTCTTTCAGCATCATATGGATAATTATCGGAAAAAGATGGAGGCAATACCTGAGGAGAATGTAGGAGTTGTGCAGCCAACTATTGGTTTGAAAATACTTGACGAACTATTTACTGTGACAAACGAAGATATCGCGGAACTTTTCCTAAACTTATTGGTTAACGCTTCTACAGTTGAAAGGGCGAAATATGCTCATCCAGGTTTTATAGATGTAATCAAAAATTTGAGTTCAGATGAAGCGAAAATTTTCAATGAATTTTATATGAACAATCAGTACGTGTTGTTTACTGAATTAGTGGTTATTAATTTTGGAAGTTCAATATATTACGACGTTATTTCGTCGAATATAGTTGATCATGTTGAACTGGATTTTCCTGAAAATTCAAATTTCTATCTTAATAACCTATCTAGATGTGGATTAATTGCTAAATTTTTTAAATTTTTCAAAGAGGAAATTGGAGAATTTGAATCTCTTGATGAACGCTTATTAAGCGAAGTTAAGAGAGCGGAAGAGCAACTTGCTGCGAGCAATATGGAAACAGCAAGGGTTGAACTTCATAAAGGAAAATATGAAATCACCCCTTTCGGAGAAATATTCAAAGAAAGTATAACACTTACGGAAAAGTTGGAACTTAGTATTTAAAATATAAAATCAAGATGCCTTTCCAACTGGAGAGGCTTAGTTCATATAAGGAGCTCCCACAATGCAAAAACACCTCAAATCCTTCGACCGCAACCGATCCCCAACCGGTCTGCTGGTCGCATCTACCGATGTCCAGCGCCGTCGTCGGGTCAACAGCGATTACGAGATATCCTTCACAGTCTCGATGACCAGCGCTGACTACAAAGAAAAGATCATTCCTAAAGGCTACGTTCAGGATGAACGTGGCCAATTTTATGTCGTCCAGAGTCGTGGCCGGGACCGCAACAGCAAAGTAATCAGCGCCCAGGTCATCTGTACACACATCATGTTCAAGATGATCGACTTCAAGATTCCATACAATCAATATATCGACGAAGCCTATGGAGTTCATATCACTACTCTCCTGGACCGGATCACAGCTGCTACGGGCGGTGTTTATACCTTCGTGCTCCATGACGTGTTTGACCTTCGTGATGTTAAAGATTGGGGGAGAACAACGGCGCTTGCTGGGCTTAATGATGTCATTAATCTGTATGGCTGCGAGATCGAGCCGGACAACACGGTTATTCACCTGTATAAACGGATTGGTAAAGACGCTGGGTTCCAGTATCGTCTTGGCAAGAACATCATTAGCGATAGTTTCAAAGACGATGTTTCTAACCTGACGACCCGGCTGTTTTCCCAGATGAAGGACGGCCGGACATTCATAGGCTTATCTGCCGACTACCTGACAGCGGAGGAGCGCAGCCTACTGGAGTCCGTTCCCGGCGCCATCGTAGACAACAAGCTAGCCGTCAATTACCTGATCTCGCCGTATACACAGTATTGGGCCAACAACATTAATACTTTTTACGACGGGGAGCTAATCGACCAAAACATCGAGGACCCCAAGGAGCTGCTGATCGCCACCCGAGAAGCACTTCGAAAGAAGGAAATGCCTGAATTCGAGGTTGGCGTCAGTTCAGCGGATATACACAAGATTGATCCAGATGAGCAGCGGCCTGGTCTGGGCGACACAGTTTATGCCTATGATCCAGACATGGAGATGGTCAATATTAGCTGCCGGGTTTTGGAGCTGACGGAGTATCCGTTTGCCATGGATAAGCACTCTCAGGCCACGCTCTCCAATTACATGATGCGGGATGACACGCAGGTTCTTGCAGATTTGGAGCGTAGCAAGCATATCCTGAATGATCTCCTGTCCGGCGGCCGAGTACGTGCTTCAGCCTTTGAGGAATTCGCCAAACAGGCTGTTATCGACATCAACGCATCTAAGACTGAGATTAAGTATGACGGGCGGGGGATAGTGCTGCAAAGTACGGTCAACGCACTTGATCAGGTCATTATGACTTCTAACGGGATCATAGTTACTCGAGACGGTGGCGCTACAGCCATGACCGCGATTACGGCTAATGGGGTGTCTGCTCCGGCTGTGGTTGGTATTCTGGGTAACTTTGTAGAGATGAAGATAGGAGATGGGGAGAACGTTACTCAGATCAATCTGAACGGGATTGCTGCGGGGCGGTCGGACTTTCACTCGGCGCCGTTCCGCGTCTACATGAATGGTGATGTGGTGGCTCGGTCAATTACGCTGACAGGCTTGATCGAGGCTTCTTCAGTTTATGAGACCGACTTTTATGCTGGTACCATAACCGGGGCGAAGATCCGGACAGCTGCTCCTGGTATTTACCCGCGGGTAGAGATCGATCCTTCATCCATCGCGTTCGGGGTTTATTCGGATGAGCACAGCGGGATATTGATTCCGGCCTATGATGGGGGAGTTAGTAAGATCAGGTTTCTTGCTAACGGGAATGAGTCAACGATTTATAATTCGCCAGGCATTGGCTTTGCCATTGGCGCTTATGGGAATCTTACACTAGCGGGAAGTAACATTGATTTACGACCAACAAGTGGATATGTAAGAATTCAATCTTGGGATAGTATTTACAACGAATCCGCGCACACTACCTTACAGAATGAATTAAATGCACTCTGGTCGGCGCTAGCTGGAAAAGCTAACGCAAGTCATTCACACACCGTGAATCTCGGATCTCATAATCATGGCATTGCTGGTGCAGTTAACTGGGGCGGTACTTTCACAGTATCGTAGTATTGTAAAAATTACCTAGAAACACCGATAATAAAGATACAATTCTAGCAAAGGAGATGTGGCTTTGAAGAAGTTTATATCTGGTATTATTGTCGGTGTTTTATTGTTTGCAGGGGTAACAGCATTTGCAGATTCCTCGAGTCTAATTGGCCAGAAAGTGCAGGGGTTATTTTTAATTGAAAAGGGTGGAGCCAAGGTCGCTGATGCCGTAATTATCAATGGTTCGGCTTATGCTCCAGTTCGTGCTGTGGCTGAAGCTACAGGAGCATCATTAAAAGTGGAAGGGAAGAAGATTATTATGGGAGATACAACAACGGCTTCTGTTTCCGCATCTTCATCAGTTGTCTCCGGATCAATTGACGAACTGAAAACTTCTCGTCAAAACATAGTTGAGGCTATTTCAAAGAAAGAGTCTCATATAGCTGAATTTAAAAAATCGCAAGTTGATATGTGGGATGTTCTGATTTCAGAGAATCCTAATTCAACTACTATTCCTCAGTGGGAAGGTGCGAAAAAAGAAAGCGAGAAAATACTTAACCAACTCAGAGCGGAGCTGGCTACCCTTCAACAACAACTCGCAGACGTTGATGCTAAGATTGCTGGATTGCAGAAGTAATAATCATAATTTCCACTGGTGGGAAAGCAAAAAGGCCGCGTTCTTATGAGCAAGGCCTTTTTGTACTTTTAACAATCCATGGCAAACAGGTGAACCATCAACGGAATAATTATTAGATTATTTTCCAAAAGGCTTCTTGAAGAGAATATCCAAAATTGTAATAATGTCCTTTCTAGCTTCATCATCAAGTTTTATTTCGTTATAAGACAAAGGAGTTTCATCGCAAATAATCATCCGCAGATCCCTTTTGGTATGTATCTTATCGACGTAATTCATGGCTTCGTTATGTCGTAGCTGTACCTCATTGTATTTGTCTTCATAGAACTGATCTATATTTTTATCTGATAGATATGACTTGATAATTTCGAGTAGAGTTTGCTTATCTTTGAGTGAACTGTAAGCCAGACAATTTTCTCTTACCTGTTCTAAAGTTTTGAATTGGTTACTCTCTTCAAATAGAAGAACACCGATGTCCTCGAAAATTTGAAATATAAACCCTTTCTCTTCTGCGGACAGGTTGTTTTCGTCTTTAACTTTTATTGTGAGAAAGTTAATAATTTGTTCCTCAAGATATTCTTCAGCTTGGCTTACTCTTTTTAGCAGGTCTTGAATTTCAGGAGGAGCCTTTTCAATGTAACCTGCAAGTATAAGCGGTTGAGGATCTCCGCCAGTGATTTCTGCCAAAGCACGAGTAATATCTTCACCAGCTGGCGGATAAACTCCATTTTGGAGCTTACTAATATAGGATTTGTTTGTTGAATGTCCTTTTTCACGCATTCTCTCTTCAATCTTGCTCAACGAGAAGCCAGAATCTGAAATATATTTTTTTAAGATGTCTTTATACTGCATTTACTCACTCTCCTGTAACTATATTGTAGCTTTCGTTGTTGACTATAGTCAACGTTGTGAAGAAGAATCAATGTTATTAAGTATTGACAACGACCCATTGTTGTTATACATTAACTACATGGAGTCATTATGTAACAACGTTTTTTTTCGAAAGGAGGTCTGTAATGATGAAAGAAACCCGATATTCTCTAATCTTAAAGGAGTCGATTAAAGGTAAAAAAGTCTCATTGAGTAAACTAACCGCTCTGATCAAGGAACATGGGGTAAATACGAACAAGGCGTATATCAGTAAACTCCAAAATGGTAAATTACCACCCGCAGGAGACAAATTGAATAACGCGCTGGCAACAGCACTTGAAATTGATCCTGCTAAACTTAAGGCTGCAGCTTACATTGAAAAAATACCAACAGATGTTTTGAAAGAGCTGGTTAGTACTCAAAGCGAAATATTCAGCGAGGTGTGAAAATAGCGAGTGCCTCCATCTTGATACAATTGAAACTTTGTGTAACTTTTTTGAATGTGGTGTGGGGGAATTGTTGGGGCATGTAAAAGAAACTGGATGAGGGAGATGAAAAGGGATGAGTACGTTAATTCCAGTCGAACACAAGGGTCAGCGGGTTTTGTTGTCATCACAGTTAGCAGATTCATATCAAGCAGATCGCCAGCAAATCAGTTATAACTATAACCAGAATAAAAAACGATATATCGAAGGCAAACATTATTATATTCTTCAAGGTGATGAGAAGAGGGAGTTCCTAGACCGTCATGAAATTCACGATGGTTCAAAAAATGCAGTAGTTCTCTATCTCTGGACAGAAAAAGGCGCATGGCTTCACGCCAAGTCACTCAACACGGACCGGTCTTGGGAAGCATATGAAATGCTGGTTGATGATTATTATCGAGTGAAAGGTGAAGCAGGGCTTCAAATACCGCAATCTCTTCCTGAAGCACTGCGCCTAGCCACTGATCTAGCGGAGCAGAAACAAGCTCTTTTACTTGAAAGCCAGAAAAAAGACCAACTGATTCAAGAACTGAAGCCGAAGGCTGATTACACTGATGTAATTTTGCAAAACAAAGGTTTAGTTAACGTTAATCAGATAGCAAAGGATTATGGAATGAGCGCCACTGCATTTAATAAGCTGTTACATGAATTCAAGGTGCAGTACAAACAAGGAGAGCAGTGGCTTCTGTACAGTAATTATGATGATAAGGGATACGTACACTCAGATACAATAAACATTGTTCGAAGTGACGGCAGACCGGATGTGAATATGAGAACTAAATGGACTCAAAAAGGGCGGTTTTTCTTGTATGAGTTTCTGAAGAATGAAGGAATTATTCCAGTGATTGAAAGAACAGAGGAAGCAATAAGCATCGGAGGTTAATCAGTGTTTTATCTAAAAACTGAAGTAAATGGAAAAATGGAAAAAGTTGAGATATACGGAGATGAAATATTCACAGCATGCTTCAAATGCGGAGAAGAGATGCATATTGATGATGAGCGGATACTTGCCATCTATCAAGATGGTGGGGATTTTAGCTCGACATCAATAGCGCATGGCGATTGCGTAGAAAAGGCTAGATTGCAAGTAATTGACGGAGGAAAGAAAAGTTCGCCTTCTCGTTTCTTGGCGGAAGCGAAGGCGAACCAGTAAAACACAGAGGGCATTGCCCTTACAACAACATAATAACATCATACATCTTAGAAGTAAAACGGCATGTCCTCCTAATTGGAGGAAAGCAAATGGAGATCGATAAAGAATTCCTGGACAAAATACGGACAATTAAGGTTTTTGAGGGAGTTGATCCTATAGAAGTATACCAATTTATATTCAAGAAAATTGATGAAGTGCACTCATAGTTGTTATTTCAGAGTTCCGCAATGCGGGGCTCTTTTATTTTGCACGAAAGGAGGTGATTCCTCTGAAAATCACTAGCATTGGAGTATCCATTGATCTCACCCAGCCGGTGCAAGAAGTGGTAGACATTATTTCCATCGTTCTAAACCACCATCCCAAACGGCATCAGGAGATCCTTGAGGCGATTGATGTGAAGGTCTGCGAAGCGCTAGCCAATCTTCAAAAAGACAAAGAGCCGCCGGTAGAAGAAACTGAAACTAAAACAGAAGAAGCAGCGAACTAGCACGCCCAACATGGAGCGTGCTTTTTTTATGCCCTTGGGACCCCGGGGGCTATTTATATTGAGAGGACGGATGATTAGTGGAGAGCATAACTAAGATTTTGCTACCGATGTTAAGCGTTACTGCTGCATTTTTATTCGGGGGGTGGTCGGCACTGTTGACTATCTTGTTGGTATTTGTGGTTCTGGACTATCTTACTGGCGTAGCTGCAGCAGCCAAGGAGGGCAAGTTGAAGAGTAAGGTTGGACTATGGGGCATTGCGCGGAAGATCATCATCTTTGCTATTGTGGCCGTGGCGCACTTGGTTGACCAAGTATTAGGCGGAAACCATCTATTTAGAGATGCTGCGATTTTTTTCTACCTTTCAAACGAGCTTTTAAGTCTTATTGAAAACGCTGGTCGTCTGGATGCGCCAATCCCGCCGGGGTTGCGGCAGGCTGTGGAGGTTTTGCGTGGGAAATCAGGGGAGAAGGGTGCTGGGAAGTAATGCTGACATTGGAACAAGTAAAGAGTAAATCCTCATCCCGGCTATCTGGTTTACAGCCGGTTGTAGCTGCTGCAACAATTACGCTGATCGAGCGCTGTTTTGCACTGGGAATACCTATATTGATTACACAAGGGTTACGCACCATTGCGGAGCAGGACGCCTTGTACGCACAGGGCCGCACGAAGCCGGGGGCTATCGTGACCAATGCCAAGGGCGGATACAGTTATCACAATTTCGGACTGGCCATCGACTTTGCCTTGCTTCTGCCTGATGGTAAGTCTGTATCCTGGGATTTAAAGTGGGATGGCAACGGGAACAGGCAGGCGGATTGGCTGGAAGTAGTAGATGAGGCAAAGCGGCTGGGGTTCGGCTGGGGCGGAGATTGGACATCAAGTAAGGATTACCCGCATTTTGACATGACATTTGACCTGAGTACATCACAACTACGCGCTGGCATAAAACCTTCAGTTTCTGCGGTGGACAGGATATACAAATTGATTAAGCCAAAGGAGGAACCAGCAATGAGCAAAGAAGTGAAGGTTATCGTAAATGTGAACGGAAAGAAGGTGACTGACGGCGTACTAGACAACGGCACTACCTTTACACCGGCGCGCGCTGTGGCTGAAGCTCTTGGGGCTACAGTGACGTATGACGCTGTAACCAAGACAGTCAATATCACGTCAAAGTAAATTCTCAAATGCTCAGGAATATGCCCGCTGACTCCGGCTGGTAGGCTTTTTTTGTTTGTCTATCGAGTGCCTTTTTATTTAGAGCAGAATAATTATCGATTCATCCCTAAATCATCCCAAATAACACCAATTAAACGCTGTTGAGAAGGAGTTTTCTAATTATTATATAGATATATACTTAATAATCACGTTGAGATTAAAAAATGTATTGTCAAATTACTCTATTTCATAGATGATAGGTAATGGAAATAGCAGGAATTCAATACATAGTCTTGGAGGGAATTTTTATGCCACGTGTAAGTATGTTTGTCTACAGTGAATCAGCAGATCCGGAGGTGACTCCTCAAGGTCAAAAGCTCAAAATCATTAATCCTTACGCCACGCTGAATCCAATCTTCGTACCGGGAGCGTTCTCTTTTTCTATTTCGCTTGGACTGCAAGGTGTGGAACACGGTATAGAACACGCTTTGGTCATAACGTTTTCCTTAAACGAGGAAAATTCACCAAATATTATAGATACGGGGGAATTGCGGTTCAAAACTGAAAACGATCCGGCTAATATTAACATACCGGTTCAATATCAAGGGTTTGCTCTATCAATTGACTGTAAGAATGTTGTTTTCCGACAGAACGGAGAATATGTTTCAAAAGTTTACTTTAATGGCGATTTGATTGGTCAATTTCCGATATATTGTCACGGCAGAGAATTGATATGAATGTAACAGTAACATCCAGTAATAGTAATAGCGATGAATTTATGATTTATCCTAACGCACTATTGAATCAGAGCGTTGACGAAAATGAAAATAAGCCACAATTACTGAGTACACTTAAAGTCTTCATCGCAACTGCAGTTTCTGGTCTTGCAATTATGAATCCACTGTCGTTCAGTCAAATACAATCTACAACAACTAATGCGCTTCAAATGTCTGGAAGTGAGAACACTGCTTTTCAAACCAATGTTATTTCTTCCAATTCTTCAATGTTTAAGCGTTCTAGACCTAGTTGGGCTATAGTATCAGCTGAAACAATGAAGGTGAGTAATCCAGAAATAGTACAAGAAATTAATTCATCATCACCATCTTTACTGAACTATTTTGAAAAGAGTTTCTTTGTAAAGGATAGTAATGTGGTATCTTTTGACTCTCAGCCAGCATATGGTAATATGAAGTTAAAGACAGACGAACAATCAACGATAGAGAAGTTGGGGGCCGCAAACTATAGGAGGGCGGAACTTATGTTAGAAAAATTGATTAAAAATCGAGATTTTGTTGAGAAACAAGGTGTGAATATCGGTATTGCACTGGCTGTGATCTTAATGGTAATTCCAATTGTTTCACAAGTTCCTTTCAGTGCAACATTTCCTTCTGTTGTACTTAGCATCTCTTTAGCAGGATTTATGTTAATGAGACGTAAGTTAAGGGGGTAAGGAATGGACCCTCAATTACTTAATGCTGCAGGGAAAATTGCAAACTCACCAACGACTGAAACCATAGCTAAACGCCTTTGGCCATCAATGCTCTTTGTAATAATTATGACCATTATAGCTATAGGTATGCTTGCGTGGTTTACAAAGGAGGGTACCTCATCTAGATCAATAGGTTTTTGGTTGTTATTCTTACTTGATCTGGCGCTGACAGCCTTAGGAGCTTATGTAATGATAATGGATGCTCGGATTTTAAATGCTCAAGATAGAATTAACGCCTTAGGAGGGCAGGGATCGGATAGTGGAGGAGAATAAACTTACTAAACTGTTAATCTCCAACCGACTTTCTTAGTGTTTTCCTTTTTACAATCCAAGATATCCGTTTGGTTCCAGGAGCCCGATCCTAAAAAGATCATATGATGGACTATGGCGGTATTATCGAAGCCTATTCTCCAGAGAGTATCAAGATTGCAGGAAGTCGGTTTTTCAGGGATCAATTCGAATTTAGAGAAGAGATAAAACAACCCCGTCAACCTTAAGTGGTCGGCGGGGTTGTTTTGTTTATTTAGTCGTGTATTCACTTACTTCAAAGGTGAGGATTTTATCATGTATAACATATTCTGTTCTCTTGTTGAATGGACCCTTATTGTTGTTGTGCTTATCGATACCGTATCGAGCTGATCCGGAAGTAGTATCATACCAATTAAGGAATGCATCTACTTCTGCAATTGGCAGATCAAATTCTTTATTCATTCCTGTTGTAAGTGTAATGGTAAGGATAGCTCGGTCTCCTGTTGGTTCGGGATCGGGCTGAACAATCTTATGAGGAGTTGCTGATGCTTCGTTTGAATTAATGCTCTCTGTGGTATCTCTAAGCGCCGTAATAATGTAGTAATAGGTAATTCCGTTCACAACTGTATTATCTACATAAGTTACATCTGTAATGTTAGTAGCTATTGTAATGTAGGGGCCTCCTGAAACTAAAGAACGTTTTATAGTGTAAGAAGTAGCACTTGATACTGAAGTCCATGTAAGGTCTACATTTGCATTACCGGCGGTAGCGGTGAGATTAGTAGGAGGAGTCGGAGCTTCAATTATTTTTTCCATCATTTGAAGCTCATGAATTGTTAAATTTACTACTTGACTTATAGAACCATTATTTGCAGATACATTGATACGATAGAATTTATAAGCTGTATTATTTTCAAACGCATAAGATTTAGGTGTGTTTTTGACCCAAGTAGTGACATTGTTTTGACTGTCTAGTTTTATCCAATTAGCGTCATCGTTAGACCCCTCAAAGGTCCAATTTTTAGGCTGTGAACCAAACTCTGAAGTCCCAACGAAATCTCCATATCCTATAATATACTTTGATATTTTTCTTGGTGTTGGAAATTCATAGGCCAACCACCCAGTGGTTTTAGTAGTTCCCCAAGCAGTGTACACACCAGGAGATGTTGAATATTGCTGAATTCCATCAAATGCCTTCCAATTAGATGTTCCACCATCCCAGTATTCGCTTGAGGTTACTTTCCCTGATGGTGTTGTAGCTGAAGTCATTCTCGGAATAAGGTTCTCAGAATATCGTTCTTCTGCTAGGGATGTATTGACAGACACTGTTAAAGATAGAATCAACATTACAAAAAACATTGAAAAAAGACCAAATAATTTTTTCAAAAAAACAACTCCTTTTTTTATGCGAATAAACAATATCATAGTATATAAGGAATAATATAGTCTAAACATATATGCCTATATCTGCAATAATGTGATTGAAAGTTATAGATTTCTTTTTAATCCCAACTGAAAAATATGTTAAGTCTTGATTACAGAACATACGCTTGGTTATAATACAAACAACCGTTCTTATATTGGAGGCGATAAACATGAAAATGAGCATCGGCCAAACCATTGAAATCATATACCTGGACAAAGCAGGCAAGATCACGCAGCGGAAGATCGAAGTGCTCGGTATTCGTAACGGCCGCATAAGAGCTACTTGCTTAAATACAGGCGCACCCCGTGTATTTCTGGCTTCCAGCATCCTTTCATGGCAGCCTGTGGCGGAGAAGCGCTATGCTTAGCGACACTGCCCGCAAGTTGTTGATGATCATGCGGCATTCTTCGGTTCACCATGGCCATATGCCAACACTTGCAGAGCTCGAGAAAAAAAGTGGTCGGGTGCAATCTAAAATCAAAGAAGGGCTGCTGGAACTGGTGGATGAAAAATACATCCAATGGCAGCCAGGTAATCCACCTGAAAGTGCGAAAGTCATCGAGGGCTGGGAGCGGACCGAGGATCAGCCGGCAACAGTTTCATGGGGCATGGATGGGGGCCATATCGATTACTGGACTAATTATTAGGAAGGGCGGACATCATGGTACGTAAACTAGACAGTATATTTGACTGCAGCCGGATGATGCTTCCAGAGCACAAGCTGCGAATTATCAGTGACGAGAGAGCGCAGAGCCTACGTAGCAAGCCGGTGCTTGACTCACAAGAGTGGGAGCTGATCGATCAAGTACTCACTTACTCAAAGCGGTATAGGGAGCAGATAACGATCACTCAATTTGACCCAGTCCAGGACATTAAGCTTCGGGGCGTAGTGCTGGCCGTTGATAGGCAGCTGCGGCGGATTAAACTTCAGATGGAGTATGATTATGACTGGATCCAGATCGACGATGTAATTCAAGTGACTACATAATAAGACCCCGCCGTTATTCTGGCGGGGCTTCTTCGTCTTCTATGTATTCGAGTAATTCTCCGGTACTGACCTCTAGGTGCTTACATAACCTGTCCAGCGTCTCCATATCTACGCGCTTGGACGTATCATGGTACAGCCCCGATACCGTGTTAATGGCAAGTCCAGTTTCTCTAGCCACTCCCCTGATGGACTTTCCTTGCTGCTCCATTATCTCCCTGACATGATTAACGATCACGGACAAGCCTCCTTTTTCCAAAAGTATACATCACATAAATAAATGTATCAACTAACTAATACGCGTATCATCTTTCTGATACACCTGCATATGATGTATTAGGATGGTAATACAGGAGGTTGGTTATTATGTTGCCCGTACATTTAAGGTTAGCCGAAATCTTTCATATGAATATGAAGGGAGCACTCACACTGGAGGAAGCGAAGGAGCTGCAGTACTGCCTGCGCGAGAACGCCAGGTATTGCTGGGATTGCCTGATGATCGAGAATCAGTTCAGGCTGGCGAGTACGACGCATGATCATGAATGGCAGTTGGACCTGCAGAGAAAGTTGGAGGTTCTGAGGTTGACGGGAAGGGTGCCGAGGACTTAAACACTATAATAGAGTGAATTGAGATGGACGAAGTTGCGAGTGTGACTTTTAAAAAAGATCACGTAAAAGATCACACATTCGCCAACACCATGTAACATTAAATAAGCTATACATTCCTTCATATATCCATAAGCGCCAATTTCAACACTAGAAAACACCTTGTGAAACCACGAAAATCAAAGCGAATATTATATTTGGATATTTATTGAAAGAAAACAAGTAAGTATTGAGCAAAAGAAGAACGATAGTTGATTCAAACAAGGAGCAGTTTGCCACGGCAGAGCTCCTCCTTGTTTCCGTTAATCTATGCATGTTCAGTTCTTGGGTAAATTAGCCCAATAAATTCTATAAATAAGATTATCTATGGTGTAATATGTAAATATATTCTAAAAATACTAAAGCGTTATGAAATGGAGGACTAAACGAATGGAACGTACAATTCAATTAATGGAAACCCATCTAAATATCGATCTTGGAAATCCGCCCTTTTTAAAATTAGATAACGGGTTGCAAATTCCATACTCTTCGATTAAGGGGGTAACAACAGGTAGACCCATACCAAATGCTTTCAAGCTTTATGGTTTTTCTTTTGGAGGAAAAAGAAATGGATTATTTAGATTCAATGGAGGTTATCATCTCTACTTTTTTGATAATGAGGTTGATACCCTTCATTTTGACTTGAATAATTTTCTTGTTGGTAAATTTAAAATATCAAAGTTAATCATTGAAGTTAAAAAACCTGAAGAAATAAGTAAAACTATCTCCGAAAGATTGACGTGATAGTTCAATACCGAAAGGTCTACCGCACTGGCTTTTCTCAACTAACGGGCAGAATAGTGGAGTAAATATATGGTAAAATGGGTGTATAATATGCTCTCTTGATGGTTAAGGAGACCGACTTGGAATATTCTTAAGTTAATCGATGGAGTATTATACAAGGATAAGGTGTGATGCGGGTGACTGATTTTACAATGATAAAAAATCTGTTTCATATAACGAAACGAAATGGGTTTAGTCATGACGAGATACAAACCATTAAAAATAATTTTGGTGAATTGCCCCAGGTGTTTATAGATTATTATTTGGAACTCGGTAAAGACGAGCGGCTGAATCATACGCAAGATAGTTTGATCAAACCCGAGCAACTCCAATACTTCAAACATAGCGAATATTTAATTTTTTATTGCGAGAATCAACGTGTCTGTGTTTGGGGAATCCATAAAAACGATTTATCCAGGTCCAATCCACCTGTCTATATGAGTTACGATGAAAAGGTATGGAAAAAAGATTTTGAAACATTGACCGATTTTTTTCATGCGATGGCCTATTTGCAAACCGTATTCGCTCTTGAATACGGCTGTGATTCGTTCTATTCCATTGAACAAACCGACTTGGATTTTATTCGTGAAAATTTTAGTAATAAAGGTTTTTCCTTTCGGCATTGGATTGGCATCGAATTTTATGGGAATTACGATGATAGCATAATAACAGTGATGAAAAATAACGATAGTTTTGATTTGATCTATGCTTCAAGCAAAAAAGAACATTTTGATGAAATGGATCGGGTTCTCTCAAAACGGGGAGTAGTAATTTGAAATCAGATAAAGATAAATTTGTTGCAGCTACCTTCAAAACTAAAACCGATGGAAGGCTTGGTCCAATTATTATATATTGAACCTAGAAACTTGTTGGTCAACAATGATATTTTAGATGTATACTCTAATTTCTACGTTTTAAGCTAACTGGAAACACTAGTTTAATACAGCAGGCGTTTAAAACTCTCTTTAGAAGCAAACTAGATTTAATAGTTTCTAAAGGGAGGTTTTGTTATGAACTTAAATGAGTTGTGGAGTTTGTTATGAGGCTGACAAACGCATTCAAGGATTCAGTCCAAAAACATTAAAAGCATACGCTTTGCAGCACAAGATGTTGGTGCTGGAGCTAGGCAATCTCGATGTCACAGAGGTGACGTTAACCACACTGAAGGAATACTTGGCAAAACAAGCAGTTCGTTTGAAGCCAAACAGTCTTGGCCATCGAATTCGTTTTGTTCGTTCACTTTTTCGCTATGCTTATGAAGAGACTTATCTGACTTCAAATCCTTCTCTAAAATTGAGAGAACCCAAATTAGATAAGCGTATTCCTAAGTTTTTGATTGAGGAAGACGTCATACACTTAAAAATCTCATGTCAGTCACTCAGAGAAAGAGCACTGCTCGAGTTTCTCTACAGCACCGGCTGCCGGATTGGGGAGGTAGAAAAGATTAATGCCGAAGATATAAACTGGGAGAACTGTTCAGTAATCGTTAATGGCAAGGGATCGAAGCAAAGAGAAGTTTATTTTACAACAGAGTGCAAAGTATGGTTGAAAAAGTACTTGTCCAGCTGTACGGATTCCTGCAAAGCCTTATTTGTTGCATGCCAACTCCTTGATAATGGTGCTCCATTGGATTTCATTCAAGGAATGCTTGGTCATGAGAAGGCATCGACCACTCAAATCTACGCACAACTCCGAGGCGAACGGCGGAGAGAACTTTATCGACGTTACTTTTAGTTTGTAATGGCGACGGATCAGCTTTAGAATCCGTCGCCATTCAACTAAAGGGCAGGATATTTGAGAAAAATGTGGAAATATGATGTTTAGGGATTACCAAGAAATCGCATAGAGCATTTAAAAAAGATGTATGAAGGTTATCATGGTGTACCAACAAGTTACTTTTATAAGCTTAAATGGCTAAGAAAAATAGAAAACCTACTGAAGATTCACTAAAATCCGTACAGAAAAAAAACGGACATTCAACTAACTGGGAACTATAGTGCTGGGGCTGCCGCAGACGGCCCCTGTTCGAAACGAAACAAACCTTCTTGTATGCGTCACTTTAATCATAACGGAGGAGTGCCTAAATGTCTTTTATTCGCATTGAAAGAGATCAGTATCATGTTGTTAAGGGATTATTATCTGGGGAGGAATCGGCATTTACGCCCTTTCCACTCTCAATTTTAGAAGAAACGATTGATGGAATCGTCTATGTAGATAACCAAGATCATCCTCAGTGTGCCGCTGTAATGTCCAGCGATTTTATCGGGGGACGTTTGATTGGTCATGCTGTTAATAAAGCGTTTAACGAAGGATTTATTTCTACGATGAAAGATCATTTTTTCGTAAATGGTTCTGCCAATGACTTTAGATTATTCTGGTCAACCGCCTCCGAATCATGGGATGAAATCATTTTTCGCGTATTCGGTTACAGGGTTTTTTGTATTAGTAGGACACAATTTGAATTTGACCGTCATGTTTTCGAAAGTCTAGGACTAGTCGGAAATGACGAAGGCATGTTTAGAATGGATGCAGCGATGCTTCAGTCGTATGAACCACTACGTAGAGAGATAGAAGGTCTTTGGGGAAGTATAGAAAAATATCTACAGCATGATGTTGGATGGGTCGCTTTCTCATCAGATGGACAAGGGATAGGATTGTGTCATGCTGCATTTATTGGGGGCGGATTGGCAGAGCTCTCCATCCATGTGAATGAATCAGCGCGAGGTCAGGGTTTTGGCTTTCAACTTGCGAGAAATTTCATTGGGGATTGTTTGAATCGAGGTGTAATACCGAATTGGACTTGCGATACTCAGAACGTGCCTTCATTTCGAATGGCACAAAAATTAGGATTCAAAGAGAATAAAAAATACAATTTGTTCTCTTCGATCTATACCCCAATTTTGCATGAACCGAGTAGGACCTGACTCTTTATTAAACCTCAGGCTTTCCCCTTTCTTCAAAGCCATTCCCCTTCCGTGAGATGCCATCTAAAGCTTCAACTGCGGGCGGGAAATGCTATACCAATAAATTCCGATTCTCATTACCCTAACGGGACACGTTAGCTCAATAACGACACAAAGGCAGCCGGTCAATGGATCGACTGCCTTTGTTCAACTTATTACGGATTTATGAATAAGTTAATATCTAAACAATACATATCTTCAAGTATTCAAATAAGGAGAGTATTGCATTGATATTACTCAGAACAAAAAGGATCAAAATAATCGGCTTTTCTACCATTCTGATCTTCACTCTTGTTTTACTGTTCTTATATTTGATCTATGCTAAGCAAACAAATGCTGTATTAGTCAACTACTCAAATATGAAACAAATTGCTCATAATGTATACGTTGAACCTGAAATCAATGAGAGTGAAAAAGCAGGTCTCATCAATTATGTTCAATCATCTACTGTGAAAATTAATGCACTTTTGGGTCAAAAAGAATCGACCCCTGTTTTAATCTATGCAAAATCAAAAAAAGGCTGGCGTGTTATGAGGTTTCGAGGTGGTTGGTACACCTGGTTTATTAAAACTAATTGATTCTTTAAATAAAGGTGGAGATTTTAATGATGTTTATAAAGGGCAGATCTCCTGACGAAAACATACGATACTAACAGCGTGCAGTACACCCTTATCGATCATGGCTGTATCGTCGTATCCGGTCAATCCGGCAAGAATGATGAGCAGGGACAGAGGCCGCTCACGAAAGACACGATGTATGGGATCGGCTCGACGAGTAAAATGTTTACCACGGTTGCCGTTATGCAGTTGGTCGATCAAGGGGAAATCGATCGGGATACGTCGGTTGTCCAGTATATCCCCGAGTTTACGATGACGGATGAACGCTACAAACAGATTACTTCGTGGCCTGACGATGCGGACAACTCAATAGGCTACGGTCTCGGCTGGGACAGCGTTCATCTGTATCCTTTCAGTGAATACGGGATGAAGGCGTTGACCAAAGGCTGGGACACGTTTCTCTATCACGCGTCGCTCGTTGTGCTTCCCGAACAGGCACGGCGGCAGTTATTACTTATTTTCTCGTTTATCGCGTCCACCTGTTAAAATATTGAGATATTCATCATATTCTCTGGGTAGAAGTTAAGAATATTAAGAAATTTAGTTAAAAAGGAGGGGACAGGGCATGTTGCACCTGTACCCTTCTTTTTATCGTTCAAGCAGCTTCCTTACAATGTCGGTTGCCATTTTTCCGGAATATGCACAAAGTGATCTTCTTGTTTACGGATATGACCGAAGCCAGGGAAATCAAGGTGCATACCGGAAACAAGGAGTTTTTCCGTAGCTGCGAATTCCAAAATGCGTTTTCTTGTTTCGACACCCAGCTCAGGCAAAACATCCATGATAATTTTTTCTTCGGGTCTTAGCAACTGGATAGCTGCATTATGCAGAATGTCCCCCCAGATGAGCAGCTTCTCCCCATTCGATTCTATGAGATAAGCGGTATGACCTGGCGTATGGCCTGGTGCTTCAATAGCCTGAATACCGGAAACAGGTTCTTTGTCAGCGTTAGTAAAAGTACGGATCTGCCCTTGGTAAGGTGCAAACGCATCTTGTGCCATTTTAAAATTAGCGGATTCGATTTCATCTAATGGATTCTTAATGTTGCCATTGTCCATCCAGTAAGCATATTCGATATCCCGCACGACGACCTCTGCGTTTGGAAAAGCTTTCGTGCCATCGGTATGAATAAGACCATATGAATGATCGGGGTGGATGTGTGTCAATAGTACGGTTTCAATGTCATTAACATCTACGCCTGCTGCTTTAATATTTTGCAGTACAACGCCTACCCCCATGCCAAGACCAGCATCGATCAGGGTAAGTCGACCGTTCACATTGATAATGAAGCAATTCGTGTTTAGCACAAGCGGACTAGTCTCGAAATTGTTGTGCAGCAATTCTTTTCCTTTATCCTCTACTAACTCGTAGTAAGGCCAGAATGGAAGCGTGGAATTGCCATCGGAAACGACGGTAACGGCGACCTCACCGATCTTTTTATGATAAACCGCAGGCACTTGAGTAAGTGGTTGATTATTGTGGGACATGTTGTTTCCCTCCATTTGACTATTATGAGACTTTGCTTTACATACAAAAGCAACGCGTGTTACTTAAGCTGTAGTTGTAAGTTTAATAGCTAAAGAGGGCGGGTTCAACCAACAATAACGCTGATTTGTCGCTTAAGCAAAGGACTCACTAGATTTGTATTTAAAAGCTATCACTTGTTGTTAACGCGACAGTTGTTTATAATTGATAATTGCAGAAGCAACATATAGGGAGGAGAAGGGTTAGATGCCAAGCACGCAAATTAATCATTCTGATCCTCGTGTGATTAGAACACGCCAACTCATCGTAGAAGCATTTGACCATTTACTGCACAAACGTGACTTTAATTCCATAACAGTTAGTGATATTTCGAAACAGGCAACGATCAACAGAGCTACTTTTTATGCCCATTTCACTGATAAATATGCGCTCATTGATCGGTTTTTATCTAGTAGCTTTATGGATTTTGTATATAGAAGAGTCGATCCCAATGCTGAGTTCTCAGAAGAAACAATGAAAAATTTAGTTATCTCTTTATGCGAGTATCACGAGGCTTCGAATAAACGGTGTATGAAGAATTATGATACCGTTGCTTCTCTAGTAGAGAAAAATGTGAAGAATCAATTAGAGGATTTTATTTTACAGTTGATGGTCAAAGCTTGTGAGGATACGGATCAAGAAACATTGGAAATAGCGGCGAACATGCTGACTTGGTCCATATATGGGACTACGTATCGTTGGAACCTTAAGCGAAAGCCCGATTCCCCAGAGGATTTTGCGGTGAAAATATTGCCTATTTTGAAGGGCTATATCAAATGAGAACTGTGAGGACTTTTCCAGGTAATGATGAACAAAAAAAGTGTATCCTTCCGTAATGGAGAGGCTACACTTTTATTTATGTTTATATGTTATCTTTCGTTTTTATCCTGCAACATTTTTTCCATAGCTTGTATGACCGTAGTATTCGGTTCTGTATACTCATACGCGTACGCTTCAGGATAGTTCGTCTTGTACACTACACGGTTTAACATACGAGGTACCATATCTTGATAATATGATGTTGCATGACAATGGCTCAATATATCCGCCGCTTCTTCTCCAGGAATAATTCGAGCAACATCGCCTAATACGGATTTAATCTGCTCATCTGTAAATTGTTCTTTAATCAGACTTAAGAGAGTAGAGTATGTTGATTTAAAAGCAGAGGCGAAATGACGCGTCCCATTCGCTTCAGTCGATTTCATCAACGCAATATTCATTGCCGCTGCGTCGCGCACATCAACCCCATACAGTTGCGAATCTGCCATAGCTCTATCGCCGCGAAGCATGGCATAAATCATATCATTGTGCCAAGGAACAAAGCTTGGTCCCATAACATGCGTAGGGTGAATCGTGGTCATGATTATGTTGGTTGTATTTTCTTGAGAGCGGATAAACGACCAGGCTGCTTTTTCTTCCATCGTTTTTGAAACCATATTGTGGTCGAACAAGCCTTCCCTGTCTTCATTAGTCCAATCGTCTTCTGTAAACGTCGTTTTTGACAGATCTTCATTGCCGTATGCAATGGTTGACTCTGCAGTGGTGTGCACGATCTTTTTGACAGTGCCCGTATCAACAGCCATCTGTAAGAGCATGCGGATTCCTTTTTCTTTCGTGCGGCCCCTATCTTTAAATGTTTTGTCGTTTGGACTGGAGGCACTCCCCTGATTAAAGATCCATTTTGCCCCACTTAAAACTTCGTGCCAATTTTCTGTTTCACCCAGGTTTGCTTTGTAAAAGTTCACGTTTGGCAACAGCGTTTGAAGCTGCCCAGCTTTTGCTTCATTTCGGTACGTTCCGACAATCTGGTTATAACCCATATCTGTTAGCTTCTTGGCAACCCATGCGCCGATGTAACCTGTTACCCCAATAATGACAATCTTATCGTTTAGTTCCATTCTTTCGCATCCCCTCTCAACAAAATTGAATGCCGTTAATATCGCTTGATTATTGTGACTGTATTTCTCCAATATAATGTTAAGGCTTAAAGTCGACTTTAAGTCAAATTATATTTTGTTTTATATAAGACGAATTTAAGATTCTTACTTAAGGCTTGGGCGTCACTACGGTGAATGTTTGGACTTCCGGCCGCTGTTGTACCCAGATTTCTTCTTTGTAAACCGCTCTTAGCGGTTGAAATCTGGGTACAAAGGCGGGCGCTTCGCTCCTACAGTTCCAAACCTTCTCCTTCGTTCCTTCTCGCTCTGTGTTACTTTTTTATTCGTTTTATATAGTCAAGAAAATATTGAGCAGTAGATAGTAGACCAGAACTTAACCTTAATTTCTGGTTTGCAGAAAATAACATTGACTTAAAGTCCACTTTAAGGGTTATGATGGTGCACTGGCAAGAGCCAATAAAGGGTGTAAGCGAAATATTCAGGAGGTTCAAGATGAGCACGAAAAACGAGATTATTTTAGGGTATGGAGAATGGATCAACTTTGCAAAAAATCTTAATAAGTACGAAGAACAGTCATGGTTAACACCCCTGGGTCCGGAAAAGTGGACGGTGAAGGAGGTCGTCGGCCATATTGTACTGTGGGACAAGTATATTCATGACGAGGTTACTCGCGCCATTTTGCATAATAGTCCATTAGGGTTATCCGATGGTGAGGAGATCCAAGAATTCAACCGTAAAGCAGGGGAGTGGGCTTTAAGCAAAACAAAGGATGAAATCCTTGTTGATTTAATCTCCTCAAGAGAAGCTGTATTGGAAGATCTTCAGGCAATCCCGGAAGAAGCTTTCACCAATGTATACAATGATGTAGATGGAAATCCTTTTGTGCTAAAAGATTTTATTGTTGAAATGACACGTCATGATCATCATCACATGGGACAAGTAGAAAGAGTTTTGTAAAAACGATTCATTGGATAGCAATAAGCGGTTCAGTCAGCGTGGTAGCAGCCGTGGAGGTTCGAGTTCTATCGATCGTATCATCTAAATGAATTAAGAGGGACTTTAGATTACTCATGAGTAATTTAAAGTCCCTATTTTTTATTTTCCACCCATTCTAAAATTTCTTCTAGGGCAACTCCGTTTGCAAGTAACAATCTAGTGAGCCCGGTGCCGCCGGCTCATGAATACCAAGGACAATGCAATGACCGTGAGGATGATCCCCAGCACTTGGAATCCTGCGAAGTTGAATTTACCTCCCATCACGATCCCTATCAATAATGAAGAGAGGATGGTGCCCAGGTATCTTGATGTGTTAAATAGTCCGGAAGCGACACCGATGATTTCTTTCGGAGAACTTTGGAACAGAGCTGATTGCATCCCTACACTGTTCAACCCGTTGCTAATTCCGAATGCGGCCAATACCAAACTGACGCTAATAACCGGTGAGGTTGGATTCAAGGTCACGAGCCAGACCGAACCTAATGTCATCAGAATCGCAGACAGCAGCAATGCTGGCCTTGGTCCTGATTTATCGATCCATCTTCCTGCTATCGGCGAAGTAACTAGAGAGCATAAGCCTAAACTTAGCATGAGAATCCCTGTGTGGAACTCGTTGACATGACGAACCATTTGCAAGTAGGAGGGAAGTCCAAAAAAGAGCGAGTAATAGAGTACGTTAACAAGCATGAATTCGATATTTACCCAAGTCATCGCAGGATATTTGGCGAATGTACGTAAAGGAATAAAAGGTGACTTGGCTTTTAACTCATGCCATACGAACGTCCCTAGCAGAGCGAGCCCGATCAGTGAGATCATAACATTTCCTAATGAGATATACCCGGATGCTTTTGCAGAAAGTAATCCAAAGAGTATAGCAACCAGCCCCACTGTGAAGAGTAAGATCCCCGAGGCATCCATCAAATCAGACCATTTACGAAAGGACATGCCTGTTGCAACGTTTGTTGACGGTTCGTCCCCAGGAATATTCCTCCAGGATAATAGAAAGCTGAGTACTACGAATGGAATATTGACGAAAAAGATAGCCGGCCAGCCCCACCAATGAATGATGACCCCGCCAATAAAAGGTCCAATAGCAGCCGCTCCCGATAGGAAAATGGACAAAACAGACAGCGCAGTAGCTTGTCTCTCTGTAACATGAATTCGCACAATGGCCATGCCAACAGCAACCATCATGCTAGTTCCTATGGCTTGCACAATACGAAACACGATAAGCCAAGCAAAGGCTGGTGATACTGGAGCTAATAATGATGCGATGAAGGATACTACAAGCCCGGTCAGGAATATTTTCCTGCGGCCGAATAAATCACTGGCTTTTCCCATGACAGGTTGAGCGATGCTGCTTGCAATATAGAAAGAAAAAATAATCCAGGAAACACCTGTGTAGTCAAGCTGGAACATATTTTGCAAACTAGGAATAGCAACAGAAACCATAGAAGAATTTAATGGATTCAATAGTATTCCGAGCCCAACTGAAATCATTAACCACTTGCTGCGAACACTCATTATAAGTTCCCCCAATCGTAGTAATGCAATCGTACTTGAAATCCATTATTCGATCCAACGCATCCTATGCTATAATCTCATTGACTGAAAGGAATGAACGGAGGGCGTATAATGGAATTGCTTCAACTGCAATATTTTGTCGCGGTAGCCAGGTTGGAGCATATGACCGAAGCTGCACGAAGTCTCCATGTTACTCAATCGTCATTAAGCAAAACAATTCAACGCTTGGAGGAGGATATAGGGGTCCCTCTATTTGATCGAATTGGGCGGAAGCTGAGGTTAAATGAATTCGGAAGCAGATTCCTTCGCCGTGCAGAACGAGCTTTGTTCGAATTGGAACAGGGAAAGCAGGAGATTAGCGATTTATCCAGCCCGGAACATGGCACACTCGAATTAGCGGTGACGGCGGCAAGTGCGCTACCTAATATCCTGCGAGAGTTTCGGAAAAAGCGGCCCAATATCCAATTTCATGTGCAAATGCTGACCACGCAAGAAATGGTTACACTTCTTCATCGAGGAGAGGTCGATTTCTGCTTGTCTTCACCTCCTGTACAAGGAGATGATATTGAATGTAAAATTGTTTGCATCGATCCCATCCTTATAGCTGTTCCAATAGGACATCGACTGGCAGACCGAACTAGCGTGTCCTTAACAGAACTAAGGGATGAATGGTTTGTTGGTGTTAAGAGAGGCTACGGCACTCGTGATTTAGTGGACTCTGTATGCAACACGGCTGGATTTGTACCTAATTATGTGTATGAGGGCGATGAACCTGCAAGGCTAAGCGCTCTTGTGGAAGCCGAAATTGGCATAGCCTTTATCCCAAGTACGGCAAGGAATTCACGGGAACGAATCAAATATCTCCAAATAGAGGACCATGAATTGGTGCGAGAAATAGCCTTACTATGGCATAAGAGTCGTTATATCACGCGGGTTGCTGTAGAATTCCGTGAGGTAGTTGTAGAATATTTTGGAGCGCTATACGAACAGACCAATTAATCATGCTGCAATACGATATAATAAGCTTAATGTAAGAATAGGAGAGATACCATGGAAGCAGAAAAAAGACCAAGAGTTGGTGTAGGAGCCGTTATAAGAGATGAGAACAATCAGATCTTGCTAGTTTTACGTAAAAAACCACCTGAAGCCGGGCATTGGAGTTTACCCGGTGGCAAAGTTGATTATATGGAAACGATAGAACATGCCGTAATACGTGAAATTCGTGAAGAATTAGGGTTAGAAATCGAAATTGAACGATTACTGTGTGTGACGAATCATATCCTTCCAGCGGAAGACGTCCACTATGTAGCTCCAACATTTTTGGCTAATATTATTTCTGGGGATGTACAAAATCAAGAACCCCACGCGCTAGAGAAAGTACAGTGGTTTTCTATGCAGGATCTGCCAAATAAGATTACAATGACTACAGATTATGCGCTAAAACAGTTGAACAGCAGCATTAATTTGGAATAGAATAAGAATCGGCATCGCTAATCCCCATAGTCTATCCTTAAGCGGGTCCCGGAGAGAGATGCATGACTAGAAAGTGAGGTTGAACAAATACATATGGAAACCGATGATCCCAAGCAAATTGTTCTACAGGTTGGCGGTAGCCTCAAAAAACTTCGTAAAGAGAAGCGATTGAGTCTGGAGGAGCTATCCGAATTATCTGGGGTGAGTAAGCTGACCCTCGGAAACATAGAACGGGGTGAGACCAATCCAACCCTTGGACTGTTATGGAAAATATCCAAAAGCCTCTCGATTCCGCTCATGTCTTTGTTCTCAACAGAGAGTAAATCGCAAATATCCCGAGCTGGGCATGGCTTAAGGATCACGGGTGAACAGAAAACCTGGATTGTGGAGCCGATTTTTCAGAACACCAGTAATGAAATTGAGATGTGCCGGGCCTATTTGCAGCCGCATAGCTCCTACTTTCCGGAACCACATCATCAATACTCAACGGAAATTCTCACCGTCATGTCCGGGAGCATTACCATTCACGTGAATGAAGAAGCGCATACCCTGAATCAATATGACTCCATCAGTTTTAATGCAGAAGGTAAGCATTCCTATGTTAATCACTCGGATGATGAAGTAGTTCTTCATATTATTTTAAAATACAATTTGTAGTCCTCAGAGGCTATGACTTTCTCATAAGAATCACAATGACCTTCTATCTATTTGGGGATAGAGGGTTTTTGGTATGTTATATTTTATATAAAAATATATTATAGTTTACTTTATTTTATTATAAGTATATTATAATGTATGTGGTTCTTTAGATTACAGAATCTAGCCAACAATACATTAGGAGGGTTACAGCATGGCTTTATCGAATGAGCTTCATGAAAGACTGAATAGAGAATCAAGTCTAACTGCCCGGCGCACAGCGGGGTTGACCTTGATTATAGGAATTATTTTTATCGCAGCGAATCTGCGGACTCCACTCAGTTCGGTAGGTCCCCTCGTAGGACTTATACGCAGCAGTACACAGATTTCCAATACAATGGCAGGGATGATTACGACATTACCTTTGCTTGCGTTTGCTTTATTTTCAACATGGGTTCCCCGGTTAGGTCGTAAATTTGGCGTGGAACGGCTGATTATGGCCGCTGTGATTTGTCTTACATTTGGTATTGTATTAAGGTCTGTTCCTGGGGTGATCACTTTATATGCGGGAACTATTGTGCTTGGGCTGGCTATTGCTGTGTGCAATGTAATGCTGCCCAGTCTGATCAAACATGAATTTCCATCGCGGCTAGGGATGATGACAGGTGTATATTCCATTTCGATGAATTTGATGAGTGCCATCGCTTCCGGAATCAGTATCCCGCTTGCCGTTAATGCAGGACTTGGGTGGAGGGGGGCACTGGGGATTTGGGGCGTTCTGAGCTTTATCTCTATTGTCATGTGGTTGCCACAATGGAAACGGAAGGGAAAAGAAAACGGGGCAAGTACGATTCAAAATAATACGGTGGCCGGTGAACAGACCAGCTTGTGGCGTTCAGGATTGGCCTGGCAAGTGACCTTGTATATGGGTTTGCAATCTATGGTGTTCTATGTGGTGATCGCCTGGTTGCCAGAGATTCTGCTGCAGCAGGGCATTGGCTCGGGCCAATCCGGCTGGTTGTTATCGATTCTGCAATTGGCCATGCTTCCCTTTACTTTTATTGTACCAGTTATGGCAGGACGGATGTCTAATCAGCGTCCGCTTATTATAATGGCGTTTATTTTTATAATGTCTGGCGTTCTCGGTCTGCTCTATGGAAGCGTCCATTTAATTGCGTTGTGGGTCATCTTAGTAGGGATCGGCTGCAGCTTCGCTTTTGGTTTGGCGATGATGTTTTTTGGACTCCGTACGAAGGATGCCCATCAGGCGGCAGAATTGTCCGGTATGGCTCAATCCGTCGGTTATTTGCTGGCAGCAGCCGGTCCGATTCTCTTCGGTTACTTGCATGATATGACGCAGAGCTGGACTACGCCGCTTCTGATTCTGCTTGGAGCAACCGTGCTACTTCTTATTTTTGGCTTGGGTGCAGCAAGAGACCGGAAAATTAGTTCCTAGAATCCCCTTGACGAATAGACGGCTCATTATTATAATTCAAATAATTTATTGAATATGATAAAGGGGGAGCAAGATGACTCCAGAGCCGTCGGCAAGAGCGTTTAAGGATGAGTTGTATGGACAATTTGCTCGTATCGGGAAATGCCTGTCTAGTGATAAACGTCTGGAACTGCTGCATTTATTATCTCAGGGTCCCAAATCGGTAGAAAAGCTGGCCAAAGGAACAGAGATGAGCGTAGCGAATGTTTCGCGTCATCTTCAAGTGTTATTAGATGCCAGGCTGGTGAAATTTAGCAAGCAGGGGACGTATGTCATTTATACATTGGCGAACCCTGAAATTTTAGGATTTTTAAATTCCTTGTGGCGTTTATCCGAAAGTCAGCTGGCAGAAATTACGCGGATCAAATCGAATTTTATGAACAACTTTGAGGAAATACAGACACTTTCACTGAATGAGGTATTAAATAAAGTCGAAGACGGGAGTATTATTCTTCTCGATGTTCGTCCGGCAGAAGAGTTTGAAGCGGGTCATATTCCCGGGGCGGTTTCTGTACCGATGGAGGAACTGGATACTTATCTTCAAGGTCTTCCCAAGGATACCCGGATTGCGGCATACTGCCGGGGACCTTACTGCATTTTTTCAACTCAGGCTGTGGAAAAAATGCAGCAGGAGGGATTTACAGCGTTTCGTATAGAAGAGGGAGTATATGAATGGGGGCAAACCCGGTAAATTCATGTACCTCTCTTAGTTTGATTTATAGGTGGATGATGTACTAATCTTGCAGAAGACAAGAGAATGTGGGGTGGGAAATTGCAAATTCATTGCTTGCAGCATGTCCCGTTTGAATCGCCGGAGCACATTGCCGTTTGGGCCAGGAATAAGGGGCACCAGCTTAAGACCACGTTAATGTACGAAGAAGATCAGAGCCTGCCTGAGCATGATGATTATGATTTGCTTGTCGTTTTGGGTGGTCCGATGGGAGTGTATGATGAGGAAAATATCCCTTGGCTGAGTTTAGAGAAACAGTACATAAACCAGGCTATCCATGCTGGAAAGTTAGTGCTGGGTATCTGTTTGGGAGCTCAACTCATTGCTGAGCAAATTGGGGGAGTTGTGGAGAAGAACCCGTGGAGGGAGATTGGCTGGTTCCCGGTAGAACTGACCGACGCAGCCCAAGACTCTGTATTTTTCCAAACGTTCCCGCAGCAGTTTACACCATTTCATTGGCATGGGGATACCTTCCGTTTGCCGGCAGAAGCGAAGACGTTGGCGTTTAGCGCAGGGTGTGGTAACCAAGCCTTCGAATATAATGGTCATGTCGTTGGCTTGCAATTTCATTTGGAATCTAACGAAGACAGTATCCGTACAATCATAGAGCATAGCGAAGACGAAATGGAGCCGGGGAAATATGTTCAGACACCAGCGGAAATGCTGGGACAACCCGAACTAATCAACTTATCCAATGAGCTGCTGTTCACGCTGCTGGGGTTAATGGAAGAGAAGTTCCAATCGGCTGCTGAGCAGTAAAATAGAGGTGGAGCGCAAGGATGATCAATCCCTGTGCTCCACTTTTTTTGCTTTTAGTCGTCCCGGCCCAAGCCGCAGACAAGATCGGGACCCTCACTATATTAATTTATTTAAAGCTTCCTCTAACGTTACAGAACCCGTGATAAGCTCTGTTCCCTGACGTTCAAAGTCAATCCAGCCCGAGTTAAATCCATCCAGCATCTCCAGACGACCGTTCACGCGATCAGCAATTCCGCCTTGCTGAACAAAAGTATCTGCCCAATCCGAACGTGGAATCAGAATAGCTTCTACATTTCGGTTTAAAAGCTTGGCGAGCGTAGAAGCGATGTCTTTAGGCGAATACGCCGCAGGTCCTTGCAGTTCAAGGTAGCGGGTGCCTTCCCAAGTCTGCTGAAGTGTAGCGGCGGCAATTTTGCCAATATCCACAGTGGAGATCATGGGTATTTTACGATCCAGGGGTGCAAGATAAGCTTGGATATGCCCATTACTCATGGCGGGCTCAATATCCCACAGCGAATTTTCCATAAACCAGGCAGCCCGCAAAAAGGCTGAAGGGATCGATAACTGGCTTAATTCCTGCTCTAAAATATGCAATGAACCAATAATACCAAGACCCTGAGGATGTTGTGCGCCTACAGAAGATAAAGCAACAAATTTCTGGGGAGCTGCTGCTTCCAACGCCAAGCGAATAGATTTAACCACTTCTTTTGTTTCAGGAAAACCCTCTTCCGGATAAAAGTAAGGAGGATTCATCACAAAAACAGCCTCTGCTCCGGTAAAAGCGACTTGCAGAGCTGCCGAATCACGGTAGTCCGCAGTCACCACTTCCGCGCCTCGTTCTTTCCATGCGCTTGCCTTTTGTTCATCGCGAACAACAACTCTAACACTCTTGCCTTCTGCAAGAAGCTGATTAGCAACGGCTCCTCCGACTTGTCCTGTAACGCCCATGACTGTATACATCAATATCACTCCTTAAGATTTATGGGAGAAGTATATCATCGCAATTTACAAATTACAAGTTACAAAATAATTAAAACGTAACTTGTAGGTATAAAAACGCCAGCTGAACTTCGATCGGGGATAGATCGAGCCCATGCTGGCGTTACTGGCGATGGTTTATTTTGTTATAGATAATCCGTTCAATAAGACCTGCCAAATGGCTTGGAATTGCGCGTCGGAATGAGGTGATTCCCACTCTGCAGAATGGGCGGCATGATGGAATCTCGTTGTTGCGATAAATACGGCAGTAGCGGCCTGGCGGGGATCCTTGCAAGCGAAGATGCCGGACGATACCCCGTCTTCAATGATTAATGTTAGTTGATCTATTAGATGCTTAACATGGACTTCCAGTGCGCCTTCGGTCTCTGCGACCATAGCTGCGTACATGGCGAACAATTCAGGATCTTTTCTGGCGCGTTCCCGCTTGAATTCCCGTAAAGTATCCAGCCAACGGTACACTTTTTGATCGGCTGGGATATCCTCAGCAGCCACAACATTCAAAGAATCGAAGACGCTGTGCATCCAGCGTTCCACAACCGCTTTACGCAGTGCCGCTTTATTGTCGAAATATTTATACAACGCTGCATGGCTGACATGAAGCGCACGAGCGATATCAGATATGTTAGTCTTGGCGAGTCCGAACTTGCGGAAGACAGTCTCGGCAGTGTCAAGAATTACATCTTTGGACAACGATACATCAGTCATTAGGTTTAATCCCCTTAATATAATGGATTACAAATTACAGTTTACATATTACAACTATTATAGACGATGCTTGAACAGGAAAACAAAATAATTTGCATTGCTCCAGAGATGAAGGTTAAATGAACCACGTTGCGTAAAAAAAGACTTGCATTTTATCCAAAAAAGGCGTATAGTCTTACTTACCGGTGATTGAGATCACCACTAAATAATATGCGGTCGTGGCGGAATTGGCAGACGCGCACGGTTCAGGTCCGTGTGGTAGCAATACTGTGGAGGTTCGAGTCCTCTCGACCGCATCATAGTTAGTAAACAATGAGCTCTTGAATTGTCCTTGTGACGATTCGAGAGCTTTTTGTTTTAACCGAACCGAAGACAACCGTTCTTTCTTTGTGTAAAAAGAGAGAGCGGTTGTTTTTTTTGATTTACATTTTTTTAATGAAGTGTTGATTCTGTGCTGATATTTCTCCTTTAAAGTTGTGACATGTTCTTTTATTTGTTGTGAATTTGTGAGATTTAATAGAAAAACACACTGAAACGGTCATGGACAAAAGGAGCTACCTATGAAGCGAATTGCAATAGACATTGATGAAGTCATGGCAGATACAGCCATCTCACATCTGGAGCTGTTTAATCTGGAACACGGTGATAACGTGACACTGGAAGAACTGCAAGGAACCACCCTTGTCAACATTCGACCAGAGCGTCGCGAAGAAATCGAAAGCTACTATGAATCCGAGCAATTCTTTCGCCAGTTGAGTGTCATACCGGACAGTCAGAAGGTTATTCGGGAATTACAGAAACATTACGAGATTTTTATTGCCACAGCGGCGATGGAAGTTCCTGCGTCGTTCCAAGCGAAATATGAATGGCTTAAGGAGCATTTTTCCTCTATACCTGACAGCCATATTGTATTCTGCGGTGACAAAAGCATTATTCATGCCGACTATCTAATCGATGATAATGTGAAGCAACTAAAGCGATTCAAGGGGACAGGCATACTTTACAGTGCTGCTCACAATATTTTTGAAACGGGATATACCCGGGTGAATAACTGGCTTGAGGTACAAGAACTGTTGCTTGGAGAGCGAGCCGAGGTGAGGCGGTGACGAGGCATGGACGATCCTTGGGAACGCAGCGGCGGGAGAATCCAGTGGAGCCGCTTGCTCACTGGCGGTTTACCCCTGATGGAGTTGAGCATGGAAGTCTGCAGAAGGAGAATCTTGTTCTGCGGGACTATAGCGGTAAAGGAAATCGATTATTACTTACCTCTGTAAACCTGGTGCCAGGGCACAGCGTTACAGCCTCTGACCTTTTAACCTGGGAAACAGAAGAAGGGGAAGAAGGGTTGGCTTTTCGCAATGATCGCCTTCCCAAGGGCTCCGGTTATTATTTTTGGACAGAGCAAGAGGCTCCATTGAATAAGGAAAGCATGTTACAAGGCTTTACGATCGAGGCGATTATTCGTCTTCCCGATCCTTTCGATGAAGTTCGCCACAGCTGGATGGGTGTATTGACCCGCCAGGGACAGGGAGGAGAACTTGGACGAAGCGGTGAGCGTGAGCTCTTGTCCTCTCTATCCGTATCCAACTGCAAGGAGATACAGTGGGTCAGCCATCCGGAGAATTTACACACCTCGACAACGAACTGGACGCGCCAGTTGGAGGCAGGAGACTGGCATCATGTAGTGATTGTCAATGATACGCACCGTACCCTGTTATTTGTTAACGGCATCTGTGATTATAACAGCCCTTTGGAAGGTATTTCCGGAATCGCTGCGGTCAAGGAAAGAGGCTGGAACGTAGGCGCTTCCGAATGGGCTGGAGGAATTGATACTCTATTTACCGGGACGATTAGGGAGATTCGTGTTACAGGAGAAGCGCTCCACCCGGACGACTGGCTCTGTAAGATGGAGGCGGAGCAAGTGCTGGAAGGAAGCTTTGAGGGTGAGCCAGAGCTGCAGCGGGAAGAGAATTATCATTTTGTCTTTATTCCCGATCCTCAAATGCAAACCTATTTGAACCCGGAGATGCTTGAGGCCCAAACAGCCTGGATTGTTAAGCATGAGGATCACTTGCAGCTGGCTATGACCGCCTTTGTCGGTGATCTGGTACACCGGAGTGAGGTCGAAGTCGAATGGGAGCGTGCCTCGGTTGCCGTTGCCATGCTTGATCAAGGCAAGGTGTCTTACATGATGACAGCAGGCAATCACGATTACGATGAGCATCATACGTATTTACACTATTTTGGCCCTGAACGATTTCAGGATAAAAGCTACTACCGTGGTGCTTCACCCTCTCGTTACAGTTCTTATGGGTTGAAGCCGGCGGGAAGCTACACCTACTTATGGCTGATGGTTGATATGGAACATCTAGAGAAGGACATGGACTGGTGCCGGGACATTCTCGAAAGTCATCGGAATTATCCGACCATCCTTGTCTCGCACGATATTATGTATACGACCCGGCATCGGGCCATGAATCTCCCTGAACTATCAGAGAATGGTGTCTTAATCTGGAAGGAACTCGTACATCCCTACGATCAGGTGTTCATGACCGTGAACGGACACTTTAACGGTAATGTGCATCAGGTGCGTAAGAATGCCAGTGGGCAAGAGGTCATTCAGATCCTCGTTAATTACCAGGATCGTTATAGAGGGGGGAATGGTTGGCTGCGGCTTGCTGAATTTGATGAGGTGGATAACAGAATGAGATTCAGAAGCTTCTCGCCATGGGTAGCATCGCTGGGAGTTTATGAGACTTTAGAGTACCCGGATTACCGGTTTCTAACCGGACGGTATGACGAATTTGAGTTGGCACTTCCATTCAAAACAAGATTTGCATTTGCAGCACAGCAGTAAGGGGTACAGGAGAGGGGAATAGAAACAGATGTCATTGTTGGCCGAGGAACGAAGAGACTTCATTCTCGAACAAATCGATGCTCATGGCAAAGTAAGGGTAACGCTGCTGGCTGAGCAGCTTAAAGTATCGCAAGAGACTGTACGCCGGGACCTGTTCCAGCTGGAGGAAGAGGGGAAGCTGAAACGGGTCTATGGTGGAGGTGTCAAGACACAGTACGAAGGCGGGGAGCCGCCGTATCAACAGCGCAGCATAATGAATTATGAGGCCAAACAGATCATCGGGGGCAGGGCGGCAGAGCTGGTCCAAGATGGAGATACCATCTTTATGGATACCGGAACCACCATTTATGAAATGGCTAAGGCCTTGAAAGGTAAAAAGCAAATTACCGTCATTACGAATTCATTAACTGTGGCTAACCAGCTGTGCGAATCGATCGCCAAGGGACTCGTGCATGGCCGAGCTATCTTGCTGGGTGGAGAACTCTCACCTTTTCAACGTTCCGTAAGCGGGTATCTGTGTCAGGAAATGCTTAAAAATTTCTATGTGGACCATGCTTTTATCTCCATAGGCGGGATTTCCATCGATACTGGAATTAGCGATTATGACTTGAACGATTCTGTGATTTCTAGAATGGTAATGAATAGCGCCAAAGAAATCATTGTACTGGCGGATCACAGCAAGGTAGGTATTCAGGCTAGTTGTCATTTAGCTTCGCTTGAGAAAATCGACGTAATCGTAAGTGACAAAGTTTATCCTTCGCTTTGGGAGGCAGAATTGGAGCGTCAAGGCATTACTTGGATCACCGCCGATCATTCTGAATGAAGAAGCGCCTGTAAGGAGGAGAATGAACCATGAATATGAAACTATCGGCTGCTCCTATGAAAAGAAAGAGTACAGAGAGAGCTGCCGGCAGCAGGCCCCGGATCTGGAATCGATTGATTGGCCATTATCAGCTTTATCTGATGCTATTGCCTTGTATCGCATTTTTCATTATTTTCTCTTATATTCCTATGGGCGGAGTGGTTCTGGCCTTCAAAGACTATCAGTTCAACAAGGGAATATTCGGAAGTCCATGGGTTGGATTCACATATTTTGAGATGTTCTTTGAAGATCCGTTTAGTCTGCAAATTATTAAGAATACCATCATTATCAGTCTAATGAAGGTTTTTCTGGCCCTGCCGTTCCCGATATTGCTCGCTGTGATGCTCAATGAAATCAAGAGGAAAAGGCTGCTGCATGTGTTTCAGGGTATCGCTTATCTGCCTCATTTTCTGTCCTGGGTTATCGTAATCGGCCTGGTACAGCGGATTCTTTCGCCCGACACCGGCCTGGTTAATCAGGTGATTTCTTGGTTTGGCGGTGACGGGAGCACCTTCTTTTTAATGAAGGAGAATGCGTTCTATCCGGTCATGTTCTGGAGTTATATCTGGAAGGACATTGGCTGGAGTTCGATCATTTATTTTGCAGCTATTGTGGGGATTAATCCGGCCTTGTATGAAGCAGCAAAAATCGATGGCGCAGGAAGATTTCAACAGATGTGGCGTATTACGCTGCCTGGTATCCGTCCTACCATCATGATTATTTTCATTCTATCTCTAGGTAATATCTTATCGGCAGGATTTGATCAGATTTACCTGCTGAGAACACCGGGCAACATGAATCTTTCAGAAATTCTCGATACGTACCTCATTCATATGGGACTCGAGAGCGGACAGTTTGGATTCGGTACAGCTCTGGGTCTAATGCAAGGCTTTATCGGTCTGATTTTAGTACTAGTCGTCAATCGGATATCCCGTAAATGGTTCGAAACTTCATTATGGTGAGCTGGCGGACGTTGCAGTTTGGCCTTTCACAATAGAAAAGCTAGGGAGAGGGAGAAATCAACCATGATTAAGAAAAGTTACTCCAATTTGCTTCTGCTTCTACTGGTATTTGGAATGGTGTTAACGGCATGCGGAGGGAATGACGCTCAGAGTAGTTCTAATTCTGATACCGATTCGGCCAAGAAAGCCGGAAAGCCTGCAACCTGGATCGCGGACCGTACAATCAAAGGCTTGATCTTCATGGGCAGCGATGTAACAGAAGAGATGAATCCCGACATTATGAAGAAGCTCAAGGAGATGACAGGTATTGACCTGCAGCTCCAGGCTGTAGGTTTCGACGACTCTACGAAAGCACTGGCAGCCGGGCTGGCTTCGGGCGATCTGCCGGATTTTATCGGTTATTATCTGAATGATAGCGGCCGTCCGGAGATGGGGCTTATTAACAAGGCTGCTTCAGAGGATATGTTTTATGATGTCGCTCCAATGCTGAAAAACACAAAGGTATACAGTAAATATCTTGAAGATAACTATCTTCCTATTGATACGAAGTATGGTGTGATGTTCCGGCCAGAATATAACGGCGCTGCTTATAGTGTGCACATCAATATTCCAAGAGAAGGCGGATATGGGGTCAGGAAATATATCTCGGGACCGTATATCCGTAAAGATATTGCCGATGCCCTTGGTGTAGACCCGCGTAAAATTACAACCTCTGAGCAGCTTTATGAATTGGCTGAGAAAATTAAGGCAGGCGGGTTCAAAGATAAGAACGGCAAGGCTGTGTTTCCGATCGGACCTGTCCTTTGGGGAGGCTCTGACCGACAAGGGCTATATAATGACCTTGTATGGACAGGCTTTAACGGTGAAGGCTTCAAGCGCGACGCTAGCGGTAAAATCTTGCATGAGAGTCAAACAGACTATGGTCTAAAGCGCGTAGAATTTGTACAGAAGCTGCTAAAAGAAGGATTGATGCATCCGGAGTATTACACAATGGAAGAGACCCGTGTAAAAGAAGGCGTGCTTAATGATTCATTCGCGATTGTGGGGGAAATGCATAATTACGTTGACGAAGACAAGGATGGCCGGTATGTTCCGCTGGGTCCGTTGAACTCGGTAGACGGTCCTTATCAGATGGATTTGACTTATAAAAGCGGATACGGTGCATGGTCCATTCCTAAATCCACCAAAAATCCGGAAGATATTGTGAAGCTAGCTGATTTCCTCGCTACTCGTGAAGGTAAGCTGCTCTGGAATTATGGACTTGAGGGCCGGGATTATGATTTGAATTCCCAAGGAAATCCGGTACCAAAGAAACAAGTGCTTGATCTGCTGCAAAAAGACCCGGTTAGTGCAAAGAAGCTTGGATTTTCAGGGGTCGGTAACGGTTGGGGCTGGTTTCTTGGGGGTACAGATGTGGATGATCTCAAGGATTTTGGTGAGGCAACCTATGGCGCCAATGAGACTCCAGACCAAGATAAAGTACCACTTGAACTCGCTAAATACTGGGGATATGACGAAAAAAGGAGTCAAGCGAAAGTGAAAGACGGCTATTCAGCACTTGCCTTCATGGGAGAGTTCAGCAAAGGGAATCAATTGAGCATGGCGCTCGACAAGTACAAGGAGAGTGTGGTTCGAGCCTATTATGCTAAGGACATGACAGAGGCAAAGACGATACTGGATGCTGCGGCGAAGCAGCTTCAGATTGCAGGGCTTGATGATTACATCAAACTACTAGAGGAAAAAAGTAAGGACCCTAAAACTCAGCTGCTCTTTTAATTCTGTATGACAACGGGGGATACATGGCATGAAGAAAGCTTCGATGTTTTCTGCAGGTATGGAAAAGACAGTAGATGTGATGAATTATGGATTATTGATATTGTTGAGTCTTAGTATCCTATTGCCGCTTATTAATGTACTTGCGCTAGCCTTCAACGTGGGATCTGATGCGGCAAAGGGAGGCATTTATTTCTGGCCAAGAGAGTTTACGCTAGAGAACTTCCGTGAAGTATTCAACCAATCCAATATTCTGAATGGGTTTATGATTTCTATCTTTCGTACGGTCGTAGGTACCTTTCTGAGCGTGATCTTGACATCTATGGCCGCTTACGCGCTTAAGAGCCGCACTCTCCCGGGGCACAAGCAGCTGACCTTCCTGATTTTTTTCACGATGCTGTTTAGCGGCGGAATCATTCCTTATTATATTGTGCTCAAGAATCTTTCGCTTACGAATAGTATCTGGGTCTACATTATTCCGGCATTGTACAGTGTGTGGAACATGTTGATTATGCGGTCATTTTTTCAGCAGACACCGGAAGGTCTGGAAGAAGCCGCACGAATCGACGGCTGCAGCGACTTTGGCATTTTCTTTCGGATTATTGTCCCGGTCAGCAAACCTGTTTTTGCCACCATTGCTTTGTTTAATGCCGTAGAGCACTGGAATGATTGGTTTACAGGCGCCTTTTATGTCCGTGATTCCAATTTAAAGCCGCTCTCTACGGTACTGCAGGAGATGTTGACGAAACAGCAGGCGCTGGCAGATACCTTAATGAAAGCGAGCAATCCTGCACAATTGCAAATGATTGATAAGATCCAGGTTACTGGCACTTCCTTGAAGATGGCTACGATTATTATTGTAATTACACCCATTCTGATGATTTATCCGCTGCTGCAAAAGTATTTTGCCCAAGGTGTGATGATTGGTTCGATAAAAGAATAATGCTTGAAAGGAAGGAATTGAACTTTGCCGGATGAACGTAAAGATCGGCTGAAGAGTTATAGTCTGCTTTCTCTGACTTGGCCGATATTTCTGGAGAACCTGTTTGGAATGCTGCTTGGCATCGTCGATACGATGATGCTGAGCGGCTACTCCGATACAGCGGTTACGGCTGTAGGATTGGCCAATCAGGTGTTGACCATTGCCGGGATGTTCTTTGGATTTCTGACTGTAGGTACTGCTGTAGTGTTGAATCAATCTCTGGGTGCAGGCAGGCCGCAGGATGTGGAGAGGATAAGTGCGCTTTCTCTTACACTTAATGTAATTCTTGGCCTTCTCATAAGTATGACTTTGTTATTGTGCCCTGGTGTTTTTCTTAATGTGTTCAAATTATCGGGAGGGATCATGGAGCAAGGCAAGGTCTTTCTGTCGATCGTTGGTAGTTCGATGCTAATGGTTGCCATTAACATGACTTTAGGTACCATGCTCCGCTGCCGCGGCATCGTGAAGGAAATGATGCTGGTGTCCCTGGCCAGCAATGTTATCAATATTATCGGGGTGTATATTGTACTTAAACATCCCTTTGGTATGCCGGTTTTAGGTGTAGGAGGTGTAGCTGCTTCTACGTGGGTCTCAAGGTTGTTCGCATTGCTGGTATTGCTTATATTATGCAGTCGCAGTCTGCCTCATCGTGTCCGGCTGCTTCCACTAAAGAGCTTTCGGAAAGAAGATATCCGACTATTGTTTAAGCTGGGGCTTCCATCGGCAGGCGAACCCATATCGTATAATTTGTCACAGGGTGTGATTACCTATTTTATTTCCGTGCTAGGGGTAGCAGCGTTAACGACCAAGATCTATACACAGAATATAACCTCATTCGTTTTTGTGTTTTCAATGTCTATCGGTACGGCTACCCAGATCATTGTGGGTCATTTAATCGGCTCAAACCACAAGGAGGATGCCTACCGTTCAGGACTGCGAAGCTTAAAGACGGGGCTACTCGTGACAACGGCTGTCAGTATTTTGCTCTATTTTATCTCAAGTCCGTTACTTGGATTGTTTACTTCAGACACCGGGATCATTTCACTAGGCCGGGAATTATTCCTGTTATCCATTCTTCTGGAGCCGGCCAGAGCCTGTAATATGGTGCTGATCAGTTCCTTGAATGCGGCAGGAGATGTACGTTTTCCAGTTCTCATCGGGATCATTTCGATGTGGGGGATTAGTGTACCGATGGCATTTCTATTTGGTGTGGTGCTGCATTTTGGCTTGGCAGGTATCTGGCTTGCCTTTGCAATTGATGAGTGGATCAGGGCTTTAATGATGTTCTACCGATGGCGAAAGCAGGCCTGGAAGCGGCTAGTGATCGTCTCACAAGAACAGCTAAATATGTAAAAAAACCAAGAACCACATGCGAGCGTATGCTCGGTGTGGTTCTTGGTTCGTTGTTATTTTCGAACCGAAAGAATGAACTTCTCCAGCGGTCCTGTATCGGTAATAATCCCATTGCATTTATCGTTGTCCATACAGACGTATTGACCAACCGCAGAATAATTATCCGGCGAAGCGTTCGCAGGTTTGGTCTTGACCGAGAAGAAAGCAAGCTCTTGATGCCGATTGCAGAACAGGCAATACCCGCTCTTATGTGTCGGCGTAATTCTTCCCTCAATCCCAATGAACTGACCTTCGAATGGATATACAATGAATAATTTATTCGAAGCAATATCGATCCAGCTCAGATACGTCACAAATCGAAAATCGATGGATGAGAGATCAGGTACTTTTAGCTTCTTAGTCTTAGGGAACAACTTCTGAATTTGTTTTAGCGTAATCGTCGGATATGGCTCTAGGTAAGGCTCTAGTGCGCTGACATATCTCTGGAAATCATAACCAGACTCTAAGGTCGAGATTTGTTCCAGCATCTGCTGCTGCTCCTGTGTAATAGAAGGAAAGGCTTCAGTAACGATTGTTGCAGCACGAAATCTTACAGTCTCCAAAACTCTACGGTCTGCGACGGTGCGCAGTGTGTTCTGAAGGAATTCACTTTGTTTCTTAATAACGTTATATTGATGGTTTCTAATGAATGGTGTATTCATAGCTTTTCAGCCCCTTATTTTTAATGGAAAAATATAAGGTGCAAAGCCCATTATTAGAAACGATAATGTTAAGTTTGGGCGATGAAATCTGTTCTATCGCACCTCACACAAAGTATCGCCCTAGTATTAGGCTTTGCATGAGGACACCCTAGCTAATGAGCAATTCTGCGTTGCCATGTCTATACAACCCCCTGTCACATATCCTGAGGAAAGTATAGCATATAGGCCTAAAAGGCACAAAGTTTAGAGGAACGTTAGCTGAAGACAGATAGTGCGCTATACACTAGTAGTAATGCCATGACAATATTAAAAGCTTTTTGATACTTTAGCAGAAAGCTCTGGAAGAGAGAGCCGAACAGTGCCCAGCTAAAGGTGGCGAGAAAGCCGACAAAAGCAAGAAAGACAGCAAAGCCTATCAATCTGAAGTTCGAGTAATGGTAGGGTGTGATAAAGGTGGAGATGACAGTGATTCCATACAGGATCACTTTGGGATTAATGAATTGCAGCAATAATCCAGAGAAAAACGAGTTGTTATTGGAAGTAGAATCATCTCGTTGTTGGGAGCTGCTTCTAACAATCTTTACAGCCAGATACAGCATATATAGACATCCCAAAATGTTCATCCCAACTTTTATGCGTGGAATAAAATGGTATAATACCAGATTGAAATAGCTGGAGAGTAACATAATGGCTAAGAAACCTGCACCGACGCCTAAAATAAAAGGAAATGATCTTCTTAGGCCCATTCGGCTGGCATTTGACATGGCCATTATATTATTGGGGCCTGGTGTAAAGGTAGTAACGATGACATACGACAAAAACGGAATAAAAGACATGCTTGAAACCACTCCTCAAATATATGCTACAATTGAACAAAATGTACGTCATAACATTCTGTGCTTCATGATTGTACAATAAATACGCTATAACGCACAATAGCAGGGAGTTGAGTATTTTGGATAATATTCAGTTGATCTTCGCTAAAAATCTGAAAGCTTTGCGTAACCAGAGAAAGCTCAGCCTGGACAAAGTATCTGAATTGACAGGAATAAGTAAAACGATGTTGGGGCAGATCGAGCGGGGAGAGTCCAATCCATCGATTACAACGGTATGGAAGATTGCAAATGGGCTAAAGGTTTCGTTCACTGCTCTGATCAATCAATCCCAAACGGAAGCGGTGGTTGTAGCCAAAGAGGATATTCAATCTCTTACTGAAGAGGAAAAATACCGATTGTACCCGTTCTTTCCTTATGACGATGGAAGAAAATTCGAAATCTACACGGTAGATATTGATCCGGGAGGGGAGTTAATTTCCGAGCCGCACCAGGAGGGGACCGAAGAATACATTACTGTATTTGAAGGGGAGATGACGGTACTGGTTGGTGGCACTGAATATAAAGTTAAAGCTGGTGACGCCATTCGTTTCAAAGCGGACAGACCACACTCTTATTTCAACAGAGAAAATACAAAGTGCCAAATGAACATGGTCATATACTATGGCGGTAATCACTAGCGCTGAATAGCCCGAACAATGGGGAAGGCTTTGGCCGAAGCGTAGCATAACAAGAGGCTCGTAAACCAGCATTTGTAGCGGTTTACGAGCCTCTTTATGATTGTTATTCAAATGTATCAAACAAACTGCGAGCGGTAAGCTGCTCTTTAAAGGCTTCCAGTGTCAGCTGCTCTGATAGGCTATCTTTCGAGACGGTGACGGTTTTTGCGGCAGAAGCGGACAAGTCAAAGATGTTATCGCTCCAAAGGGAATCCGCATGGCTTAAACTAAGTTCCACAAATTTGGCGAGCGACTGGCTCTTAACTTCAACGATGAACTGATCTTCTGTCTCGGTGACAGAGGTGCTGATCTGTGGGTCCAGGTAATTAAAATGCTTGGATTTCACAAACAGTACAGTTCCTCCGCTGACCGATTGACCGTCTACGATATAGTCGAATTCCAGGTAGCTTTCTCTTTGCTTCTGCTTGGTGTCCAGTACAGAACCGAAATCCAGATTGGTGATCTCCTGTGTGGAAAGAGCATCAACGGATACCGCCAGCTCACCGCTCTGAATGAGTTCGGAACGGGTGTTCAGGAGACGCCAGCTTAGATGTCCTGTGGTTTCGTTCAAGGTTTCGTTGGTCACATGCAGCGAGACAGTGGTTCCTTCTTCGCACGCGGAGGCCAGTACCGGAGCGAAGAATCTTTTAGCCGCGTAATGACCTGCTTTCCATCTACCGAAATAGTCCAGACTGGACCAGGAAGCTACCGGCCAGATGTCATTCAGCTGCCAATAAATAGCGCCCATACATCTTCCGCGGTTTCTTCTCCAGTGCTCGATCCCATTGCGCATGCCTTCCGCCTGTATAAGCTGGGAGACATACAGCAGGTTATCGAAATCTTTCGGATACTTAAAATATTCGCTGATATAGTACAGAATCTTCTCATTGCCGGTACCGTTCTTCTGGTGAGACTCCATGACGTAGGAGAAAATATTCCGGTCTTCTGGCAGTGTGAACGACTCCACAGTTTTTAGTGACGGGAAGGATTGCAGACCAAACTCCGACATGAACCGCGGGAAAAGAGTTCTGAATTCGGTGATCGGCTTGCGTCCGTGCCAGACATCCCAATAATGCATATCCCCAATGTTCTCGTTGTTCGGGTCATCGAAGTTACCCGTGGAGGAAGGGGATGACCGCCAGTAGAAGGTGTTTGGATCAAGCGATTTGGACAACTCCGGCAAATACTCTTCGAATTGCTTGAGATAGTCTTGTTTCAGCTTTTCGCCGTACCGTTCTCCCCAGCCCCAATATGCCCAGGCATACTCCAGCTCATTGTTGCCGCTCCACAGACCGAGGGAGGCGTGGTGACGGATTCTTTTCATATTATCGATCGTTTCTAGCGTGATGCTGTCTTTGAACTCGTCGGTAAAATCGTAATTTCCACACGCATACATATGATCCTGCCACACAATCAAGCCATACTGGTCGCACAGATCATAGAAATAATCATCGGCATAATACCCGCCGCCCCACACACGGATACAGTTGTAGTTAGCTTCCACACAGCTTTTAATCAATTTTTCTGTTTTTTCATAGTTGATCCGCCCGAAGACGTTATCTTCCGGGATATAGTTCGCGCCCATGGCGAAGATGCTCTTACCGTTGACTTCAAACTCGAAGGACTCGCCCCAAGTATCTTTGACTTGCTTGACAGTTAGCGTGCGAAGACCGATCGTAAGTGTTTTGTCATCAATGACTTTAGCTCCGCTAGACAGTTCCACCTTTAAGGTATACAAAGGTTGACTGCCGAAATTGTTCGGCCACCAGATTTGCGGGTCGGTAATTGCCAGAGCCAGTGAGGTCTGAGAAAGGTTGACGGCGGACACCTGTTCGTACACTTGCCCATCCGGGGATTCCAGAACGGCCCGCAGGTGTAGTTCGGCTTCCGACCAATGTTGAAGATCTACCTTGATGTCCAGATGGACCTTGTTCTCGCTATGTGTCTGGGTCACATATACATCATCAATTCGCCCATTGTCATAGCCGTGAATGGTGATGTCCCGCCAAATCCCCGCATCGGGAATTTGCGGACCCCAATCCCAGCCGAACATACTGTGCGCCTTGCGGATATGAGAGATCCCTGGAACGGCATCCGCGCAGCTTGAGAGATGCTGTTCTTTTTCTTTTTCCAAAGCGTACAGGGTTGCCGATTGAATGAGGACATGGATCACATTGATCCCGGGAACGAGCACATCCTTTACGTCAACCTCATAGGTTCTGTGCATGTTATCCGCTTTCAAAACAAGCGTACCATTTATAGAAAGGTCACATAGGGTATCCAGCCCCTCGCAACGCAGCAGGACAACATCATGGTCCAGAAGATCTTTTTCCACGGAAAACTCTCTGGTGTATTCAAAATCGGATTTGGACAGCTCCAGCGCGTCATATTCATTATCTCTGAAGAACGGATCTTCCATTTGACCGGCCTGAAGTAAATCATTAAACACAGAGCCAGGAACGTTGCCGTTGATCCATTCCGAATCATCCGTTTTTTTCATCTGCCATATACCGCTAAGTGTTAACAATTGCATCTGCATTCCACCTGCTTTTTAAGAATTTTATTGTGCTATATTGGTATATAGTATCAGCTGAATATCAGGATAGTCTTGTATTGTTTCATCTTTTTTTGTGCTATATTAACATAGGATTTAACAGGAGATTGAAGAACAGGCCGTTGGCCGGAGTTGACATCATATGAGGTGAGAAGAATTGACACAAGCGACCCTTTTAAAAGCCGAAACGCTGATTGACCCCCAGGTACAGTCCACTTTTCATATTGAATATTCGATTAAGCACACCACACCGCTGCACTATCATGATTATTATGAAATTTTTATTATCACAGAAGGTAGATGCGTACATCATATTAATGGCGAGGCACAGGTTTTGGAGCCTAATACGATGGTGTTCATCCGCCCGGACGACATGCACTGGTATGACTTTTATGAGGAGAATGACTGCCAATTCATTAATGTTAACTTTTATAAAGAAGTGGTGGAGGATGCTTTTCATTATTTTGAAAATTCCGTCTTTGCCGGGAAGCTGAAAGGCTTGAAAATGCCGCCTTATGTCATTCTGCCGTCTTTCGATATGGAGACGCTCGTCCAGAAGAGCAAGCTGATTCATCTGTATACGAGCATAGATAAGCAGAGGGCCAGAATTTTAGCGCGCAGTTTTCTGACGGATGCGTTGACCTACTACTTTTTCAATGATCAGGATCAGAACCAGAAAGAGATCCCGCAGTGGCTGAATGCACTTCTTATGGACATGCAGAAAAAAGAAAATTTCACAGGCGGTCTGAGCCGCTTGAATGAAATATCCGATCATAGTGTTGGCCATATCAACCGCGTATTCAAGCAATATCTCCACACGACACCGACGGCGTACATCAATCAATTGAGGCTCGGTTATGCCAAAAATCTTTTGCTGACCACTAATCTGACGATTCTGGAAATCTCCTATGAAGCCGGATTTGACAATCTTAGTCACTTCTATCATTTGTTCAAAATACATTATGGAGCTTCCCCGGGGAAGATTCGTTCCCGTTAGGAAGCCCAGTGTGATTTCTGTATCATATATAAATTTAATAATGCATAAAAATTAATTGGCCGCTCTGCGTAACAACTCCAAGCGAATTTCAAAAAAAGAAATGGAGGTAGGGAAATGTCCAAAGTAACAAAATCGAATACATTGTTAACCCGGGTCTTTGCTATCTGTATGAGTTTCATATTCATAAGCTCTTTTTTTAGTTATGGTGCCAAGGCCGCAGAAGCCAGTCCGCAATTTAAAGTCATAGCTTTTTACAACGGAACTTGGGACGCAGCCCATATAAGCTTTGTAAACGAAGCAAACAGAAGGTTTCCTGAGTTTGCCAGCAGGTACAATTTTTCATACGAATCGACAAACGATTGGAGTAAATTAAATACTTCTAATCTTTCCCAGTACCAGGTTGTCATTTTTTTAGATGATGTACCTCCTGCTGCTCAAAGACCCGCATTTGAGCAATATATGAGAAATGGCGGAGGATGGCTGGGTTTTCATGTAAGTGCTTTCACCACAAACCCTTCTTCATGGAACTGGTACTATAACGAATTTTTGGGGTCGGGGGCCTTTAGATCAAACACGTGGTTCCCAACGCCAGCTACCTTGCGCCTTGAGAACAGTACCCATCCTGCCACCAGTAATATGCCGGCAACATTCAAAACCCCTGCAAGCGAATGGTATAGCTGGTCGGTTGATCTGCGCACCAAACCCAATATTGATATCCTATATTCCGTCGATCCTGTGAGTTTTCCTCTTGGTACGGATCCCAACCAATCTTGGTACAGTGGTTATTATCCTATAGTTTGGTCCAATAAAAATTATAAAATGATGTATGCCAATATGGGTCATAATGATATGAACTATGCAAACAACACAGCGAAATCCTATACTTTTTCTGATGAGACACAGAATAAACTTATTATTAATGCTCTTTTATGGATGGGTGGCGGTCAACAGCCTAGCACGTCCTTTAGTGTGCCGGGTACGATAGAAGCTGAGAATTATTCCAGCATGTCTGGAGTACAAACCCAGAATACTACGGATACAGGCGGTGGCCTAAATGTTGGCTGGATCGATCCCGGCGATTGGGTGAACTATCCCGTCAATGTCGCTTCCTCTAATACGTATAAAGTAAGTTACAGGGTAGCCAGTCCAAATGGAGGCGGCACCATTCAAGCTGAGAATGGTACTACAGGTCAGGTATTTGGTTCTGCCCAAGTCCCTGCTACAGGCGGTTGGCAGACCTGGACCACAATTTCCCATGATGTTAATCTTTCTGCTGGAGAGCAGCTTTTAAAATTATCATTTCCCTCTGGAGGGTTTAATCTTAACTGGATTAAAGTCGAGGAGAAAACACCGAGTATAAGAATTGAGGCAGAGAATTACATCGAAAGTAATGGCGTTCAGAAGCAAGACACAACAGACGTTGGTGGAGGGCAAAATGTGGGATGGATCGATCCTGGTGACTGGATGACTTATTCAACGCCAACTCCCCTTTCTCCGGGGACTTACACTATCAGCTATAGGGTAGCTAGCCCCAATGGCAGTCAAATTCAATTTGAACGGGCTGGCGGCGGAGCAATATTCGGCACCATTACAGTCCCGGCAACGGGAGGATGGCAGACCTGGACCACCATCTCGCATGATGTCCTGCTAACATCTACAGAACAGCAAATTGCGTTATCTTTTCCAACCTTAGGCGGCTTAAATGTGAATTGGTTTACGATTACTAAGAAGTAATAGGTTGTTTAAGCACAATGCTCCTATTTGCTGTTAAAACTATTTTATCCGGTGGTCAGAAACAGCGTTTAACCTAGGCGGTAGGCCTAATGAAGAATCCGGATATGCTTATCCTTGATGAGCCGACTTCCAACAAAGCCTCCAAACCGGCACTGAAGCGGGATGGAGGCTTCTATTTTTTTGAAGTATAGAAAGCCGTGGCGTGTTCTTGCGGCCATTAGTGGGCTTTGTTTATTGTTTTACTTGCTCTCTACTTGCTTCGCAATATCCACCCACTCGGTAGCATGGCCATGGGTGAAAAGTTCATCAGGCGTCAGCTCAACTACACTGGTGGGACTGCCGCATGCCGGGAACAGCGTATCAAAGCGCTTAACTGAGACATCGATATACACAGGAATGTGATCCGCGACAGCGAAGGGACAGACACCGCCAACCTGCTGATCCAGTTGTTCCTCCACTTCAGATGCCGTAAGCATCCTAGCCTTCATACCAAAGTAATGACGGAACTTCTTATTGTCGATACCCACGTCACCGGCCATTACGATCAGCATGCAACCCTCATCTTTTCTGAGACTAAGTGTCTTGGCAATTCGGGCGGGCACAACACCAATGGTATTAGCCGCTTCCTCAACCGTTGCACATGAACTGTCAAAATGCTTGATTCGACCGGTCATTCCCTGTTCTTCAAAATACGTAACAATCTTCTCATAGGACATTATTTCGGACTCCTTCTCAATCTAGCAGTAGATTAATAGCACTATAAACTAGCAATAACGCCATAATTACATTGACCACTCGCCAGTAGTTGTTAATGACATTATGAAGCAGCACGCCAGCGATAACCCATACATGTGTTGCCCCGTTACCGATTGCAGCCGACAAGAGGATAAAGCCGGCAATTGCAGGATACGAGGAATAATAGGGGAGAATGTAGGCGATGAAAACGGTCAGCCCCCATAATATTATTTTCACATTTACGAATTGCAAAATAAAGCCGCGCAAAAAGGATGACGAGCCTGATTCCTGATCTTCATTCTTTGCAGGTTTACTTGTGATCGTACGGAAGGCGAGGTACAAGATATACATACTGCCGACATATTTTAAATAGATCAGGATGCCAGGCAGATATCTTCCCAAGATTACGCTGAAGAAGCCGCAAAGGATCATTACTGCCAGAAAGCCAGTATAAATTCCGAGCAGCAGCGGCTTGCTTTTTTTCAACCCATAAGTACTGACTTCATTTAATGCGAGAATGTTGTTAGGTCCTGGCGAAAGAGCTGTCGTTATTGCATATGCGAAAAAAGAGATCCATAGTGTAATATTCAATTGAAAAGCACCTCCTTTTACGTTACGATAGCATAAATCGATATTTTAATATAATTGAAACAATGAATAATAAAATTCGATTCTATTGAACTGAAAGAAGGATATTCTCATGGAATTGAAATATTTGTACACAGTGAAAACCATTCTAGAAGCTGGAAGCTTTCAAAATGCCGCCCGGCAGCTAAACTATACACAGTCCACGATTACCTTTCAGATGCAGCAGCTTGAACAGGAACTAAACGTCAAGATCTTTGAAAAGATAGGACGGAAGATGGTACTGACGCAAGCCGGAAAAGAGATTTTGCCGCTGATCGATAACATAATTAAGTCTACTGAACAGATTAGTAACTATGGTAAAAGCACACTTGAAATTAGCGGTGACCTGAATGTTGCTATTCCTGAATCTCTATTGATCTATAAATTCCAGCCTCTACTAAAAGCTTTTAAGGAGCAGGCTCCGCGTGTGAAGTTATCCCTGCAAGCCCTAAACTGCTATGTCATTAAAGATAAAATCGTAAGCGGGGGAGCTGATCTGGGGATACACTATGATGTAGGGGGGAGTTCTGCCTCTGTAATGAACAGATCTTTGTCTGCACATAACCTGGTGTTGATCGCTTCACCGCTGCTGGTCGAAGATCAGCATAACTTTACGGCGAAGAATCAGGTTAAAGCAGTCAGCATGATCGTTAATGATCCAAGCAGTATTTTTCAGCAAAAATTCGATCAGTATATTAAAGACAAGAACATTGTAATGGACAACATCATTGAGGTCGGGAGCATTGAAGCAACGAAGCGCTGTGTAAGCAGTAATTTAGGAGTGGCCTATTTACCACGCTTTACAGTGGAAGAAGAGCTAAGGAATCAATCACTTATTGAACTGCCGACAGAGCTTGAATCTGAACGTATCACAGCGATCTGCTCCCATCATAAGAATAAGTGGCTTAGCCCAGCGATGGAGTTGTTTGTATCTTTGTTGGAAGAACATTTGGTATAGAAATGGCGTCTGAGGACAAAAGAAAAAGGATCAAAATATCTGGAAATCAGATATTTTGATCCTTTTTACGTTATGCTATTTCTTTCCGTATTCTTTATTAAATGTTTCTACAACATCATCAATGGTACGAGTGACAGGGATGAAGTTTCCTTCATATCTTTGCTGAATATACTCTTTGACTTTGTCAGAGTGAAGTACGGTGTTCAACTTCTTGAAAGCATCTGCTTTGTCTTTTAGAATATCCTCTTTCGTTGCCACCACGTTAACATAGGCGCTCTCTTGTTCGTTCTCATGGAATAGGGAGGTATCCAGCTTGTACCCTGCCTCAAGAGCTACACCATTATTAATAATGGCTGCGTCAACGTCATCCAGCACTCTTGGAAGCATACCGCTTTGCGCTGTAATAATGTCAAGCTTATGAGGGTTCTCAGCAATCTGATCCACCCCGCCCTTGGCAAGGTCGAAGTTCTCTGGCAGCTTAATGAGTTTGGCTGATTCAAGCAGCTTCAAGGCCCGGACCAGATTGGACTGATCGTTCGGAATCGCAATCTTGGCGCCGTCTTTAATCTCGTCTACATTCTTGATTTTCTTGGAGTAGATGCCGAGGGGGGCAATGATCGTCGTATCCGCCGCCACCAGAGAAGAATTGTGAATGCCATTCCAACTTGTCAGATAAGCGATATGCTGGAAGGCGTTGGCTTCGAGGTCTCCATCAGCGAGCGATTGGTTCATATCTACCTGACCAGATAGGGTGACGACCTCAATCTTCAATCCCTCTTCTTTGGCTTGATCCCGAACAAAGTTCCACAAATCGCTCTGAATATCTGTCGTTCCTATTTTCAGTGAAGCTTCACTGGCAGAGCCTGTCTCCTTGTTACTGCATGCAGATACCAGCAAAACTGCCAATACCATAGATCCTGTTAATAAAAGCCGACCCCATTTTGATTTCTTACTCATCTGTAAAGACCCTCCTAAAGTTGAATGAAAAATAATGACGCTTAATTCCTAGTAAACACATGAGAATTATTAAAATCATACCAGCTTTACTTCGAATGTCAATCCTTAGTTGCTCAATAGAGGAATTGATTTCCACTGCAATCTAATGTATCATAAATTCAAATTAAAACTGAGTATACCAATTTATTAACTATGTTTAACAGGTTCTTTTTTCCATCTGCAATCATTCAGGTCTATTACGGAGAGGATGAAATCTATGTCTGACGCTAGACAAATTAAAATCGGTTTATATATTGTCGGAACCGGCATGCATATCGGTTCGTGGCGGCTGCCGCAAGCACAAGCGGATGCCAGTATCGATGTAGGCTTTTATAAAAAAATCGCCCAGGAAGCCGAAAGAGGCCTGTTTGATGCGGCCTTTATCGCTGACAGTTTGGCTGTTGACGAGAATTCACATTCACAAATACTAAATAGATTTGACCCTACTGTCCTGATTACTGCTATTGCGGGTGCTACTAGCCATATCGGGGTTGTAGCCACTGCTTCCACCACCTATAACGAGCCCTATAATTTAGCCCGGCAATTCGCTTCGGTCGATATCATTAGTGGAGGGAGAGCTGGATGGAATGTGGTGACCACCGCTGATGCGACTGGACTTACTGCACTTAACTTCAGCCGGAAGGAGCATCTCCTTCATGATGACCGGTACAAGATTGCAGAGGAATTCATCGATGTAGTGAAGGGCTTATGGGATTCATGGGAAGAGGATGCTTTTATCCGCAACAAGGAAACTGGCGAATTTTATAATCCGGAGAAGGTGCATCTGCTCAATTATGAAGGCGAGTTCTTCCAAGTTAGGGGGCCGCTCAATATTGGACGCACTCCACAGGGTCATCCGGTGCTATTCCAGGCAGGCTCCTCCAACCCGGGGCAAGAACTGGCTGCAAGAACGGCTGAGGTGGTATTCAGTCACAAAAAATCGTTCGAAGAAGCCAAAGACTTCTACAAAGAATTGAAAGGCCGGATGTCCAAGTATGGACGGAGAGAGGACGAACTGCTTATTCTGCAGGGGATCTCTCCAATTATCGGGCGAACGGAAGCCGAGGCAGCAGAGAAGGCGGCGCTATTGGACTCGACGGTTATACAGGAGCAGGCCCTGAGATTCTTGTCCGGCTATGTGGGGAATGTCGATCTGACCGCTTACAGTCTGGATACTCCTGCATCGCAAGTGACTTGGCGGGAAGTGAACAGCATCCAGAGTGATTTTGATAGAATTCAAAAAATCATTCGTGAAGAGGACCTGACGATCGGAGAGCTTTATTCTAAAATCAGCAATGTGTCATCGGATGAGTCCCTGCGTGGAACACCGGAACAAGTGGCAGATACGCTGACGTATTGGTTTGAAAATGGCGCCGCCGACGGGTTTATATTCGTTCCGCCCGCACTGCCGGACAGCCTGACTGACTTTGTCGAGCTAGTCGTACCGATTCTTCAGGAACGGGGCATCTACCGGACGGAATATGACAGTACAACCTTGCGGGGACATTTGGGACTCTCTGTTCCGGTCAACCGCTATGCAAAACAACCATTGCCTGCAAGCCAGATTTAAAAGAGGAGCTATAAATCAACTCCAGAATATGCGGCAGGCAATAGATCAGAACGCAGATTAGTAGACTATTCAGTGGCTTCTCTTAAATCGCTGCAACATTATGTGCTAACACTCGTCAATAGGGTTGTAACATTCCAATTACTGGCGAGGAGACAGCAATGATGAACAAAAAATTTGCAATGCTTGGTGCTACGGCTATACTTACTCTCACGATTACTGGACAAAGCTTTGCCGCCGGGGTGGCATTTACCGATCTTGCAAATATCCCGGCCAAGGATAAGATCATCTCTTTGCAGCAAAAGGGCTACATACAGGGTGTTAGCAGTGATCGCTTTGATCCTAAGGGCACACTGACTGCAGCTCAGGGAATTCAGCTTCTTGTTAATGCCTTTGATTTGAATATTGATCTGTTGCGATTTATCAAAGAGCCGCATGCGACTGATTATTTCCCTAAAGCAAATGATGCTGCGTGGTATGCCAATACTCTGATCATTGCGGCCAACAACAACATTGACCTGTCCAAAGATCTGGACCCCGGAGCAGCATGGACCAAGGAAGAGTTCACCCACCATTTGATTCTGGCCATGGGGACGAGTAGCAATCTGCAGATGATCAAAATCAAGCCGATGGAATTTGGCGACCAGGGCCAGCTTAGCACTGCATTTGACGGGTCCGTTCAGCTTGCACTTGTGCTTGGAATTGCCAAGCTGGATCAGAACAACAATTTCAAGCCGCAGGAGAAGATCACACGCGCCGAAGCGGCGGAGCTGGTCTATAACGCGCTGGCATACATCGAGGAACACCCTGCGCCGGCGCAGGGTTCTTAAGTCGGGATGCTGGAAAAGAGACTTAACTAATCGCCCTCCCATCATAAACAGCTACAGCAGAAGACCACTTATCCTTCATTGGGTGAGTGGTCTTCTTGCGTGTTAGGTGGGCAATGCTTGTAGCAACACATGATTATTTTATAGAAAATGCTGATCAGCTTGGATGTTATATCTGGATAGATTAACCTACACTAGAAGTACGGCTAGAATGGAGTTTCTGTTAGGAGGCGAAAGTGGTGACGGAGTCGATTTATTTTGGAAGTGTGTTTACTGCGGGGGTACTGTCGTTTTTTTCCCCTTGTATATTGCCGTTACTGCCTGTGTATCTTGCCTACCTCGGCAGCTCAGAGCAGGGCAGCGGTCAAGAAGGGGTCTGGAAGCTGGGGAAGATGACAATCTCGCCACTGCTTATAGGTAGAACCTTGATGTTTATTCTGGGGCTTTCAGCAGTTTTCGTAATGCTTGGTTTCGGGGCAGGCGCACTTGGGGGAGTACTAGGGAGTTCGTATTTCATAACAGTCTGTGGAATCGTCGTTATCTTGTTCGGGATTTACCAGACGGGTGTGATCAAGCTTTCTTTTTTGGAAAAAGAAAAGCGCATAGACGCTGATTTACAGCATAAAAAAGGATTCGCGGGCGCTTTTCTGCTCGGGTTCACGTTCAGCTTCGGCTGGACCCCTTGTATCGGTCCTGTGCTTGCAGCTGTGCTGGGCCTTTCGGCAAGCGGCGGCTCGGCGGGAGCGGGAGGCATGTATATGCTGATCTATACCCTGGGCTTGGCGTTACCGTTTCTGGTCATGGCTATATTCTCCAGCCTGCTGTTAACGAAGGTGCGTCGGATTTATAAGCATATGCGCGTATTGAAGGCCATCTCAGGCATCGTATTAATTGTGATGGGACTGCTGCTGGTTAGCAATAAGCTGAACCTGATTACAACCTATTTTCAAGTGTAGAAGGAGGAAGGCGTCATGAAAAAGATGAAGACATGGGTCTGGGTCGCAATAGCTGCCCTACTAGTGATAGGCGCGATTGGTATTTATGGTAGAGAGGGTGTCACTTCAGCATCGGTAGCTGGAGGGGCAGTGAACAAGGGGCAGCCTGCACCAGCGTTCACGCTTAAAGATTTGCAGGGAAATGAAGTGTCCTTAGCTGATTTCAAAGGGCAGAAGGTATATGTGAAATTCTGGGCGTCCTGGTGCCCTATTTGCCTGGCTGGGCTGGATGAACTGGATCAGCTGTCGAGTGAGCAGCATGACTATAAGGTGCTGACGATCGTCAGTCCTGGATACAATGGGGAACAATCGGCTGCTGATTTTACAAACTGGTTCTCCAAAAGAGGGTACGACCATATTCAGGTGCTGTTGGATGACGGAGGTACTTTGACTCGTAAATTTGGCGTGAGAGGATATCCCTCTTCTTATTATATCGGTTCGGATGGCATTCTGGTCAAAAGCGCACCCGGACATAACACCAATGAAGTGATTGCCGAGACATTTCAATCCATACATTAAAACAGAAGGATACGGGAGGGAATTATGAAACGACTAGGACTGATAGGTTCAATGCTGCTATTGCTGGTACTAAGTGCTTGCACACCGTATAATTTAATCACTGAAGGAGCGGGAGGGATTGCTTCCGCAGGCGGGGGCACAGCGACAACGGCTTCTCTGCCGAATCCGAACAAGGAAGTGGATTACTCAGGGAGTGAACTGCGCGATATTTATTTTGCCGGCGGGTGCTTCTGGGGCATCGAAGCTTACATGGCCCGGGTATACGGGGTTAGCGATGCTGTGTCCGGCTATGCCAACGGTACCGGAGAGAATCCTTCTTATGAAGATGTTGTCCGCGGGGACAGGGGGTTCGCTGAGACGGTCAAGGTCAGCTATGATCCGAAGCGGGTGAGTCTCGAACAGCTTATCGCTGCATTCTTCAAGGTCATCGACCCGACAAGTGTCAATAAGCAAGGCAATGATCAGGGAATTCAATACCGGACTGGGATTTATTCGAACAATGCGGCGGATCTGACCGTGATTAAGGAAGCAATCGCGAAGGAACAGCTGAAATATGACAAGAAAATCGTTACCGAAGCACTGCCGCTAAGCAATTTCTATATGGCAGAAGAGTATCACCAGGATTATCTGGAGAAGAATCCGAACGGGTACTGCCACATTGATCTGAGCGTGGTGCAGGATGTAAATATTCACATTGATGCCGCTAAATATCCTAAGCCAAGCAATGAGGAACTGAAAAAGAAGCTGACCAAGATCCAGTATCAGGTAGCCGTACTAGCCGATACTGAGCATGCGTACTCGAATGAATATTGGGATCAATTTGAGCCGGGCATCTACGTAGATGTCACAACAGGTGAGCCGCTGTTCGCCAGCGCTGATAAATACGATGCCGGCTGCGGCTGGCCGAGCTTCACCAAGCCAATTATTCCGGAGGTAGTAACTTACGACGAGGATCACAGTTTTGGCATGACCCGTACAGAGGTACGGAGCCGGGCAGGGGATATTCATCTGGGTCATGTTTTCGATGATGGACCGGCAGACAAGGGCGGCAAACGCTTCTGCATCAACAGTGCTTCCATCCGTTTCGTTCCGCTGGCAGACATGGATAAGGAAGGGTATGGAGATCTGATTGTTGTCGCTAAATGAGGATGAAGGAGTCTAAAGGTTATGTATAAGCTGCTGCTTGTTGAAGACGAGGATCTGGTAAGAAACGGCATCAAGCGTTTCGTCCCTTTCGATGAACTTCATATTGGTGAAATCTATGAAGCCGCGAGCGGAGACGAAGGATTGCGGATTTTTGAGGAGCAGCTCCCGGATCTTGTGTTGCTGGATATTAACATGCCGCGCATGAACGGACTGGACTTTGCGACAAGAATCAAGGTGCTGAAGCCGGATGTCAAGATTGCGGTGATTACCGGTTATGATTATTATGACTATGCGGTAACCGCTTTGAAGATCGGGATCGATGATTATGTACTGAAGCCCGTCTCTAGAAAAGATGTGTTCGAGGTCTTGAGCAAACTGGTGAATAAACTTAAGAATGAGGGTCAGCAGACTGAACTGCTGACCCTTCTCAAGGATATGCAGTCACGGACAGGCGGAACCGTGCCGGTCAGTGAACCGGAAGGTGAAAAACAGCATGTGGCTCAGGTGATTGAGAGCAACCTCGCAAATCCGGAGTTCTCGCTAACCGCATTAGCGGAGCAGATGGGCTTCAGTTCAGGCTATATGAGTACATTGTTCAAAAAGCTGTTCAAGGTGTCTTTTCAGGACTATATCGTATCCCTCAGGCTGGAACGGGCCAAGCTGCAGCTACTGGCTTCAGATAAAAAGGTGTACGAAATTTCCGCGGACGCAGGGTTCGATAACCCGAACTATTTCAGTTCTTCTTTCAAGAAGAAATTTGGCATGTCGCCCCTGCAATACCGTGAAAGGATCAAAGAGTAATGAAACCCTTCTTTCGCTCGTTACAATTTCGGATTCTGTGGATTTACATACTGATAAGCATTCTGACGGTCGGGATTACGGGCAGTGTTCTTTATGTCGGTATATCCAGAGTGGTGATGAACCAGTCCGTAGAATCCAGTCAGATGGCGATTGCCAAGGGCGGCACGTATGTGGAGATGTATATTGACCGTCTCAACGTGCTGTCCACGATGCTAGCCCGCAATCCCGAGACCGTCCGCACACTGGCAGAAAAGAATAAGACCGGTGAGCGGGATGTCCTTCAGTTTATCCAGAATGTGCTGATTTCGGACCCGTTTATTCAGTCGGTGATCGTGATCGGCAAGGATGGCTATGTATTATCTAATGAACAAAAATTGAATATGAGACGTTCGTCGGATATGATGGAAGAGCCATGGTACGTAGCTGCCATACATAGTAACATTCCTGCGCTCACTTCTGCACGGATGCAGAAGTTCTCTATGGACAAGGATAACTGGGTGATTTCCTTGAGTCAGGAGGTCAAAGATGAGCGTGGGCAGAATCTTGGCGTTGTGCTGTTGGACATCAAATACAAGGGACTTGAGGACTATCTCAACGGCTTGGAGCTGGGCAGCAAAGGGTATGCTTTTATTATCAACAGCAATCATGAAATGGTCTATCATAAGGACGTTTCGTATTTTGTGGACAGCGCCAAGCAGAAGCAGCTGATTGCCATGAGTCAGCAGGCCCAGGGATATGATCTGAAGGAGAACCGTCTAGTCTACCAGACCCATCTGAAGGGGACAGATTGGACCCTGGTAGGCGTCAGTTCTTTGGACGGATTGCAGCAGATTCGCATGCAGCTGATGAAATCGTTTATTATGGTTGGCGCAGCACTGCTGCTGCTTATCTTGGTAACGTCGCCTTGGATTGCGAAGAGCATGACCCGGCCGATCCACCGGCTGGAGCAGGCGATGCAGCAGGTCGAGAGTGGACTACTGGCCATCAGTGTGCCTGAGACCGGTGTTACAGAGGTGCAGGGACTTGCCCGGCACTTCAACTCTATGGTACTGGAGATCCGTCAACTGCTGAAGGATATTGAGACCAAGGAGAGATCGCTGCGTCTGCATGAGCTCAGTGTGCTGCACAGCCAGATTAACCCGCATTTTCTATATAATACGCTGGATACGATTGTATGGATGGCGGAGTTTCAGGATACCGAGCGGGTCATATCAACGACGAAGGCGCTCGCCGAATTCTTCCAGCTGTCACTGAGCGGTGGTGAAGAATTTACGACGATTGAAAAAGAGATGGCGCATGTATCCAAGTATTTGATCATCCAAAAAGAACGGTATGGCGACAAATTGTCATACGAGCTGGGATATGATCCCGCTTTGTCGGATCTGGTCATTCCCAAAATCATTTTGCAGCCGATGGTTGAAAATGCGATTTACCATGGCATACGAGAGAAAAACGGACCGGGATCTCTTGAGATCAGCTGTGGCAGGACAGTCGAAGGCAGCGTACAGTTTATCATTAAGGATGACGGAGCAGGCTTTGATCCTGCCATTCTTGAAGCCGGCACTGAGGCTTCAAGGCAAGAGCCGGTACCACAGGTACGATCCAAGCTGGGCGGAATCGGCATTCACAACGTGGATGAACGTCTCAAGCTATATTACGGGCAGAATTACGGAGTTACGATCACTTCCGCGCCCGGACAAGGGACCGAAGTCAAAATCGTTATCCCCTGACCCGCATTTCGGAAGGGAGAGGAACAATGATGGATAATACACAGATAAACCAACCAATGACTGGCAGCACAACCCATAAGATCAAGCTTCCGTTCTGGAATCTGCCCCGTAAACTTAACCTCATGCTGCTGATTATGTTCGTCATGATGGTTACAATCATTATTACTGCTGTGCATTTACAGAACCGCAACTTGGTTATTGATGAAAACACGGAGCAGGCGCAGATGATGGTAAAAACCTTCGGTGCAGCGATTCAGACTAACGACGATAGCCTGCAGAACTACCTGGAGCAGCAGGTGCGGATGCAGCCGGAAATTGTATCCATGAAAATCTATGAGGCAGCGGAAGGCGGAAAGGTCATTGCTGCCAAGGATGGTTCGCTAGTGGGGCAGGCAATCACGTCAGAAGCGCTGAAAACCTTAAGTGATAACCGGGAGCAGAGCTTTTACAAGGATGAACAGCTACAATTTATCGCCCCCGTACATATTGATAATAAAACCGCTTATGTGGTGGATGTCGTATTTTCCTTAACACGGGAACTGAAATCCGCGGACAAGCTGTTGTTCAATACTTCGATCATCGGCTTGATTCTGTTGGCTTTATTCGCGTCTATCCAGTACTTTTTGATCCACCAGAAAATCTCCAAGCCGATCCGTGAGGTTATGGAGCTGGCGACAGAGATTTCTCGTGGTAATCTGCGGATCAAAATTCCTGTGCAGCGGCGCAAGGATGAGATCGGCCTTCTGTATCAAACTTTTGGCCAAATGACTGAGAGTCTGACACATCTGATCGGTAGCGTACGGTTCGGAACCGGGCAGGTTAGCAGGGCGGTCGATCGGCTGGTGGTAAACGCGGAAACAACCGAAGCAGCTGCGCAGGAGATTGCATCTAGTATTCAAGAGTTGTATGACGGCAGCAATCTGCAATTGCAGCTGTCACAGGACAATGCTGATGCCATGGAGGAGGCGGCCGGAGGCATTCAGCGCATTGCAGATTCATCCCAGAGTGTCGCTGATATCAGCGAAGAAGCGACGTCGTTGGCGCACCAAGGTGATACTTCGCTCGAAGAGACGATTCATCAGATGGGCCGGATCAAGTCTACCGTGAATCAGTTGAACGAAGTGCTGCATAACTTGACTGATAAAACAAAAAGAATTGACGAGATCCTCCAGATTATCCGGCAGATCTCTTCCCAGACCAATCTGCTCGCATTGAACGCAGCCATTGAGGCAGCGAGAGCCGGTGAATCTGGCCGTGGATTTGCCGTAGTGGCCGGAGAGATCCGCAAGCTCTCGGAGCAAACCGGCCTGTCGGCTGAGGAAATCTCCGGGCTGGTTCATACGCTGCAGACGGAGTCTGAAGCTGCTCTGAACTCCATGGGGGCGGTGAATGATGAAGTTACCGGCGGAATGCAATTGACAGAGGAAGCTGGAGTCATTCTCAAGAATATACGGGGTAAAATAGAGGCCGTATTCAACCGCATTCAGGAGGTATCCGCTGCCTCCCAGGAAATTTCTGCAGGAACGGAAGAAGCGACAGCTTCGATCGTGCAGATGACCGAGATTGCCCGGCAGTCATCCGAGAAGACATACTTATCTTCCGAAAGCGTCAAGAGCCAGATGAACCAGGTCAATGAAATGAAAGAAATGTCCGACCAAGTCAAGGTACTCTTAAGTAATCTTAAAGATACGGAAGCGGCATTTGTAATTTAATATGTGGCCATTGGCAAATGGCTGCAGTACTAGTAAGCAGCGAGTCTTCTTGTATAGAGGAGATTCGCTGCTTTTTGTTTATAATGGAATATTTTACAAATCAAAGGGAGCCAGTTATGATAAGAGTTAGAAGGCGCTTGTGAAAATAGGAGCATATTTTACTTGGGAGGTATGTGTAAATGGAACTCATCCAGAGGAGAAACAGCATAGTGAAAGTAGCTTTCTATCTGTTATTTGCCGGGTATGCTGTGATAGCCATCAACCTTATCCTATTCAAGACGATCCCTGTAACAGCAATTTTCAGCACACCTAGTTTTGCTTTGCGAAGTGTGAACCTCATTCCCTATCACATAATTACAACTTACTTCAGCGATGATTCTATAGGGTTAAAACGACTGCTGGAGAATACTTTGGGTAATATTGCCCTGTTTATTCCTTTGGGGGTTTTTGTATCTTACATGGGTGTAATACGCTCTTTTCGGTTCAAGGTTGGCATTTTGGTGGCCACGGCAGTATCGCTTGAGGTCATTCAGTACGTATTGGCACTCGGCAGCAGCGATATCGACGACGTTCTGTTGAATCTAATTGGAGGGCTGCTTGGGATTGCTGTGTATAAAGGGATCGAGCGGGGGACGAGTTCGAGAGAGCAGGTACTGAACGCTGTCGTTGTCTTTTTCCTTGTAACGGGGATTGGCGGTATAGCGGTGATTGGGATTGTGGATCGCAATCTCCTGCCGTTCGGTAATCAGAAGGTTGAATATATTGATGAGAACAAAGGAATTATGGCGGGACTGGATGAGAGTACAAGTGACCTGTTCGGTGATCTGAAGGCGGCGGAGCAAAGTACCATCACAGTCTATCAGAATCCTAAGTATATAACTACTGTATCAACATCGGAAACAGTGGATCCGGCCAGTGAGCTGTATACCGGCATCTCCCTGGATGCTGCAACGAAAATCTTCATCAGACATATAAGTTCAGTGAAAAATCAGCTGATTTCCAGATATGAGAAAGGTTCTGTGGCGGATTTGGCTTCTTTGATGGGACAAAAAGGCACAGCTCTTACGGTCAGAGTGTGGTTGTCCGATGATGATGTTCAGGTTGCTAAAGCTGTTCTGGTTAGTGTGTCGGATTGAGAAATAAAGTGGAGCTAATTGCAGTGAGATTGCGAGATCGTCGCAGTAGAAATCATTTATTGTCTTCACGTAGTTCCGCTAAAGTTTCGGTCAAGGCTTTCCACTGTTGTGGGACCAGCGACTCTGCTGTGCAATATACAGTCTGCAAGTATTTGCTGAGCGGTATTAATGGACCTTTGACCAGAATTTCTTTGATCTCGGAGGGCTTACCCGGGACAAAAGTGGCTGTTGATTGCCTGAAGCGATTGAGTGGGAGAAACATTTCGCAGGACTTCCGGTAGGACATCCGGTGGGGATACCGCGGAGAGCTCCCGGAATCATATTTGGAAAGCACAATGATGTCAAAATGATCCGTCAGTAGTGCAGCAGCATCCAGTTGGAGAATGGCAAAGGATTCATTAGGCTCCCGGCGGGAATACATACCGAGCATCGCCAGGCAATCGCGTTTAGTAGGCCAGAGGAATACATGACGGTCGAGACAGGTTCTAAATTGCTCCGGAGAAGTGTTAGGGTCCATTGCTTCGTCGGTAATGCGCAAATGAGCGTTCAGAACTACCGCTTGCTCATTGAACAGGGTGGTATGTTTCTCGCTGCGACGCATGCCTGCCGATAGCTGAGGCGCAATAACGGATGGCGGGTACAGGGCATCGAAATGGGCGATGGCTTGCAGATTGGATGCCCTGGTGAAGTGATATAACGACCGTCTAAATGGGCTTTTAGTGATGTCGGCAACAATGTCCATGGAATTAGATTCTCCAATGCAAGGGATCGGTATGCTTGAAGCTACATTTATTATTATGAGCCTTAAGTGGGAAAATAATTTTATTGAGGATTTATTTCTATAGCGGCTTATTGAGCTTTTCTTTTCTGTGTTTGCTTACGAGATCCATAATGAAACTTATGAGTACTATAATAATAGAATGGAATAAAGGCTTAACCATGCTTGCGTCATCATAAATAAAATAGGCGAATATGAAATTAGCTATAAAAATAAACAGATATCCGAGGATTATGATCATTCCTTTCTGAGTGATTAATTTTAGTTTATTTTCAATATTAAGGTAAAATATAATTGGATTCAATTGTATTATATAGCACATTAAACAACACAGCGTAAATTATCGCAAATGATGCAGACTTTTAAAATAACAGCATACTTGTACCCTAAGGAACAAAATGAACCTTTGGCTCACAAGAATTTCACCCCTTCAGGTGTTTTCCCGTTATCAAAGTCTCTCTTAAGCTCGACCGCGACCTTTCCAAGGCGAATGTTAATTATTGCGCAGTGTCACCCTACATAATTGCCCTCCAAACTTCAAACAATGAGAACACAATCCAAAGTGAGAAGGAGATGAGGGCATGAGGAAATACCAATGGCGTCATCGGCTCATGACCGGGGGGAGAAACATAGCTGTGCTGCTGTCCGCCGGATGCCTGGCGATATCCGGGAGCTATGCTGCATCAGCAGCCGAAGCGTTGAACGGTAAGACGGTACTGACTACGGATAGTACGGCTGCTGATGTCAATGGACAACCGAAGGCTTTGTTGAACGGTCCAAAAAGCACTGTACCAACGGGCAATGAGGCGAAGGGTTCTCGTCAGACCCGCAGCCGGGTGGCTATCATTATTGATGATTTTGGTAACGACATGAAGGGAACGGACGAAATCTTTTCCCTGCCGATTAAGCTCACCGTGGCGGTAATGCCGTTCCTGCCAACCTCCCAGCAGGACGCAAAACGTGCTCATGAGCGTGGAGACGATGTGCTGGTCCATCTGCCGATGGAGCCAAAGAGCGGCAGACCGGAGTGGCTGGGCCCAGGAGCAGTGCTGGCGAAGATGACCGACGCAGAGGTGCGGCAGAAAGTCGAGGCGGCGCTGGAAAATGTTCCTTATGCTATCGGCATTAACAATCATATGGGTTCAAAAGTGACGGGAGATCCCCGGATCATGGGTATTATATTGGCTGTCTGCAAGGAGCGTGGACTATTCTTCGTGGACAGCAAGACTAATTACCGTTCTGTGGTGGGCCAGGTTGCACAAGAGATCGGTTTGCCCCGTGTGGAGAACCATATTTTTCTGGATGATGTTCATACCGCGAGCCATGTGCGGAAGCAAATGCGTCTTGTGCAGGAGCGGGCGCTGAATCAGCGTTACTGCGTAACCATCGGGCACGTCGGTGTGCAAGGCAAAAATACCGCAGCGGGGATTCGCAGCGGCATTGAAGACATGAAGAGCACGGTCGACTTCATCGGGATCTCCGATCTTGTAAAAGAAGAATGGAAGTGGGCTCCCAAGCCTACACTTCCATAAGATAAGCGGCAATGCCGTTCGCTACAGCTTCGGCAATCTCCTGCTGGCCAGCAGGGCTGCACAATTTCGCCCGGTCCGTTGGACTGCTGATAAAACCCGCCTCGACGATTACCGTTGTGGCGGTTATTTTATTGAGCAGATAAAAGGGCTTGCCGGGTCTTGAATCCGTCTGCGTACCATACAGATGGTTCAACTGGCTCTGGATCGACTTGGCGAGCATGAAGCTGCGCCCTTCCTGACGATATAGCACCAGCGGTCCATGCTTGGACGGGGAAGAAGCCCAGTTGATATGGATGCTGACGACAATGTTGGCAGGCAATGTCTCGGCCAGCTCTTTGCGCTGGGCCAGATCGCGCAGATGACGGGAGGAGCTACGCAGCCAGTGGTTCTCTTCACTGGGCGCATAGTCGCCGTTACGGTTCAGAATCGCATCAAAACCATCGCTGCGCAGCAGCAGGAACAGTTTGCGGGAGATATCCAGTGTTATATCTTTTTCGAGAATTTTCCCATGGGAGGTACCGCCATCCACACCTCCGTGCCCGGCATCGATCAGGATCATCCGGTGGCCATGGCCCAGCATGTGGTGCCGCTCATCATTATGCTGCTGCTCCTGCGTGGAATGCACCGGTTCGGCTCCGGCATAGCCTGGAGTCAGCAGCAGCATTCCAGCCGCCCAGCAGAGACTGATCCGGCGTAGGAACCTGGAGGAGCCTGGCCTGATGGTCAACTTCATCTAAACACGCCTCCTTACTCTGAAATGGGAAAAAGATCTGGGAGTGGTTACACTGTTAGATTGTGCCGCTACAGGCAAACCTATACGAACCTCTTCCCCAGGGTTTAGTTTTTCTGATGAAGGAGCACACTATAGCTATAATGAAGTGTCCATCAGATCAAGGATAAACAGTGCAGGAGGTGGCCAATATGGCTTCAGGCGGCGATGAGCTGGTGAAGTATATCACCGAGAAAATAGTCGTATTTATCGAGGACCCGCGTAGCAGTATCCGTTCCCATAAGGAAATGGCGAAGCAGCCGTGGTCTGAGAAGTGGTTCGGTATGATCCCTATGGGTTGGTCTATTTGGAGGGGGAACTGGCCACGAAAGGAAAAGGACTCTGTATCCTCCTTTAACGGGCATGATGCATAGTCTGGCTCTAGTCCAGCCCACTAAAGCAAATAACCTTCCTTGTGCCAGAAATAGGCGCTGGAAGGTTATTTGTCATGTTCAGATATCCTCATGATCACATCATCATCGTATCTCTAATTGAATGACGCTGTACGATTGCCGGGTAACTTATGAAGCGTGCCGCTCTGGATCAATACGGACAGCGGCAAGTAACGTTTGCCTCCTGCCCCTGTAGCTGCGTATAGAGCCGTCTTGGCGTCTCCAGTTTTCTCTGCCGGCAGCCAGCTCTGGTAGCCTGTAATCGTAAAGGGCGCTCCGAACAGGTCATTGCGGCCCGCTGCCTGAAAGACAAGGCTTACGCCGGGAGCAATCTCAGCAGTAAAGCTGTCCGCATCCTTGACAGCCAGCTTGGGCGATGTCAGCCATAGCAAATCGGCATAAGGGTCGTCTGTTCCTCCGGTCCGGTAAGCAGTATGAGGGACGGTAGCCTTTTTACTGGTTACATCCTCTACACTGACTGTTGTATTCTTGAGTGCGTTATCCGCCTGGCTTAGCGTCCAGGGCAGGATCTGTGGTGCAGCGGCATCGATAAAAAGAAGCTTGCCGTCAATCTTTAATTTCCATACTGGCAGAAGGGGTGCATACAACGCTGTAAGTTCCAGAGTACCCGAATAAGTAGAAGAAATAAGTCCTTGCTGCACCAGTAACCGGTGCAGTTCACTCAAGCTGTAGGGGAGACCATAGGTTCCGGCTCCATATTCACTCAGTACATAGCCTCCATCCTCTGCGGCGGAGATAATCATATAACCGATGCGCTGCTTGCCGTTCATCACATTGACCAGCCAGCCATGCGTTCCGGGACCCAGTGGGTAATATTGAGGCTTTGCACTTGCCCATTCCTTGAAAGGGGCCTGCTCAGAGAGCTTCTCGATATTCGATTGGGCGAAGTCTTCCAGAGTGACAGGGGCGGAAGCCTCCTGAAACCGGAAGATGGGCGGTACCTCCTGTGAGACAGCCTGTACAACGCTTATTCGGCTACCAGTCGCAGCGAGCTGCGTTGGGAAACCAAAGCTTGCTGCTGCCAGTACCAGGCATAACAACAGCAGGAGGGAAGCTGGGAGCCTGCGGCGGCGTCCCCGCTGGACGAATATTTTCATATCACCGATCACCTTTCTTCTCCATGGGCTTACTGATATTGTAAAGGACAAGCTGTAAAAAGAGTGTTGCAAGCTGTCGCGGCCGGCTGCGGGAATTCCGCTGTTTTTTTGCCTGCTTTTAGCGAGCCGGGTCGCATTCTATGTCTTCCGCAAATGGAACAGTCCATAGGTCACCGCAGAAACTGCAATTTGCGGTTCATATTGCCATGAGGTTTCCTGCCGGCGCCGGGCATACTGCTCCTCGATCTCTTTACGCTTCTCTTCATCCGGTTCCTTGAGCAATTCTTCGTAATAGACGTCGATGATAGCTAGCTCTAGCCGCAATCGTTCACGAGCTTCTTCCGCCCAGCTATAATCCAGCTCTGCAAGACGAGCGGTAAGACTAGCCTCGAGCTGTTCCGCGCCTGCCGTCACCGACATTTCAAGCGGCTGTACATGGACATTCTCTGGGAGGCGTGGGGTCAGCTTGAGTGGTGACAGCTTGCTTCCAAATTCATAGGTGATGACACCTGTGAGCAAAGAGATTCCCATAAAATGCAGCTCCTCACGCTTCAGGTCACATGACATCTCCACCTTGTAATAGACTCCAAGCCACGGCTCATAGGCTGCTGAGAACAGGGTTGTCCGCTGGCGACTCCCAGGATCTTCGAACAAGTAGAGACACTTGCCTTCCTCGCGGGCAGCTTCCCAGATCTGGCGCAGCCGTTTGCTGCCATAGATAACATCCTCGCGCCTGATCATGCCGGGGCCTATCCGGGGAAGTGCGGGTACAACGCCGAAGTAGCGGGACAAAATGCTGTCCTGCGGATTGCCCGGAGGGGCGGGAGACCCGACAGAGCCTGCAGAAATGATGCCCGCAGGTTCTGTGGCGGCTTCTATTTCCGCAGGCTTGCTGGTTATTCCATGGCCGATGTCGGCCCTCATTAACCCCGGATTACCTAATCCTGGACTCCGGGGTGCCAAGGCGGCTTCAGCCTGACGGTCATATTGTTCAGGATTGAACACGAACGTGAATGACAGCGTCTCGGGTGCTACCCCGGTGCGTTCTACGAAGCCCCAATAATAGGGGCGATCCGTGAGCATCTGATCTGCACGGGGAGAGAGCTTGACTGTTACATGCAGGGGAGAGGTCTCAATAATCGAGCAGTCTGTGGCCTCAAGATAATCCATAACCTGCTTGCGCACTTGCTGTGGGGAGAGGGTCATATGGTTGTCTCACTTTCCTTCTTGATGCTGGTATTCAATTGACTTAGCGACTCACCAATATGGTTAAGACCACTGCGCAGCTGGTCCTCGTCTTGCGATTCCAGCATGATCTTGTACAGGCTCTTCTCCAGCGATTCCTTCTTCTCGAACTTTTCCAGAATGACGTCGAGTCCGCCGATGACCATCTCGAACATATTAATCTTCTCATGCAGCAGATGCAGGATATGCTCTTCAATGGTGCCTTGGGTCGACAGGTTATAGATCATCACGTCATTTTGCTGCCCCAGCCTGTGAACACGTCCGATCCGCTGCTCTACCCGCATGGGATTCCATGGCAGATCGAAGTTGATCATATGGTGGCAGAATTGCAGATTGATGCCCTCGCCGCCGGCTTCTGTGGCAATCATCACCTGGGCGCGGCCGCGGAACAGATCCATCATCCAGTCTTTTTTGCCACGGTTCATGCCCCCGGAATAGGTAACGCATTGCAGCCCGCCTTCACGGAAGTATTGCAGCAAATACTCCTGAGTGGCCCGATATTCAGTGAACACAATCACCTTTTCATTCATTTCACGGATCAGCGAGAGGGTCTTTTCCGCCTTGGTATTCGCTTTTACCGTACGAATCGTCTGGAGCAGTTCCATCATCCGGTCACGCTTAGGGGAATCCTCAGGCAATTTCTTGATCAGGTTCACCAAGGTGATAAAGACGGCATCCCGGCTGCTGCATACCTCCCGCTGTAGAGTGACAAGAGAGAGCATGCTGCTGAGATTCCCGCCAGCCTCTTGATACTGGTCTTTGACAAAGGCAGTAACCCCGTCATAGAGTCGCTTCTCTTCTTCCGACAGTGTGAGGGGGATGTTGCGGACTTTGCGTTTCGTAAAATTGACCGGCCCCTCTCCGCGGCGGTTGCGGATCATCAGCTTGGACAGCTCCCCGCGGAGCTGCTCTTCGTTCTTTGGCTGGCGCTTATCGACAACAAAGTTAGTGGCAAAATCTCCTTGATTCCCCAGCTGTCCCGGCTTCAGCAAAGTAATGAGATTGAACAGCTCGCCGAGGTCGTTCTGCACGGGGGTGGCGGTAAGCAGGAGGCAGTATTTTTTACGCAGCTGCTGTACGAACTGGTAATTGGTTGACTTCTTATTCTTGAGTTTATGGGCCTCGTCAATAATCAGCATGTCGTACTCGTTGTTCATCAGTACTTCTTTATGCGGATCACGTTTGGCAGTGTCCAGAGAAGCGACGACAATGTCGTTACCCCAGGAATAGGCTTTCTTCTGAGCAATGGCAGAAATGCCGAATTTGGCGTTCAACTCCCGAACCCATTGCAGCACTAAGGAGGCCGGAACGAGAATCAGTACCTTGGACACGAGTCCACGTACGAGATACTCCTTGAGGATCAGCCCGGCTTCGATCGTCTTGCCAAGTCCAACCTCATCGGCGAGAATGGCCCGACCCGACATTTGGAATAGCACCTTATGTGCTGTATCGATTTGGTGGGGAAGCGGGGAGAGGCCGGACAAATGCTTCATACATTGCAATTCGTCGAAGCTACTAACCAGACCGGCTTCTTCGCCCTGCACGGCCAGCTGTGACAATCGCCAGTCGCCCCAGGGTCCGCCTTTATCAAGCTTTGACTCCAAATCCTGTAGCCAGTTCCGGTTGAAAGAAAGAGGAACTGGCAGCACGGGTGCAGGCTGACTCGCCCCAGCGGGCAGAGAATTACGGAATAATTGCGTCATACGGCATTCTCCTCTCGCAGTGATTCATATTGAATGTGTAAGAGTAGTATGCGCGGAAAAGAGAGGATTCATAACCCGGGAGAGTAAAAGCGGGAGAGGGGGAGTAAGGAATTGCTCTGTCCATAGAAGATAAAATTCCCCTCTCATATGTACTCCTCTTTGATTTAGAGCTTCATGCATTGAAAGAACCGGGTAACATGTTTCGATAATTAAATGAGTGGGCAACATATTTAGGATGTATTTCGTGATGAACTAATGGTGGGACTAAAATACTTTACCGAACGTTCCCAACATGGTATGATGCATTTGGGATAAGAACATTAGCATGTTAGATTGTGATTGAGATAGATCATTTTTTAATTATATTGAGAACGAACATTCTCGAAAATAAAAGGAGATGGAAAATAAATATGACAACACAAGATCAAAAGGGAAAAGTGGCATTGATTACAGGAGCTACTCGTGGAATTGGTGTGGAAACCGCTCGTGGTCTTGGCAAAATAGGTGCTACCGTAATTATCGGCGCCCGCGATGAGGAAAAAGGACAAGCTGTTGCAGCGGAACTGAAACAAGAAGGATTAGATGTAGTAAGCGTTAAAATTGACGTGAATACCATCTCAGATCATGCTGCTGTGTATGACTACATTGAGAAGAACTTTGGGAAACTAGATATATTAATCAATAATGCGGGGATCTTATTGGATGAGGAAAGTGTATCGGTCGAAGTTGTTAACCGTACAAGTACACTCCCAATTGAACTTCTTAGAGAAACGTTCGATGTTAACTTTTTCTCACTGATCCAGCTGACACAAACCTTATTGCCGCTTATCCGTAAATCTGAAGCAGGCCGCATTGTAAATCTGTCCAGTATTCTCGGCTCTCTGACCGCGCATTCAGATCCTAGTGCTCCAATTTATTCAATGAAGACATTTGCATACAATGCTTCTAAAACAGCCTTGAATGCTTTTACTGTTCATTTAGCACACGAACTGAAGGACACGCCGATCAAGGTGAATTCCGTTCACCCGGGTTGGGTCCGCACTGGACTTGGAGGAGAGAAAGCCTCCTTGGATGAAAGAGAAGGAAGTCTGACCAGTATTAAGTTTGCTACACTGCCAGCCGATGGTCCAACAGGTGGTTTCTATCACCAAGATAAGCAACTGCCTTGGTAATGTCGATTTTAAAGAACGAACTCTCTGTAAAAGCGATTTAAGATTTCTAACTTTCTGTTATTGATTATATGTGCCAATAAAAGACGCTACTACTCCAATTCTTTGGTGTTTGTAGCGTCTTTTTGCTATTCCGAAAATATAACCTACACTAGAGATAGCTGCCTATAAGATTCTGGAAATGAAAATAGTTGTGACAAAATAGCTGATATATCCGCAGTGATTACAAGAATGTTACCAGTTTTTCATCTGCATATTCATGTACACATGCGGGACTGATAGAGGAAGAATTGCTAGAAAAAGCAGGGTCGATCCCCTGAAAAATAAGCGATAAATAGCAGTATAATCTATGAATATGTAGAAAGAATGTAAGAGCAAATAAAGTTGTGAATCTATCAAATGGCATTGACAGGAGGGGGACATCTATACTACTATACAAATAGTTACAAAATATTAATCAATGTTGCCGAATTTCAATCGTTGAAAACGGGGGAACCACATCTGGGTGAATTATTCCTGAAAGCAAGGGAATATAGGGAAACCTTTAACCGAACCCTCAGCTAACTCCGTAGGCATTTGAAGGGAGAATCACGGTCTGAAGAAGTTTATTGTTTCTGTACTTGGAGCCGCTATTCTATTAACTGCAGCACCAGCCGCATTTGCCAGTGACGTTAACGCTAAGATCGACAATGAAGTGAACCAACTCCTTGGTACTCCTTACGTATGGGGAGGCACAACAACAGCGGGTTTTGACTGTTCCGGATTTATTCTATACATATTCAACAAGTTCAATGCGGGAGATCTTCCGCGCACCTCGCAGTCCCAAGCTAAAGCGGGTACAGCTGTCGCTAAAGAAGATCTTCGTGTCGGAGATTTAGTATTTTTCAATACCCTTGGTAACGGAATTTCTCATGCAGGTATTTATATCGGTGATGGTGAGTTCGCTCATTCCTCCAGCAGCAAGGGCGTTCGCATCAGTAAATTGTCGGAATCGTATTATGCTGATCGTTATGTTACCGCACGCCGTGTCGTGAGTGAGACAAGCTATCTGGCCATGACTGGACAGAAATAATTCAGAAAATACATAGAAGGTGTCCCGAATTAGCCAGCTTTCTGGCTGTCCGGGGCACCTTTTGTTTTTAGAGTATGCTAAGAGATTAGCGTAAAATATAGCCGCCGTCCGGGAACAGGGTGCTGCCGGTGGTATATCCGTTCGTCATCAGGTATACAACAGTATGTGCGGCTTCTGCGGCTGTGCCGATCCGGCCGAGCAGGTTGATTTTGGCATAGGCGTTATAGGATTCGTCCCGAACCGCTTGTTCGGCGCCTTCCCAGTTAAATTCTGTGTGAATCGTTCCCGGGGAAATGACATTGACCCGAATAGGAGCCAGCTCCACCGCCAGCGCTTTACCTAGACTTTCGATGGCTCCATTGCAGGCAGCGTAGGAAGCGCCATCTGTGAGCGGTCTTTGCCCAAAGGCACCAGACATCAGTACGACCGAGCCATTGGGGCGCATCTGCGGGGCAGCATATTTTACAGCATTGTATTGCGGCCAGAATTTAGCGTCAAAGCAGCTGCGGGCAACCTCCGCACTTGACGTAATCGGCCCTCTGACATAGCTGGCGCCAGGCGTGAACAGATGATCGAATGGCCCAATTTGCTCGAAAAAGGATTTCAGCTGTTCCTCATCCTTGTTGTCCAAAGTATATATTTCTACGGAGTCTTCGCCCAGTCTTTCCTTTGCTAGTTCCAGTTTGTCCAAGGACCGACCTGCCAGAACGACGGATGCACCTTGTTCCACCGCTTGTTTGGCTGTTGCCAATCCAATCCCGGAGCTTCCTCCTATAATAACGACCCGCTGATTTTGTAGAGTAAGAGTTGACATGATAGGTTGTTCTCCTTTATTCGTTTGTTGGTTTCCATTCTATTATTGGGTAAAATAACGGCGCTGCACAGTACGCACTTTATTCGTACCCGGTACGAAAATTCGTACTATCAGGAGAGACGTGCAATTGAGGGGCGTCACAGGTATGATGGAGAGAACAGGAGAGGTGATGATGATGAAACGAAATTCGCAGGAGCCCAGACTGACAGGCGTTCTGGCAACCTTGGATGTTATTGGGGGCAAGTGGAAGCCGCTGATCCTGTTCATGCTGCTGGTGGACGGGACGCAGAGGTTCGGGGAACTGCGGCGGAGGATACCGGACGTGTCCCAGGGAACGCTCACAAAGCAGCTACGGGAGCTGGAGGAGGACGGGCTCATTGACCGGATCTTTTATCAGGAGATGCCTCCACGCGTGGAATACAGCCTGTCTGAGCACGGTAGAACGATTGCAGTAGTACTGGATAGCATGTGTGGTTGGGGCAGAAGCCATCTTAACTTCGTAAATGAACGTGAAGATGCTGAAACGACTGTCAGGGAGAACTGAGGGAACGGTAGCCTGAGGAAAATAGCCTGTAGGGCGCATTTAGGCAAATAGGGTGTCTACTCTCGTTAACAAGTTGAAAGCTGCTGAGCAGCTTACTATAGCCGTATAAAAAGAGCAGAGCCGAGGATATCGGCTCTGCTCTTTTGTATGACAAGATTGTTCGCCAGATGGGCGAGACCTATTGTTCCAGGCGGTGTCCGCCGTGGAAGACCGGTCCTACGTACTGGTTGAACGCGAAGCCGTTGCGGATGGCTGCAGAGACGAAGTCTTTCGCTTTGGCAACCGCTTCGTCTACGGTCAGGCCGTTCGCAAGTCCACCGGTAATCGCAGCCGCAAAGGTGCAGCCTGCGCCGTGGTTGTGTGCCGGTTCGATTTTATCCGCTTCGAAGACGGTGTAGTCTGTACCGTTAAAGAAGACGTCGATTGCTTTGGAGCCATCCAGTGCCTTACCGCCCTTAACAACAACATTGCGGGCACCCAGTCCGTGGATCAATCGTGCAGCTTCTTTCATATCTTCGATAGTAGTGAGTTTGCCGAGACCGGACAATACACCTGCTTCAAACAAGTTAGGTGTAACTACGGTGGCTAGAGGCAGCAGCAAATCGCGGATCGCTTGCGCGCTCTCCGGGTTCAGCACCTCGTCTTCACCTTTGCAGACCATAACAGGATCAATGACAACATTGCCCTGCAGATTCTCACGGATTGCTTGCTCGGCTACCTTAACAATTTCTACACTGCCCAGCATACCGGTCTTCATGGCATTAACTGGACCGCCAGCGAAAATGGTTTTAAGCTGCTCAGCAACGATAGCCGCATCCACAGGATAGACATTATGGTGCCAGCCGTTGTCCGGGTCCATTGTTACAATGGTGGTCAGCGCGCTGAAGCCGTACGTTCCATATTCCTCAAAAGTTTTCAGGTCAGCCTGAATGCCAGCGCCTCCGCTGGAGTCACTACCGGCAATGGTTAAAGTCTTGATTATTTTTGACAATGCAAACGTCCCCTTCTTCTATGTCTCAATTCATAAGTACGAATTGAATTGATTATAACAAAAATCGGCACTTAGTGAAAATACATCAGAGTTTCATATTATACATTGAAAAAATCATGAAATCTCTGTTAGTCTGATAGAGTCCATTTTTTACAATAACATAAGGATAGTTTACTCCGTGAAGGGACTTTTGTCTGATGAAGATTGTGCGAATTATTGCTCAGGTGGTACTGCTGTACTTATTCTCCCTGGCTGGCGAGGCTGTGAAGCAGCTTTTGCATCTTCCCATACCGGGAAGTATTATCGGCCTGTTGCTTCTTTTTATTCTGCTGCTGTGCCGGGTTGTGCCTGTCCGATGGATTGAGCACGGGTCTGCGGCGATCTTGGCGTATCTTCCCTTATTTTTTATTCCCGCGACAGCTGGTATTGTCGATCACTTAAGTCTGTTTAGCGGAAAAGGGCTGCTGCTGATTGTAGTGCTGGTCTTGAGTACGGCAGTCACAATTGGTGCGGCGGCGCATTCCAGCAGATGGTTTGCCAGATGGAGCATGGATGTACAAAGGGCCCTGCCAGGTACGGAAGAGAAAGGGAAGGAAGCTTGATGATTCTGACTGCGATTGCAATTGTATTTGCCAATGTAAGCATATATGTGGTGATGGCCTTGATCTATAAAAGATTTCGCATCCCTGTTCTAATGCCAGCCTTAACTGCGACGTTCCTGGTCGTCGTCCTGCTGCTGTACTTTGAAATTCCCTACGAGACTTACATGATCGGCGGACAGTGGATTAACAAGCTGCTGGGTCCCGCAGTGGTCTCTTTAGCATATCCGCTCTATAACCAGCGTCATGTGTTGCGCCGTAACCTTCCAGCGGTTCTGGGAGGTACATTAAGTGGTCTTCTGGTAGGGATGTTCAGCGGAATCCTGCTGGCTCTGCTGATGGGGTTTCCGAAGCAGTATATTCTTTCACTTCTGCCTAAGTCCATCACGACGCCGGTAGCGATCCAGATCTCTGGCAGCTTGGGAGGGGAGTCGTCCCTGACCTCTGTCTTTGTCATGATTGCCGGATTTACCGGTGCCATTGCCGGCCCATACATCCTGAAGCTGTTCAGAGTCCGCAGCGAGATCGGGATTGGAATTGGTCTAGGAACGGCTTCACATGCACTGGGAACGGCTAAGGCGCTGGAATATGGGGAACAGTCCTTGTCCATGAGCTCGGTCGCGATGACCGTGTGCGCTATTGCTGGCTCCTTTACTGCTCCACTTGTAGCCTGGCTGCTGTACCACTAGCAACATGGAAAACGGGTACCGTCCTAATAATAAGGAGGGTACCCGTTTTCTTGTTCACTTATTTGAACAGAAGTGTCTGGATCGCATGACCCGGAATGGAGGTCTCAGCCAGCTGTTCACGGCAACGGAGGGTGAACGGCAGCTCATTGTCTGTCCGGTTCATGACGACAACAGCAATGGTTCCGTCTGGGTTGCGGAACGCTGTTGTCTCCAGATGATCGGTGTACTTGGAGCTTCCAATGCGCTTAGCGCCTGGACGAATATATTTACTGAAATGCCCGATGTAATAGTAGGAGCTCTCGAAGATGAGTTCATCCTGTACGGTGTCGCCAATAATCGGGGCGTCGCAGAAGTTGCCTACATGGTTAGGACCACCTTGCTCGTCGAGCAGGATATTCCAGTCGGTCCAAGTAGACATCCAATTGTTCAGGTTACCGATGATGTCATGGCCATAACGCTCGCCTGTCTTCCAGGAACCGAGGTGAACGCCACCTTCCTGACAGCCTTCGCTGAAGAAGAGTTTCTTATCCGGGAAGCGGTCATGTACCGCAGACAACGCTTCAAAGTGATCTCCGGAGTACCAGTGGAAGCAGATGCCCCAGATGTACTTGGATGCAGCCTGGTCTTCAAAAGCAACCTTGGCACGGTCATAGACCCGTTCCTTGTTGTGATCCCAGATCAATACCTTAACGTGGGACAGGCCGGCTTTCTCCAGTGCAGGTCCGAGGTAATCGCGGACAAAATCCTTTTCTTCCTCAGCGGTGTAGATACAGGAATCCCAAATTTGTTGTGCTTTGGCTTCATTCTGTACGCTGACTCCCCAGATATCGATGCCTTCTTCGGCATAGGCCTGGATGTATTTAACGAAAAGATTGGCCCAGGCTTCTCTGTATTCCGGTTTGAGCTTGCCGCCATTGTTCATTTCACCATTCGTCTTCATGAAGGCTGGGGGGCTCCATGGTGAGGAGAAGAGACGGAAATCTGTACCTACTGCATTGGAAGCGCGCTTGATCAGCGGAATAATGGACGTGTGGTCACGGGAAATATCGAAAGTTGCTAACTCGGCATCTTGCTCTTCTACATAAGTGTAGTTGCCTAGTGAGAAGTCACAGCTTTGAATATGTGAGCGGCAAAGGGTGTAGCCAATGCCTTGCTCCCGATCGAAATAAGCATCAATGACTTTCTTCTGATTCTCTTCGCTTAGCTTGGCCAACGTTACTGCCGAAGCTTCGGTAAGCGCACCGCCAAAGCCTTCAATTTCCTGATATTCAAGATCATCATAAATATTGATCAGCGTGTTTTCTTTTTCCTCAGTGTCAGGAATGAAGGTAAGCGCTTGCTTTTCTGTCAGTCGATCTGCAGTATCTTTAGCGGTCTGGATGACGCGAATAGTTCCTTGGCTCATAGTGACGATAACCTCCTAGGTAATTTCATAAATTTATTATAGGAGGAATTCCGGCCTCCTTTGAAGAAACAATATGGCTAATAACCTCATCAATCTGGTCATGAAAGTGTAAAGAAAAGAGGAGTAACTATGGAAAAAATTGGCGTAAACATACAGCTCAGCGCCTACGTCAGCCATGATCAGCCCTTTCGGCAGTTATTCCGAAACGGTCTCGAAACCTATATCATCCGGCTCCAGGTAGAAGGCGAGTCCGAAGCGCTGATCGACGGCAAGATGGTGACCGTCCTCCCTGGGGACATGCTTTTATTCCCTCCGGGGGAGATCTACGATCTGCGGATCGGAGAGAAGCAAAGTCCGCTGGGCCACAGCGGCGATTATTTTGTCATGTGTACGGGTGACTGGGTGGATTACTGGTGGAACAAACGCGAGCGCCCGAAGAAGATCAGAATTGCTGATGTCGGCAAAATACACAGTGTATGGCAGCAGCTTATCCTTGAACAAAGAAGATTGGACGGAGGTAACGCGGAAATTCTTGAGGCCTTATTCAAGGCTTTATGTCTGCTTCTCGACCGGGCCATTGAAGAGGCACCTGTGACCTCATCCGCATCCCTGCTGCTTGCCCTTAAAATGAAAGGTTACATCGAAGAGCATGCTACCTCCGTCATTCGTCTAGAGGATGTGGCCTCCCATGCCGGGATCAGTCCGACAAGAGCCGTGCATCTGTTCAAGGCCCAGTTTGGTTATTCCGTGATCCAATATGCCAAGCAAATCCGTCTGGCCATGGCCCTGAGCCTTATGGATAACAGCAACTACACTCTGGAACGTATCGCAGAAGAATGCGGCTTTGGCAGTTACACGTATTTTCATAAGGTGTTCCGGGAGCGTTACGGTGTATCCCCTGGCGTGTACCGACGACGGGAATAGTTTCAGGGGCTGGAGTGAAACAACGCATGGCGTACCTAGTGTTCGCACGAAGTTGGATCTTCATACAATACAGCCCTATCCGCACGCTGAAAATAACCAAAAAACCGGCCTTATTGGCCGGCTTCTGTGTCTATGCGGCAGCTTTCTGTAGAAAGCTGTTTTATTTTATATTCCTCGCCCCAATCCTTCATAAGCATTATGATCGGAGTTAAGGTTCTTCCAAATTCGGTCAACGAATACTCCACTTTAGGAGGAACCTGATGGTACACTTCACGGTGCACTACACCGTCTTCTTCTAATTCACGAAGCTGCAGGGTCAGCATCCGCTGGGTAATTCCTGGACAGATTCGGCGGAATTCGCTGAATCGTTTGGTCCCATCCATTAGATGATACAGCAAAATTCCCTTCCATTTGCCACCGATGACATTCAGTGTATGTTCTACTGGGCAAGCCTGCCCTGTGTCCAGTGAGATATCGTCGCTAAAGCGGCTTTTTCGATTAGGCATGAGATCTTCTCCCCTTGGTATCATTTTATATACTACACCACATTAATGTGCGTACTTATAAAAATGAAGTATATAACTTAATATTAAAACTGTGATCGGTTATACGTCAATTCAATGAGAAGAAGAGAGGGATCAATAGTGGAAACAACATCTGTGAAAAAAGAAATCCTGTCAGCTTACAACTTCAGACATGCGACCAAAGAATTTGATGGTAGCAAAAAGATCAACGATGAGGATTTTGAATTTATATTGGAGACAGGACGATTGTCCCCAAGCTCCTTTGGCTTTGAACCATGGAAATTTGTGGTGGTTCAGAACCCGGTACTCCGTGAGAAATTGTATGACTATGCCTGGGGAGCGCAGAGACAGCTGCGGACGGCGAGCCATTTCGTACTTATTTTGTCCAGACTGCCTAAAGATCTGTTTCCTAACTCCGATTATCTCAGTGGACTAATGCAAAATGTTCAAAACATGCCACCTGAGGCCTTCGAGGGAAGGAAAAACAGGTTCGATGCGTTCCTGGAAAATGATTTTGAACTGAAAGATAATGAACGGGTGCTATTTGAATGGGGTTGCCGACAATCCTATATTGCGCTAGGCAATATGATGACGGCTGCAGCGCAAATTGGAGTGGACTCCTGTCCCATTGAGGGCTTTAACAAACGTAAGATTGAAGAAATCCTGTCCGCAGAAGGAATTATGGACGCCGATCACTTTGGCATTTCCTGTATGGTGGCGTTTGGCTATCGGCTTAACGATCCACGCGTGAAGATACGGCAAGACGCTGGTCAGGTAATCCAGTGGGTGTAAGAAAATGATATCAAGAACAGGCCGGAAAACTCCGTGCCTGTTTTTTTTATGAGACTCTCCAATCTTTATCCAAAATTATGTATTTATTCTGTTCCTTGATATATAATTTCATGACCATCATGATTATGGAGGTGTACACATGTACTTAACGACAGATACCCAATCCCTGCGGGTGTATGAAGCACTCGCCAGCGAAGTCCGTCTGCGGATTGTAGATCTGCTGGGTGAGCGGGAAATGCATATCAAGGAGCTGGCTGCAGAGCTTCATCTCAGCAGCGCAATTGTCAGTTCTCATGTAGTCAAATTGCAGAAAGCAGGCATTGTCAGCTCCAAAATGAGACGGATCGACGGGGGTACCTATAAATATTGTTCGCTGTCTGCGAACTATTTTCTGGTGAAGCTGGCCGGGGCAAGTGCAGTTGCCCGAAAAGTCGTCGAGGTGTCCGTCCCTGTCGGGCATTACACCGATCTGCAAGTCGCTCCTGGCTGTGGAATAATGGGCACTGATAAAGTGGTGGGCTACTGTGATGATGATACACGGAGGTTCAGAGACCCATGCCATGCTGATACAAGTGTCCTGTGGCTTGATAAGGGATACGTGGAATACAAAGTACCTAATTATCTTTTCAGGGACATCGCTGTGCAGGAGATTGAAATCTCCATGGAAATCGGCTCCGAGGCGTCGCATGTGAACGAGAAATGGCCGACAGACATTATCTTTACACTGAACGACAGAGATTTGGGGAGATGGACCGGACCTGGAGAGTCAAGCAAACTGAGGAATTCCCTGACCGCGGATTATTGGAAGAATGAAGTGAACCGGCGGGGGCTGCTAAAAGTGCTGCGGATTAACGCCAGCGGCACATTCATGGATGGACAACAGATTTCCGAGGTGACGCTGGCTGATATTTGCTGGCATCACGAGCAATGGACATTCAGGGTTACGGCTGCAGAAGTGAACCGAAGGCGGGGCCGACTGGCATTATACGGCTGCGGAAGCGGAAATTACGAGCAGGATATTGTGTTCAGAGTCTACAGCGAATGAGCCTATGAAGAAACTGCGATGCAATTGTTTTGTCGTTGCTGTTCGCACAGTTGTCAACGTCCAGGACTCCTCGGCGTTCCCAAGATCATCCGTCCGGAGCGTCATTGCGCCATGTTTGGAAACAACCTCAACGGGTAACGATAACTAAGAACCAACATCGTACAGCCCAAAAGGAGGATTCCACATGACGGATCATATTCAGAATGAAGCGGACATCCGCAATAAGAAAAATAAATCCGGCGATTCACTGGCGGAAATCAAGAAGATGGAGAGTGGGGTCGACATCGAGCCGCAGGCAGACGACTGGGTCGCTAAACCTGCGGAATCCGCGCATCCTGACCCGCTTCCAAAGAATCAGCACTAAGAACGCCGAACAGGCCATCCATATGGGTGGTCTGTTTTGTTATGCTTACAGCAAAAGGAAATGTGCCTAAAGCAGCCTGCCGATGAGGGTGATGTCTTTTTTGTGCGGAAGCGAAGGCATTGCAGAATATTGCCAGTGAAAGAAAGGCATACTATGCCCCGATGTTCATTCACCAGATGTACAGTCAGGGGGCGAGTTCCATTTCAATTTTCACTCGAACGCCGTTTATCTCATTATATAACTACGGGCCAGTTGCTGTGGTTAGCGAGTACTTTTTTTACTTTATGATGTATTCCTTTCTGGGCTGGGTACTCGAAGGAACCTACAATTTATATAGCCAGGGCACCTTTCACAAAGAAGGTTTTCTGCGAGGTCCATTCAAACCGATGTACGGCTTGGCTCCGCTATTGTTGCTGGCTGTTCGGGACTTGGAAGTATCGCTTCCAATATTCCTGTTGTGTGCCTTACTGATACCGTCAGCGGTTGAATACGCTAGTGGTTGGTTGCTGCAAAAAGCTTTTCACAAGCAATGGTGGGACTACTCCGGTATGTCTTACCAGCTTCACGGACATATTTGCCTGCGCTTTTCTTTATACTGGTGGATGTTGTCCATTGCTTGTATGTATGTGCTTCAGCCGCTCATGGTGTTGTTGTACCGTCAGGTGGGGGTGGTATGGCAGATAGCCATGCCGCTAGTGATCCTGTTATTTAGCGCAGATCTGCTATGGACCTGCTGGACCCGAGGTCGGGGGCAGAAAGAAGTGGAGCTTGGAGAGGGATGAAGGTTCTACTAAGATATAATGTCATGCAAGGCGAATACTCTTCATAATAATGAGAGGCTGGGCTTAACGATCAAAAGGGAACCCTGTACAAAGGTACAGGGCTCCCTTTTTTCATATTATTTATACGTATTCTGCTCATTCTTCTGGAATTTCTGATCATCACTACTGATCATTTCTTTCCGATGGTCCTTTTTCTTTTGTCCGAGCTGCTGGGCCTGCTGGCTTGTCACAGGTGTCGTTTCAAGGTCACTTACTGTGTTGATCAGGTTTTTATCCGGTTTGACTGGACTCATTGTGTAATCCTCCCTGGCATCGAATGATTGGCATGGTGCTTATCTATTGTGGCAGTAATCAGCCTGGAGTATGCAAATTCACGATAACAGGTGAGCGTTTTGTATGCTCTTGAACCGGTGGGAGAAAAAGTTAAGATGAACAAGGTCAACCGTGGGGCTTTGTCTAATATACATAGATAGTAGTTTAATTAAGGTCACGTCATAAACCCAAAGGATGGTTAGCCATGCCAATGTCTGAGTACTATCAAGGATTACGGGAAAAGATCGGACCAGAGTTGCTACTAATTCCCTCAGTAGCGGCCGTCATAAGAAATGAAGAAGATGAGATCTTGTTTATCCGCAAGCCGGGCGAGACACTATGGGGTCTGCCAGCAGGTGCCATCGAACCGGGAGAGAAACCATCTCGTTCTATACGCAGAGAGGTGTATGAAGAGACGGGACTCATGGTTAATCCGAACCGGATGATCGGCGTGTTTGGCGGTGAGAAATTTAGATTTGAGTATAACAATGGTCATCAGGTGGAGTATCTGGCCATGGTATTCGAATGTTCAATGATCAATAGAACGCTTGTGGGACTGGATGGAGAGGCGGAGGAACTGAAGTTTTTTAAGGAAGAAGAACTGCCTGAGCTAGCGATTCCTTATCCGAAAGAGATTTTTGCAAAGAACAGTTCTTCCTTAAAGCCGATATTTGAATAAAGCATCATTTGTTAGTAGAAGCCATGGACATCGATTTGGAGGCAATGATGAAAACATATACTTATAGGTATTTATATCATGTGGAGAACTAAACTAATCTACCTTGCCGCCGTTCTGCTCGTCATCGGGCTTGGCCTTGGCTCTAGAGCGTTTGCGGATGTGTTGCCGCTGTTTATCTCCAGGCATTTTGGTGATGCGCTATGGGGCAGTATGGTCTACTTTGGTTTCCGGCTGCTATTAACTAGACGACAGCTCTTGCTCTCCTTCTGGCTAAGTCTGCTGTTCAGTTATGGTATTGAATTCAGCCAGTTATATCAGGCGGACTGGATAAACAGCATACGCGCTACTGTACTGGGAGGCCTGGTATTAGGAAAAGGGTTCCTATGGATTGATCTACTCAGGTATACTATCGGAATTACTGTCGTCTTTGTTCTGGATAGAGCGATCTCGCAAGCTTATAAAGTCAAGCATTGGAGATGAATGAGAACATGACCAACAGTCTAATTATTGTATGCCTGCTCACCTTGATCATCCATACCGCGGAGACTCTATCCTATTCGATTAGATTTGCCGGGGTGAGACTAAACAAAATTGCGATTGCCTTATCCCTGACTGGAATCATTGTTCTAGTATCCAGAACGGCCAATATGATACAGGCCCCGCTGACAGCTAAATTCGTCGATTATGCCAAGGTGAATCCCCATTTCCCGCTGCTTAACTATTTAATGATTATTATGCTGGCTTCATCTCTGGGCACCTTAATTGCTATAGCTGTCTTTCCGACATTTGTGGGACTGTTCGAGAGGGTCATCTCCAAGCTGGAAATCGAAGGGTCAATTCCTAAGCTGCTGAACAGTGTCACGATAAGCCAGCTCAAGAACACCCGAAAGTACATAAGAAAACCAAAAGTAAGATTTTACAGCTTCAGGTATCTGGGCATTCCTAAACGTTTTATCGTCATGAATATCTTCGTTACGGCCTTCTACACCGTAGGTGTGCTGTCTTCGCTCTATGCTGCACATCTCGTTCCACAGTTCAGCACGACTGCCTCACAGGCATCAGGACTTATTAACGGGCTCGCAACGATTATGCTTACAGTATTCATTGACCCGCAGCTGGGGATTATTACGCACAAGGCCACTCAGCATGCCGAATATCGGGATCAGCTCGGGAAAATATATGTTGTGCTGATGGGCTCAAGATTCCTGGGCACCTTACTTGGCCAAGTTGTGTTGTATCCTGCTGCGCTCTTCATAAGCATGTTGGTCAAGCTAATCTGAAAATAAAATGTGGCCGCATAAATAGCCCATCAGCACCGGTGTTTATTTGGGAAGTTTCAGCTCCGCTGCACGGAGCAGGGTGGAGATCTGCTTCTCCCAGCCTATCAGCTTCAGTTGCAAGGCTTGAACGATTTTCATCTGGGCAAAAGAGGTTTCCATTCCGGCAGCAGCACCGGGTGCGTCACCTTGCTTCATTCCTGCCTGATAGCGCTTATGCGCTTCTGTGCGAAGCCTTTGTGCAGCAGTAAGCTCTTTATTCCCGGCGGTGGTCTCCTTCCGAAGTGCTGATATAGCTGCTAGAGTTTCCCTCGCTGGCTGGGTCTTGTCAGTGGTCTGCTTTCGGGCTACCGCCAATGCTTCAGATTTAGCTTTGATCTCTGCTTGTGCCGCTGCAGCCGCTGCTTTGAGCTTGTTGCGCTGCAGATCGAGGACCGTGGCATTCTTTAGATCTTTGGCTTTGCGTGCAGCCGCCGCCTGTTGTCCTAGTGTCTTATACTTCTCCAGCAGTGGCGTATGTTTCTTACGTACTGCATCGGCCTGCAGCTTCAAGTTGTCGATTAGAACCTGGTCGGTGGAATTGAGCTTCCCCTGGATTGCCTTCAGCTCGTCATTGTTCTGCTTGCGCAGCTTCTGGAGGATTCCTGTATTCAGTGTGATGTTTTCCTGCAAGGCAGAATAGTCGTTGTACAGATTACTAATCCGTTCCAGCGCCATGTCCCAATCTGATGCTGCCGCTTTGGCTTGAGGCAGATGCAGAAAAAGCAGGGATAGAGTTAGTAAAATAGCGGCAGCGAACGTTCGGTATACCGTTATTCCCTTTGTAACCGCTAAGCGATTCCCCTTTTTGTTACCTGCTTCGTCTGCAATCATTGGCTCCCACATTGATCTCAACCTCTTTTCTGAAATAGTAGTAGGCACAAAAAAAAGCACCCCCAAGAAAGGCATTTCTGCCTGTCCTGCGAGGTGCTTCGCCCGCAAATCTATCATATTTATGTTTTTACTATAACTTGAAAATTACTGGATAGTCAATCAGAAAATAGAACATTTGTTTTCTTTTTGATCATGAAATATACTTTTGTTAACATAAAATAACCTATTGATAAAGGAGGGCCAGGATGACTCCCTACCAAGAACGTTCGAAGGAACAGGTAGCCCTGATAACCGGAAGCTCCAGCGGCTTTGGGCTGCTGACAGCTATTACGCTTGCCAAGAAAGGCTTCAAAGTGGCTGCAACCATGCGAAATCTCAGCCGCAACAGTGAGCTTGAGCAACGTGCCCGGCAGGAGGGCGTGCTGGATAAGCTGTACTTTATACATATGGATGTAACAGACCAGGCTTCCATTGATATGGCTGTGGCTAAAGTGACCGCAACTTTTGGAAGAATAGATGTGCTGGTGAACAATGCAGGATACGCTGTGGGTGGATTCGTGGAAGAAGTGACAATGGACGATTGGCGCGGGCAGATCGAGACGAACCTGTTCGGTCTTATTGCTGTAACTAAGGCAGTGCTGCCGCTGATGCGTAGACAGGAAAGCGGGACAATTATCAACGTTGGAAGTATTAGCGGTCTGTCTGGATTCCCCGGATATGCGCCTTACGCTGCATCCAAATTCGCGGTGGAAGGTTTCAGTGAAAGCCTGCGCCACGAAATGTCGCCGTTTGGCATCAAGGTTGTCATCGTTGAACCGGGCTCATTCCGCACCGCCATCTGGGGCAAAGGACTGGACAGCATTACCACCCGCCCCGATTCACCGTACAGAGAGCGGCTCGATGCCGTACTGAGCTACACCAGAAAGACCGCAGAATCGGCCCCTGATCCGCAGCAGGTAGCAGATTTAATCGGGAGGATTGCAGGAATGTCTTCACCACGGTTACGTTATCCGATTGGAAAAGGAACGCGTATCCTGAGGTGGGCCAAGACGCTTCTGCCCTGGAAGTGGCTTGAAAGAATCATAGATATGAATTTGAAGAAGTAGTGAAGTTTTGTGTTTTTTGGGCTGAATAAGGTAAACTATCATATATGGATTTGATATTTAACAGAAAGAATTGAGGTATGCTGATGCCGAAGCCTTTGGAGCTGCATATATGTTTTGATGAGCGAGGATTTGAGATTGAGGTTCTGGATGTAACCCCGGTAGACCGGGACATGTACCGAATAGAAGAGACACCGATTTTTAATCCTGGCGTATCTATGGGGGATGTAATCCGGCTAAAGGAAGAGCGGGGTGTCTACTACTATCAGGAGACTGTACGGAAATCGGATTTAAAAAGATATGCCTGGTTGCTAACCCAAGATACCGCGTATTCACCGATTCTGGCCGCCTTCAAGCAGCGGGTTAATGGTGCTGGTGGAAGCTGGGAGCAGATTTTTGGCGGATTGGTCGTAATACATATTCCGCAGGACTCTGTGCTGGATGTGGAAGATGAAATGAACCGCATTATTGAATGCTTTGGAGAATGAAGAGCAAAGAGCTAATTATAGAGATTGGTGAGGTGAATAATCATGATGAAATATGCCAAGCAATGGGTGCCGACACTCGTGATTGCCCTTGTAGTTTCCTTATTCCTGAGAACCTATGTCGCTGAAGCGATGAAGGTCCCTACCGGGTCGATGATTCCGACCATCCAGATCAATGACCGTCTTATTGTTGAGAAACTGCTGTGGATGACTTCACTGGAGCATGGCGATATTGTGGTTTTCTACCCGCCGGTGCCGGGCGATGAAGGTAAACGCTATGTTAAGCGGCTTATCGGACTTCCTGGTGATACAATAGAGATCAAGGAGGGGGCTTTGTACAGAAACGGCCTCAAGGTAGATGAGCCTTATCTGAAAGAGCCGATGAACTATAGCTTTGGACCGGTTACGGTCCCGGCGGATCATTATTTCTTCCTCGGAGATAACCGGAATATCAGTTATGACGGCCATTTATGGGAGAAGCCGTTTGTTGCCAAGGATCAGTTGATTGGAAAAGTGATTGCGGAAATTCCGACTCACCTACTTTTTCAGCGTTAACGGCGTTCCCGGGTCAGATAATGTATATGTAAAAATGATAAAGTAACCTCTGGAATCTTCTTAAGAGGTGAGGATGAGATGCTGGATCCATTTACAAAGAAACGTATAGAGAAAATCATGGATCATTATATAAAAGTCCAGAACTCCGGGCGCTCTAACCCGCAGCGTAAACTCAAGTATCGGATACATGAGGATACGGTAACACTGCTGGATGAGCGTCCGATTCTTCTGAATGGGCAATGGATAGAATGGGGTATTGCCCAATTTTGCAGGAGTGATCAAGGTTGGGGCATTTACTGGCGGGACCTGAAGAACCACTGGCATGTTCTGGACAATGTTAAGCCCGACGCTGATTTTGAGAAACAGCTAAAGATTGTAGAGCAAGATTGCCAGGGGATCTTCGGAGCCTGAACGACTGCTGCAATTTTGTTATCGTAGATCGAGAGCCAGTTCCGGTTATTGGATGGGGTAGTCCGCCACGACGACATTATCCAGGATGTCTGTCAGCATTTGCACAAATGCTTGATGTTTCGGATGAGGGCCGTATTGGCGCAGGGCTTCCTTATTTTCAAAAGTTACCCGTAGTCCCAGTGTATAACCACGCATATTGTCTGTTTCCTCAGTCTCATTCACGCCGGCTGTAATTTGCACAATGCCCGGAATTTCCCCTTTAAAAGATAATAAAGTCTCCACAAGCTGAGGTCCTGTCGCTGGATCATAGTTGGCATTGAATTTAAAAAGAACCAAGTGTTCGAACATTGTAAAAACTCCTTTATACATGAAGTGTAGGGCTAATGGACGTTGCTGCTCTAGCTTACCACAAAGAATTTTGTCAACAAAACCTGAAAAACGCGAGATAAGGCTAACTTCTCTCTTTGATATGGGTAGTGCTGCTAAAGTCGGGATACTTTGGACCTAGTCTACGGCGTTTATGTGACTTTCACCATATTGTCAGGCCAAACGTTAATAGACTATGATCAAGTAAAAGCAACAGGAAAAAATTCCTATACATAAGAAGGGGTGCTGATTCTTGAAAGTTCATGTCACGGATCTAAAACACGGCGACTGTCTTCTGACAGACACTTTCAATAGTGTTGGTCTGCACGTGCTCCCGAAAGGGACTGTCGTCCAAAGTGAAGAAATCACCATCCTCATCCGGCACAAGATTGATTATGTGGATATTGAGCCGCGCTCCATGCAACTGGGGGGGCAAGTCAATAATCTAGGGCAGAATCTGAAAGCCAATCTGGATCTTACAATCCAGAACTACGAAGCCATTTTTCTGGAAGCACTTGCCAAGGGCAGTTTCACCCAAAGCATGGTTGACAATACGCTTCAGCCCTTACTAGAGAGTCTGGATGAGCAAAAGGATGTCGTTTCGCTCCTGCTTTTGTTTGAACGTGACGACGTAGATACATACAATCATTCCCTGCAAGTCGGATTACTATCGTATTATATCGCTTCCTGGATGGGCCATTCCAAGGCAGAGCGATATGAGATCAGCAGAGCAGGTTATCTGCATGACATTGGTAAAAGCCAGGTTCCGGCTGGAATTCTGCATCATACTGGCGCTCTAACGCCTTCACAAGAGGAAGAATTGAAACGTCACACTACATACGGCTACGAGATTATTCGTGAATCCATGAAGGATGAAACTACCGCTCTAGTGGCCCTCCAGCATCACGAGTTCGAAGATGGCAGCGGCTATCCGGGCAAACTGCACAAGAATGATATTCACCCCTATACACGGATCGTGTCTGTCGCCAACACTTACATGGGCATGACGGCTGCGAGAGCCAATCAACCTAAGCAAGGCCTTGTTACTGTACTGCGTAAGGTGCATGAGCTTGGGTTTGGCAAGCTGAACGGGAATGCAGTACAAGCGTTGACAGGACACCTGCTGCCTAACTTTGTCGGGAAGACAGTACAACTCAGCAATGGGGAGATGGGTACCATTGTCATGAACAATCCGCTGGACATGTTCAAACCGCTGGTGAAGGTGGATGAATCTTTTAGAGACTTGTCCAAAGAACGTAATCTGTCTGTTGAAGAAGTCTTTATCTAGTATGCTATGAAAATAAAGCTGTCCTTTGGTCTAACGACTAGAAGGGCAGTTTTATTGCTTTAAACCCCTTTTTCTTCCAAATTTGAATTCCGGTAGCGGATTGGCTATGATTAATTCATAACCTGATGAAGGAGATTTCCATGAAGACCGAAGATCAAATTGAGAAAATGAAGAGATTCCGTAACGAAATTACCCGGTTTATGCTGCTCTACAAGTTCGCACTGGATGAAATGGAGACCAAGGTTGAAATTCTGAAGCAGGAATTCCAGTCACTTCATGACTATAGTCCCATCGAGCATACGAAATCACGGTTGAAGTCTCCTGAGAGTATTATGAATAAAATGCTGCGCAAGAACTGCGAGATCTCGCTGGCCTCGGTGAAGCGTGATATTAAAGACATTGCGGGCCTGCGTATTACCTGCTCTTTTATTTCTGATATTTATCATGTTAGCGAGATGCTGCAGAAGCAGGATGACTTGACGGTGCTGGAGATCAAGGATTATATCAAGAATCCCAAGCCCAACGGCTATCAAAGCCTGCATCTGCTGATTCAAGTTCCGGTATTTATGTCCGACGGTCAGGAACTGGTGTGTGTCGAAGTACAGATCCGTACCATTGCTATGGATTTCTGGGCTAGCCTGGAGCATAAAATCTTCTATAAATACAACCAGTCCGTTCCCGAGCGCCTCACTCTCGAATTGAAACAGGCTGCTGAATCTGCGAACATGCTGGATGTGCAGATGGAACGACTACATCGCGAGATTAAGGAAATCAAGGATGCACAGGGTGAGGACGACATGATAGAAGACCTGAAGCGGATTATTATCAATAATCAGAAAATTGCCTTGCCTTCCGGCTTCCTCAAACTTTTAGGCGAATAACAAGACTTGTCTTTCTAACAGTCTCAATAGTGAGCAGAGCAGCGATTCTCCCGTTGGGGGATCGCTGCTCTGCGTTTTGGGTTATCATGGCTGAGAGCGTATAAGATAGATATGGCATTTTTTTCTTACCGTTCATGTGATGCTTTCGTTTATAATAAAATTAATCAAATTAACCATTGTTTTATTGTAAGGGTCACGTAAAAACACAGGGGGTGCAGGATGCCTTTACACCAAGAAGCCCATTTGGGTCGCAGACAAAAAATAGGCCTTACAGCGCTCCTCATTGGCTTGGTAACAATGGTCTTTGTCCTAACCTCAGCTATTCTTTTGATTGCATCTTACCAATCCGAGAAGGAATCCCTGACCGAAACGACATTGAATCTGAACTACGCGAATGCAAGTCGGATGAGTCAAACGGCAGAGTCACTCTTTCAATCCATGCTCAGCACCCTGGATTTTAGTGCGCATAACCTCATGAGTGCAGATGGACCAACGGAAGACCTGTACAATCATTATCTTGAGTTAATGCGACAAAGCAGTAGTTATTTCAATTCGATAGCTTTGGTGAACGAGAACGGGATGATCCGTAATGTGTCTCCAGAATCGCTGGGAACCGCCGGGCTACTGTATACCAGCAAACCAGTATTGGATGCTCTGGCCGCAAAGAAGACTTATATCTCACAGCCGTATATTACGAAAAACACCGCAAAAATGACTATGTTCATAAGCGAGCCCTTATTCGACAGTAAGGGGAGATATCAGGGGATGCTGGGTGCTACCGTATACCTTGAGGATAAGAATATCTTCAGTATGATTTTTGAAAATAATGAGAGGGATGAGACCGGCTCATATTATTATATCGTGGATTCTAAGGGGCATCTGCTGTATCACCCGGATAAAACGCGAATCGGTGAGGATATCAGTACTAATAAAGCGGTTGTGGAGCTAATGAAAGGTCACAGCGGCGAACAAGAGGTTATGAATACCGGCGGTGTGAAAATGCTGGCCGGATATGCTAATGTTCCCACTAGCGGCTGGGGGGTTGTGGTGGTGTCCCCTGTCGAGGTGATCCACAAGCAGATTATAGGCCATATGGAGAAAATCTTTTGGTATACTCTGCTACCTTTCGTGCTGTTGTTGGCCGTTGTAATTGTAGTGGCCCGCAGGCTTGCTAGTCCCTTCGTTTATCTCGCGAATTTGGTAAGCAAAGTCGGGAAGGGAAAGATCGAAATTCCTGCTGCCAGATCCCACTGGAACAGAGAAGCTGATTTGCTGACCAAGACGCTTTTTACAGCTCTAACTGTCATGCAGAAGCAGACGGATCAATTAACACGGCATGCCATGACGGATGCCTTGACCGGCCTTGCAAACCGCAGAGCTCTGGAGCTAATAATGGAGGAATGGATTGCAGAACGTACTCCGTTCTCTCTGATTGTAATGGACGTGGACAAATTCAAATTTGTTAATGATACCTATGGCCATCTCACTGGGGATGAGGTACTGAAGCGTGTTGCCACGGTTCTAGCGGCATCCGTCAGACCAGGCGATATTTGCAGCCGTTATGGCGGAGAGGAGTTTATTATTTTGCTGGCTAATACACGAGCGGAGGATGCTTATATTGTGGCTGAACGCTTCCGTTTAGCGCTGGCAGCAAGCGAGGCCCCAACCGTGACGCCAATAACCGTATCGCAGGGCATTGCCCAGTATCCAACCCATGGACAGTCCAGCGAAATGCTGCTGAGGAATGCGGATCAGGCGCTGTATTATGCCAAAAATACGGGAAGAAATAAAACGATAATCTCCGGCAGTGAATCGGAGCAAGCGTGATTTGTGCATTAACGACAGGATTGGAGGGTATCTTTTGTCGAACGATGTGCAAATTCTGGAGAATCCTGCGAACGCGGGTGCATTGCTTGGTAAGGAAAAGTTTGAAGTGATCGTCCTGCCGCTGCGAATTCGGTCGGATTCCGCGATTGCCCGGGTAATCGCCAGGGTTGGCTGATGGACTGGGCAATATAAAAAATCCGCACCTGGGCCTAGGCAAACACATATCTTACCTTAGAGAGTCCAAAATTGGGATGAACAGAAGGGTAGGAATGTACTTTGACTTCTTATATGGATTATACGTCTCCAGGGACGCAATTTACTGCGGATGTGAACAAAAGCCCGCTTTTCAAAAAAGATGATCGGAACTTTATCAATGTGCTGTCTGTTCAACAATTGAACACGCTGGAGAACACTTCACTGCTGGATATCTTCCTCAGTAAATCCAATGTGGTAGAACCCCATTATCATCAGAATGCGGCAGAACTGGTCTATTGCATCTGTGGTTCGGCTGTGGTTTCACTGATTAATCCGTTCACGAATGAGCTTTTGCACTTTCCGATCACCCCAGGCCAAGTAGCGAATGTTCCGCAAGGCTGGTGGCATTACGAGGTGGCTACGATGGATGACACGCATTTGCTGGCTATTTTTGATGCGCCAATTCCAGAGGTTATCCTGGGTTCGGATATTCTGAAGCTTACTCCGACCAATGTGCTCGCCCATACTTACTGCCTGGATGAAGCTAAAGTAAAAGACGCGCTCGCTCCTATTCAAAAGAAGACTTTCATCGGTCCACCGGTGGGCTGTGTAAAAGGGGCGGTCAAGGGCAAGATGGAGAATGCGATGCCGAATCTCCATCCTCATGGTCAATCTCCTTATGGAGCTAACCCTCAGCAGTATGGTCAATCTCCTCAGCCCCAATGGAATGCACCTCAACAAGGCTGGGCACAGACACCGCAGCCCTATGCACAAGCACCACAGCCCTATGGCCAACCCGTGTATACCCATCAAGTGTATGGACAGAGCAATCGGCAGCAGCCGTATGCACAACAGCAGCCGAACGTACAATACGCCGGAGCACCCGAATCATTCTAACCCTAAGATGTCAAAGGGCGTCCACCAAGCCGGAACAACGGCTGCGGTGACGCCCTTTATTTAGCATAAATGATCTTTAGGATAAAGAAACAAGCACACGTCCGCGGGTCCGGAAATTCAGAATATCCTCCAGCGCTTCAGGCAGTTCCTCCAGGGTCACTTCCCGGTCTACTAGAAGCTCCAGGTCATCAGGTTTTAAATCGCTTGCCATGCGTACCCAGACGCTTGCTCTAGTCTCCGCATCACAGAACACGGAATCAATACCTAGCAGGTTGACTCCCCTAAGGATAAACGGCAGAACGGTAGTCGGTAAGGCGGTCCCTGCGGTCAACCCGCTTGCAGCTACAGACCCTTTGTAAGCGAGCTTGCTCAGGACGGCTGACAGTGTAGTCCCTCCGACAGAATCGACGGCAGCCTGCCATAATTGTCTGTCCAGGGGTTTGGTGGATGTCCCAAGCACATCTTCACGGGAGAGGATTTCCACAGCGCCCAATGCTTGGAGATAGTCTCCGGCCGCGCTGTTTCCAGTACTGGCTGCGACGCTGTACTCCTTGGCAGCCAGCATGGCGATAGCAGCTCCGCCGACACCGCCGGTGGCTCCGGTGACCAGCACTTTTCCTTTTTCAGGAGACATTCCATGCTCTTCCAGTCCTTGAATGGACAAGGCAGCTGTAAAGCCGGCGGTGCCATAGATCATAGCTTCTCTTAAGCTAAGACCGTCCGGGAGGGGGGTGATCCAATCTGCGGGAATACGTGCATACTGGCTAAAGCCGCCAAAATGAGTTACGCCAATGCCATAGCCGCAAGCGATCACGGGCTGGCCTTCGGTAAAACGTTCGTCGCTAGACGAGACTACATAGCCTGACAAGTCTACGCCCGGGATGAATGGATATGATTTGAGAATTTTCCCATCAGGAATGCTGGCTAAACCATCCTTATAGTTTACACTGGAATAAGCGACCTTGATGATAACTTCTCCGGCAGGCAGGTCTGCCAAGGTAAGAGATTTGATGCCGACAGAGAAAGAGTTATCGGTCTTATCAACGATCAGGGCTTGAAATGAGTCTGGTAGTTGTGAGTTCATGTACGAAGGACTCCTTTGCTCGAAGTGAAATGTAAGACAGTTATATAATATTTATTCTGACCGGTCAACTTTTTTATGTCTGTGATATAATATGCATTATTACCCGTTTATTGGAGGTATTATGGTACGTTATAAGAAATCTGAGGAAAAACGCAAGCAAATCCTCTCCGCAGCCTTTCGGGCGTTGGCCGAATATGGATATGATGCCGTGACACTACAAGTCATAGCGGATCACGCCGAGGTGAGCAAGGGGGTAGTACATTACTATTTTGAGAATAAGGAAGCTGTCCTGACGGAGCTGCTGGAGTGGCTGACCGCCAGAATCTATGAAAAAGAACACGCAGCTGTTCAGCGACAGACGACGGCTAGCGGTAAGCTGGAAGCGTACATCGATGCCGTATTCGTTTCCCCGGAGAAGAATCGCTCCTTTTACCGGGTCTACCTGGATTTTCTGGCCCGGGCCAGCCGACTTCCTGTGTACCGTGAGATCAATCAGCGATTCTATGACAACTGTACCCGCATTAGCACAGAGGTGCTGTTGCTCGGTCAGGAGGAGGGGCTCTACGCCGCCCATCTCTCCCCGGATACAACGGCTCCAGTTATCCGGGCCGTGATTGACGGTTGTCTGATTCAATGGCTGATGTCGGATCGGGATGAGCTGCATGCTGTGTTTAAGAAATCCTGTTATGATGCGGTGTGGAATGTGCTTAGTAAGGGACCGGGACCCATTTGAGATTGGGGAGCTTTGCATACTGCACTCAAAGATCCAGGACAAGAAGCCATTGTTGAGCGGCTGCACGAACTTTATTGGGGAATGAGGTGGCAACGATAAGCGGAAATATGAAAATTGGACTGCTCAGACATTTCAAAGTTGATCTGCAGACAGAGGGAACATGGATGAGCGCGCAGCAATTTAACGCTTGGGTGGATGAATATAATACGTGCAGTATAGAAAGGCCTCCGGTCATAGATGTACTTGATGCAGACTGGAATCGATGCTTGTCGAGCAATCTATATCGAGCGGCTGAAACAGCCCAAACGATGTACACCGGAGAAATTGTTATAACGGACCAGCTCAGGGAGATCGATGTTCGTGCATTTACCAAACTCCCTATAAAGCTGCCTTTAAGCTGGTGGATGGTGATCGGAAGGCTAGCTTGGTATGGGTCACATCACTCTCAGCAAGAGAGCAGGAGAGAGACAATATTAAGGGCAAGAAGAGTCATTGATCAGATGGAGCAGGATCAGAATGCGGCCACATTGCTTGTGACTCACGGCGCCTTTATGAAGGTTCTTGGTAAGGAGCTGCTGCGGAGGGGGTACCAGGGGGAATCATTTACTGTTCCGAAAAATGGTGGTTTGTATACGTTTGAGAAGAGTCTTAGACTGGGTAGATAGCGGGCATAAAGCGAACTCTACCTGGATCTTCTGGTAGTGGCGGAACATATTCAACTGAATAGAAATAATCTGACTATCAGTTGTGGCTTAGATGCCGAAGCCGGTCATATTATCAGGGAGGGCTCCTGTTTCGTACCTTTCATGCGAGAAAACGGGTGATGTATACGGAATTATTGCTATCCTCGATAAGGAAGTACTTTCTGGGATTGCAGCAGACGAATGTCGAGGTTTAAGTTGTAATCGTCTTCTATGGAAAAAAAGTTTTGTCCCTTTGCCACCTATCTGATGTCTTTGGTACCGGTGCGGAGGAAGTTGCGGTGTTGAGGAGAATATTAAAGGTATAGTATGAAGGAATAGGCTAAAGGACACATCAAGACAGTAGGGCTGTAAAGTTCTGCTGTCTTATTTTGTCTACATTTGCTATATTTTTGAGTAATTTGGATGTATAAAAGGAGGATATTGGAATTAGAGGGCGAATAACTAATAACTGAATGTAATAAATGGTAGATCATACTTTTCGGTTTGTGATGATGAATTATAGTTCAAGTTCACTTTTACGAATCTAGTCTAATATCACCTAATAACTACGAATTATTTGGAGGTCAATACCAATAGTATGGATGAATTAAATTGGGAAGTTATTAAAGGCGGATTTAGTGGATTTGAAGAATTGGCCGTTGAGTATGTTCAAAATGAACATACAAGTCACACAGGATGGAAACCCACTGCTAAGACTCGTGATGGAAATAAAGATGCTTTTACAGTCAATGGATCTTATCCTACCATCATAATGGGTTATCTACCTGTGGAGGGGGCGCAAGAAGAATGGTGGATGGAAGCTAAATATTCTTTAAAATCACAAAATTTAACAAGATATAAGCTAGATGCAACTATTGTAAGTGCTATTCTGAAGGGAAATGTAACAAAAATTATTTTTGTCACTAATATAGATGTACATTCAAAAACTATTATAGATATACGGAATGCCCTAGAGGATTCAATCAATTGTAATGATGTTACTTTTTGTACAAAAAGTACGTTAGAATATTGGTTATTTAAGAACCCAAAAGTACTTGAAAAATATTTTGGCAGAACTCAAAGTAAGCTTCTTGTTCGAAAAAATATATTTGTAATTGAGAATATAGATTTTTATGTGGACCCATGCAAACACTTGTCTTTCAAAGAACCTATGAGAGCCTTATATACAGGTAAATCTTATGTTGCATCCTTTGCAGTTTTTAGTTCAAGTGACTGTAATGTTAAACTAAGTCTTGATAGTTCAATTAGATCTATGCTCAGTTGTAACACCCGGAAAATCAGCCTGAAAAAAGGTGAAAACTATGTTTTGGTGAGTGTAAAAGTAAAAGAAGGAATTAAGTATGAGAAAAGTTTAAATGGGATTGTATTTAAAATTAATAACGAAATTAATTGTATGACGAAAGTGGGAGTCATCATAATTCCATCCAATGGCCTCCCCCTCAACCTTCACTCGCAAAGGGCTATTATAGATCAGATTAGCGACCGATTTGAATTTTTTTCAAAGAGACCTGCTTTGGAAATACATAGCATACTGGGGGAATCAGGCGTTGGAAAAACTTATGTGCTGGATGAGATAGCGCGTACCCTGCCTTTGAAGAGGACCGCTACGCTTTTCCTCTCCTTTTCGAAAGATCCCGTCAGTAATCATACTTTATTAGTAGATTTCGTTCTATTTCTTTTATTTCCTTTTATTTCAGCAGGTGAGATTGACGCTGATTATTTATCTAAGCTAAAAAAGACGTTCTATGTAAGCGGCTATTTAATTGACATGGTTACCAATAAAAACAACCCAGACATGTTAATTAAACTTATCGAGACTTACAACTCTAGCTTAGAGCACAAATTATTCCCATTATTTTCATCAGCCAATCCAAAAGTAGTGATCATAGATGATTTGCACAAACTTTCTAATATCGGAATGCAATTCTTTTCTTCTCTAATATCCGAGTTAAGAGAATGTAATTCTCACGTGTTTTTTATTTTAAGTAGCAATGGTACTCAATCCCATTCTGAAGAAAAACTATTACTACCTGCTATCTCGGAATATCATTGCCAATTAACTATAAAAGACCTTATTAAAAGTGCCAACAAAAACACTTTAATCACTGATAATGTGGATGAAAACATAATTCGAATTTTATTTCCGAATGCAATAAATTTCTTCTTTTTTTTAGAATTTATAAGAAATTTTGAAACAATTAGCACAATAGGCGAGCTAATCTTTTTATTTAAATCTTTCCAAAGTAATGAACAGTCAGAAGAATACATTTTGGGTGCATTACAAAGATCATTTAATCAGAATAGCGATTCGCATAAGTGGTGTAATCAGATATTCAGATCTCTAAATGGAATTGACGGTGGAATAGAACCTAATGACTCGATTAAACTTCTTTTGGTTGAACGTCTGGTCAAATATAATACGGAAGGACGCATAGTACCGTATAACGATATGTATGTTGAGATATACAAAAAATATTATGGAGGGATTAGAAGTAGCTTACAAATGCATTACAGCAACAAATATGAAGAAATGCAGCATAAAATTTATTTTAACAATGACACCAAAGAATTAGAGACTACGGTGAACCAAATACTTGATTTAAAGAATTCCGAGCAGTATTACGCTATTATTTATATTCTCGAACAAGTATTTGAAAATACTGATCATCAACTAAAAGATCTTTTGCAAGATTCAATGTATTATAAATTGTATTTTGTTTATGCGTATGCTGTAGCTAATTCAAGCAAAAAGATATCTGGAAGTTCAGTATTCGAAAAAATATACGAAGAAACTAAAAATCATTCGGATTTTGAAGTTACAAGGATCTGTACAGATGCTATTTCCGAATTAATAAACAGTAGATACGAATCTTTGCGATTTCTAGAAACAGAATATTTAATCATTGATCTAAACAAAAAGCTGCTTACTTTGTGTAATTTTAATTATATTACTAGCCCCATGGAAGAACTAGATAGCTATATATTAGGAAGGATTATTAATTTGCTAATCCTATCGGAAAAAAAAGAAGCTACAGCAGAAAAAGAGTTTGAATTATTGGATAGTATGTTAAGTATTTCGCCAAAAAACTACGACTCCATGGTATCAGTGGTGTTCCGCTATGCCAGAACGCTATATGCACGTGATGCTTTGTATGCAGACGAATTATTGAATCGATGTTTGAAGATGCTAGCCAAATTACCAGGTAAGCATGAAAAGATAGCTAGCCTGATTTCTTTCGAAAACACATTTTTAAAAATAATACGTTCCGGTAATATATTCTTGATGCCTGAACTGCTTCAATACCATGAGAAATTAAAGCGAAATTTCTTTAACGACTACAGAAAAGGGATATTCGGCTTAATTGCAATCCTATATGTACATGGAGAAATAGATAAAGGAAATCACTATTTGTTCTCAGATGTCATGGTCGCCAGAAAGTTTAGGCCTAGGCAAGAGGGCTTCTACTATCAAACGTTGGCTTTATACGAGATGATTGCAGTAAATAATAAATTCAATGCTATAGAATTATTGAAAAAATCGCAAAATATTTTCAAAGAATTAACGGAATATGAGTCAATTATTATTCATAATATAGATGTTGTTAATCAAGGACGGTTTTCTCCAGAACGAATCGAGTTTTATCTTGGATCAGAAATGAGCAAGGATATGTACTATCTTGATCCACGGTGCTGTTGGTAAATCCTAAAGTATGTTAGTGTTTTGGATATTAGGTTGAATATGTTGACGTAGTTTTTCCGCTGTAACATATTCTAGATATTCGTCGAAGTCAATCAAGCGCTTTACCATTTCTAAAGCTTCCTTCATGTGCATTTTCTTTTCCAGATCACTATGAACATATTCAAAAATTTGTCTAATTATCAAATTAAAAAAATGTTCCCCAAACTTGTAGTAGTTAAATTTATATTTCTCGAAGCTATTTATATCTTTTAAGTGTTGACTAATTTCCGAGAAAACAGTGTAAAAATCGTTAATGTGCTTTTGAGAAAAGGATTGGACAATTGATCCGATTCTTTTATAGTGATGATAATAAACAGATGGGATACATAATAGTTTATTGGTAGCTAGAAGAGCCTTCCATGAAAAAAGTAAGTCTTCATAGTAGACATTCTCAATAAAACGAAGATTATTACAAATTAGAAAGTTTCGATTATAAACCCTATTTACTGATGAGGGGACGATATTGATACCGTAATCATATTGCTTTGTCATAATTTTGAAGGCAACTTCACCAGTTAAAGCAATCAGTGAGTCATATTTACATTTATACACTTTTTCTTTCATTTCAACTCCATAATCTCTCACTAATCCACACATGCCAATATCTGCTGATTCTCGCTCCATATGCTGAACAGCTACTTCGTAAAAATGAAGGTCTAACCAATCATCACTATCGCAAAAGGCAATATATTTACCGGTCGATATAAGTAGTCCAGCATTCCTAGCTCCTCCTGGGCCTAACTTCTCCTCCAGTTGGATGAATTTAATCTGTAACTCATCGATATATTTTTGTAACAAGGGGCGAATATCTGTTGTCGATCTGTCATCAACAACGATAATTTCTTTTTCATCTATTGTTTGATTAATCAAAGAGTCAAGACATTTTTCTATGTATTGTTCAGTATCACTTACAATAACAATAATACTGACTTTAGGCTGCGAATAAAGCATGAGTATTACCTCCAAATAATTCGTAGTTATTTGGAGGTAACAATCCGGTTACGGGGATTGAATTGGGAGAGGACGTCCCGTTTTCTTTTGACAGATACTTCGGTGTAGATCTCGGTGGTGCTTACGCTGGAGTGGCCCAGGATTTCTTGGACAGCGCGTAGATCAGCCCCGTTTTCTAGCAGCTGTGTTGCGAAAGAATGGCGCAGGTAGTGCGGTGTGGCTTTTTCATTAATGTTAGCGAGCTGCCTGTATTTCGTAAAAATATCCTCAACGCCATAAATAGATAACGCTTGGCCGTATTTGTTTACGAACAGGGTATCGACTTGGGGGCGGAAAAGCTCCCGAACGCTCAGCCATTCATTCAGTTTCTCAATAAGCTCTGTACTGGACAAATACAATAACCTCTCTTTGCGCCCCTTTCCGAAAATGACCACCACTCTATTTTTGAGATCAATATCCTGCAAATGAATTTGAGTCAGCTCTCCAATACGCATTCCTGTTGAAAATAATAGGTCGATTATCGCATCATTACGAATGGATAAACGTGTGCGAAAAGGAGTCTTTAATGTCTCACGGTCCAATTGTGGGGAGTGAAGCAATCGTTCGATTTCCTCTACCGCCAGTGTTTTCGGGATTCGTTTGGCCATTTTGAATTTTTTTCCGAAATTCTGAAGAGGGGATTGATCTAGCAACTCTTTTTGGACTAAAAATATAAAAAAGGCCTTAATTGATATGTATTTGCGTTTTATAGTCGAGTCTTTGAGTGTACCTGAACTGTTGAAGCTATGAAAATAGAGGTGAAGACTTTCGCTTGTGATGCCTTCTACAGCGTTCTCTATGAGCCAGAAGTGCAGCATGTTGAGGTCGGAAGTATAAGCTTTGATCGATTTGGACGAGAGATTCTTCTCTATGATTAGAAAGGAAATATATTTCTCAAGATATGCAGGCAGTTCAGAAGCGGGGAGCGTCATGGTATTCCTCCTGGTGTATGTATGTTATGTAGGTTCTACGACTGCTCAAATTATAGCAAAGTTTACCGCTAGAACGTTAGGATTATCCATGTATTTGCCATGAGGGCTTGTAATACACTTTTTAAGTGTATAAGCCGAACTAAAGAAAGTAATGAATAGCGATGAGGAGCGAAGGGGGAGGTTTGGAACTGTAGGAGCGAAGCGCTCGCCTTTGTGCCCAGATTTCAACCGCTAGAAGCGGTTTATAAAAAAGAAATCTGGGGACAACAGCGACCGGAAGTCCAAACATTCCACCGTAGTGACGATCGAGCTTTACGTTCGGTTCTTAAGTTCGTCTTATATAGCGGGTTATACTGTGTCTTAATGTCACTTCTTTTGGATATCCTGACAATGATCAGCCGATAGGTAGGGGATTGAAATTTCCATCTATTGTAATGGGAATCTATCTCCTATAGTATGAGAGTTGTACAGCGGAAGCAGAAATGGAGACAAGGGGGCAGAATGTATGTCGATAGCGACAACAATGATTATCCGACTGGAAATACGGAAATCGATTGCGTCTTTTGGTGATGTAGCATCCAGAATTGCTGAGGTGGGCGGTGATATTGTTGCGATTGACGTCATACGTGCGGGTAAGGATGTGACGACCCGTGATATTACGGTGAATGTACCGGATGCGGCGAACGGCGAGATTGTCGGTGTGTTATCGGACATGCCGGGTATCAAAGTAATCAACGTATCTGACCGGACTTTCCTGGCTCATCTTGGTGGTAAGATTGAGGTTACTCCGAAGATGCCGATCAAGAACCGGGAAGACCTGTCGCAGGTGTATACACCGGGCGTAGCCCGTGTCAGCATGGCCATTCATGAAGATCCTAACAAAGCGTATTCCCTGACGATGAAAAGAAACACTGTAGCTGTTGTAACTGACGGCACTGCGGTGCTGGGACTTGGTGATATCGGACCTGAAGCGGCGATGCCGGTGATGGAAGGTAAGGCAATGCTGTTCAAGCAACTGGCGAATATCGATGCATTTCCACTGTGCTTGAATACGAAGGATCCGGATGAAATTGTGAAAATTGTGAAAGCGGTTGCTCCTGGATTTGGCGGGATCAATCTTGAGGATATAAGTTCGCCGCGCTGTTTTGATATTGAGCGGAGGCTGGAGGAAGAGCTGGATATTCCTGTTTTTCATGATGACCAGCATGGCACAGCTGTTGTAGCTCTCGCCGGTCTGTTGAATGCGCTCAAGGTTGTGGACAAGGATATTGGAACTGCGCGCATTGTGGTGGTCGGTATTGGTGCGGCAGGTGTGTCCATCTGCAATCTGCTCCTGGCAGCGGGAGCCCGGAATATTTATGCGGTAGACCGGGAAGGCATTCTCTCGGCTAAAATACAATACAGCAACGCAGAGTGGAACAGGCTGGCTCAGCGTACGAATACCGAAGGGATTACCGGCGGCTTGCCGGAAGCGATCCGGGGCGCAGATGTGTTCATCGGGGTGGCTGGCGCCGGGATTTTGACTGTCGATCTGCTAAAAAGCATGGCTGAAGATAATATCGTTTTCGCAATGGCGAACCCTACGCCGGAGATTGAACCGGATCTGGCTGAACCGCATGTAAGGGTGCTGGCTACTGGACGAAGTGACTACCCGAACCAGATCAACAACGTGCTGTGCTTCCCGGGCATTTTCCGTGGAGCTTTAGATTGCAGAGCTAGGGCGGTTAATCTGGATATGAAGCTGGCCGCGGCTAAGGCCATTGCTTCTGTGGTGCAACCGGACGAATTGAATGAGCATTATATCATTCCAAGTATTTTTAATGACAAGGTGGTAGAGTATGTTCGTTCAGCTGTGATTAAGGCGGCGATTGCAACGGATACAGCCCGCCGGATTCCCCCGGATTTCTCTGCAGAAACGAAGGAAGAGTAGCACTAGGGGCTTGAATGAGGAGCAGCACTAGGGGCTTGAATGAAGAGAAGGGCAGCTGATTGGGCTGTCCTTCTTTGCTATGAATGTGGGGCTTATATACTGGCAGGAGAGGTTTCACGTAATGGCGAGTACAGATGGAAGTAAACAAGTTGATCTACGAGTTCTTGGTGCCTGGTAAAACCCAACCGGTTCAGCAGTTGGATAGATCGCTCGTTCTGGGGTTCCACTGTGGCTTCAATCATCGATAGTCCCATTTGTTCAAAACCAAATGAAATCACTGGGGACATGACCTCTGTCATAAATCCCTGACCCCAGTATGCTTTTGACAGGTCATATCCGATTTCCGCCTTGGCTTCGCCGTTACTCTGGGTTACCCAACAATGATAACCACAAGTGCCAATAAGCGTCCCAGTGATTGTCTCAAATATTCCCCAGCGGCACCCCGGGTGATCTATGCCAAATTGGATGATCTCCTCAGCTTCTTCCACGCTTTTGCAGGGTGAAATATCCATGAACCTCGTGACGTCCTCATCCGCAAAATGTTTATACACCTCATGGCTGTCTTCGATTGTTAACAATCTTAAGGTCAATCTGGCAGTTTGCAAGGATGGGAATTCAAAGTCAGACATCTTATCGGTCCTTTCGTTAGGAAAATAATAGTATTATCTAAGTTTAGTCCTGCGGACGATATAACTGGTAGGTAAAGTTCTTTTTGTTGTAAAATTATACTAATCGTACTAATCATACTTGGGCGATCTTGAGCCAGGCAGACAGTTACCTTAATCAAAAAACAGGAGGTCTGGATGATGATGAAGGCACTACGTGTTTTGCTGATAGGGGCGGTAATCCTATTGCTTCTTGTATCCTGTAACTCGAAGACTTATAAGTATAATTATACGTTTAATGGTGAGGGGGAGCAGTGGGCAGCCGAGTATGTACAGAAAGCATCAACGACGCTGACCGACAAGAAAGGCGTGAGGCCGGAGTACAGTTCTTCGAATGAGCGCACCTTCCAGCTCAAGTACAAGGGCAAGCAAACCGATCTCGGTGATATAAAAGAGTTGAAATACAGCTACAAAGGGACTACCGGAGGAGGTAGTAGCACTATTGAAGGTCCGGTTCACTTTGGTGATTTGAAATCAAGGTCTGTAAGTAACGGATCTATCGAGCAAGAGGACGCCGTAATTCAAGTTGAGGTTGAATGGGATGGACAGAAGGAGCAATTTGAACTGCAGGTTCCCAAAAAATAAATCGACGGAGGACAATCATGGTTATTCTTAAGGAAATTGAAGCGGACCAACTGGACGCATTAAACGATTTGTATCATGAACTGGTGGAGAGAGCGGCAGAGCGGAGTAAGCTTAAGGAAGTTTTTAAGCTGGTGAAGGCTGATAACCGGTATATTCTGCTGGGTGCTTTTATAGATGGAGAGCTGTTAGGGTCAGTAATGGGTATTCTGTGTTACGACCTTGTAGGGGATTGTCGACCGTTTATGGTGATTGAGAATGTTGTGGTCTCATCGCGTGCGCGCCGGCAAGGCGTTGGCAAGAAGCTAATGGTGCGGATAGAGGAAATAGCCCGCGAACGGGACTGCTATTACATGATTCTGGTCTCAGGCGAACAGCGGAAGGAAGCACATATATTCTATGAAACGCTGGGCTTCCGCGATGAGAAGGTAGAGGGTTACAGGAAGCATCTAAGTTAGGGGCTAACCAGAGTGGCTGCATGAGAGCCTTATGTGGTATGGGATGAGGGAGAGAGTAAGGAGAACGTACGCGGGATCGATTTTTTAAAGCTATCTTTTCCATACTGCGAGAACTCCCGCCATATTATACTCAGAATATTACTATCATGGAGGCGTATAATTTGGAGACTTTATTTCGTTATAACTGGATGGTTCGCGAGCAGTGGTACCGCTGGTGTGAGGATGTGCCGGAGGAAGAGCTTCTCAAAGTACGGACAGGCGGAGTAGGAAGCATTCTGAAGACGCTATTCCATGTTGCTGATGTCGAGTGGAGCTGGATTCAGTCCATTCAGGGCAAGCCGGATTTTCTGGAGGATTTCAATTTGTATCAAAGCCTGGCACAGGTGAGGGCGCTGGATGCACGTTTCCGGCACGATGTAGAGGGATTCGTATTAGGTTGGCGGGAAGAGCTGGAACGGAAAATGTTTGATGATCTGCTGCCGGATGGGCGGGTGCGCTCTCTGGCTTGGGGTGAGGTGCTCCGGCATGTGATTGCTCACGAGATTCATCATATGGGACAGCTATCCGTATGGGCCAGGGAGATCGGCAAGGCGCCGGTGTCGGCTAACCTGATAGAAAAAGGGTTGGTATTTAGTCTGCCTGGCAGGGAATAGCCCGCTATATTTAACCATTGAAGAAGCCTGGTAACTGTGAAGTTACCGGGCTTTCAAGTCTTCCGGAGGAAACCAGATATGACGCAGATCGACCCAGCCTTGGCTGTTGAAGGTGACGCCGCGAACCGAAGGGAGGTAGGCGGTTTGGGTCGGTTTTTCATATAAAATATGCAGATGATGCTCGTCCGTCAGACGCTTCTCAATCCGCTGAAAGATCTCGGCTCTGACGTGCGGATCGGGTTCGCGGGAGATTCTGTGAAGCATACCTTCGATATCGCCTCGCGTGTGTGCGTCCAGATGACGCGACAAGGTCTGGTAAAGGTCGAACAGCCGCAGCTGTTCATCCTGATCGCGGAATAGGGAGAAGACAATGAGATCTGATTCCAGGCGGATCGACCCTTTGAATTCCTCCGGGGAGACGGTGACGACCCTGCAGGAATAGCCGGCTGCAGTCAGTTTGAATGCAATATCCTCTGCATCGCCCCCATATTGGGGGATAGTAGCAATCTGCAGTGGGCCCACGTGGGGGGCGGAAACTTCCGGGATATTGCCAGCTGCTGCCCCTTGCAAACAGGAGATCAGATGACCACGGACCAATGGATCGCTCAGCGGTCCTTTTTTGTGTGTATTGCAGGTCACAAATTTGCGCGTGGAGGACTCGGAGTGCATGCGGCTCCAGCTGGAAGACTCGGGGGCGGATGGGTTCTGGATTACATGGAACGCAGCACCGGAATCGGCAGAGGATGCATCAATCTCCCAAGGCACATAGATGATCTCTACACGATCCAGGTGGGCCCTTCCCTGAAAATAATACGGGAACACTTCCAGCACACATAGATGCTCATGCATCTCAGTGACCTTAAACGGTCCTGTCCCGGCAGGCTGACGTCCCAGATCTGTACCACGCGCGCCTTCCCAGTCCCGGGGCACAATTGCCGCACGGCTGGTGCACAGGAAGGGCAGGAAGAGCTCGTTGGGCTTCTTGAGCTGTATCTGAACAGTCGTCGGACTAAGGGCGGTAACCGCCTGGATTTCCTTGAAAATATAACTGTAGAGCGTTCGCTGTGAAGTTTGCATCAGCCGCTCAAAGGAATAGACGACATCCTCGGCACCCAGCACCTTGCCGTGATGGAACAGAACCTCTTTACGCAGAAAGAAAGTCCATGTCGTCCGGCTCTCATCGGCCTCCCAGGCATGGGCAAGCCCAGGTCCGATCACGTTCTGTTCCCCGCTCTGACGCAGCAGACCATCAAATACATGGCTTGACACAAAAGACTCTGCCAGCAAATTCATATACAGCGGATCAAAGGTATGCAGTTGTTGTGTGACAGGCAGCCGCAAAGTATCAATCTGCTTGTCGCTGCGCATCTCGGAGTGATGGCCGAAATAGGCGAGCAGCCAGCCCTGAAGGGTGTCCTGAAGCGACGAGGACCGGGCGTGATCCCGAATACCCTCGATGGAACTGAGGATATCCTTGCGGCTGATCGCCTGCTTCATCGATTGCAGGGCAATCTCCTCGGAAGGCAGCAGAAAGCGCAGCGTGGAGCGCCGCCCCCGTCCGCGGCTCGATGTCCAGACGATCCAGCTCTGCTGGACCATTTTATTCACAACATGCAGGGCGTTACGGTGGGTGCAGCCCAAGGTTTGTGCCAGCTCGTCCAGGGTGACGGTTACTTCGGCGGCGCTCCCATAGCGGGAATGCAGCTTCAAATATTGGCTATGCAGCTTCACGAGAGAGGGTCCTCCTTGGAAAATAAGAAATAATAATTTCGATTTTTCTATTTATCTTCTTATTTTAACATTTAAAATAAGGATTAGATAGTAATATACTGGAGGTATTTACCATGTCTGAAAACGAAGTAAGGCGGATCCGCCCTCTTGTCGTATTGGGTGCTGCATTTTTGCTGGCTATCATTCACCAGTATCTGTTCTTTGGCGCACAACCCGGAATATCTTATCCGATCTTTGTGACCTTGTTTTACGTCTTTATACTGTACTATGCCCGGGAGCAAAGGCGTCCGTTCTCATGGTTCAGCTACTTATGGCTTGCTGCCATCGGTTTGCTCTCGCTAACGTATGTGTTGTTTCAGGATATGTTCTTCTTCGGCTTCAATTTGCTGGTTATCCCGATTCTGATTCTTTTACATATGACGTATATGCTGGGAGCAGACAGACTCTCCTGGGGCGAGGGAAAGCTGATTGTCAAGACGCTGGAACATTTTTTCCCGCAGAACTTTCGGCATTGGGCTACAGCCTTTGCCCAGTTGCGCAGCAAACAGGGTGGCAAAATCAAGGATGAGCGTAAGCAGGTTCTGATTAAGGTGTTGATTGGTTTGACCATTTCATGTCCGATCCTGCTGGTTGTAGTCTCGCTGCTTTCCTCTGCAGACGGCGTTTTCCTTCATCTGGTGCAGGAGTTTCCCAATATTTTAGGTAACTTGTCTCTGGGCGAGGGTTTTGTACGGGTGATGTGGGTACTATTGTTCGGACTTGGCTTTTTCGGCTTTGTCTGGGGCTTTGTTGATCCCAAGGATTACAGCTGGAATGCCCGGAATCCTGCACTAAAGCAGCTAAATATGGAGACACCGGAACTACCGGTGTTCAGAATCGATCCTGTGATCATGGCGACGATTCTCATTTCGATTAATATGGTTTACGTGCTGTTTGTGTTCGTGCAGTTCTCCTATTTGTTCGGTGCGTGGGAGGGAATCCTGCCAACGGGCAGCACGTATGCTGACTATGCACGGAGCGGTTTTTTCGAGTTAGTGATGGTGACAGGAATCAATTTCATCCTGCTTATGTTATGCCTTCTGCCTTCAGGTGAAGGACAAGGTCTGCTGAGAAGAATCACCCCTGTCCTGCTATACATCCTGGTAGCTTGTTCTGGTGTTATGCTGTATTCCGCCTTTACCCGGCTTTCGTTATATGAGGAAGCATACGGATATACCTACACGCGTTTTCTGGTGCATGCGTTTATGATTTTCCTGGGTCTTCTGCTTGGCCTGGCAGCGCTGCGGATTGGAAGCAAGAAGATTTCGCTGGCAAAATGTTATATCGTGCTTGGTCTGGTGTCGTACGTCGTGATGAACTATATCTGCCTGGACGTAATTGTCGCGAACAAGAATATTGAACGGTATGTCACTAGTGGCAAACTGGATGCCGATTATTTGTTTACATTATCGCCGCAAGCGATTCCGACTCTAATTGATTTCAGCCGTAGTCAGAATGGGATTCTGGATAATGGTTTGCGCAGGGAATGGGAAGTCAGCCAGACAGCTGAAAAATGGCAGTCGTTTAATGTATCACGCTACAGGGCAGAACATGAACTGAAAGAGTATTTTAAGGCAGAGACGAAATAAATCGCAAAAAAAGGACATATGTCCTTTTTTTGCGGGGCATTCTACATTACACTGAAGCATCGGAGGGATTGGCGAATGCAAATGATATATGACCGGGAGGCTGTTCGCCATCTGGCGGAAAAAAACGGTCTTGACGAAATTTTTGGCAATCCCATGATCGAGTCTATGGAGCTGCGATTGTACGGGAACGGCGAGGCAGTCTGCTCGGTTGGAGATAAGCTGGAATATCTGTTCATCCTGGTCCAGGGCAACCTTAAGATTCACACACTGCTGCCTAACGGGAAGTCAATGCTGGTACGTTTTGCGCGGCCGATGTCGATTATCGGGGATGTAGAGCTGCTGCGGGAATATCCCGTGAAGAACCAAGTAGAATCGGTGGGAGACAGCTTGATCCTGCTTGCCAGCCGAAGACGGCTGCTGAAGGAAATGGAGCATAATGCGGTGCTGCTGCGTTTTCTATACGGAGAACTGAGCCACAAGCTCTATACGCTGGGACAGACTTCTGCGCTGAATCTCTTGTATCCGGTCGAGAACCGGTTCGCGAGCTATCTGCTGTCTCTGCTCACGGACAGTGAGGGGATACGATACGTAGATGAGATTCGCACCTCCACGTTGACAGAAACAGCGGAGCTGCTCGGCACCAGCTACCGGCATCTGAACCGGATTGTTCGTAAATTTATTGAACAGGGCATCATCGAACGTAAGCATGGCCGCCTAAGCATTCTGGATGAAGGAAAGTTAGCTGAGCTGGCGAGCGGCAGTCTGTACGAATAGAGTGGCACAAATGCTATCAGAGATCGCTTTAAATCAGGCTGCGGCCGGAAGAAGCGGTCTTTTTGCTTTTTCTACGGGAAAAGGGTCAGTCTTTTGGAATAAGACTATTGGCATATTTTATCGAAATCGTAAGATACCACACACAAATCATAGAAATTGCCATCGACTGGAAGATTACTGTATCTTATATTATTACCATTATTAGTTAGTTTATAGTCATCCTCCGATGTTCGATCTTCTTATATTGCGTGTTGAGTTGCAGTTATGCATATTTACGCAAGCAAGGGGATCGTTCTTTTTTATGCGAAGATGCTGCTATTCTGCGTCTAAGAGGATCACTATCGGCTTTCTACTAGTAAAGAATGCTGCTTCATAAGGGTTTCTCTACGATTTCAGTATCCTGGAGGAGGCGGTAGATGACTTAAAGATCAGTTTTGAAAGCGTATACGGAATGGAAGTTTGCAAGATTTAGAGTCTGGGCATCCAAGACGTGTTTCTTTTCGAAAAGGTGCGTGTAGTCCAGAAGGTTGCAGAGGGTTCAAGCTTCACCATAAAAAATATGGAGGTTGGCTGTTCATGATAACAGGTCGCAAAGCTTCAACGGGAAGGTCAGTCCTGATGTACTGCCTGATTGCTGCATTATTTGTAGGCCAGTTAGCCTTTTTCCCGTCTGTGAGTTCAGCAGCCGGAAATTTGGCCCAAGGTAAGACGATTACAGCTAGCTCTGTTGGTGATGTATATGTGGCTTCTAACGCCAATGATAGTAACCAGGGAACGTATTGGGAGAGCAGCAGCAATGCTTTTCCACAGTGGCTTAAAGTGGATCTGGGTGAAGCCAGCAATGTCAACCAGGTCGTGCTGAAGCTGCCGTCCAATTGGGGGGCCAGAAATCAGACACTGTCTGTAGAGGGAAGCAGCAACGATTCCAGTTATAGCAATCTGGCATCTTCCAGCAGCTATGCTTTTAATCCATCCAATGGCAATACGGTAACCATCAATTTTGCAGCAGCAAGCGTAAGATATGTGCGACTGAATATTACTGCGAATACAGGCTGGCCAGCCGCACAAATCTCCGAGTTTGAAGTCTACGGTACGACCGCAACACCTTCTGGAGCGTATGAAGCCGAAGCGGCTGCGCTGTCCGGTGGTGCGAAGGTGAACACCGATCACACTGGCTACACTGGATCAGGATTTGTAGATGGATACCTGACGCAAGGTGCCACCACTACCTTCACAGTGAACGTTCCTACAGCCGGCAGCTATGACGCTGCGCTGCGTTATGCCAATGCTAGCGGAGGTGCCAAGACCATCAGCGTGTACGTCAACGGGACAAAGGTGAAGCAGACTTCTTTGCCGAATCTGGCCAACTGGGACACTTGGTCCACCAAGGTAGAGACACTGGCCTTGAATGCCGGAACTAACACGATTGCGTATAAGTATGATGCCGGGGACACTGGCAATGTAAATCTGGACAACCTTAATCTCACACCGGGCGTGGCGCCGACTGTAGCACCAACACCGTCCCCAACTGTAGCACCAACACCGTCCCCAACTGTAGCGCCAACACCATCACCGACAGTAGCGCCAACACCATCGCCGACAGTAGCGCCAACACCGTCTCCGACAGTGGCACCAACGCCGTCGCCGACAGTGGCACCAACGCCGTCGCCGACAGTAGCGCCAACGCCATCACCAACTGTAGCGCCAACGCCGTCTCCGACAGTAGCGCCAACACCGTCGCCGACCGTAACACCAACACCGACACCGACGACCGGACCAGGGTCCAACCTGGCGCTGAACAAACCGGTCACCGCTTCCTCTTCTGTATTTACTTTCGTAGCCACCAATGCCAATGACGGGGATTTGAATACTTACTGGGAAGGTGCGGGCGGAAGCTATCCGAATACGCTTAGTGTGAATTTGGGTGCGAATGCCAACCTTAGCTCCGTTGTATTGAAATTGAATCCATCTTCGGCCTGGTCTACGCGCACACAAACGATTCAGGTTCTTGGACGGGACCAGAACGGCACTACGTTCTCCAGTCTTGTACCGGCAACCGTCTATACTTTTAATCCAGCCACTGGCAATTCAGTGACCATACCGGTCAATGCTACTGCCAGCGAAGTTCAACTCAGAATTACGACAAATTCCGGCTCCAGTGCTGGGCAAATTGCTGAATTCCAAATCTTCGGCACGCCAGCTCCTAATCCGGATTTGACGATTACCGGGATATCCTGGTCTCCGGCAGCACCGATAGAGACGAATGCCATCACACTTAATGCTATTGTGAAAAATATCGGTACGGCTGCGTCTGGAGCCACGAATGTTAACTTCTACCTCGGTACGACGCTTGTCGGTACTGCCCCGGTTGGAGCCATTGCTGCAGGAGCTTTCACCAATGTCTCTGTGAACATCGGAGCTAAGGATGCAGCAGCTTATGCAGTAACTGCCAAGGTGGATGAGAATAACAGCATTATTGAGCTGGACAAATCCAACAACAGCTACACTAATCCGTCGCAGTTGACAGTTGCGGCAGTATCCAGCTCCGACCTGATTGCGGATTCCGTCAGCTGGTCGCCGAGCAACCCATCGCCAGGCAGCACGGTAAACTTCACGATTACGATCAAGAATCAGGGCACGGCAGCTTCTGCGTCAGGGGCTCATGCTGTTACCCTGACGATTACCGATGCCACAACCAATGCAGTAGTGAAGACCCTGAGCGGTTCTTACAATGGCGTGATTGCGAGCGGACAAACGACAGCCCCAATCAGTCTTGGTTCTTGGACAGCAGGCAACGGCAAGTACAACATCAAGAGCGAGATTGCTGTTGATGCCAATGAGCTTCCTGTAAAACAGGGCAACAACATCCAGAATCAATCTCTCTTCGTAGGCCGTGGTGCCAATATGCCTTACGATATGTACGAAGCTGAGGATGCTGTCATTGGCGGCGGTGCCGTCAAGCTTGCACCGAACCGCAACGTCGGCGATCTTGCCGGTGAGGCTTCCGGCCGAAGAGCAGTAACCCTGAATACCACAGGCAGCTACGTGGAATTCACTACTAAAGCCAGCACGAACACGCTGGTGACCCGTTTCTCCATTCCGGATTCCCCGAGTGGTGGAGGAACAGATGCTACACTTAACATTTATGTAAACGGTGTCTTCACAAAGGCGATCAATCTGACTTCCAAGTATGCCTGGTTGTATGGCTCGGAGACTAACCCGGGCAACACGCCAAGCGCAGGTTCACCGCGTCATATCTATGACGAAGCCAATATCATGTTCGACAGCACCATCCCGGCGGGAAGCAAGATTCGCCTGCAAAAGGATGCTGCCAATACGTCACAATATGCCATCGACTTTATCAACCTGGAGCAAGTGTCGCCAATTCCAAATCCTGACCCGGCCAAATATGTAGTGCCTACCGGATTTACTCATCAGGACGTGCAGAACGCACTGGATAAATTCCGCATGGATACTACCGGTAACCTCGTCGGTGTCTACCTGCCTGCCGGTACGTATGAGACTTCTAACAAGTTCCAGGTATACGGCAAGCCTGTAAAAATCATTGGCGCAGGACCATGGTATACACGTTTCGTGGCCCCAACCAATCAGAGCAATACAGATATCGGATTTAGAGCTACTGATACGGCGAACGGCTCTACTTTTGCCAATTTCGCTTACTTCGGTAACTATACTTCCCGTATCGATGGTCCGGGTAAAGTCTTTGATTTCTCTAATGTGGCCAACATTACCATCGACAACATCTGGACCGAGCATCAGGTCTGCATGTACTGGGGTGCTAATACGGACTACATGGTCATCAAGAATTCCCGTATCCGTAACACTTTTGCCGACGGAATCAATATGACAAACGGCAGTACGAACAACCTGGTCTCCAACATTGAAGCACGCGCCACCGGGGATGACAGCTTCGCCTTGTTCTCGGCCATCGATGCGGGCGGATCTGATATGAAGGACAATGTGTATGAGAATCTGACTTCACTCCTGACCTGGCGTGCAGCTGGACTTGCGGTGTACGGCGGTTATGCCAATACGTTCCGCAACATCTACATCGCTGATACGCTGGTATACTCCGGAGTTACGATCAGTTCGCTTGACTTTGGTTATCCGATGAATGGTTTCGGAGCTTCTCCAACCACGAATTTCCAGAACATTACGATTGAGCGGGCGGGCGGACATTTCTGGGGCGCACAGACCTTCCCGGCTATCTGGGTATTCTCGGCCTCCAAGGTGTTCCAGGGAATCCGGGTCAGCGATGTAGATATCATTGATCCAACATACCACGGCATTATGTTCCAGACGAACTATGTCGGCAATACACCGCAGTTCCCGGTAAAAGACACCATCTTCAATAACATCACGATCTCCGGTGCGAAAAAGAGCGGTGACGCGTTTGACGCAAAATCCGGCGTTGGTATCTGGGTGAATGAATCCGCTGAGCCGGGTCAAGGTCCGGCAGTTGGTTCAGTGACCTTCAACAACCTGAAGATTACGAATACCGTAACACCAATCAAGAACAACACCTCGACATTCACCATTAATGTAAATCCGTAAAGGTTCATGATTTGACCGGTTAAGCAGCCGGTTGCAACAAGCCGTCTTCCGCTTTTACAGGGGAGCGGCTTTTTGTCGTGAGGCCATTTCGTAGATGTTTTTGGATTCGACAGTAGCCTTATTCACAGTTACAATGTAGGAATAGCATGTTTAGGAAAAGAAATGAAATGGAATGAGGAGGCTGCACCATGTCCCCAAAAATAGTCAATAATATCACCGAACTGATCGGAGATACGCCGGTTGTGCGTCTGAACCGTCTTACCGGTCCCGGGGATGCGGAAGTTTATGTCAAGCTGGAAATGTACAATCCCAGCGGAAGTGTCAAGGACCGGGCCGCATACAATCTGATTCTGCAGGCGGAGCAAGAAGGGCTGCTGAAGCCTGGCGGCACAATTATTGAGCCGACCAGCGGAAATACAGGCATTGGGCTCGCTATGAATGCAGCCGCGAAGGGCTATAAGGCCATTCTGATTATGCCGGACAACATGACCAAGGAACGTATTAATATTCTAAAAGCCTACGGTGCTGATGTTGTGCTGACTCCCGCTGCGGATCGTATGCCGGGTGCCATCGCCAAAGCGCTGGAGCTTGGCCGAAGTATAGAGAACAGCTTCATTCCACAGCAATTTGAGAATAAGGCTAATCCCGATATTCACCGGATCACAACAGCGCCGGAAATTCTGGAGCAGATGGAAGGGCGACTGGATGTGTTCGTAGCTACTTCAGGTACAGGCGGAACGATCACCGGTACTGGGGAAGTGCTGCGCCGGGAACTCCCGGATATACGTATTCTTGTGGTGGAACCACAGGGCTCTCCGGTATTGTCGGGCGGAACCCCGGGTCCGCATAAGCTAGTGGGCACCAGTCCTGGCTTTGTTCCTGCGATTCTCAACACTGAGGTGTACGATGAAATTGTGCAGGTGGCGGATGAAGATGCTCTGGATATCGTAAGATCACTGGCGGCACAAGAAGGTATTCTAATCGGACCGTCCGGCGGCGCGGCAGTATGGACTGCTCTGCGGGAGACCCGGCGGCTCGGCCCAGGCAAGCGGGTGCTGTGTATTGCTCCGGATACCGGTGAGCGTTACTTGAGCATGGGGATTTTCTAATCCACTAACGGCGGAGGTACAGGAATGAAAAAATATGCGGGGATGACCGTTACTGCTGTGCTGGCAGTGATGCTGGCTGGATGTTCGGTTGTGAATCATACAGGGAGCGCTCAGACCGGTGGGAACGCTGCTCCGCAAGCGTCTTCGAGTCCAGCCGCTACAGAGACAGCTTCGCCGGAGCCTGTGGCAGAGGCTTCTCTGACTGCGGAGAACGCCGAAGCGGCAGAGGTTCTGGACACTGGGAAGTTGTCCGAGAATTTCGGGTTTGCCGATGCGGAGGGGAAGCAGATTCTGGTTACCGCACAGGAAGAGGGACAGGACAAGGCGCTATCACTGCTGGATCAGGCTATCGGCAACAACGGACAAGTGCTGACCGTGAAGTTCGTGAAATGGCAGCCCGGCAGTGAGGAGGGGACTGGACGGGAGATGGCGCATAACTTTGCGCATTTGCCAGGATACATCTTCACAGTCGAAGAAGGAAGCGCCGTCCCCGATGCCACCTATTATTTGACCACGGAAGCGGATTTCAACGCTAAGTCTCTACTAGACGTTAAGCCAGCCAATGAAGATTTGGCGCACCCTCCGGTAGTGGGTGAAGACGTGCGGAAGGCGATTGCTGCGGTCAAGAAGCGGGAGATTCAGAGCATCGGGAAGATTGCCGATCTGTCCCCGGACCGCGAGCTATATGTTGTCCAGTTTGTGCGGCAGGATAAGGATATGCTGTTCAGTCTTGTGTTGAAAGAAGGAGAATCCCTTGCTTTTATGGACTATCCCGCGGTTGTTCAGGATGACGATTACTCCGTATGGCGGGTGGATGATGGTGGAGAGGTATCTCCCGGCATGTTCTCGGTACTGTTTGCCGCCCAAAAAGCGGACGGTGTCCTGCTCGGGATCAACTGGTGGGGCGCAGAGGGGGTTAATACTTTTTTTCTGAATCAGCATGAAGCGACGTTTAAGGAACTGGACATTCAATATGGGCGTTATACCTCTCCTTTATAGAAGTGCTCAGAACGTTACATAATCCGCTAAACCAAGTGCACTGGATCGAACAGAACTCGTCTATAAATAATAAGCTCCCCTAACAGCAGGCAGGTTTAAATAATAACCTGTAGCTGAGGGGAGCTTTTTTATGATCCTATGTTTGGAACTCTAGCATGTGTTAGCGGATATGTATGGTTAACAGGCTTTAGCTTTTCCAATATTTTTTCTTATCTTCTTCAGTGATGGCTCTAATCACTTTGCATGGATTCCCCGCAGCAATCACTCCGGATGGGATATCGCGGTTGATCACACTGCCTGCTCCGATAACGCTATTATCCCCAATGGTCACTCCTGGCAAAACAACGACATTACCACCAAACCACACATTGTTGCCAACGGTAATCGGGTAGGCGTATTCCAAGCCTTGGTTACGTTGTTCAACATCCAATGGATGACCAGCGGTGTAAAAGCCACAGTTTGGAGCAATAAATACATTATCTCCAAACGTTACTTTGGCACAATCTAAAATAACGCAATTATGATTAGCGTAGAAATTTTCACCAAGCTCGATATTATATCCGTAATCACACCAGAACGGCTGCTCAATGTGAAAGTTCTTGCTGGCTTTCCCGACCAATTGTTTAATTACTGCTTTACGTTCATTTATGCTAGAGGGACGTAATTGATTGTAATCGTGACAGAGATCCTTAGCATATGTTCTTTCTCTAATAAGTAAGGGATCATTGTTGTTATCATATAGCAATCCTTTGCGTGCTTTCTCTTTTTCGTTCATGTTTATTCCTCCCGCTTCCAAGATCAATCTATATGATGATACCTACAATTTCCCATACAAGCAAGTAAATAAGGCACTGCATTACCTACTCAAACTGCTTGTCTCTCAGATAATCTAAATACCGTACAGCACCCTGATACTACAATAGATTCGAGGTGATTCCAATGTTATGTAACTGAGGGGTAACGTCATAGAAGCTGGAGAAAGCCATTAATGGACTTTCTCCAGCTTCTATTGTGACCTTTTCTAGTCCTCTATTGCCGCTTTTTTCGTATTAATTGCGCGAATGATCTCAGGATCTAGTTTGGGTGTTCTGTCGTAAGTATATAAGCCGTTGACTTCCAGCTCCACATCATACAGCTGTGTGTAACAGAATCCAAACATGCTGGTGTTATCGAGCAATGTGGTGGTGAGGCCGTCGTAGCGAGCTATGAATTCATCAAGACTCTGCGGGCGCTCCCCATAGCCCCAGGAGTCCTGATCCAGCTGACCAGGATTCCACCAGATCCCGCCGTATTCGCTGACGAAATAAGGCTGTCCTTCATACTTTTGGCGCTCGGGGAATGAGTTGAACACTTTGCCACCCTCGGCCATAGGGGCATAACGGGCCCGGAATGATTCCGTATTCTGGTCATAGTCGTGCACATCAAATATATCAGTCACAACGTGGAAATTGCCGCTCGTATCGATTACCGGCCGGGTTGGATCGATCGCTTTCGTGGTTTCGTACACAATTCGAAGTACCTCGTTATCCTGACGTGCGCCGTTACGGGAATCCCATGTCTCATTGAATGGACACCAGCCGATCACACTCGGGTGGTTAAAGTCGCGCTCAATACCCTCAATCCATTCCGGCAAAAATTGCGATAGTCCTTGGGCGGTAGATATATTCAAACCCCAGTTAGCATGCTCGCCCCACACGAGATATCCTAGCTTATCGGCCCAATACAAGAATCGGGGCTCGAACATCTTCTCATGGAGTCGTGCACCATTAAAGCCAAGCCCCAGCGATATTTCAATATCACGCTTCAAATCATCATCGGTTGGAGCCGTATATATACCTTCCGGATAGAAGCCTTGGTCGAGAACAAGTCGCTGAAAGACTGATTTTCCGTTAATTCGGACAGCCATTCCATCAAGCTGGATGGTACGAAGACCGAAATAGGAGACGGCTGAATCGATTATCGTGTCACCGCTGACTATTTTTAAATTCAAATCATACAAATTGGGTGAACCTGCTTGCCAAAGATGAGTCTCGGATAAAGGAAGCGTCAACTTAGTAGAGGAGCCACCACAGTTCACAGATACAGCGCCAACTATTTTTTTCCCGAAGAAAGCCTCACAAGTAAATTGCAACCCGTTCACCGCGCCATTAAATTTGGCTTCCAAATGAATGCAAGCGTTCTCAGTGTCAGGCGTTATGCGGAAGGAAGAGATATAAGTATCGGGTACGGATTCGAGCCATACGGTCTGCCAAATTCCGGTTGTCCGCGTATATTCGCAACCATGGGAATGATAGGCGGTGGATTGTTTACCACAGGGCTGTAGACCGGACCTATTATCGTCCTGAGCATATACGGTGATGATATTATCACCTTGCTTCAAGGCATTTGTGATATCGAACGAGAATGACGAGTAACCCCCGCGGTGTGTTCCGACAAACTGCTCGTTAACCCAAACCTCGGTTTCGTAATCGACAGCCCCGAAATGAAGCAGCGTTTTACGGCCCAACCATGCTTCAGGTGTCGTGAAGCTCCGCTTGTACCAGACAGCATTCATAAAATCAGTGTGGCCTATACCGGATAGTTTGCTTTCAGGGCAGAAGGGTACAAGGATCGATTGCTTCAACTGGATATCATCCTTCTGTAAACCACGAGCCTTTCCGCTACACCCTTGATCCATCTCAAACTGCCATTCTCCATTTAAATTCATCCACTGTTCTCGAACAAACTGAGGTCTTGGATATTCCGGGCGTGGCAACTTATTTGCTGACATAATCATTCTCCTTTTAGTTAATTTAAAAGTTAATTGATTAACAAATAATGATGATTCTCCATCATAATAAAGTCGCTATTTCTATCTGTCAAGTCATTATTCTCTCTGCAATCTGAAGGTGAAGTAGTTGATTGGTTAACATTTAGGTTATATAATTGATAAAAGACTTAGAAGAAGAGAGGCATCATCATGCAATCGATCGAAGTGAACAGCAGTAACTTGGCATTTCTGGAATGTTTATCGTCGGGTACCCGGATTAGAATCATTGAGTTATTGAATGACAGACCGATGAATATTGGAGAATTGGCTGAGGCCATCGACGTTTCTTCCGCCATTATTACGAAGCATATTCAGAAGATGGAGCGTGCGGGGATTATCTCGTGCGAGACCAGTGTCGGTAAGCGGGGAATGCAGAAGTTGTGTTCACTTCAGATGGATTCCATTAACCTTCAATTCAGAGTCACTAAGCCGCAACCTAAGAAAAGCTACAACGTCTCAATGCCAGTTGGCCAATATGCAGCCTTTGAAGTGAATCCAACCTGCGGACTGGCCTCCGAGTTGAAAATGATCGGCATGGTCGACGATCCGCGCTATTTTGCCGATCCCGAACATGTTCAGGCGAAGCATCTCTGGTTTGGTAGCGGGTGGATCGAGTATCGTATCCCCAATTTCCTGCTGAGTAATCAACTGCTCAAACGTTTGGAGATATCACTTGAGATATGTTCAGAAGCGCCGGGCTTTAACGAACAGTGGCCTTCAGATATTAGTTTTTTCATCAATGGAATCGAAGTAGGAATGTGGACGTCACCGGGGGATTTTGGCAGCAAGCCTGGTATATTTACTCCCGACTGGTGGCATCATGGTACGCAGCATGGTCTACTTAAGACGCTGGTTGTAATGGAAGAGGGCACTTACATGGATGGTGTCCGGATATCTGATGTGACAACTTCAATGCTCGGCATCAACTTTAGCAAAGAGGTAACGCTGCGGATAGCTTCGCCGACAAGTGCAGAAAACTGCGGAGGAGTTACGTTATTTGGTAAAGGGTTTGGAAATTACGACCAGGATATAGAGGTCAATATGTATTATTGATTGTTTCAATGTCTATTCATTTATATTATGCTTAATTAAAACACTTTTGATAATAGCTATAAAAGAGGTGTGTAAAATTAGTCAGATCACGAACAATTCGATTCGCGTTAAAAAAATCAACCAGGAACTGATAAAGCAAGCTTTAAAAATGATGAAGCAAGGTACAAAGTCTATGATTGCAAGTGCTACAGGTTTAAGTGTTGCTACCTGCGGCAATATTTTAAATGAATTTCTTGAAACAGGTGAAGTGATTGAAACTGAAATGGAGCAGCCAAACGGGGGAAGACCAGCGAAGCGCTTCGTATATAATTCCAATTTTGCCTACATCGCTTGTATATATATTAACGCTGAAGGGGATCAACACTCATTAACTTATCGGGTAGCGAACTTATCGGGTGAGGAGATTGATGCTGGTCTTCATGCCGTGGAGCTGGCCGACGTTACTGTTATTGAGCATGTAATCGAATCGCTGATCACCAAGCATCCCGAGATTAAGGCCCTTGGTATTGGGATTCCAGGTCTTGTTCATCAAGGGGTCATTAACGTTTGTGACATTGCAGAGTTAATTGATGTACCTTTAGAATCACGTTTAAAAGAGAAATATGAGATCGAGGTTACCGTTGACAATGATATGAACCTGACGGTTTATGGCTTTTATAAAAAGCAGGATTATGAAGAGGACAAAACCATTGTAGTGGTGACCTTCCCGCGGAATAACTTTCCCGGATCAGGCATGATGATTGACGGATATATTCATCGCGGAACAACCCAGTTTGCGGGGGAGGTATCCTTTCTGCCCTTTGGGATCTCACGTCAAGAGCAGTTTGCCAGGCTGCACCAGCAAGATACATTTGAGTCTTTGGCAGCCACGACGATTATGTCGCTCATTGCAGTTATTAACCCCGAGACGATAGCACTAACTGGAGAACTGGCGAAAGAAGAGCATATTAAGGGAATCTATCAGCTCTGCTCGGGCGTCATTCCTGATGAGCATATGCCACAAATTATCGTGTTAGATCATCCGCATGACCACTACATGAATGGATTAATTGCTGTCACGCTGGAAAGCTTGAGCTATAATCTGCAGTTGGTTGAGAGACGGCGGTAGGGTTATTGGAGAGGATAGTTATTGGATTAAACGCCTGAGAAGGCGTTTTTTTGTTGTGTGTAAGCTTATTAGTAATACTTTATTTGAATTAAAACATAGGTTAAAGGATATTTCTCGTATTAATCTCCCTTTGTTACAATCAGGTTGTTATCTAAAGGAGGTTATACAATCGCAGTAATCCGCACTCTTGCAGATACGAGGCGAGCATTTCGCCCAATTTTGCTACTGCTGGTTATCACACCCTTCATCCGAAAACCTGTCCTTTACCTACACAGAATTTCAAACAGATGTACTTGCCATAATTCAGTTGTCAGATGAGTAGCTCTGCGTATCAAAAAAATCTAGATAAATTGTTAATTTCACCCTTATAGTCACTAAAATCGATTATAATTAAATTTATGTTCAATTCGAATACACACTTATGTATAAGAGGAGGCGAATGATATGACGATAATGTCTGTTATAGTAATGATCTTTGTATTTGTACCTACCATTGTGCTCATGGTAAGCATGCCTTATTTAACAAGAGAGACGATTAGTTTTGGGGTCACCGTCAGCGCTGTACAATTCCACAGTGAGCCTCTGCGCCAGATGCGGAAGTCATATGCTAGGATTAGTGCTACCTTACATACCATCCTATTCATTGTTTGTATCATCTGCCTAATATACGGTGATGAACATTCCAAGCAACAAAGTTGGATCATTGTCACTTATTCACTCGCCATGGTCGTAATCTCCCTAGTCATAAACATTAGCTATCATTTCAAAATGAAAAGTTTACTACCTATGCTGCCGATTGCTCAGGAACCATCAATCATGGCAGTGGACACTGGTTTTTGGAAAAGAAACATTGGCTTGTCTAATAATTGGTTCCTCATTCATGTTTTAATTATTGTTGTTAGTAGTGTAACTGTGCTACTCAACTACGATCAGATTCCTGATCAAATTCCGATCCATTACAACAGCAGTTGGAACGTTGACCGCTATGCAGATAAATCTTATAGTTTTGTGTTTATGACTACGATAATACAAGTGTTCATAACACTGTTGTTCATATTTGAGAATTGGAGTATTCGCAGAGTGAAGCAGCAGGTTCAACCCACTGATCCGAACCGTTCCATTAGACAAGACGTAACTTTCCGCCGTGCTTGGTCATGTTTTATGATTACAGCAAGCTTTTTATTAGTTATCCTGTTTTCCGTCGTGCAACTAAACATGATATCTCTGCTTAACATCAATTTCGCTATCCCCATTATCCTAATCATAATAGCCTTTATCATGCTGTACACCTTTGTCTTATCGTTCTGGGCTGGTCAGGGCGGAAGCCGCTTGGAGCGATCTGCCGATTACTCCAATGTCAGACCTGTCCATGATGATGATAAATGGCTGTTAGGTATGATTTATTTCAATCGTAAGGATCCAAACCTAATCGTCGAGAAAAGGCTCGGAGTCGGCTGGGGATTAAATTTCGGTCACCCAGTAAGCTGGCTGATTTTGCTCGGAATTATTATACTATTAGTTGTGGTAACAAGGCTTAGAGGTTAGTACTCACCGGAGTATTCTAGCTTTCAACAAATAAATATCTTTTCGCTTCCAAATTAGACGCCATCCACATTAAGATTCTGTATATAGCCTTTCATTTTCTTCTTAGCTCGTTGAATTCTTTTTGTAACAGCAGCAACAGTATCATTAAAAGCATCAGCAATCTCCCTGCTCGTATAACCACAAATCACATTCAATATTAAATACTGTCGCTCAACTATAGATAACTTATATAGCAATTCCTGCAATTCATCGTGGAATATATTAGCAGATAGACTGACAGTGATATTCATAATGTCGTACCCTGTATAAGTACTGCCCTCGGTGCTTATCGTTACTGCGATCTCCTTCAATGCGGAATCTAGCTTCTCTTGTGTGCCTTTCTTTTTTACATATTGACTGTGTACGCGGGAAACATGCTCGCACAGTTACCGTACTAGCTCGGGCAAAGAAATGGGGATAAGAACAGATGGGAAAAGAACGAGGTCAAAAGTCCGGACAGGATAAAGAAAAAGAACTGTGTCAATAAAATGGGTGCTTAACCACCTGAACCAGGGCGGCAAGCCTGTCAATGGACTTACGAAAATCGGTATTTCCGCTGAGTGATAGTCCGCAATGCTCAGAGTCCATTCCTACTGGCATTGTTCACATGTGCTAAAATAATAACGGCTGCCCACTGGCAGCCGTTTCTAGTATAGTTTCCGTTAGTCCGATTAAAAATGTATCATCATGATGGTTGTCTTCCCGGGAAAGGCATATGGGATGGATTATGAATAGTTCAAAATGATGGAAGCGATGGTTTCTACATCTTTTTGGGTCATTTCCAAATGCAAAGGTAAAGATATAATGGTATGACTCAATCTTCCTGCATTTGGACAAGTGTTGGCCGACGAAGCAAAGATATTGTATTCCGTATTGTCGCGGTAATGGACGCCCGGATAGATCCCCTCATGATTCAATTGTTCAAACAGTTCATCTCTGTGATTCACTTCAATAACATACAAGTGTCTTGAGGAAAGGCAGCCGTCTGCCACCGGAATGGGTTTCACCTTGTCCTTGGCTTGCGCAAAACAGGCATCGTACCAGTCGGAAACTTTTCTTCTGTAAGCATTGTCTTCATCCAGATATTTGAGTTGAACCAAACCTATTGCAGCCATAATCGAGTTCCCGTGATACTTGTACCCCACATCTCCGATTTCGTACATCCATTTATAGTTCCCCTGAGATCTGCTGTAAGTATCTTTATCGATTCCCATCCATGAAAGCTTTCTGCATAAGAGATCATGTTCAGGTTCACGCAAACAAATCATGCCGGAATCTGCGGTTGGCAGGTTCTTTACCGCTTGAAAGGAGTAGACTACGGCATCCGCTTCTTTTCCAGGAACGACTCCGTCAAGAAGAGTGCCCGCCATATGGGCTGCATCAAGAATTAAGCTCAACCCATATTTAGCACAAAGTTCTACAATCCTTTTATATTGGCCAGTGTTCCCGCCCAAACCTACAAACATAACTGCCCGGGTACGGGCTGTAATCTTCTTTTCCACATCATCGGGATCTAGGCATAAATACTGATCGACATCTGCAAAAACGACATTTAGATGTTCATACAATATGCTTTGGTTGGTCGCAATAAAGGTCAATGGTGTCGAAATGATTTCATCTCCGTCTTTCCAACCATAATTCTCTTTTAATACTTTGATAGCCAAGTGAAGTCCGGAGGTCGCTGAATTTACATAGTGAGCTTGCGGTAATCCGGTATACTTTTTCCATTGCTCTTCAAACTCGACCGTTTTGTGTCCCAATCCCGTCCAACCTTTTTCGAGGCACTCGCGTATCCCGTCCAAGCACTCTTCCACTCGGTATACGGGTTTAAATAGTTGAATTCTACCCATTAATGAAAGAGCCCCTTTCCAAACCCAATACTTTGTCGTTGATTTATCTTATGTTTTTCTTTAAATACATGGCACGGCGATTGTCCTCTTAGGATGAATTACTATGAGACAAGCGAATAGAAACCAATATTTTCTCGTGGGTATTTCTATGCAAATATTTTAGTGAGGTAGGAATAAAAGCAATTGGGGCAGATACACCAGGTGTAGATATTTGCATGTTAGATGGGGGAATTCTAAGTGCTCTTGGTCATGTGGAATATTTTTTGCCGAACAATATTTTACTTACACAGAATTTAAAACAGATGTACTTGCCATAATTCAGTTGTCAGAGGAGTAGCTCTGCGTATAAAAATATGGTTAAATTGTTAATTTAGCCCTTGTAGTCACTAAAATTGATTATAATTAAATTTATGTTCAAGTCGATTACCTATCCTAAGTTAATAGGATACATACGCAAAAAGGCATAGTGATGAATCGCCTATGCTCTAAGGGTTAAAGAGTTTTCGAATACACACTTATGTAAAAGAGGAGGCGAATGATATGACGATAATGCCTGTTATAGTAATGATCTTTGTATTTGTACCTACCATTGTACTCATGGTAAGCATGCCTTATTTAACAAGAGAGACTATTAGTTTTGGGGTCACTGTCAGCGCTGTACAATTCCACAGTGAGCCTCTGCGCCAGATGCGGAAGTCATATGCTAGGATTAGTGCTACCTTGCATACCATCCTATTCATTGTTTGTATCATCTGCCTAATATACGGTGATGAACATTCCAAGCAACAAAGTTGGATCATTGTCACTTATTCACTCGCCATGGTCGTAATCTCCCTAGTCATAAACATTAGCTATCATTTCAAAATGAAAAATTTACTACCTATGCTGCCTATTGCTCCGGAATCATCGATCATGGCAGTGGACACTGGATTTCGGAAAAGAAATATTGGCTTATCCAGTAATTGGTTCCTCATTCATGTTTTAATTATTGTTGTTAGTATTGTAACTGTGCTACGCAACTACGATCAGATTCCTGATCAGATTCCGATCCATTTCAACAGCAGTTGGATCGTAGACCGCTATGTAGCTAAATCTTATAGTTCTGTGTTTATGCCTACGATAATACAAGTGTTCATAACACTTTTGTTCATATTTGAGAATTGGAGTATTCGCAGAGTGAAGCAGCAGGTTCAACTCACTGATCCGAACCGTTCCATTAGACAAGACGTAACTTTCCGCCGTACTTGGTCATGTTTTATGATTACAGCAAGCTTCTTATTAGTTATCCTGTTTTCCGTCGTGCAACTAAACATGATATCTCTGCTTAACATCAATTTCGCTATCCCCATTATCTAAATCATAATAGCCTTTATCATGTTATACGCCTTCGCCTTATCCTTCTGGGCTGGTCAGGGCGGAAGCCGCTTGGAGCGATCTGCCGATCACTCCAATGTCAGACCTGTCCATGATGATGATAAATGGCTGTTAGGTATGATTTATTTCAATCGTAAGGATCCAAACCTAATCGTCGAGAAAAGGCTCGGAGTCGGCTAGGGATTAAATTTCGGTCACCCAGTAAGCTGGCTGATTTTGCTCGGAATTATTGTACTGTTAGTTGTGGTAACAAGGCTTAGAGGTTAGTACTCACCGGAGTATTCCTGTCTTTTTATCTATTGGGTATAGCTAGTTGTTGATTCACACGTACCTCTCATTGATGAGATGTTTGCGTGAATCAAATATTTAGAAGCTTCTGTTGGAGTAATTGGCGGAGGCTTTTTGTTTGGAAGTATAGGACTAGTGATCGTCATATTCTTCCATTTCATTGTATAATGGAACTAGAATACATAGGTGGATTTTCAGCCCCTGTTTGTTCGTTTATTTAATTGTATTCTGTAAATTCACGAAGTTCGTGAATATTACGTTATAAGAAATTGGGGGCAAGACATGTAAAAACAAAGCTGACGCTTAAAATCTGATAAATAATCATTTAGTATAACGGATAGAATCCGCTTTTGCTTTAAATCCATGTTAAAAATCTATATTGAAATCTAATTGTGAGCATTGAGGGAGAGAAAGAAAATGAAAAATTTAATGGATTTCATAAAACAATACAAGTGGATAATAGTTGCATTTGTATCAGGTCCAGTTTTTGTGAATGTACTAATGCTGATCCCAGCAGTACCAAGGATTACAGCAGGAAATACTGAGCTTTGGTTGAGCTTCTTTGGAAACTATTCAGGCGGTATAATCGGAGGAATTGTTGCTCTATTAGTGACAAAATATCAGATCGATCAGCAAAAGAAAACTGACCATAATAAACGACTTTTAGAGCAACTTCCGACACTTCATGCCATAAAAATCGAGTTAGATAAGATCAGGAGTGTCATGGAAAATTACTCATCTTCATTTAATCAATTCACAGAGCTTCAAGAAGATAGTGTTAAGGGGAAACATCTAGTGTCTGATTGGAATCAGCAGTTGTTTGGCAATGTAGACTTGATAGTTGATGAAACTCTATTGGTGGATCTACTCTATTTTAGAGAAGAATATTTGGAAATTTGGGGGAGCCTGAGAGCTGATTTGGTCGGACTAATTTCGGAGTTAGAAACTTCGAAAAAGCTAAATACTGCTAATAGGCTGTTTGATAAACGAATACTTCAGAAAGAAGCAGAGTTAGCTATACTTATTATACAAATAGAAGCTGGGAAGCAGAGTGCTTGGGAAGCTATTTCTAGTGGAATGATTGTTACAAGGATTGATGCTTTGCTTAAGAAGCTTAAACAGGAAATCAGAGCGGCGAGCAACAGTAATACTTGATGTTCGCTTCATTTGATTATGATTTTTTATGCGAATTCCACCGTATATATGAAAAGAAGACCGGATAAGAAAAGATTTGAAGGTAAACTCGAGGGAGGCCCCCAACATTTTATAACACTGTATTCACGCATCGGGCTGACGCCCTTGGTCGCAGATGTGGGTTCGAGAAGCGGTTGCTGCGACAACCCTCTGCGGGAGTTCGTGAATGCGAGGAACGTTATCTGAAAGAACGCTAAATTAGGAATGAGGTAAATTCTCACGATGCAATATATATATAAGATTTTAGGTATATTAGGGATTTTATATACTATTATATCAATAATTTATTCATTTAATTATTTTTTCAGGTCTCGAAGAGAAAGAAATGCTGGGACAATCAATAATGATTATGATCTCCCGAGAAGAATAGTGACATATCGAAGACAACGGGGGCTAATTCATAGTTTATTTTATTTTAATTATGATATAACAAACAAAAGATTTTTTATCTACGGATTATGTTTATCGCTTATGCCATGGTTTGAATATATAAATAATTTTGGAATCAAACTATTGATAATAATTATCTTAACTTATGGAATTAGTGAATTTATCGCCTATTTTCCAAGGCAAGTGGATAGATTTTCTAAGTACGGCCAGTACATAATGAATTTATCGATTTTACTTACACTAATAACTACACTCATTTCCCAATTCACAACTATTAATAAGAATATGAATATTATTACATTTGCAATTCTTCTAATAATGTTTTTTTCATTTACATTTGTTAAGAGTGTTCTTGTAAACTTTACATTTTTCCCGTTTTTATTTTCTAACATAATATTTTTTGTATTATTGAATATTTTTAGTTTTGGATTGATTTTTGGTTTCGTCTATTTTGATAATAATGAGTATTTTAACTTCTACGCTGAGGCTGAATATAATCAATTAAATCATAATTTTGATGATAAATATTTATATTATTTTATGTTTATAATAATACAGAAAGGGTTAGCACCATTTTATAGTCTTTCGGAACTTCCACTGGATGAAGCAGCATTTGATAGTAAGGGATATATTGTTGTTATGCCATTTTTTGAGTATATAGTTGGTATACTATTTTCGGTTTGCATTATTAGTTTTATTGTTTCAAGCTTAGTAACAAGAACGATTTCTCCTGGCGAGAGCTCCGAAGAGCGTTCTATCAGCTAACACCATATGCACGCAGCGGGCTGAAGCCCTTGGTCACTGGATAATCACTTGGCAAAGGAGCTTATGCAAGTGACAACCTTGCGAGCCTAAGTCTGACGACCCGTTCCCGTTGGTCACTTAAGGATTTCGGGTTTGTGGATACAAGAATGTTAAGCGAAAGGCGAAGTAGCACATAAATCAATTATGTAGGTGGGATCAGAGATGATAATAGTCAGTTGGAATTGCAATATGGCTTTTCGAAAAAAGATATCTTATATCTCTCAATTTAAACCTGACATATTAATTATTCAGGAATGTGAAGATCCTGAACTCTTAGAGGCAAATAGATTCCCGTACCAGGTAAAGGACGTGCTTTGGTTTAGTAGTAATAATTCAAAAGGTATCGGTATTTTTTCATTTTCTACATACAAGCTTAAATTGCATGAAAAATATTATGAGGCTTTCAGATATGTTATTCCAATATCAATAGAAGGATTGCACAATCTTACACTATTTGCAGTTTGGGCTATGGATGATAAAGTCAATCTTCAAAACGGATATATTAGACAGATTTGGAATGCTATAAATTATTATGAAAATGAAATAGGAGATAATACAATTATTGCGGGTGATTTTAACAGCAATGCAATTTGGGATGCTTATAGGAGAATCGGAAACCATTCAGATTTAGTGAGATTATTGAAAGAAAAGAACATAAGAAGTGCATATCATTATTTTTTTAATAAGAATCCAGGGCAAGAAAGTCATCCAACATTTTATATGCATCGTAATGAAGAAAAAACATATCATATCGATTACTTTTTTCTTTCAGGACAGTTAATGAACTTAACGACAAAAGTTATTATTGGCGAATATTCAGATTGGATTAGTGTTAGCGATCATATGCCACTTTTAATTGAATTAAATCTAGATTTATAAAAAAGAGGAAAATGAATTGGATCTTTTACATAAATTAACTCCCACAGCTAAAGGAGTGGGAGTTTTTAACTATTCTTCTAATGAAATTTTGTTGCTTTAATTACTTCATTTGTTATACTACTCCAATCGACTATACCTCAAATACAAATCCCCAATTCGCTTCAACATCTCTTCATTATCCGGTTGAAAATGAACTGCCCATTCCATATACTCAATGGCCTTGCTTAATTGCTCTGATTCCAAGCTGACATCAGACATGAACTGACTAACCGTAAAAAGTTTTTCTTCCCATTTATCACGTTCTCTCAATATCCAATCATCGGATAATATTCTAAATGAGTTCTTATTTAGTTGCTCAAATATTTGTGAGCAAAGGTGTTGCTTATGTATGGAATCCTGTTCAATCCAAGCCTCATTCAGTACTTTAAGCAATGTGGTTAAGTCACATTCAATATTCCCACTCAAGTAGATATATTCCTTATCCAACCTAAGAAAATGGTATTCATCATTCTTAATGAGCTTTCGGAGATGCATTAAGTACATCCGTAAATTATGTCGTGCTTTTCCTGCTGCGACCTCACCCCATAGATCATCACATAGTTGTTCTCTTGTTACTGAGGGGTTCATGACCAAATAGATGAGAATTTGCTTGGCGTAACGCTGATTCCAGCCTTCAACAATCTGCTCTCCATTGGCGAATACTTGAAAATGATTCAATAAATCGACTCTTAATATGTTCTCAGATGTAACTTGGTTTTGTTCATCCAGCCTTTCAAATAGTTCACTATGCAGTGCTTGAAGAAACACATCTTCACTTTTGGGTGATGCATTGCCATTCTGAAAAAAGTGATGGATCTGCTTGTAGGTTTCTTCGGGCTGGTCATAAAACGTCATATTCGATGAATTGAGAATCGTCATACATTGCGAATTCGGAATATAAGCGGTCTGTAAACCGGATAAATAGGTCGGATAAATGGAGTCAAGATCACCTGAAACGATGACTACAGGCTTGGTATCTCGTTTAAGCTCCACAAAAATTCCATCATGAATGTCTACAAAAGCTTCCCAAAGCTCAAAATAGGTTTCAAGTGAAACCTTATAGAACCCCTCATACAATTTTTGTATCTCAGGACTATTTATATGCTTAAACTGAGCCGCAGAAGTGGAAATAAGGTGTAAGGAAGTGTCAATTATGGATAAACAAATGCTGCTGATATTTGCAGATGCCATTGAGCGAAAAAGGTTACTACGAGTTACGTTTACAACCAGAAGTGGAGAGGAACGGAGTAGACGATGTGCGCCGCTGGATTTAGCACCCAGTGAACGAGCAAAGATCAAATTTTACAAATATCATATGTGGGACTTGGATAGCGAGCCAAAACCACATTTACTGAGTTTGAGTCCAGAACAAGTCATCCATTTTGAGATAACCGCCGAGTCATTTATCCCGGAGCAAATTGTAACCTGGACAAGGAAGAACCCTTGGACAATCGTTAGGGATTGGGGAAACCTATCATAAAGCATTCAGGACAACTTTATTTAAATCAAGCTTTATTAGCCTGTAGTGTAGAAATTCACTATGGGCTTTGTTTTGCCTTTTAAATGAAGATACATAGCAAAATAGTTACTATATTAAGCGGAAGAAATGGTGTACGTGGGTCAAGTATGTTGATAAGATCGACTCAAGAAAAATACCAATTTATAGGAGTTAAAGCGATGGCAAATAAGAATAGGGTTTCAAGTAGAAATAGCCGTGGAAATAATCAGATTAAACAGGAAGGTGAACAAACAATGTCAAAACAGCTTCAAAGTGAAAATGAGCAGACAAGTATTGAGACAGAAGAAATTCAAGTTCATGAAGAGACAGGGCAAGAGCAAGTCCAACAAGAAGAGCCAGTCTTAGCCCAGGAAAAATCAACTCCACCTGGGGTAGCTAATGAGGATTTAGAGGAAAAGTCGATTATTCAAGAAGAACAGAAGATCGACCCTGGACAAGGGGATGGCAAACATCAGCAAGAAGATACGTCACAGCAAGAAGCAATATTAAATGAAGCAAATACACAAGAGTTGCAGCCAGAATTAAACGATGGCAAAGAAGAGCCGCCACTTGCCATTGAAGATATTGTAAAGCCGGGAAAATTCGGAGTAACGAACAGCCAAATGATCCCTGCCATTAAGCAAGTGATTGCGGTTGGCTCAGTAGGAAAGCTGAGGATGCTTCGCTCCATGTATTTGTATTCCTTCGAGAACTCACTAAGGTATCTGAAAAAGTCGGAGCGAGAATTCATTCAAAATAACCTGAAATAGAACAAGCCGGAGCATGGATGGTCATGTGCTCCGGCTTGTTTTTATTTTGTTAAATTTTCTGACTGTCTTGCGTAGAATGATGCACTTTGGGGAGAGGTATGTCTATCTCGGCCTCGGCTTGAACAGTTTGGCTCAATATTTCGATCACATGCTCATGAAATTGCCGCAACGCTTTGCCGGATGGTTGATTAACTTCTTTGATTACATATTCACATTTCTTCATGAATTGTCACTCCAAAATTTTACAGTTGTCATATTCGATGATGTGTCATCAAAAATGCTCAACATTCTATTTGGATGGCGGCAAAAATTTAACACGTTTGGAGTAGAAACTATTATGGAAAGCAAAACAATTAAACACGTAGCTGTCTATTTAAGAAAATCACGGGACGATGGTGAGTTTGAAGACGTTCTCTCCAAGCATAGGGATACCCTTCTGACCTTGGTCGAGAATCGAAATTGGACCTATAGGCTATATGAAGAAGTGGCCTCTGGTGAAAAGATAGAGTCACGTAAGGAAATGCAGAAGTTACTTCGGCATGTTGAAGACAAGCTCTATGATGGGGTAGTGGTCATGGATATTGACCGTTTAGGGCGTGGAGAAAACAAGGATTAGCACTCATAAAAGATACGTTTTTGAACTCCGAGACGGTAATCATTACACCGAATAAGATATACGATCTGGAAATAGACAATGACGATGTATCCTTTGACTTCATGTCCATTTTTGCCAGAATAGAGTACAAAACGATTAAACGAAGAATGAAGCAAGGCAAAGAGGCCGGGGCGAAGAAAGGCATGTGGACAAATGGAAAGCCACCGTTTCCATACTATTATGATAAGAACACAAGGTCGGTACTGGTGGATGAGACGAAGCGTCCGATTTACCGAGCGATTGTAGAGAAATATCTTAATGGAACAAACCTTGGTCATATTGCCATTTGGTTGACGGATAACAAGATACCCACGCCATACAACATTAAGCCCGATGGAAAGAACAAGGGATGGTCAAATATTACGGTTCAAAGATTGCTGGCAAGCGAGATCCATTTGGGTTATATCACTTATGGCAAAACCCGTTCCAAGCGTGGTCAGGTGGAACTTGTACCTGAAGAAGAGCGGATTAAAGTCATGGGAACACATGAAAAGCTGAAAACGCCTGAAGAACATGAAGTTATTATGGAGCGGCTGCTTAAGAATCGCATGCTGAACCCCAATTCAAGGCGTAACATTTTTCCTTTGTCAGGGTTGCTGTATTGTGAGAAATGCGGTTCACGGATGAGATTTAGAGTAGGTGAGAATAAGAAGCAAGGACAGCACTGGAGTGCATTGTGCTATCACCAGTATAAAGATGGTAGCAAATGCGAACAGCGCGGTAAGGTAATGGATGCTGATTTTTTTAATGCTCTGTATGATCGGATTATACATGTAGACCCGAATATTCTGCGGGAGATTGAGTTACATGGTGGTCGTTATAATGATACGCAGACGATCATTGAGGTGAAGGAACAGGAATTGAAGAAACAGAAGCGAGCGTTGGACAAGCTGCATGAATCTTATGAAGAGGACATGATAACGAAGCAGGTATTTTTGGAGCGTAAAGCTGTTCGGTCACGGCAGATACAGAAGCTGGGAGAAGAGTTAAAGGATTTGCGGAAGGTTGTAGTAGATGAAGGGGATTATCCGACTGTTGATCAGATATATGAACGGATAGGTGAGTTTAGAGGGTTGTGGAGTAAAGCAGTGACTAGTGAAGAGAAGAATCGGGCGTTGAAAAAGCTTGTGGAGCGGATTGTGTATGATCGGGAAGGGAATCGGGTGGAGTTGACGGTTTGTTATAGGTAAACCTATTAAGATTTACTCTTTATGAAGTCGTGCTTTAAATGGCACGGCTTGATAGGTGTTTAAATAGACTTAATAGAAAGTAGGTTAAACAGAGATTACACTAAAATGTTTTGATTTGAAGGAATAAATCGGAAATTTGTCGAATTTCCAATATTGTATATCATAAGCGTATTAAAAGGATTGGAGATAATTTAGTATGATAATTCTTCAATTCGAAAGATAAGTAAAAGTGCTGAAGTTTTCTGTTTTGCAGTTTGCCAATAACTTGCTAGAGAGCGGTTGAATCATAATCATATAGGACTGGGAGGATGAGGGTGGTATATGGGAAATAAATACATGAATGAAGAGCAAGTTAAAAATACTGTTATAGTCCCGTTTTTCTCCAAAATAGGTTTATTAACAGACAATGTAGAGTTTGAGACACATTTGACAATAAATATTCCACGACAAGGTGGGGTGAAGATAGGGGAAGAAATAGCTAAAAATGTTTACTCAGATATACTTTATAAAGCTTTAGTGAACGGTAGGTTGACAAATGTTATTTTAGTTGAAGTTAAGAGGGAGAATCACACGCTTAATGACAGAGATAAAGAACAAGCCATAAATTATGCTCGGTTACTTGATGAAATTGCTCCTTATTGTGTAGTAACTAACGGAAAAATGACAAAGATTTTTGATACCATAACAAAAGATGAATTAACTAATTCTGATTTGAGCAAGAGTAACTTCGTCACTGCAGGTTATAACCTAACAATGCCAGAAGATATCCGTGAAGTGGCTCTTAGAACTTTTATTGGTTTAGATCGAACGAATCTTCTTCGCTTTTGTCAGCTACAGAGCGAACGTAATTTTCAGGATATAAAATCAGAAAAGCTTTCAAGTAAAAGTATTATAGATGAACTTCATTGTAACAGAGCCAAATACATAGATGAGTTTAAGAACTTTTTAAAGTCGGGAAGCAAGATTTATGCAATAATTGGTAATTCGGGATATGGAAAAACTAATTATTTATACTCATTATGGCAACTATATCGAGATCGGTTTCCAATTTTGTTTTATAACGCAGGCTTATTAAATCAGAGAGTGATAACTTCAATCCAAGAGGATTTTCACTTTTTACTAGACAAGGAATACAGTTTAGCAGAATTAATCAGAAGATTTGACGATATTACTAAGAATAATGGGGATCAACGCTTTTTTATTGTAATTGATGGTTTAGATGAGCACCCCAACACGATGGAACTGCGGAATGAATTGAACGATCTAATAAAAAAAGTTCAAGATACAAATATTCATTTGATTATATCCTGTAAAACAACTGATGAATCTAATGATATTTGGAGCAGCTTGACTCATTTTAAGGGTTCGCTAAATTCTTTTGGAGAAAATATTTATACGTCAAGGAACTTGTCTTATCTAAACAGGAAAGGTGTTTATGTTGATAAGCTGGACGAAAAGGAATTGACCTTTTTATGGGAACGGTATAAAAAAACATTTAGAATTAAGGGGAGTTTGAAAAGCGAGAGTAGAGAGTTGGCAAAGCAACCCTTTCTAATGAGAATGCTTGCTGAGGTGTATCAAGATCAAGAAATTGCGAGCGAAATTACTGAAATAGAGCTGTACAAAAAATGGCTGCACCAAAAGCTCGGTCAGACCTCATCGCCAGATATGACTAGGCTTGTCCTAATAAAGATTGTAAATCAGATGGTAGAAGAAAAGAGGGAAAACTTAGAGTTCGATTTACTATTGAATTTGTTGTCAATAGTTGATAATGGATTTTCACATTTTCAGGAATTACTTAGAATAGGGGTAATACTCGTTACTAAAGATTCTAACGAAATCCAATATATCTCTATAAGTAACAATGCTTTAATGAAATATATTTATTGTTATGAGATATCAAAGTGGCATACAAAATTAATTATTGATTTAATTCAACCGTTTAATTCTTATATATGCGATGAATATCTTCGTCAATATCCGATTTTCTTAATTACTTTTAAACAAAGTCAGTTTAAGAATGAGCGTGAGATTTGGAGTGAAACGTATTCAAAGAGCGATCAACCTCTATGTATTAGTTGCAACACTAAAATAGTGACAGAAGATAAGGTTACTATTGTATTAAGGGTTGATAAAAATGATTTATCTAATGAAAATTTAGGTAATTTTCATATTATTCATGAAAAGTGTGCGTGGAATGGTCCAAGTATGTTTGATGTAAGACCAGAGATAAATCATGCAATACTGAATTGTGAGGACTTCTTAGGTGTATACAAAATTATTAGATTATTAAAGTCTATGACTGACAGCCAAAAGGCAGATGCAGCTCGACGCGCTAAGAAAGAAGAATTGCAAAGAGAACCGCACTTCAAATTTTTACCTTTGATTACATCAAAAGGTGAACCGTTTTGGGCGATAATGGAGTTTATGGACGAAGTTAATTCCGGGAATATGAGAACTCAAAAAATAAATGGAGAGGATCATTTATTATTTTTCGATACTAAGGCGAAAGCTGAATTTTATCTTGCTCTAAATCCAATTAATGAAGACTCTGAGATAAAAGAGCGTGTAATAGGCGTTGAAAGAAAGTATGTTAAGGGGTTGGAAGGCATTTACAGAGAAACGTCTGTTAATATGCCATCAATTGTAGTCCTAGTTGATTTTGAGATGGGTGGGAAAGCAATGGCTATTCCACTGGAATTTACAGAAGTAATTAATGTGGTGAATAGCGGGTTGTCATTTCTGGATTATATGAAAAGAAAACATCGGAAATGAGTAGTGAAGAAACGATTTTTTGGTAACCTAATGTAATTTGATCAATCTTTTAGTAGAAGCGGAACCGAGTTTAATTTTAGGTAGAAGTAATTTTTATTTTGTCACATAAGAATCAACTTTTCATGAAATTTTGTTGTCATTAGCCTGATACATGAGTGTATTGATAGATTTAGAGAGAAATGGAGCGTCGCGGTGACGAGTGAAGAGAAGAATAGGGCGTTGAAGAAGCTAGTGGAGCGGATTGTGTATGATCGGCAAGGGAATCGGGTGGAGTTGACGGTTTGTTATAGGTGAGGCGAGTAGTTTTGGAAGTCCTTTCCCCAGTCTTTACACATGTGGAGGTCGTATTAGGAATGCAACGAATAGATACGTAGAATTCCTTTGTTTTCAACAATTTGTGGGTTTTATGAACTTCACGAAGGATGGCGCAGATTTCAAAAATAAGGTGCTGAAGGACAAAATCGAGGTTTCGGTTTTGCTGGACCTTGGGTTTGACGTCGAGAGTGTAGACATGTCGGAGGACAGTGAATGAAAGTCAATAATTATGAGATAGAACTTCCAAGAGAGCGTCCTTTGTAGGGCGCTTTTTTGTTTCAAATAAAGACAAAATCCACACATTTATTCCAATATTTTCACGACTGTATGATACTATAGACATGTAGTAGCTTTTTACTAAGAGCAACATTATTTCATGTCTATGGGGGGATTTTTTGTGAAGCTAAAAAAAGTTTCGATTCGAAATTACAGAAGATTCTTAGATACATCGCTATCATTGGCTGATGACGTCACTTTGTTGGCTGGTGCTAACAACAGTGGAAAAACATCTTTAATTGAGCTTTTTGAAAATATCCTAAATACCGCGAAAACGGAATATTGTGTTTCTGATATACCTGTGACTCTCTCAAAAGAATGGGTTGATCAGGCTTATTCTATTTTTATTAATCATTTTGAAAAAAATGAAGATAGAGAGAAGACAATTCAAGCAATAGTAAATGATCTTTTTTGTTTAGATGCAATTCCAGGGAAAGAGAAAATCCTTATTTCACCTACAGTAGTTCAAATAAGGATTGATTATGAAGTCGATGAAGATATAAGAAATTTTGCTGATTATATTATGGATTTCGATCCTGACCAATGTTCTATATATTTTGAATACTCATTTGAGGTTACTTCTACTACTTTTAGCCAGTCACTGGACAAGGACTACGAAAAGTTGAGAAGCAGATATGAAAAGCTCTCTGGAGAAAGGGATCAAATTACAAAGGTTGGATTTTTTAAAGAAAAAATATTAGGTACATACGTTTCTAGTATTATTGAGAAGTGTTATTTTTCTGATATGCAATTTCAAAATAAAAATGAGATGGAACTTTCTCATTTTCGTAAGTTATTCAATCTATATAATATTTATGCGGGGAGACCATTAGAGGATCAGAATATAGGTCACTCAAAAAGCATTAGCAAAAATGTACTTGATCTTGCACATCATGATGATGCATGGAAAGCATTTCTAGGAGCATTACCAGATAAGATACTTCAACCAATTGAAGAACTAGGGATAACAGACATTGTAAGAAAGGTTTCGGTGGATGGACTTACCGAAACAATTTCATCAATAGCACAGGCTAATGGGGGGAATACAGGAAGTATAATGCTTGATTTAGAGATATCAGAGGAAACGATTAGCTCTCTTATAAACCAAATTACTCATGCCAAGTATGATCTAGAGGGGCATTATCTCAATGAAACATCACAAGGATTGGGATACAGTAATATGATCTTTATTCTGTTGCAGCTTGAAAGATACAAACGGAATATCGATCCATTGCTAGTTAATGTTTTTATTATTGAAGAGCCTGAATCACACATGCATCCACAAATGCAAAATGTTTTTGGGAAATTTCTGAAAAAATACTATCAAGAAAAAAAGATACAAGGGATAATAACCACTCATTCTAGCGAGATGGTCAGAGTAACTGAGATGAAAAATCTTAGAGTTGCAAGACCAATAACTCCTTTCGTAAGTTATATTTTTGATTTTTCATCTTTTAAAGAAAGTGTGAGTCAAGACCCTGTTCTTGATAATTTTTATGATTGGTTTTATGAAATTGGATTCTCTGATATAGTTTTTGCTGATAGAGTCATTATTTATGAAGGTGACACCGAGAGAATGCTAATTAGAAAACTCTTTACGTTAGATGAGTTTACAGTATTAAACCAACTATATATTGCATTTGTTCAAGTTGGAGGGGCATATGCACACAACTATAGAACGCTCATAGAGTTTATGGGAATAAAAACACTTATATTGACGGATCTTGATTATGATAAATCGGTAAAAACCGAAAGTCTCATAAGAGCTTCAGGAACAACGAATGCAACAATTAATAATTTTTACAAAGTAACATATCCTGAAGCCACACCAACTGTAGCAGATTTGTACGAGTGGAAAAAAAATGAGGAGAACATATTATTTGAGGGTTGTGCATATCTAAATTATCAAGGGGAAAAGGACAGCTTTGCTCGTACGTTAGAGGAAGCGATGCTTGCTAAGTATTATAAACTAACGGCATTTGAAGAAAAAAGTCGGGCAGATTGGATTAAATTAAGAAATGATACTAAGTTGAAGTTTACTGTTCCTCAAGAACAGGGACAATATACAATCAGGGATATTGTTGATCATAGTTCAAAAGGAAAAACGGATTTTATGTACTCAGTAATCCTAAACAATTTAACTAAAGATATGTTGCCAGATTATATTGAGGAGGGGCTGGCATGGTTGAAGAAACAGTAGAAAATATCTATTTAGTTAATGCCCCGGCTGGTAGTGGGAAGACAACAACAATTAAATCAATGATTTTTAAGCATCTAGTTGAATATCCCAACGACAATATTCTTTGTATAACATACACAAACAGGGCTGCAGAAGAACTGGGCAAGGATATGGATAGTAAAAAAGTTCATTTTTCAACGATTCATTCTTTTTTGCACAATTTTTTAAAAATTTATTTTTCACATGAACAGATAGTCAATTTGTACTTTGAGATATACGGTCCTGAAATAATGAGGAGAATTTCCAATGAAGATGGAGATGCAACGATAATCAGAAGTAATGAGAGATACATTGAGAAAAACGGTAGTTTGTCATTTGATGTTATTAAGGCAAATCTTAAGACCATACACTACAATGAGTCTCAATTTAACTCTTTATTTTATGGTGGTTTATCTCATGATGATTTAATAACGTTTTCTAAATCAGTTTTCGAGAAGTTTCCTGTGATTAACAGAAGATTGACGAAAAAATATCAACTTATTTTCATTGATGAGTATCAAGACTCTTCCGCAAATGTATTAAAATTATTTTATCAAGCAGTTCATGCTACATCGACAGAGCTATATTTTTTGGGGGATAAAATGCAACAAATATATAGGAATTATGATGGATCATTCGAGGATAAACTATTAACCCTAAACAAATCAGTCAAATTGAACACAAATTATAGATCAGTGCCTTCAGTTATTAATATCTTAAACAAATTGTATAATAATAGCTTATACAAGCAAGAGCCTGCAGAAAAAAATTTGAATACATCAGTTGATCACTTGCCTAGAATTGTTCTATGTGATGATATGTCGGAGAAGCTTAGGTTAGAGAAACAGAATTACCCTGATGCATTATTATTGTTCTTGCTTAATCAAAAACGATTTGACTCTATTGGAGCAGGGGATCTTTATAGAAAATACAACAATATGGAACGATATTCATTTATACAACAATATAGCGCTGTTGATGTGCTTATAAATGATTCGCAGGATAATCCAGATATTTTAGTTAAATTATTGTTCATGGTTAACCAAATTGCAGAGGATTATGGTGCCAAGAGCTTAGGGAATATAGTTCAGTTGTTCAAAAGGAATCCTAAGATATTTAATGATAGCGTATTTACAGTAAAAAAACATGAAGATAAGCGTAGACTGGATAATTTCTTACGAAAAATTTCGGAGGTATATAATGATACTGAAAGAGTTTATAGCATAAAATCAGTATTAAATGTTCTTTTGGAAACTGAACTGGTTAGACCAGAGTATATAAGCTCTATTATTGATGACGAAAACTACTCTTTAGTTTTAGATGTCAAACTAGAAGAGTTTCGGTTTCTTGCTCAATATTTAAAAACACCAAATGTATCAACACAACATGGCGTAAAGGGAGAGAGTCATGACACAGTTTTTTTTATAGCAGAGGATAATAATAACAAGCCATTAGTTCATATGTATAGGTTCTTTAAAATGTGGAGCAGTACGGAAGTGTCACTTAATGATTTTGAGTCCTTCTATTACGAATATGTTGAGTGGATAAATGAGACAATTTCTTACTTAGGGTTTAAATTATCTGAAATTAATAGTGCATTGCATAAAAAACACCAAGAATATCTAGAATCAAGAATTAATCAACTACTGAAGCACTTTGAAAATAATGAGTATTTTCAAAGTTTATGTGCTAGTGAATATAAAACATATTTAGATAATTCTATTGTTACAACAGCAAAAAAGTGTTTTAAAGAAAGCCAAGTATATGGCCCATTAAGTGCTTATCGTTTGTTTTATGTAGGTTGCTCCCGTGCACGTCGAAATTTGTCAATATTTATTGACAAATCTAAAATTGAAGGGTTTTCTTCTCAACTAATGAAGAAGTTTAATGAGACAGGATTTGAAATCATGGAATAAACAAATTGAATTTTTGTTCTCAAAAACACAAGAGAGTGTCCTTCACCGGACGCTCTCTTTTTATATAGATATCCATTATGAGCCGATTGCCCTGAAATTCAACACAGTCGGCTTTTTAACGTTGAAGGAAGACAACAATCGGAGTATACAGAGGGTGGACAACTAAATAACTAAGCTACAAATGGATATTGCAATTGAGATGCTAAGGATACACACAACGAGAAAAGTAGTTGATATTACTGGGATTAGAAGAGAGTACTCTTAAAAGAGAGATCCGAAGAAGAGGGTTACCGTAAAGCTACATCTAAACTTTAGCCCAGCTAAAACTATTAGAAAGTATAAGAATATTATCATTAGTTCAGCAAACATATGCTCTCTCTTTATAGTATACTGGAAACATAATGCAGTTGAGAGGTGGATTTAAATTGATTAGAACAGTAGCTGATCTATTGAATTCTCTTATGACCAAGGAGAAAGAATTATTGAAAAAATACAGCATAATTAAGCATGGTCCTACAATTGGCGGTATGTACGAAGGACTTACAGCGAGTCTCCTGAATAAAGCTATATTTGAAGGATTAGATATACGAATTGTGTCTGGCAAAATACGAAATGAAGAAGGCACCTTTAGTAATGAAATAGACTGTATGATAGTAGAGGGAGAAGGCGAAGCCATACCGTATACAGGCAAGTTTATATATGATCTCTCTCAAGTAATTGCAGTTCTAGAAGTTGAAAAAAACTTGTATCAAGATGACCTAATAGATGCCTACAATAAAATGAAGCAAATATACTCAATTACTGACCCTAGCAATGAATTGCTAAATATGAAGGCGTTTAGAGATGCATTTAGACATATAGTACAGAAAGAACTTCCTGACTATGAAGAAGTGACAGAACTGCCTTTGCATGAACAAATGATTTATCACAGTTTGTTAATAGAAGAAATGATGCCGGTTAGAATAGTATTTGGCTATTATGGATATTCGTCTGAATTTGCCCTAAGAGAAGCGTTTAATAAATATATAGAAAAAAACTCAGGTATTAGGGGATTTAGTCCAACTATCTTTCCCGATCTTATTATATGTAATAACAGTGTTTTAGCAAAGTTGGATGCTATGCCTTATATAAGTCCTCTGGATAGGGAAGGTAACTGGAATTTCTATGGTTCAACAACACATAATCCGTTTTTAATACTTCTAGAGTTTATTTGGACAAAGCTGAGCTATAGATACAACCTTAGCGATGATATCTTTGGCGAAGATCTTGATTTTGAAGCTTTCCATCCTTTTCTGCGGACTAAGGCCAAAAGAAGCGATGATAAAATAGGTTGGGAGACAAATTATATTTATATCCCGAAAGAAGGACTAGATCATGAGCCTTTATTTTGGGAGTGGAAGCCCGCGGAACTTGACGAGGTAGAATGGTTCATAATCAATTGGCTTTGCTTACATCAAGAGCTTAATACAGAGGAACTGGGATTCCAAAAATGGTTGGATCAAAAATGCGCAAAACTAGAAGATCTAATTAAGAGTCTGTCTGAAAAGAGACTGACTTCTTTTGAAAAAAATACATTTCATTTGTTGACTGATCAGTGTGAAGTTGTTACTGTTAACGGTAAGTGGTATGCTGCCGAAAATAAATCAGGTAGACTGACCAACTGGGTTAAAAAGATGATGCAAGGTAGTGATGAATAAACTGTATTTGTGTATAAACAACACTATCTAGGTAATAAAGACTGAGACTTTTTATTGCTGAGATACCAATCCAGCCTATAGATTCTTTGTAAAAGTTAAGACAATTCAGAAACCGAAGAGATTTTATTCAAGAGCAGGTTGAACTCCTTGGTGAGTTATATCCTGCTCTTTTTGGTAATACTGCAATGTAGAATTGGTCATAATGGGTTGACAATCAACTATAAAATAAGCTCTAACTTTACAAATTAAAATAAATATAACCATAACTAGACAAAAACATAGTTTTGGTATATCTTAGTAGTGAGGACATCAACGAGGGGGGGAATTTTTATGAGTATGGATATATATCAAAAATGTATGCTTCTTTTAGAGCAGAGAACAGTTATATGTGAAGGTATTAAAGCAGGATTTAAGAGACATCAGCTATACCTAGAACTATTTTCAGATATAGAAACAGATACTTCGAATCCCAAAAACCGTTATGACCTTGTTAACACGGAAGTAATTAATTCTATTAAGAAACATTCGCACCTGCAAATCGAGATTGAGAAGAAAAAGTCTGGATTCCATCCTTACATAGTATTAAGAGAAAAGCTAAGGAATATATCTGTTCTTGTCTTACCATTAGCAACTAAAAAAGACATGTTTGACAGTGCTAGTACCTACAGAATGAATTTTTCTGTCTCTAATATCCCAAGGTTAATTGAGGAAGGATTACCTGAAGATTCTCCGGATATTGATATTCAATACCAGCGGGCAATACATCCGTTGGGTACGGAGAATTATCCCTTTGGGCTAATTGTTGTATATGATCCTCATGATGGTTCAATCAGAGAAGGTGCGTTACTGCCTGATCATACGGACTGGATATTTTTAGAGGATACTACGAGTATGGTATTAAGTAATAGTTTAGACAATGTTAAGCCGATTAATGTTTATGAGAACAGTGACGATATCAAGATACCGTTTAAGGAGAAAGCGCATCAAACTGACGAGGATATCCCTCTAAAGCTGAAATTTGATCCGTCAGTATGAAAGTAGGAAAGTATTATGATTAAAGAAGATCAGAGAATCATCCCAGCTAGACTTAAAGAGGCTCGTTTAGTAAGAGGCCTAAGTATTAATGAACTCGCGTCTAGAGTAGGCCTTTCTAAACAAGCTATATCTCAATACGAGCTGGGAGAAAACGAACCAAAACCTGGTACGATGATGGGGATTATACGGGAGTTGGATTTCCCTAAGAGTTTTTTCTATAAGACTTATGAAGAACATATCATAGGTAATACTTTCTTTAGGGCATCTGCAGCAGCAACGAAAAAAAACAAGGAAATTCAATACAATAAATCAAAGCTTGCAGGATATATATATGATTATCTGCAAAAGTACATTGAATTCCCTGAGCTGAACTTACCTGATCTATCTTCATTTGATCAAGCTGATTGGGATGATGATTCTATAGAGATTCTCACGGAGAATGTCAGACAGTTTTGGGGACTTGGAGAAAATCCTATCAATAATATAGTTAATCTTATGGAACGAAACGGTATTGTTGTTTTTTCTATTGATATGGAGAGTTTGAAAGTAGACGCGTTCTGTCAATCCAGAAAAGGGCGTCCATATATTTTCTTAGGGAATGATAAGGAGTCTGCTGCAAGAAGACAATTTGATGCGGCTCATGAAATTGGCCATCGCTTGATGCACAATCATATTCACAACCAGGATATCCTCTCAAGAGAGGAATTCAAGATCATTGAGAATCAGGCGAATCGCTTTGCATCAGCATTACTATTACCTGCAAAGGCATTTGCAAAGACAGTTACTTCTACAAAGTTGATTCACTTTATAGAGTTGAAAAAATATTGGAAAGTATCAATCGCAGCTATGTTATATCGAGCTCAAGAATTAGGGATAATTGATCAGAGCAGATATACTTCTTTATTGAAGCAAATGTCCATTCACAAGATGAGATCAAAAGAACCGTTAGATGATGTGATTCCGATTCCTAAGCCTATTCTGTTGAATAAAGGCATAAAGATGTTACTACAGGATAATTTTAAAAATGAGCTGCAAATTATCAATGAAAGTGGTATACCGCGAGAGTTTATCGAAATGCTTTGTACCATGGATAAAGGTTCACTTAAACTTAAGGAGATCGAGCCTACGCTTAGACTGATTGTTAACAATCAAAAAGATGCATAAACTTCTTAGAGTCTGAAAAAAACTCGGAGGTTTATGTGCATATTGATTTTTACTGGTAGAGCTTCTTGCTATATCCAACTAGAGGCTTCCTGCTTTTTGGTATTAAGCGGGTGTAGGCATCCCCTGAATTTTAACTGAACATGAATATTTAAGAGAGCGTCCCTAGCTGGGCGCTTCTTTATATAAAAATATTCTTTAACAGCCGATTGCCTGAATTATAGCGCAATCGGCTTTTTTTCGTTGAAGGGAGGAAAACGAATGAAAAAGGTAGTCGCCCTTGCTCTATTGTAAAATAATGCATAATTCATCAAGTTGAAAAGGTGCGAAATTCCATAATAACTCGAAAACCACCAATAAATTAACTAAGGAGAAGTCAACGTATCTGTGCAAAACGCACATAAACCGGTGAACTGATCCCTTGGTCAGAAGCAGCTCTTGAAAACAATCCCACAACCTGGTCATATCTATTAAATATAGCTAATTATTAACCCACACGAACCTATCATTGATGAGATGTTTGCGTGAATCAATCATTCAAAGAAGCTTCTGCTGATGTTTTGGTGGGAGTTTTTTTGTTAAATCATGGAATTAACGATAGTAATATTCTACCACTTCATTGTATGATAAGACTGTAGTTTATAGGGAGGTTTGGTCGAATTATATTTGAATGTTAAGGGGAAACCGGTAATTTCACAAACTTCGTGAACATTACGTTATACGACATACTAACAAGTAAAGGAATGCAGAAAATGAGTTACTTTGGGATACAATTACCTGTTGTGATTTTGGCAATAATAACAGCGTTTGTTGGTTATCAATTTAATTATCGAGCGAAAAAGAAAGAGACTTATCTAAAGGAATTATCGCAGAGTTATCATGAAGTTTATTCCCCTATGTTTATTCGACTGAAAAAAATTGTTGATGAAAAAGAGCAAAGTAAGAAAAACAATCTTTTAGCTGATTTCTTTAATTATTATCAACAAAATGAATCTAAGATACGGTTTATTGGTTCAAGCTTTAACTTAGAGGCATACTTTAAGTTAGAATTAAGTTACTTTGAAAATCTGAATAATCCAGGAAGAGTTAGTGAAAAAGCATTATTTGATAGTTTAAATGGATTCTATGTCAGTATAGAAAATGAATTCTGGGAAGCACATGATACTATTTACGAAGATCATTTACAATTTAGAAGTTTGAACAAGAAGAATATTTTCTTCAGATTAATAATTGAACTGTTTATTTTAATGCATAACTTATCAACATTCATATTTTCACTTACAGGTTTATATCTTTATGCCTCAGTGTGGAACGAATATATTCAAAAAATTCCTAGCGAAGAGATATCCCAATGGTTAAATGTACCATTTTCAATATTTACTGTTCTTATGTCAATTGTTTTATACTCATTTACAAAGATGTTATATGTTTCAGTTAAGAAGGAAAACAAAAGAAGTAATAGTTCAATGAAAAGAATTTTTAGGAAAATCAGGTCTAAATTTCATTTTTGCAACTCATAGAAGCTTAGTACGTCGTATAATATTATATCCACGCTTCGGGCCTAACTGTTCTTGGTCCGTGAGAAGTAATTAGGAGTGTAAGCATATTGATGAGTTGAAGAAGTGGTTACCATTTGCTCAGAAAGAGCAATCAGAAGAAAATATTGAAGTAAAGTGAGAAACTCACATGAAATTTTTGAAGCGAGAGGACTTGAGACTTCTTATTTTTTCTCAAAGACACCAATCAATTTATTGGTTCTTCAGGTTTACATAATCCCAAAGAATAGGAAACGAAGTTCAAAACGAGATAAAGCTTAGAAAAAAAGATAAATTAATGATGTATAAGGACTTGTATCAAGATTGTATGAGCATTTTTTAAGTTGCTCTGGAAGTTGGAGACATCAGTTAACATCGTATTTACGCTTCGGGCTACGCCTATGGTTCGCAAGAAGTGGTAGGCCTAGAAGCTGAATCAGCTCACAACCCTGCGAGGCTAAGTCCGTCGGACCCGGCGCGGTGCGCCTTAAGCCTCTCGGGTTCGTAGATACAAAAACGTTATACGAAACTTCTGAAAGATCTTTTTATCATATCCCTCTTAAAATCAAATTACGATATAGGAGCAATTCGATGAATAAAAAAATTTTAGAAACTATAATTTCTTCACTATTATTAGGGGCAGGATCACTAATAATTAATTTGTTTTTTAGTTATTTGTTTGTAGACAAAGGTGTTGTACGAATTGGTGAACCAATAGAAGTAGGACAAAATCAGTTTCAAATTTCGATTTCTATATTAAATTCAAGCGATAAAAATATTAACAACATTGAAGTTAATTTACCATTGAATATTGAAAAAAAAGATATTATTTCTTCTCAACCAATTGTAATTAACAGAGTCAATGCTAATTACGGAATTAACAAGGGCTCAATCTTTAATATTCCTGATATTTTAGGAAATCAGAAATTAACGATGGTTGTTACAAGCTCTAAAATTATTTATAGTGATCAAGTGAAGATAAATAAAAATGGTAATAATATAGAGGTTGAATACTTCGATAAAGTCACAAGTCCGTTCAAAAAAAATATTACTAGTTTGGTGATTAACTCACTAATGTTTGTAGTTTTACTTATTGTAGCCAATTATTTAATAGACAGAAGAAGTCAAAAAAGAATAGAAGAATACAGAGAGATGGCAAATAAAAGAGAAAATGATTTGCAAGAGTACATTAAAATAATTAATGATGGACATGAAAAATTGAATAAGGATCGAGAGGAAATTAGTAAAGAAGTAGATAAACTACACGAAAAAATAAAAGAGATAACGTATAACAATACTAAATGGAGAATATTGTACTCTTCTAGGTTGAATGATTTTAGAAAAGAATTGACTTTCTGGAAAGATACAGTTAGGAGAGTTCTTTATAAAACAGGGGAAAACAACATTGATTCTCAAGAATTATTTAATATAGTTACAACAACTCTTCAAACATATCAAACTAAAGTGAATGCAGAGGATGATTATGAAACTCTAAAAGTAATGTCAAAAATGTTTGAAGAGAAAGTATAAATTTATATTAGACAATGGCTAACTATAAATGAAACTTATTTGTCAGTAATTCAAAGAGGTTAGAAGCAACGCATAACACTTCATTCACTCATCAGGGCTATCGCCCTTTGGTTGTCAGATGCATAACGATCGAAGAAGCTCCGACAACAAATGACCCAGCCTAAGATAAGAGCTATCTAAGGCTGGGTCATTTCGTGAATACGAGAAGTTGGACGAAATTTCTGATGTAAATTAAAAGTCTAACACTTCAAAAACGAGGTGTTTTAACTGGAACTAAGTATTCGTTCTCCACTGAAAGAGACAAAAAAACTGTATAGATATTTGACTTTTAATCAATTTGTTTCTTTGGTTGAACAAAAGAAATTTTACCTGGCTAGAGTTCAAAAATGGGATGACACTTGGGAATTACCCAGTTTTTCAATACCTACAAAACTAAAATCAGGTGAAATTACATACCATAGTAATATGGGTGGAAAATATTTGTATGGCTTATGCTGGACTCAATTAGGTGAGTCTGATGCAATGTGGAGAATCTATGCTCCACAAAAAGATGGAGTAATGAATTAAATTTCAAAACCCTAGAACAATTTTCAAGTGGTATATTTCAACTGTTTACTACTATAATAAACCATTCCTTTCTATTAGCTACAGCTATTCATTGACCCACACATACTCTTAGAGAAATATTTTCGTGATATTAAATGAAGCGGACGATTTTGGCCTGATTTTTGATGATTTCAAGTCCAATAGTAACTTGGTAAAAGAGGGACTAGTAGGAGAAGCTAAGAGTTATCTGATACCGCAGAGAGAAATGGTTGATTACGCCTTAGTGTGGATGAATCGGAATAGAAGATAAGTCCTTTTGAAAAAAGCCTACTTATAAGAAACTCCAATTATATAGACTCTTTCTAAAATCAGCTGAAAATGCACGCACAGAGCGGAGGGTCGGGGGGATTCTGGAGAAGCGAAGCGTTCGCCTTTAAAGCCCGATTACAACCTTTAACTCCTTTTACAATCCAGTAATCGGGCTTTAACAGCGATCGTAAGAACCCCCCGAACCCGCAGCGGCCTCATCCAGCGCCAACAGCTAATTTTAACTTTGACCCATTTTTAAATACTTAAAATTGTAACAATTATAGGGGCCGTATAGCCCTTTCGAGTCATGCTGACAACATCCTTGTGGTGCTATGGTAGATATTAAGGTTTTTGGGAGGGGACAGCCACGTATAAACGAATCAAGCTGATGATCTTGCTGCTTCCGACACTCATGGTCGGGGTCTGGGAGGTTGTCCGCCATCAATTTCTGATGGAATATATCTCTATGGATATGGGGAATTACTTGACACCGGTGCTTGTGTTTCTGCTAAGCATCGTGCTGCTTGTACCGCTGTTCTCGATCATGGAGCGGGGGCAGCAGGAGCTGGAGCAGGAGCGTGCGGTCAAGAACGCCATGGAGGCGCGGGAAAGATTGGCCAAGGAGCTGCATGACGGAATGGCGCAATCGCTGTTTCTGCTGTCGGTCAAAATCGACCGGTTGGAGAACAACCGTAAGAATGGTGAGGTCAGCGAGGACAGTGTGCGTCAGATTACGAAGACGGTACATGAAGTGGACCGCTACGTCCGTCAGGCGATAGCCAATCTCAAAATTCCAGTATCAGACCAGGTTCCATTCTCGCTGGAGCAATCCGTCAAAGGCCAGCTGGAGCAAATTGCAGGCGAGGTAATGATCGACGTCTCTCTGGATTGGACGTTACCGGATCTGGCGTTCACTGCCAAAGAAAAAGCCGAGCTGCTGTCATGCATCCGCGAAGCCATCATTAATGTACGGAAGCATACACGGGCAGCCAGGGTGTCGATCTCCGGCGAGGGCGACAAGGACCATTGGCGAGTGACGGTGATCGACGACGGCGAAGGTTTCCGGCATAACCCGTTTGAGGTGAGCGGTAGCTATGGTCTCCAGATTATGAAGGAACGTGCTGAAGGCATGGGCTGGGGACTGCGGGTAGATTCAGGAGACGAGGGAACCGTGGTGGAGATTACCAAAGGGGGCGTTCCGGTATGAAGCGATTCCGGGTTCTGATCGTAGATGACCATGCTCATGCGCGTGAAGCGATGAGTGAGATTTTATCCATGGATGACAGCTTTGAAGTCATAGGGGTGGTGGCGAGCGGGGCGGAAGCCATAGCTTTTACAGAGCAGTGGATGCCTGACCTCATCCTGATTGATATTCAGATGCCGGAGATGGACGGGCTGGAGACTACCCGGCGCATTAAACAGGGATATCCTTATGTGAAAATCGTGATTGTCACCGTCTCGGATGAAATCTCCTATCTGTTCGAAGCCTTGAAGCAGGGCGCACAGGGATATTTGCTGAAAAATCTCGCTCCGTCAACTTGGATTCAATATTTGCACTCCATTATGCATGAAGAGGTCCCGCTCAGCCGGGAGCTGGCCGTGCAGATCCTTAAGGAGTTTGCTGTTCCCTCTGTGATAGAGGAGAGAGAGGCATTAACCGCACGGGAGAAGGAGATACTAGACTGTGTATCATCCGGTTCCACGAACAGGGAGATCGGTGTCATTCTGGGCATATCGGAGCATACGGTGAAGAACCACTTGAAGAATATTTTGCAAAAGCTTCAGCTGCAGAACCGGACCCAGTTGACCAGATACGCATTAGAGCAGGGACTGGCATCACGATCCTTGCAATTCCCCAAAGAAAAATTATAAATATCACACGATTTAGAAGAGAGGCTACTATGAAAAATCTTTATCGCAAACTAATGACTTTGATCGCACCATCTGTCGCACTTGTACTGCTCTTCGCAGCTGTAGCGAGCGCGCATGTTACTGTTTCCCCATCCCAGTCGGGCGTAGGCGCATGGGAGACTTACACCTTAAAGGTACCTGTAGAGAAGGATTCACCTACCGTGCAGATCGATCTGCGTATGCCGGCAGGCGTGGAATTTAAGCAATATGAGGCCACTCCAGGCTGGAAAGTAACCATTGACGGCAATAAAGTGAGCTGGATCGCTACAGGAGACGGTATTCAGTCCGGACAGTTCCAGCGCTTCACGTTTACCGCCAAAAATCCGGATCAGGCTGGAAAAGTAGCTTGGGATGCTTATCAGCATTATGCAGATGGGTCCCTTGTACAATGGTCCGGTGAAGAAGGTAGCGAGAGCCCACACTCCATTACGGAAATCTCCGGTACTGCTGCGGCAGGCGGCCATTCCCACGGTATGGACATGGATATGGGAGAGGGTACGGATACAGCTACATCGTCTTCTACTTCTCCAGTTGGTTATATTGCGCTAATCGCTTCTATTTTGGCCTTGATCCTGGCAGTCATTGGACTGTTTAGACGCCGCCAAGCATAAGCATACGCTTTTCGATAACAATCTTTGTATATCCTATAAACCCTGATGCCCGAGCTGGCGTCAGGGTTTATTTTAATTTTATTTATTAAATAAAAACTCCTCTTAAATTAAGATCAATTTCTTCCGATAAAAATGAGAGAAATAGCATAAAAATGTATGCATAATTGAACAAGAGGGAGTTTAACCAAAGTGAACCAGTTAAAAAAAGGGGTCTTCACCATCAGAAACATGTCTCTTCGGATCAAACTTCCTGCACTGATCACCGGGTTGGTCATCATCGCCATGTTCGCACTGTCGATGGCCGTGTACAGTTTGGGATCTAACTTACTGCTGAAGAAAAGCAAGGATGAAATTATTGCCAGCGCCGATCGCATCGGGGAAGGACTATGGACAGCTGCTCAATTGCAGAAGCAGGCTTCGTACCTGATCTCGACGGACAGTCTCCTAGGTGATCTTCTGAAACTCAGAGCATCGGGTACCTTGTCAGACACGGAGTTTTTCTCTGACAAGAACACGCTATTGACTTCTGCCAATGAGAAATTGATAAAGATCCAGAAGGAAACTACGGGCAACCAGTCCTTGATTCTATTGGATGCCAAAGGAATTATGGTCGCTGGGAACAACACGGAATTGATTGGCAGCAACTTATCAGAGCGGGAGTATTACCAGAAGGCCATTACAGGTGAGGCATTTATCAGTGATGCGATCAAGTCTAAGAGCTCGGGCCAGATCGTGATTGTCTTCTCCCAGCCGGTTAAGGGACCAGACGGGAAGGTGATTGGTGTCTACGCATCCACGGTTGCGTCCGATTTCTTCACGGAGAAGCTCGGCAAGATTCAAATCAACGGGGAAGGCCGGATTGAAATTGTTAGCCGCAGTGGTATAGAGCTATATAACTCCAAGGATGAGTCACTGGTCGGAACCAAGATCGAAGGTATTGAAGATCTGTTGAAAATCAAGTCCGAGGGCGATATCGCTACAGGTATAATTGATGACGATAATGGTGAATATGTCCGCTATAACAAAATTCCGGATTCGGATTGGATAGTAGCCGTTATCGACACGTATAAAGATATTAAGAAACCGATTGAATTGATGTTGAATCAGCTGATCATAGTAACGGCTTTTGCGATTCTACTGACTATAATTTGCGGACTTCTGATTTCCCGCGCGATCACGAAACCGATTTTCCAACTCACCAAGCTGTTCCGTCAGCTATCTTCCGGTGACTTGTCGGTAACGGCAACGGGGCGCTACGATAGTGAATTTAGAGAACTCGCGGACAGCTTCAATGAAATGGTACGGCAGAACAAGGAATTGATCTCCAATATGAACATTTCGATAAATGTATTGAATGAAAGTACCGAGGATCTGGACAATGCCTCCAGACAGGCGGCGCAGTCTATTTCCGAGACGACTTCTACATCGACGGAAATTGCCAAGGCGATGGAATCGCAAGCCAATGATACCGAACTGATCGTGGATAAGTTTGTCAGCTTTGGTGACAAATTCGTCTCTATGAATGAAAAAGCTCAATCGGCTAAAGACCGGGCGGATGAAATCGTGGAAGTCTTCCATACCAGCAATCAGGTGGTAGAGGAGCTGGGCAAGATCAGTGAGAAGAATGGAACTGAAGTGCAAAAAATCTCGGTCATCACCCTGAAGCTGCAAGAAAGCTCTAATAACATCAGTAAAATTACCGGTGCGATCAATAATATCGCCAAACAGACCAATCTGCTTGCTTTGAATGCGTCCATCGAGGCTGCCAGAGCCGGAGAGTTCGGCCGAGGGTTCTCTGTCGTGGCTGCCGAGATTCGCAAGCTCGCGGAACAGAGTACCAGACAGGCAAGCGAAATTAACGAAATTATCGGACAGAACCTGGCGTTCGTGGAAGAGAATCATCAAAGTGTACAAGAAATTAAAGACATCACTGCCCTGCAAGATGAATATGTGGGTAGAACCAGAGAAGCTTTCCATACCGTGTATAAGAATGTACAAGATATCAATGCACAAATCATTGGAATGGCGGATGAAGTAACCCGTATGCAGCAGGATAAAGAAGAAATGCTGGAATCCTCGCAGAACCTGTCTGCTTCCGGTGAAGAAGTCTCTGCCTCTGTCCAGGAAGTGACAGCAACGATGCATGATCAGTCCGCGATGGTGCAGCAGCTTGCCGAAATGGTAGAAACCATTGACCTGCTGACCAAGGATCTGGCGAAGTCGTCAGCCAGGTTCAAGACGGAATAAGGAAATAGGGATCAGCTAAAAATCGATGCCTATAAGCCGTTGAACGAGCATGGCATGAAATAGATTGAATTTAAAACCTGCCAAGAGAGATCCCTGAATCCGCCTTACGTAGGAACGCAAAAAAACAAAAGGACCCATTAGGGTCCTTTTGTCATACATGCACCTATTTCAGCACAAACTGCGCGGTCACCGGATTATGGTCACTATTCGCAAAATTCAGCTCCTGGCCATGGACTGCAGTTACCTCTACGTTCGGTGAGACGAGAAAACCGTCAATGACGGCCCGGAAGTTCACGCCTTCGCTGTAAGAGACATCGAGGGTGCGGACAGAAGGGATTGCTGGATCAACCGCCCAATGAAAGCCTTGAGGAAGGAAGTCTGCTGGAAAAGGCTGAAGCCATGCCGGCCATCCCTGGGTGGTCTCGAACAGCTTTGAATCTGTGCCGGGCAAGGTATGATTCCAGTCCCCGCCGATGATAAGATAATTGCCGTGTTGGCTTTCTTTTTCGATATAAGCATTAAGATACTCTAACTGCTGCTTACGGATGTGGCCACCCTTGTCATAAGCGGACAGATGAGCATTGAGCAGTACTAATTCTTTGCCATTGTCCACTGGGAACCTGCTCTCAATGAACGCACGATCCAGCTCAAATAGCTGATAAGGCCAGCTTTCTTTGCCGGGCAGATCATAACGGAGATGACTGCTGGTTTTGGGCTTGGCCAAAGTTACCAACCCACTCTGTACGGAACCCATCGGATGAAGGACCGGAAGCGGAACCCACGGCGTTTTATAATTCAAAGCAAAGACATGGCTGTAATCCGGCATTTCTGAGGTAATATGGGAGACTTCGTCCACCTTGTAGCTTCTGGAAGACTTCACGTCCACTTCTTGCAGCAGGTAGATATCCGAAGTCGAATTCTTCAGAAAAGACGTGATTTCTTCAAGATTATTCACCGTTTGGGTCTTACTGCTGGAGCGGGCCATGCTGCCGCCGTCCATAAAGAAATCCTGACCTGCGTCCAGTCCGGCGTAACCGATATTAAAGGTGGTTACCTGTAAAGGCTGCCCTTGCTGTAGCACAGCTCCATTGTTGTTGTAGACGGTGAGCGGTGTAACTTCGGCGGGCTTGTAATCGGTTACCGTAACATAGACCAGAAAACAGCCAAGCGCCAACACGAGGGCAAGGCAGAGCCCTCCTATGATTTTGAATATACTGATCCCCATTTCATCTCTCCCTTTACCTTTGAATGTAACATATAGGGAGTAGTGGGGGCTAGATGATTCTATATTTACAAGGTTTGGCCGCTATCGGCGGTGATGATCTGTCCGGTCATCGCTTCCTGCTCCAGAGCGGCGCAGATCAAGGTGGATATATCCCCGGGCTCCGCGATACGCTGCAGGAGGAGGTTGGGAGCTAGCTTCTGCATTTGGTCTTCCCGCCCATTCCACCACCTTGTTGCGACAGCTCCCGGCACGACGCAGTTGACACGAATATGAGGGGAAAGGGCTCGGGCCAGAGACTTGGTCAGCCCATGTACGGCCGCCTTAGATACGGCATAAGGCAGAGAGGACCCCAGGCCGGTCTCACCGGCGATGCTGCCGAGATTGACGATGGCGCCCTGGCCGTTTTTCACCATATAAGTGGACACTGCTCTGGCACAGAAGAACATGCTTTTGACATTGGTGTCGTAGAGTTCGTCCCATACCTCCTCGGTAGCGGCTTCCAGATCTGTAAATGGAATATGCCTAGTGATTCCGGCGTTGTTGACGAGAAGATCAACGGTCCCGAACCGCTCAACGACATCTGCTACCATACCCCGTACTTCCTGATCACTCGCGACGTTGGCCTGTATGGTATAAGATTGACCGCCCTGGCCGGTAATCAATTGTACAGTCTCCTCGGCTTCAGCCTTGGAGCGGCTATAATTGACGGCAACCTTTGCGCCGCGTCGTGCCAGTTCCAGACAGGTGGCCCTGCCGATCCCCGTTCCGCCTCCGGTTACAATAGCTATTTTATTTGTTAATTCCATGTTGGGTTCTCTCCTTGTTATTGTTGTAGATACATATGATTTTATAACTGAGATGAGATTATGTATAATTGAATAATATGAATAGTTCGTTCATTTTTATTGAATTTATTACAGTGGAATTGCGAGGGAGCCTGATGGATCTTAAAGCGTACAAAACCTTTCAGAAGATTGTCAGCACCGGGAGCTTCAATCGTGCAGCCGAGGAGCTGAATTATGCCCAATCGACGGTCACCATGCAAATACAGAAGCTGGAGGCGGAGCTGGGTGTACAGCTGCTTGAACGCGGCAAACAGATTGTACTGACCGAGGCGGGGCGGCTATTCCATGAACAAGAACGGCAGATTCTTAAGGATATAGAGCGGCTGGAAAGCGACTTGGCGGAACTGCATACCGGCGATGCCGGGAGCGTACGGATAGGCGTTACAGACCCGACAGCTACCTACCGGCTGCCGGGTCTGCTGAAGACTTTTCTTAACCGCTACCCAAGGGTGGAGATAGAGGTGGAAATCGCCGGAACACAGGCGCTGAGTGAGCGACTGCTGCGAGGGGAGCTGGATTGGGCGTTGTGTTCTGCCCCGGAGCTGGGCACCGGACTTTATTTTGAGCCGCTGTTCGCAGAGCGATTCTTGCTGCTCCTGCCGGAAGGACATCCTTTGGCTGCCAGTCCGCGCATTACCCCGGAAGACCTCCGGGAACACCGTATTCTGATTACTGCAACCCATTGCCCTTACCGTAAAAAGCTGGAGAGTGTCCTGCAGGAATTCGGCGGCTCCCCACTGCATACGATGGTCATCGGCAGCATGGTCGCGCTTAAAGATTATGTTGCTGCTGGTCTTGGCATCGCTCTCGTGCCGGCGGTAATGCTCAATCCGGTGCCGCCTGGCACGGTGTCCCGGCAACTTGCAGGAACCCCCATCGATATGAGCTGCGGAATTCTGTGTAAGACCGCAGAATATCCATTGGTACGGTCCAGCGCCAAGCTATACCATTTTTTACGTCAAGAGCTGATGGAGCAGCCTGCATCTTCTTGATTGGTGGAAGATTGCAGCTGGTTTTTATTTACATATAGTTCCCGATGCTCTATTGTTCAGATAGGAGGGATGAATATGAACGAGTTTGATCGGCCTTACACGGGAAGAAGCACTAAAAGAGGCGGGGCGGGAAGATTTTTTTTATTCCTTATTGTGTTGTTAGTTGCTTTGTTAGCTACGAATCCTGGTAAAGAGGATTTTGTGGACTATGCCATCAAAAATATAAGCGAAGAGAGCGGCGGCAAACTGGGAGCGGGAATCGCTAATATGATCGGCAAGCCTGTGCTTAACTCGGTCACAGAACGGGAGAACTACATTTTGTTCTCTATTTTCAAGCTGCCTGTCTTGGATGGCTCTAATAACTATTTGGGGATATTCAAATTAATCTTCATCAAATTGTAACGATGCCCCTGGATATTATTGAGGAAAACGAAGAGGGGGAGCAAGAGGAATGAAGCTATTTCAACTGAAGTCAGGAGAAGCAGGGAAGCAGTGGCTGAAGGGGTTTTTAGAAGATCATTATGTATGCATCGGTTATCCGGGTCTTGGTGATCTGGAGGGGATCGACCGGGATGAGCTGGATGGAAGACTAGAGCAGGCATACGGATATCAGGGGCAGGAGCTGGCGGGGCATGCTGAGGTCGTCAACCTATTTGTCCATTCGATGCAGGATGGAGATTATCTGCTTCTTGCGGACGGAGACTGGGTACATCTTGGCGATCTTGGCGACTACTTTTATGATGAACGATTTGATATAGAGGGAGATGGCAGATGCCACCGGCGCGGGGTAACCTGGCTGACCAGTATTCCATACGCAGCTTTGAATTCTGTTGTAAAAGCACTGCTCGCTGAAGAGGCAACAGTCTCGATGTTCCAGGAACCGATTGCCGCAGCGCGTCTGGATCTTTGGATCAGGGACAGAGAGATGTCTGGCAATCTCCTGAATATAGGCGTTCGTGTGGATGAAGAGACAGTGGCTGAAGCGCTTGATATTCTGAAAAAAGCATTGAAAAGTCCTGATGCGGAGCGGCGTGAACGGGCAGCCATTGCAATATTACAATATGCCAAGTGAAATATTACTATATCGTAAATGAAGCGATTTCATAATATAATGGAGGTTGATTGATTACTAGCGCAACATCTACGGAGGGTATAATGGGAATTCAATATCTTGCAGAAGAACGTATTTTTCATCTACAGAGTAAAGAAACCAGCTATGTCATTCAACTTCTCCACACCGGAATCCCGGCGCATGTGTATTGGGGCCGCAAGATTCGTTCCGGTGCATTGTCATCTATTCTGAAGCGCACTGAGCGTTGTTCTTTCTCACCAAGTCCGTTCCCGGACGATATGACGCTTTCATATGATACGCTTGCTCAGGAATATCCGTCATACGGAGTGGGCGATTTCCGCAATCCGGCCTATCAGATTCAGGCGGAGAATGGAACTACTGCTTCTGAAGCTCTATATGATAAACACCGTATTTATAAAGGGAAGCCTGCCCTGGAAGGACTCCCGGCTACGTATACAGAACATGAAGATGAAGCTGAGACCTTGGAGCTTGAATTGGTAGACGCCGTTGCAGGACTCCGCATTATTTTATCCTACACAGTATTTGAGGAATTGAACGCGGTTACTCGTTCTGTTCGTTTTGTGAATGAAGGACAAGCATCCCTCAAGCTGCTACGCGGATATAGTATGAGCGTAGATTTCCGTTCTTCGGATTACGAATTGCTGCATTTGTCCGGAACATGGACACGTGAGCGGTATATAGAGCGCAGAGCGCTTGCTTCCGGCATGCAGGGAGTAGAGAGCCGCAGAGGATCGAGCAGCCATAACCAAAATCCATTCGTAGCCTTGCTGTCCCATGGTGCAGATGAGGACCACGGTGAAGTGTACGGTGTCAGCCTGGTATACAGTGGCAGCTTCTCCGCGCAGGTAGAAGTGGACTCTTACAAGACGACCCGTTTGTCTATGGGGATTAATTCTTTCGATTTCAACTGGTTGCTGGAAGCCGGACAGTCATTCCAGACTCCGGAAGCCGTGCTGGTATTTTCTCCAGATGGCATCGGAGCGATGTCCAGAACCTATCATAAATTGTATCGTACCCGCTTGGCCCGCGGTATTTACCGTGATCGCACCCGTCCGGTGCTGGTTAACAACTGGGAAGCAACTTATTTCGACTTCAATGCGGAGAAGATCGAGAACATCGCGCGTGCTGGTGCTGAACTGGGAATCGAGTTGTTCGTATTGGACGACGGCTGGTTTGGACACCGTGATAATGACCGCAGCTCGCTCGGCGACTGGTTCGTTGACCGGAAGAAGCTGCCGGAAGGTCTCGGAGATCTGGCAGAGCGCGTGAATAAGCTGGACATGCAATTCGGCCTCTGGTTCGAGCCGGAGATGATCTCCCCGGACAGCGAACTGTACCGTGAGCATCCAGAATGGTGCCTGCATGTGCCGGATCGTCGCCGTACCCTGGGCCGTACCCAATTGGTGCTGGACTTCTCCCGTGAGGATGTTTGCCAGGCCATTGGCGACCAGATCGTGGAAGTGCTGCGCAGCGCACCGATCACCTATGTTAAATGGGACATGAACCGCAATATGACCGAGATTGGCTCGGCGTTGCTGCCACCGGAAAGACAACGTGAGACCGCGCACCGTTATATGCTGGGTCTGTACGGAATGCTGGAGCGGATTACTTCTGAATTCCCAAATATTCTGTTCGAGAGCTGCTCCGGCGGTGGCGGACGTTTTGACCCGGGGATGCTGTATTACATGCCGCAAACCTGGACAAGCGACAATACAGATGCCGTCAGCAGACTAAAAATCCAGTACGGAACTAGCATCGTCTACCCGATTAGCTCCATGGGCAGCCACGTCTCTGCGGTTCCGAACCATCAGGTGCACCGCTCTACTTCCCTGGAAATGCGCGGGCATATCGCGATGTCCGGAAACTTCGGGTATGAGCTGGATCTGACCCAGTTTACTGAAGAAGAGAAGGCTGCTGTGAAGGAACAAGTGGCGCTCTACAAAGAGCTGCGTTCCCTGGTTCAATTCGGCGAGCAGTACAGATTGCTGAGTCCTTTTGAAGGCAATGAGACCGCCTGGATGATTGCTGCTGAGGACAAATCCGAAGCTGTAGTGGTGTATGCGCGTGTACTTGCCGAGCCGAATGATCCGCTTCATTATCTGCGCCTGAAGGGACTTGATCCTGAGGCTGATTATGAGTGGGTTGAAGGCGGAGGCGTATATGGCGGGGATCTGCTTATGTATGCCGGATTGCCACTGCCTGATCTTCAAGGAGACTTCCAAAGCGTGCTCTGGCGTTTTAAAAAAGTTCAAGAGTAATTTGATATAGCCAAACTTTATGTGAGGCTCCAAAAAGATGACTTCCGATATTTCGGAAGTCATCTTTTTATATCTGCCGGCCCTTCCCCGGTACGGTTTCCACTTGAAGCTATAGGGTCGTACCTTGCTGGCGTCAGTTCAAATTAAGCTAATTCAGAATAATTAAAGTATAAATGGGCTAAAGCTGTTATTATTTTTATAAACCTTAAAGTTGTACCAGAACATTGGGCTTTAACAGCGCTCGTAAGAACTCTTCGAACCTGTAGTGGTGCAAGAAACAGAAAGGATGTTTGGGATTGGGGAAAAGAGAAGATATCACCGATGCCACGCTGGATTTGATTGATGAGCTTGGATTGCAGTCGGTTACCATTGCTCAGATCTTGAAAAAGGCGAAGGTTGGCTCGGGTACGCTATTTAATTATTTTCGAACCAAGGACGAGCTCGTTCACGAAGTATACAGGCTGGCAAGAAATAAGATGGGCTATAGTCTGCTGGAGGGCTATGACTCCACTGCCAGTCTGTATGAGCGGTTTACCAGTCTTCATCGGAATCGAATACGCTTTGGAATGAAATACCGCAAGGAATTTCTGTTCAGTGACAGCTATTCCTTTTCGCCATATATACCACCGGAATTACGTAATATGGATGAGTCGGGTGAGATCCAGGAGATCATGTCCGTCTTGTCCGAAGGACAGAAACAAGGTCTGATCCGGGATATGGATGCCAAGCTGTGTCATCAGATTACCTATGGAATTGTAGCTTCGGTATTAAAGGGCTACTATATTCAAAAATACGAATTGGATGAAAAGAGGGAAAAGGAGACGCTGGAAGCTTGCTGGAAAGCGATTAAGCTGTGACCCAGCGTCTGAAGTCAATAAAACCCGCAGAACAGAGGACTTTGTGAGAGCCTCTCCGTCTGCGGGTCTTTTTTAATTACTAACAGCTGTATAAGCTGAACTTAAGAATTAGGCAAGCTGACTGGAGAATGCCCTGTAAAAATAAGGATATCATCAATCAGCAAGGTGCTATTCTTAAGTTCACTTTATATAATCACGTTACCTCAAGCTATCGGCTCAAAAAAATTCAACAAACTCATTGACCGGCTTACGGTAGCCGCGGGGTCTGATCTTGTGCTGGTTGTCCTTGCCGATGGTAATGAGCATCACCGGAACGAGGTTGTCCGGCAGATTCAGGACTTGTGCCACAGCGGCTGGATCGAACCCGATCATGGGGCAGGTATCCCAGCCCTTGTCTTTGGCAATCAACATGAACTGCATGGCGGATAGGGAGGCATTACGGATTGCTTCGTCGCGCTGGAACGCGTCATTGCCGATGTAAGCTCCGTTAATGGCCTCAATTTGCTCATTATATTCTTCTTCTGACATCGCACCGAGAAGCTTAAGACCGCCATAGATTTCCGGAGCCTGAAGATACGCGTGTTTATCACCCAGCACGACGATGACGGCGGATGCCGTATGAGTCTTGTACTGACCGTAGGCTGCCTCGCGAATCTCTTCTTTTATCTTTTCGCTGGCAACGACTTTGTAGTGGGTGTGCTGCAGGTTATAAGCAGATGGGGCCAGTCGGGCTAGAGAGAACATTTCCTCCAGCTCATGCTGAGGAATCTTGATGCCTTCCACAAAATTGTTAGCCGATCTGCGGGATTGAACCAAATCTGTAAATGTACTCATATTGAACGCCTCCAAAAATATATGTAGTGGTTAATAATCAATAGCTAGTATTAAATAATGAACTTACTATTAGTTACTCACTTAAAGTATCACACCTTTTGTCGGCCGTCAATGATGAAATATACTTTTTTTCTTGATAGTAGGTTTATATAGACTTAACTAAAAAACTTAACGTAAGGCTCACTATGAAAGCGTATGACATTTTTGATTAGGGTCTGCTATAATAGACTTCGTTAGAGGTGATCGGCTGGCAGAAACGGACGGGTTCGGTCACGCTACGCTACAGATGCAGTCAGAGGAGGATTCTATTCATGGCTTTTAAGAAAAATGACGTCATCCTGTTCCAGGGCGACAGTATTACAGACGCAGGACGCAATTATGAAGACGCTTTATCGCTGGGCTACGGCTATCCTTTATTGATCGCTAGCCGGCTTGGACATCTCTATCCAGAGAAGAACCTTACCTTCCTTAACCGGGGCATCAGCGGCCATCGTGCCGTGGATTTGCAGGGACGTTGGGACAAGGATTGTCTTGATCTGAAACCAACCTGGGTCTCCATTTATATCGGGATTAATGACACTTGGCGCCGCTATGATTCTGGAGATGCAACCTCGGCGGAGAAGTTCGAAGCTTCCTATCGTGATTTGATTGAACGCACGAAGAAGACGCTTGACGCGAAGCTGGTGCTGGTTGAGCCGTTTGTACTGCCTGTGCCGGAAGACCGGAAGGGTTGGCGCGAGGACCTGGATCCTAAAATTCATGTGGTGCGGGAGCTTGCCCGTGAATATGGAGCGCTCCTGGTTCCGCTTGATGGCCTGTTCGCTGCGGCATCCGCCACAGCTGAGCCTGCATACTGGGCACCGGATGGCGTTCACCCGTCTTCTGCGGGTCATGGACTGATTGCTGATGCCTGGTTGAAGACAGTTGGCGTGGAATAATTACAGACCAGACGGGTTGTTGTATCTGAACTACATATGAACTCATAAACGAAAGACTGAATCCGGCCCAAGTGACCGATTCAGTCTTTTTTTGAAGCAACCGCTATCGTTTTTTCGTACAAAATTTCATTCATGGAGTTTATCGTTTATAATGGATTGTACAGTTTTTTGGAGGTGATTTTCCATTCGTCATTTCTTTCTGATCGTATCCCTTCTTGCAGTGATGGTGTTAAGCGGATGCCAGAATGCTTTTGGATATATTAATGCAAGGTGGATTGATGAGATCAGCCTGACCTATCATCAACTGGACCAACAAACGGAGCAGCAAGCAGCGATTGTTGAGCCGAAGTCTATTTCTGAAGCTGCCCTGATCAAGACGGTAGCGGAGGCGATGAACAAGAGCAAGCGGATTCAGGGAGAGCTTGATTACGCTCCTGATTTCATAATGAAGCTGGTTTACGGGGACGGATACACTGAAGAATATGCCCTCGGCCTTGGAAAAGAGAAGGGACATAACGGGCTACTCGTTGCTAGCGTTAACAGCGGTAAAGGCTATTCCATACCGGCGAAGCATGCTGACAAACTCAGGGACATGATATACGGGGCGGTCAGTACGGATGGTGAATAGCCGGCTGCGAAATCCGTTCAAGCTACTGCTCCCATTAACGGGACGGGAGGAGTACCTGAAAGGGACTGAATTTCAGCGGGTTGATCCATAACGCAGACTGTAGGATTCTTTTCTCCATACATAAGGTAAAATGGAAGAGTTCAGTTCAAGTAGAGGGCAAACATGGAGTATTGCCGCATATGATGAGGTAAACATAAAGAGATTTTATTGGGCGAGAGGAATGTGAACTAATGATATGTAATACAGCGAAAGACCTGGAAGGCCTGAAGGCAGCAGGGAAAGTGGTGGGCTACACCATTGCCGAGATGAAAAAGAGTGTTGTGCCGGGAATGACTACGCGTGAGCTTGATGAGATTGGCGCGAAAATTCTGAAAGAGGCCGGGGCGGCGTCAGCTCCCCAAGTGACGTACAATTTTCCAGGAGCGACCTGCATCAGCGTTAATGAGGAGGTAGCTCATGGTATCCCTGGCTCCAGAGTGATTCAGGCGGGGGATCTTATCAACATCGATGTGTCCGCAGAATTGAACGGGTATTACGGAGATGCCGGGGTGTCCTTCCAGCTCCCGCCTTATAATGAGAAGCTTCAGCATTTGTGCCGCAGCACCGAAGAAACGATGATGAGCGTAATCAACCATCTCCGGGCCGGCATGAAGGTTAATGAGATCGGCAGAGTTATGGAGAGCGAGGCACGCAAGCGTGGGTACAGAGTGATACGTAATCTTTGCAGCCATGGAATTGGGAAATCCCTGCATGATAAGCCGAATGAAATTTTGCCATATTATGAACCCCGTATAACCACCGTTCTAAAAGAAGGGCAAGTTCTTACTGTGGAACCGTTCCTCTCTACCGGTGCAGAGTATGTAGATCCGCAAGCGGATGGATGGACGCTCAGTGTCGCAGATGACAGCCGGGTGGCGCAGTATGAACATACGATTATTGTAACTAAGGGCGAGCCGGTGATTCTGACGCGTGCTTAACAGCCATGGGCGTCTCTTCTCATAAGGTTAACAATGGAGTAGAATGTAACTATTACTGTTGCATTAAAAAGGGCGCCCTTATCTGAGAATGCTACTGTGAGGAGAGATCAACATGAACATCAGCACCCGGTTTGCGGTTGCTATTCATATTCTGACTTTGATTGACAGCAACAAGGATGGCAAAAGCACTTCGGAGTGGATTGCCAGCAGTGTTAACACGAATCCCGTGGTGATCCGCCGGATCACAGGGATGCTAAATAAAGCGGGTCTGGTGGATGTACGTCCGGGAGTGGCCGGTGCCAAGCTGGCACGCGATCCTGAGCAGATTACCCTGCTTGAGATTTATAAAGCGGTAAATGCCGTGGAGGAAGGTTCTCTTTTTGCCGTCCATGAGCATCCGAACCCTGACTGTCCGGTTGGTAAAAACATTGCCGGAGCGATTGTGCCGGTCTTTGGCCGTGCGCAAACAGCGATGGAGAATGTGCTTCAGGGCGTCACGCTCGCCGAGATTGCCAATGAAATGCCGGTGATCTGAGTATTGGGATAGAGAAGGGTACGTGTAAGGCCAGCGATATGTGGTGACACAAGCGCTGGTCTTTTTTTACGCTGGGGCATTGCTGTAAGGAACTTCCGGCAAGTGGTGGAATTTTCAGAATAGAATGGTTAGAATCCATTCAAGTGGAAGCTGTGCCTTTCGGCAGAAGAACATGGAGGGATCAACGATTGACGAACATAGCAGATATCCGCTACGAACCTTACAGTGAACAAGATTACAGCGCCGTCAGAGAGCTATTTAGCTGTGATGTCGATACAGGTGACAACATCCTTCGGGTGCTTGCTGAAGAACCGGAACTGTTTATCACTGCGTTTATTGAGGATAAGCTTGTTGCGCTAGCCCAAGTGAATAAGCCTGTCGTTCAGTCTTATTTAACTGTGTTTGTTGCTCCGGAGTTTCGCAGGCAGGGAATCGGTTCTGCAATCGTAAAGTATGCGGAAAACAAATTACGGGCGGGTGGAACCCAAAAGGTCAGGAGTTCTTTTCGTTCCGGTTCCGATCATTCATCATCGGTTGCTTTTGCGCGCAAGCTTGGCTATGATACATACTTCTCATCGGCTTATATGCAGCGTACCGGTGATCCTTTCTCCCTGAACGAGCTTCCTGTGAGACCGTATGTGGACGGTGACTATATAGCGAGTCAGTCGCTGTACGCCAAGGCTTTTCATGAAATGCGCGTTCGTGTCGGGTCCTTCCCTGATTCTGTGATTGCCGAGCCGAGTGAAGAGGAACGAAGTGTATGGGAAAAGGATGCAAATGATCGCTTTGTCTACATCATGAATGGGGAAATCGTCGCTTACAGCCATATCAGCGGTAATGAAATTAGCAGTATTTCCGTCCGTACAGACTTACAGGGGTTAGGGATTGGAAGAAAGTTTGTGATGTACTTATGCAACGAAATCTATCGACGTGGTAACGCAGACGTTACCCTTTGGTGTGTCGTCGGTAATGATGCCAGAAATCTCTATGACAGCCTTGGCTTCAAGGAAAAGCATACGATGGAATTTGTTCGGAAAACGTTGTGATTTCTATTGTATTTTCTTGAGTAAGTGTAGATAAATTCTAATGGAATGGGGCATTTCCAAAAGTCATGCGATGGCTGCTTGGGGATGTCTTTTTTCAAGTGTTTTCGTGGAGGTAATTGACAAACTTATGGAATGTTACTATACTAATTATAGTTAATATGTAACTTCAGTGGTTACAAATATGTATGTGAAGCGAGCAAGCTGAGAAAACTGGAAAGAATACTTATGGAGATGGACTTCGTACCGTACCTACCTTTAGGAGGAATTGATATGACTGCTACAGCGATATTGCATCAGGATACCGAAATTGGACTTGTACAGATCAGGGTCAGCAATCTGGAGCGTTCCCTTGCATTTTATCAAAATGTTGTCGGATTCAAGGTGCTGCGGCAGACAGCGCATGAGGCTGAATTGACGGCTGACGGGGAGACCGTATTAGTTATTCTGCGGGAGATTGAGAATGCCAAAGTACTCCGTCGTAATTCGGCAGCAGGACTGTATCACTTTGCAATTCTGGTGCCAGACCGTCCGAGCCTGGGCCTTGTTCTACGCAACCTGATTGCATCCGACATTCATGTAGGACAGGGAGATCATCTGGTCAGTGAGGCGCTATATATTCAGGATCCTGATAATAACGGCATTGAGCTGTACCGGGATCGTCCTCGCGAGACTTGGCAACGGGATCCGCAAGGGAACTATATCATGACCACCGATGCTGTTGATGTGGACGGCCTGCTGGCTGCTTCGGAAGGTCTGACCTGGAGTGGGCTTCCGTCAGGTACAGTCATTGGTCATGTGCACTTTCACGTCGGAAATCTGAATGAGGCGCGGAAGTTCTATATCGATCTGCTGGGATTCGAACAGGTGGCTCACTATGGCGATGCGGCATTGTTCATCTCGGCCGGAGGCTACCACCACCATATCGGGCTGAATATTTGGGCCGGAGAAGGCGCGCCTGCAGCGCCGGCGGATGCACCGAACATTGATTATTTCACCCTGCTGCTGCCTAGCGAAGAAGAGCGGGCCGCTGCCCTGGAACGTGTCCGTCAGGCAGGGTATGCCGTGGAAGAGCAAGATGGCGTACCAGCGATCAAGGACCCATGGAATATCGGGATCAGATTGATCGTGAAGCAATAAGACGAATAGTTTTGAAAAAAAAGGCAGGGCCGGTTAATTCCGGTCCTGCCTTTTTGCTGACCCTGTAATTACTGTTGCTGATTCTGCGTTACTGTTGTCCTTCGGACAATTCAGCAATTCGCCGATTGGCGTCCCCGCGATATATCCCGCCGTGGTAGCAGATCACCGTGTCTATGGGATAGTCGGCCAGCTTGGATAAAGAAGCCACCGCTGTTGCCATGTCAGGGGTAGACGAGCTATCCGGTCCATGAAGCTCACCCTCCCGGACGATCAATGCATCCCCCGCAATAAGTGTTCGGCTGGCCTGATGGTATAGGCAAAGATGTCCGGGACTGTGCCCAGGTGTATGAATGACAGTGATTCCGCCCGCTAGAAGAAGCTGCTCACCGTCTGCAAGGGTGTCATCCACTTTCCCCTTCGGCGGGTTCTTCAGCACGGATAGAAAGGCCTGCCACCATTCCGCGGGCACATGGGGCGGGAGCATCGCTTCGGCGGCAGCGAGCGCCTCCGGCGTATGCTTGAGCAGCATTTTTTCACCCTCGATATGGGGCTTCTCTAAGGCGTGCGCTAGAACGGTTGGTGTATTTCCGCGGCTAGTCAGAATAGCGGGCAGACTTCCGATATGATCCAGATCCTGATGGGTGATTAAGATGGTGCCAAGCTTGGACCAGGGAACGCCAGCCTTGTCGAAGGCCTCCTGGAAATTCTCCAGCAGACCCGGGTATCCGGTATCGATCAATACCGCAGTGTTCTCGTCATGGAGCAGGACAGGGTAGAGAGTATCACTTCCGCCCATAACCTGTGCCGTGATCTCCAGCATGTCTATTCCTTTGGCAATATGCATGGTATCCCTCCGTTTATGGATAAGAGTACTGCCGTGTGGCTAATGCATATCATAGCATTTTGAATATTAATTTCAATATGTAAATATTTAATCATACCACAAATAAATATTTTTGTCAATATATAATAAGTTCACTCTAAAGCTATAAATGGAAAAGTAACTATACATAGTCGAGAGGTGCCCCGTTAAGTATTTATGGAGACTCTGATCTTAAGAGAGGGAGAGCTTTCACTCTAAACGGAACTGCTCCGTCCTGCGATTTTGCCAGAAGTTAAGTTTACGCTATAATAATGGGATTACTTGGAGGAGATGATCAACTTGGAGACTTTACTTGCTGTACTGGTGCTGCTTGGGTTAATTGCAGTATCCAATATTGTGAACCGGTTTATACCGTTCGTACCTATTCCCCTAATACAAATTGGCCTCGGGGTACTTGTTGTATTAATCCCACCGGGGATACATATGGAATTGGAACCTGAATTGTTCTTCGTATTATTCATTGCGCCGTTACTGTTCAATGACGGAAGGCGCACGCCGCGGGCCGAACTGTGGAATCTGCGGGCGCCGATATTGATGCTTGCGCTGGGCCTGGTCTTTGCAACCGTTCTGGTAGCGGGCTATGCCATCCACTGGATGATCCCGAGCATTCCACTGGCAGCGGCTTTTGCGCTGGCAGCCATTCTGTCGCCTACCGATGCGGTGGCGGTTAGTGCTATTGCCGGACGTGTTCATCTGCCGAAGAGTATTCACAGGGTGCTTGAAGGGGAGTCGCTGATGAACGATGCTTCTGGCCTGGTGGCGTTCAAATTTGCAATTGCGGCCGCGGTGACCGGTGTCTTTTCCCTGCGTCAAGCGACATTCAGCTTTATTCTGATTGCAGTTGGCGGGCTGGTGGCGGGTGCTGTGCTGGCGTTCCTGCTTATTCGTCTGAGCGTGTTTATTCGTAAACTTGGTATGGAAGATGTAACGGTACATACATTGCTGCAAATTTTGACTCCTTTTATTATTTATCTCGTGAGTGAGGAACTGGGCCTGTCTGGTATCCTTGCGGTTGTTGCGGGTGGTGTCATCCATGCCATTGAGAAAGACCGGGCGGTATCGCCGCAGTATAAGCTTCAGCTCGTGTCGGCCAGTACCTGGTCTGTCCTGCTGTTTATCCTGAACGGGATGGTATTCCTTATTCTCGGGGTGTCCATTCCAGATGTTATCAGCGTAGTCTACCGTGACAGCGCCGTAGATAACTGGATGGTCTTTGGCTATGTACTTGCCATTACTGTGTTGCTCATTGTTTTGCGGTTCCTATGGGTGTATGGATTTACGCTATGGATGCATCGCGGGGAAAAGGCTGAAAAAAGATCTCTCAAAGAGGTGTTGATCACCTCGATTTCAGGAGTGCGCGGGGCGGTTACGCTGGCGGGTGCCTTCTCAATTCCGCTGGTGCTGGGTGATGGCTCCCCGTTCCCCGAACGGAATCTGATGATTTTCCTGGCGGCAGGCTGTATTCTGATGTCGCTGCTGATCGCCAGCATCTTTTTGCCGGCTCTGGCTGGTAAAGGAGAAGAGGGTGCTGGCTCGGAAGAAGGATCAGAGCAGGCTGCGAAGTCAGTGGTCATTGATGCCGGAATGGCGATGATGCGCAGTATGATGGATGGGGATTCGCGGGATTCGGCTCAGCCTGCTTTGAACGAATTTAAAGAGAAAATTCAGAAAATGAGTCTGCCGGGGCAGGATGATGATCCTGCAGCGGAACGAATGCGTCAACTGGGCATGGAGGCACGCATTGTCGGGCTGCATGCTGAGCGCAAGGCGCTGAATACTCTGATAGAGAAGGAAGAGGTTCCGGCGGGTGTAGCGGAGAAAATGACGGAGATGCTGGATTATACGGAAGCCTTCTTCGCCAAGCATTTGAACTCGCAGATCCGGCTGTCCTTGTCTGAGGTAGGGCGGGTGTTCTCTGGCATGTTCGCAGGGCAGCGTGGTCAAGTGGAAGGCTGGCAGGCTGCCGCCGCGCAGTATAAGGAAGTCTCCTGCAAAGCCAAGCTGGTCATGTCGCAGGCTGCCGTGGCAGCGATCCGGGACCACATGAATGAGGAGAACCGTGAAGCCTCCCAGCATGTGATCGACAGATATGAGATGCTGATGGCAAGGCTCAGTGGAGACAGTGGATGGACCCCGGATGGTGTGATGGATGCCCGGAAGCTGGAAGTTAAGCTGAAGGCCATTCAGGAGCAGCGCGACAAGGTGCAGCAGATGTATCAGGAGGGCGCGATTAACCGGAAGGTTGCGGGCAGACTGCGTCATTTTGTAGACCATTTGGAAGCTTCGATATGGGAGGATTAATGTAAAACACAAAGAGCCGCCGGGACAGCCCGTGCGGCTCTTTGTGTTTGTTGCTGCCTACAGTCCTTGCTTTCTCTTTCGGCGGAACATCTGTCCCAGCACCTCGCTCAGCACAAGGCCTGTAGCAATGGCTCCCGAGAGCAGCAATACCTGCGTAGCAATTTGCACGGCATCGATGTAGTCTTTCTCCACGAATTTGCGCATCGCATCATAAGCCATGCCACCGGGCACCATCGTGATGACCCCTCCGACACTAAAGATAATGACAGGCATCTTGAAGGAGCGGGCAAAAATCTGGCTGACCACGCCGACCACGACGGTCGCAAAGAAGGTGGCAATCACCGTATCCCATTGTTTGTCCAATAATAAGTACACCAGCCAGCCCACCATACCGGAAGTTCCGCATTGCAGCAGCGCACGCCTTGGCGCATTGAACAGGATGCAGAAGGTGGCGGCGGCAATAAAGCTGGTAATCAGTTGCAAAATCATGAGTCGCTAACCTCTTTCAAAGGGTGATTATAGCATCGACAGTACAAGTCCGATGCCTGTCCCGATCGCAAACGCAGTCAAAAAGGCGTCCGCACCCTTGGACAGTCCGGAGACCAGATGGCCGGCCATAAGGTCGCGGACTGCATTGGTAATGAGCAGACCCGGAACCAGCGGCATAACAGAGCCGATAATGATCTTGTCCATTTCGCGCCCCACGCCATACTTGACCGAAAAGAAGGTCGATAAACCGATCAGGAAGGCTGCGCCGAATTCCGCGAAGAATTTGACCTGGACGAGCCGGTGCAGGTAGATTACCGCCGCATAACCGAGGCCTGAGACGAATAGTGCGGGGAGCGCGTCCCAGAGGCTGCCCTTGAACATTACAGTGAAGCTGGCGCCTGTCAGTGCCGCGGCAACGATCTGCATCCATATGGGATAGGCATGGGCAGCATTGTCTACTTCCCCAAGCCGCGCCCGGGCTTCCTCTGCCGTGATTTGCCGTTCGCAGAGGCGGCGCGAGATGTCATTGACCTCTGATACCTTCTGCAAATCGGTGGTCCGCTCGGCAATGCGGAACAGCTTGGCCGGTTCTGTCCGGCTGGTCGCGAATACAATCACGGTCGGTGTCACATAACTGTGCGCATTCGGAAATCCCAAAGCATCGGCTATGCGGATCATCGTATCCTCGACACGGTAGGTTTCTGCGCCGCTTTGCAGCATGATTTTTCCAGCTAACAGACAAAGGTCGATAATTTCATGGGTGGAACTGTTGCTGATGATGCCTGTACTTTCCAACTTTCTGTGATCCTCCCCTGGAATAATATATATCCGATTGTCGCCTCATCGCCGGAAAATATCAACCCTAATATAAAATTTTAAATTAAACAGTACCTTTTTAGATAATTTAAAAGATACATATTTGTTGAATTGGCTGTATAACCAGTCCCGTCTATCGTGCGGTGAATATAAATATAGTGATTAGAGTGTAGCGCTTGTCTTATATTTTGAAAGGCACAAAGGAGGAGTGTAATCATGACTTTCGACATCGCAATGACTTTCTTTGTCTTCACTATGACCATGCTAATTATTTTTTGGAGACCTGGCGGTATAAATGAAGCATGGCCAGCATCAATCGGAGCTGCGATTATATTACTTACTGGAATCGTATCTGGCAATGAAGTTGTAGACATCATCGATAAGATTGGGGGCGCGTCTGTTACCATTATGGCGACTATTGTCATGGCTGTCATATTGGAAAGCTTTGGTTTTTTTAATTGGGCTGCTGCACGACTAGCGATCATGTCCAAAGGTTCAGGCTATCGGTTGTACTGGTATATTCAGCTACTATGCTTTTTAATGACTCTTTTATTTAATAATGACGGAAGTATCTTGATTACAACTCCTATTTTAATATTATTACTAAAAAATCTATGGTTAAAACCCCACCAAATGATTCCTTATCTATTAAGTGGTGCTTTGATCGCAACAGCTTCCAGCGCTCCTATCGGAGTAAGTAATATTGTTAATTTAATCGCATTGAAAATTGTTCATATGAGCCTGTACATGCATACAGCAATGATGTTTGTACCTGCAACTATTGGTTTACTTTTTATGTCGTGCCTAATGTTTTTTGTATTGAAAAAAAAGTTGCCGAAGGTATTGCCTGCTGCAACATATGATATAGAAGAGAGATTTTTCACTTACAACTTTCATCCATTGAAGAAGAGAATTTCTCTTGAAACCAAGAGAAAACGGACAATATTCATGCTGAAAGTATTACTGTTTGTTTTTGTACTGCGTTGTCTCCTCTTTGTTGCATCTTACTTTACGATTCCGGTTGAATGGGTCGCGGTGTTTGGTTCAAGTATTTTACTCCTATGGAGATGGTACCATCTGGGCACAAATCCTGTCGATATACTAAAGAAAGTACCGTGGCACATCTTAGTTTTCGCTTTCTCTATGTACGTTATTATATACGGACTTCATAATGCCGGACTAACAACCATGCTTGTGAGAATTTGTACCCCCATTGTAGAACAAGGATTACTGCAGGCGAGCTTTATCATGGGCGGACTAGTTTCGATTCTATCTAATGTTTTTAATAACCATCCTGCTTTAATGATCGGAACCATTACCTTAACCGAAATGGGACTTGACCCCATCACATTAAAAACGATCTATCTTGCTAATATTATAGGGAGCGATATGGGTTCCTTGCTATTCCCTATTGGAACACTTGCCTCTCTTATTTGGATGCATATCCTTAGACAAAAGAAGATTGGAATTAAATGGAGGGACTATTTACAAGTCTCCTTGATTGTAGTCCCATTAACAACTGTTGTAACTTTGTTTTTGTTATACTATTGGGTCCAACTGATTTTTGTTTAAAGGCTGTAGCGAAGAGGTTGTGATCACGGGCGCTGTAGCGTTCACTTGATGAAGAGCTTCAACCGTTCTTACAGCAGCATGAACGATTGAAGCTGGACTTCTTCTCATCATCTATATATTGGTTGTTTATCGACTTTATTTTCTTGGGTAGTTCACTGTCTGAATATGGTCTAGCGGTGCAAATATACTTTCACCAGTTGGAGTGACAAGCTCAAACATTGGAGCTTGGACTTTTTTTAATAATCCGGCCTTTTGAAAAGGAGCAGCCAGATCTATTACGATGGAACTCCCCTCCATTTTTTCTAGTTGCTGAATGAAGTTGGGCTCTGTCGATACAGCAGAGAGGTCTGAATTCAGCTTATCTTGCTTCAAGGAGTAAGGAACAAATTGTGGGGGATAGGGAACCAAATATTTAAGATGTTTCATATGAACGAGTATCGTATCAAAAATAGGAGAATAGAAGAGTAAATAATCTGCCAGAACTCTTTGAATATAACCGTGAAGTGTATGGGCTCCGGCAACATGAATTTCTGTAAAACTCCCCTGGCTATTCTCCACAAGCGTTTGAAGAGAGATGGTTGTTTCTTGACTGGTAGGTAAGGATATGGGGATATCGTTCTGTTCTCCGATAGCTTCCAGATTGTTTATTAAGGATTTAACGTGGGCAATCGGGATATACAGAAATTTTACTCCACTGCTAATAACTATAACATCAGTTCCCGTATCTACCAATGTCCCTTCTAAAGGCTGGGTAACTCCTGCAACCACTGCGACAACTTGTTTGCCTAGTAGACTATTTAGCAAGTTCATATGACATCTCTCCTTAGTTTTGGGTACAGATAATGTAAATATATGTGCTCTATAGATTAAAGTTATGGTTGTTTTAACTACTTATTAAAATAATAGTTGAATAACTAGTCGCAACTTCAGTGAATCGAATACTATGTATTATCTCAACTGGAAGGGAGTCAAGCAGGATGAAACATGCAGATTTGCGTATCGATCAGAAAGCTGGGGTTGGTCAGGGTTACTTTGTAGAAGAAGTTCCTTTTGGAATTGATGCTTTGGTACAGTTGAAGAACGAGGGCCAGAGAGTGCTTCAGCTTGTGATAACTCGCTACAATGCATCTTCCATTACGACTGATGTTTCACCGCATTCCGATTTTGCAATCGAGGTTGGTAATATTCAAACGATTGGGATTTTCGTTCCGGGCAGCGAGAGTGAAAAGGAAAAAGGAAAGGGACGACTGATTATCATCCCTAATTTTAAGAATATCAATCTTGTATAACTCTTAGTTTAAAGAGTCCTAACGAAAGTATTGTACAAAAATGTCGCATCCCCTGTTATTTTTTCAGGGGAGTGCGGTGTTTTTGTGTTTTTGGTAGACGATACACAGGTTCACTTGTAATGTCCGCCGATTTTGCCTGCCCGGTCCTTGATCAGTCCGGAATCGGTGAAGGAAGCCGCCCGCCCGATAATCGTATCACCATATTTGTTCTTCAGGTTGTCAGTGGCTCGCTCCAGCTCCCGATACCTAGGGCGGGTCTCAAACAGCGTCAGCTGGTACTGGTTCTCATCGCTAAGCTCAGACAGACTGAGGTTCACCCGGCGTACAGGCTGGCCGTCCCAATGTCGCCGGAAGAGGGCCACGGCCGCCTCGTATACAAGGCTTGTGGCGTTGGTGGGGTCACTCATTTTGCTTTGTCTGGAAAAGCCGGTTGGCGCTTCGAAGCTGGCGCCTTGGCAGCCAACGGATACGACGGCGCCATTCACCGCGAGGCGTCGGCAACGCCTGCATACCAGCTCTGCGAGTTCCAAGAGCACGGTCTTGATCTCAGCTAGCGTGTGATAATCGCGGGGCAGTGTCATCTGATGACCGACACTCTTGGGCGGAGCCTCGTAGGTTGCCGGATGCACGGGGCTATCGTCCAGACCACCGGCGATTCGCCAGTAGAGCTCTGCGTCAATATCGCAGTTCTTGTGGAACTTCTCACGCATGCGCCATTTCAGCTCGGCCAGGGGCATTTGGGCGAGATGGCCGATTGTTGTAAGGCCCATACTGTGAAAATGGGCTGACATGCGACGGCCCACCATGAACAGGTTGCCGATGGGCTGCGGCCAGAGCAGTTCCGGGAGCTGCTGACGTGCCAGGGTGAAGAGGCCGCCCTTGATTTTTTTGGCCCACAAATCGCAGGCCATCTTGGCCGTGACCTTGGAGTAGCTGATGCCGATCCGCGCATATACGCCGGTTTCTTTGGAGATTTGGTCCTGAATAGCAGTGGCAATCTGCTGCGGACTGCCGAACAGGGAGGTGCTGCCTGTAATATCTATAAACTGTTCGTCGATGGAGTAGGGCTCCACGAGGTCGCTGAAGGTGCGCAGAATGCCAGTGATTTGGGCGGAGACATCAATGTAATGCTGCATGCGGGGCCGGACCACGATGAGTTCAGGACATTTGGCCAAGGCTTCCTTCAGAGTCTCAGCAGTGCTTACACCCTGTTGCTTGGCGAGGGGGCAGGCGGCGAGAATAATACCGCTGCGTCTGGCCGGGTCTCCGGCAACGGCGAGGGGTTTGCCGTTGTATTGGGGATTGGCGGCCTTTTCGACTGAGGCATAGAAGCTTTGGCAGTCGGACAGCATAATGATGCGTTCTTTATTCATATTCGTCACTCTCCAGGTAAAGGCAGTAGAAGCAGATACGTAGAGGCGTTATTTTGACGGGCGGGATAGTTGATTGTTATTATAATACGAACATATGATCGTGTATATGCATATTTATTTCCATTCGTTTCAGTCTTGCAGGGTGCAAAGTCCGGTAGCCACTGCGCCGGAGGCGATGGTGAAGAGGGAGTGAACAAAGGTCTCCTTGGAGATCAGCAGGCCGCCAGCACCAATGATCATAGCATCCGTCACGAAGATGATGACCCCGACGTTCAGTGGCACATAGCGGGTAATAAAGTGGGCAAGCAGATCTGTGCCCCCGGTGCTGGCTTCAAAGTGCAGCATCAGCCCAAGGCCGAGTCCCATCAGAAATCCGCCGATAATTGCACTTGAGATGGGTCCAAGTTCTATGTAATAGAGGAAGTGGTACTGGAAAGGGGCCACGAGCTCAATAAGCAGAGATGAACATAACAGGCCTATCAGGCTATTGAGGAAGACATCGCGGTTCTTGAGCCAGGCCAGCAAAAACACGGGCAGGCTGCAGACCACAATGGCGATTCCGATATTGATACCATACAAATAGTTGATAATGAGAGCTATGCCGATAATTCCGCCATCCAGAACTTTATAAGGGACAAGGAAAAAGTTGGTCCCTGCGGCAATAAGCAAACTTCCCAGCAAAATGATGGCGTATTTGGACCATGACCTCATATTCAACATCTCCACATTTAGGCATGTCTTATGAATATGCTTGTCATTGGTAAAAAATTGCTTCTGAAAGAAGAAAAAGTCTTACCATGAACCTCCCATTACCATGGGCCGCGTAAGCGGAGGACGCCTTCCATAATGGAAAAAGACCCTGCTTGCGCAGGATCAGAGAGAAGGGATTAGACCGGCACGGGTTCCGGGCGTTTAAGCTGGAGCGGGGGCGGGATGAGCCAGCCCTTCTGCTTATTGATCCGTAGGAGTGCGAGTCCAAGGGAGGCCATGGCGGCATGAATCTTCATGAACAGGGCGCCGACATCCTCGCGGATAGACATGCCCATAATCTGGCTGCATTCGACGAGGCTCATGGCCACCCCGGCAGAGAGCGCAGCGGCAATCTCGGGATCGGAGAATCGGGCTCCTGCTGGAATGTCCGCCAGCTTGGTGGAAGGCCGATCCGGCAGTGTAGGGGTAGGGAAGACGCCGGAGGCTTTAAGGAGCTTGTCGCATTCTTTGATTTCCCCCTGGGCCTGATCCATCAGATCATCAATAATTTTCTTCAAGTCCTGATCGCCTGCATGATAATGGTAGGCCTGGAGGGCGGATAGCGTCATTTTTGCTTTGGCGGAAAATTGCCACACACCGAATATTTCGCCGTAGTGCATGGGTTCGTCTTTAGGATTGCCACTTAGAATGCCCATTGCGTATTGCTCCTTTATAAATAGTTTATGATCGTGTAAATAGCTTGTCCGGCAACAACTGTTTTATTCCGCTATTGCTGCGGGAGGGAATTTAAGGCTTGCAGCAGTGATTAAATACAGCTATATTATTAATAGTAATTATTACTATTAAATAAGCGCTAAGGTCAAGGAGCGAATAGAAGAAAATGGATTTTACATATAAAGTGCTGGAAAGTGATATCGATCTGCTGGCCTCGGCGTTATCCGAGACGCTTGTAGCGGTGGCTGTCAAAGGCGGGGAAGCAGAGGATATTCTGGAGCTTGGCGGACGGATTTGCGAGTATACCCCTAATTGTGTTCGCATCCGTGGGTTGTCATACAGCCGGGAGCTGTATGAATTTCGTGTTCTGACAGGCGGTTGAGTCTGGCAGAAGGCGAGAATAACAGCTCAATCACAACATAAGGGACCCCGCTGTCGACAAGCGGGAGCAATCGTTTGTATAAGAAATCGGGAGAAAAAGTGCATTGAACAAAGGATCAGCTGTAGGTTACCATTGTTCTTGTCATCATATGAGAATGATAATCAATTACAGTTGAGGTGGAGAAAGATGCTTAGATGGGGTCAAAAGGCTGCATGGACAGCTTTGTTAATGGTAGCAGTACTTGGGGTGACAGCTTGCGGGGCCAATAATACGCCTAAAGAAGCAACTGCAACGAATAATACAGAGAAGACTCAGCCAAGTACTGAGACGGCTGGCAAGACCGAGAACACAACTGAAGACAACGCTGAAGACAATGCAACACGGAAAGTAACCGATGAATTCGGAGAGGTGGAAATTCCGGTTCATCCGAAGCGCGTAGTCGGTCTGTATATTGAAGATTATCTAAAAGCACTGGGCGTCACACCGGTGGTCCAATGGTATCATCCGAACTGGGGCAAACAGGATTATCTTCATTTGGATGTTCCCTTGTTTGATTTTAGCGGCAACTTGGAAGCATTGCTGGACCAGGACCCTGACCTGATCATCGTGGATGGGAGCGTGGACAAGGAGAGGTACGATCAGTATTCCAAAATAGCACCCACCTACCGGTTGAAGGAAGCAGTTTTGCAGGACTCTGCGGAGATACTGAGGGCTATTGCGGATGTACTGGGCATCCCGGAGAAAGCGGAGACAGTGCTAGCAGAATACAAACAGAAGGTGGAAGATGTAAAGGCTAAGCTGCAGCAGGCGGTTGGAAAAGAAACCGTTGCGGTAATCAGGCTAAATGTTGCTGACAAGACATTGGCCCTGTTCGGGGTTAACAACCGGTTTACTGGCGTGCTTTACAAGGATTTTGGACTTAATCCAATACCTATGGTAGCTAATATGACGGATTATCAAGCGATTATCTCTGAAGAGGTTATTCCTGAGCTGGGAGCAGATCATCTCATCGTATTCCCTGCCAACGGCACCTGGGAAGACCCGGAGAATCAGGAAGCTTACAAGACATTGGAAGGTCCGCTGTGGAAAAACATCCCGGCGATCAAAAATGGCAAGGTGTATAAAATGGAGCGTTCCCATTGGCAAACGGGGGCGATCACCGCTAACTCCATGAAATTGGACGACCTGTTGAAATACATGGTGAAGTAAGACAAATATTAGAAGAAAGCTCCCGACTCCGGTTGAAGAGCTTTCTTTTTTGTTTTACACTAAATTAGTGAAAATCATTCTCAGTTAAGAAGGGGCGGAAGAACGTCGTGGATCATAGAGAGCCACCAAACAAGGAGGCGTTGTTATACGCTTTGAACCAAATAGAACTGCTAAACAGACCTGCACATTCCAAAGATATGCCTAAATTTTTTCAGGAATGGACCCTAGTGGTGGCAGTAGAAGGACAGGGAAGGCTGGTTGCAGATGGAACGGGATTTTCTCTAAAGCAAGGTGCCGGATTTCTGCTTTCTCCTGGCATGGCGGGGGGATTGGAATGCGGGGCGCGGGGACTGCGCTATTATCAGATTGGTTTTGAAGTGATTGGGCAAAGCGAGGCGGGATATAGGCGGGTTAGCTTGGCGGAAGCTGGAGAACTGGTGGTGCCTGGACCAGTGGATTGCCAACCGTTCTCTAAGTGTCTTTTGCTGCTGGAGACCCTTCATCAAGAGCAGGCCAGCAGCGGGGAGGCTGCCCGTCTTATGGGTCATATTCACTTTCTGGAGCTATTGCTGCTGCTCTATCGGCAGAGGACAACGGACAAGCATGAGCATACTGTTCGAAGTGCTGTAGAGCAGTCTATTGAACATTTAAAACAGCATTATAACGAGGTCTGGACGGTAGACCGTTTGGCAGACATAGCCAAGATTGGGCGTTCCCGGTACACCCAAATGTTCAAGGAGATTACGGGGCAATTCCCCCTGGATCACCTGAATGACCTGCGCATTGATCGTGCACAACAATTATTGTTGATGACGAATGACCGTCTTTACGACATTGCCCAGACGGTAGGCTACAGCAACGAGTATTATTTTAACCGGCGCTTTAAAGGGGCAGTAGGGGTTACACCAGGACAATACCGCCGCACCCACCAGGAGAATATTCGCGTGTTTGCTCCATTTATGGAGGACTATCTGCTGGCACTTGGCATCATTCCTGTTGCCCAGTATGCACACGCCCAGTGGGGCGTGCAAGACTATCTCGGCCTGCACCAGGTTCCGCCGTTTGAGATTTCGTCCGGGAACTGGGAGTCGCTCTCCCGTTATGAGCCCGAGCTGATCCTGTTGAATGATGGATACCAACGCTGGAGCCTGGAGCAATGCCGCACCGTAGCCCCACTATTTAAGGTGCCGATGATGAGCAGTGAGGACTGGCGCTCCACCCTGATGACCGTGGCCTCGGTGTTCGGAAGAACCGGCCAGGTGGACGAAATCATCAGTAGCTATGAGCACAAAGCCAAGGAAGCCAGACATCTGCTTACCCGTTCCGTTCGCGATCAGACCGTAGCCTTTCTTCGGCTTTCAGCTTGCGGGATTACGCTGTATGGCAGCGAAGATCTGGGCTATACGGCAGGTGTACTGCACCAAGATTTGGGCCTCCAGCCGTACCCGCTGGTGCAGCAGTTAGCCCGGGGCGAACGACGCATCAACCTCCCGCCAGACATGTTGGCCCGGCTGGATGCCGACCACCTGTTCATTACCTTCGATAAAGGCGAAGGAGAGGGCAGGGAACTGCTCCAGACGGAGCTCTGGCAAAGCCTGCCCGCGGTCCGCAATAACCACGTGTATGAGGTGGATTTTCTCAGCTGGATGAATTACGGGGTGCTGTCGCATAGAAGGAAGATTGATGATGTGCTGCGGGTGTTGGCTTGAGAGGATTTTATGAAAGAAGAGAGTAGCTATGATTGGAAGCTAAACGTGAGTTAAAGCCGGACCCATTGGTCGGGCTTTTTTAGCTTGCAATAGGATCGTATGTTCGTTATCATTCGAAGTAAATACTTGGAAGTTATGTATGGGAGATGATATGGAGTGCAATTAGGATGTACCTATTTAGTCGTTAAGGATATGAACCGGTCTATCGCCTTTTATGAGGCATTGCTGAATATGAAAGCTATATCCAAAAATCTCGAAAGATGGGCGCAATTTCATTGCGGAAATACCATTGCCCTGTGGAATCCGGAATATGACCAGCGGCTCATCAAGGATAGTGAAGATATATCCGTTCATTTTGATGAAGCGTATTTGAAATATAAACAAGATCACGCTACCCAATATGGTAACAATGTGGTTTTAAACTTCAATGTTCCTGACTTGCAGAGAGAGTATGAGCGAATTCAGTCATTGAATATTGGGACCGTGACCGAAATTCTATATATCAATGTGGTGCAGCCGTATTACTGCTTTATGCTGAATGATCCGGATGGGAATTTGATTGAGATTACAGGGGATTACCCACTCCTGAAAAGAGCAGATCACTCGCGTTCCAATAATGGATAACACATATTGTCATATTAAGGAATAATGTTATAATCTCTTTGACCCATGAAGGAGGGAATACATGAATTTAGCTAATAAAATAACCATCGCAAGAATACTATTAATTCCTATCTTTATTTTGCTCTTCCCTATATATCCTGAATGGTTAATCAAGGAAAATACTATCATACATCACATAGATCTCTATGGAATTTATTATGCTGCAGCAGTATTCTTACTTGCCTCAGTCACTGATAAATTAGACGGGTATGTTGCAAGAAAGTATAATCAGATAACAAACCTAGGAAAGCTGCTTGATCCATTAGCAGATAAACTCCTAATTTCCACAGCTTTAATTTTAATGGTAAGTCAGCAGTTAATATATACTTGGGTAGCCTTTGCTATTATAGCAAGGGAAATCATAATTACCGGGATTCGAATCGTGGCAGCATCTCAAAAAATCACGTTGCAGGCCGATCGATTCGGAAAAATAAAGATGGTATTTCAGGTTATTGCTGTATCAGCGGTTCTCTTGAATAACCTCTCATTCCGTTACATCACGGAAATTCGTGTCGATCAGGTACTTATGTATGCTGCATTAATTCTGACTATATATTCGGGCTATAACTATATAAAGAATAATTATCGAATGCTAAAACTTGAATCTTGATCAAGTGTGGTTATATTAGCTAACAAGGAAGCGGATGAGAGTTTATACTATCAGAACTAGTTCGGGTAGTTTTTTCTTTTAAAAAAATAATTGCATTTATTGCCCAATCTATGGTATATTATATTTCGTTGCAGGACGGTAGCTCAGCGGGAGAGCACTATCTTGACAGGGTAGGGGTCATGGGTTCGAACCCCATCCGTCCTATACGCAGAAAGCCTTGTATATCAAGGCTTTTTTTGTTTTGTTTAGAGATAAGTTGGAACGGGAGATCCAGACTAATCTAGCTCTTCCCAGTTTTACATCCCCAAAAATACAAAAGAAGCCCAAGATTTTTAAATAACCTGGGTCTATCCACACTCTGAAGGAACCAATACATCGTATTGGTTCTTTGTGCGGACTCCAGCTTTACCATTGTTCATTCAAATAAAAGAAAGCTGCCCCAAGTCATAACCACAAGAGGGTGACTTGGAACAGCTTCTAATAAAGTATCTGTTATTTAATCTTGCATATCTAACATTTTCACAATAACTGTTGCCGCTTCGGCCCGGCTTACCGGCTTATCGGGGCGGAATGAACCGTCTGCGTAGCCTTGGATAATTCCTCTGGTTGCAAGAGCCTTCAACGAATCAACAGCCCATGAAGAAATGTTTGCCTTGTCTTTGAAGTTTAATGTTCCTTCATTGCCTGTTGTCATATTTAATGCCCGGGCGATAATTACCGCCATTTGCTCCCGGGTAATCTTAAGCTCTGGCGCAAAGGATGATGCGCTCACGCCTTCAATGATACCTGCTTTAGCTGCTGTTCGAACCATGGCATCAGCCCAATGTCCGTTCATATCCTGGAACGATGGACCATTATCTTCCTTGAGCTTGAGTGCCTTCACGATAAGGGCAGCAAATTCAGCACGTGTCATTTCCCGTTCCGGCTTGAAGCTTCCGTCTGGATACCCGCTGACGATATCCAACTTGCTTAATTTGTCAACCGCTTCTTTTGCCCAATGCTTGGACAAATCATTAAACGTGACAGATCCGGTTGTCGGTACATTGCCCTCGGCTGGCTTTTGCGGCGAAGGGGTTGGCTTCGGCTGCTCAACAGACGGAGTTGGTGTTGGAGATGGTGTTGCTGCTGGTGTTGGCGTTGGAGCCGGAGTTATACCGCCGCCGCTGCTATTATCATTGTTGGAAGGAGGAGCGCTGACATCAATGCTGACTACAGCAATATTGGAGTCGGACACACCGTCATTCGCTTGGTAAGTAAATGTATCTGTTCCTGTAAAACCACTGTTCGGCACGTATTTAAATGCTCCATAGGTTGCATCCGTGACCGTTAGCAAACCGAATTTTGGTTGGTCAATGATCCGGTAAACGAGAGCATCCGAATCCATATCACGGGCATTCATGTGCCCATCAACTGCGTTATTCACCGTCGTTTGAAGCTGAACATTGCTTGCCACTGGTGCGCTGTTCGGTTCAATATGAACAAATACATAAGCTTCATTAGTTGTTCTGGTTTCATCGCTGATTTGGAAAGTGAACACGTCTATGCCGCTCTTTCCGGCATCCGGCTTGTACTCAAAAGCTCCGTTGCTTCCCTCTGTCACTGTCACGTGCCCTTTTTCAGGGAGTTTTAACAATTTAACATGTTTGATTTTATCATGATCTTCCTTGTACACGGCGTCGGAAACGGTAGCAGTTAATGTTTGGCCTTGCCGTACCGAGTATTCAAGATTCGAAGCCTTCCAGTCTCCTGAACCGACTGCAGAATCTTCAATCTGTACAATGACGGCAGCTTCCGCGGATTCATTTTTACCATCTGTTGCGTTATAAATGAAATAATCTGGACCCGTTTGTCCATTGTCCGGTACATATTGGAAAGCACCCGTGGACGGATCAATGAACTGAATCGTTCCTTTGCTTGGCTGTTTCAGTAATTTAAATGTAAGCATATCGCCATCTGCATCATCGGCTTTTAACATCCCGTTCAACGGTTTGCCAGGAGCCGTAGCTAGGCTAATATCATGTGCGACAGGGGGATTATTCTTGATAACCGTTATGCTAACACGGGCAATGTTAGAATACGCTTTGCCGTCATAAGCACGGTAAGTAAATTGGTCAGATCCGTTATAATCGCGGTTAGGAATATAAACGAATTTCCCCGTTTGCTTATCAACCGTTACCGAACCATTGGCTGGTTTATCCATAATTTCATACGATAACGGGTTCATGTCCGTATCAGTAGCGGATAGTATTCCATTGTATTCTTTGTTCTGATTTGTTTCTACGGTCATATCGTTACTGACGGGTATTTCATTCTCATTCATGAGGAACTCCGAATGATCCAATGCATGATCCGTAATGCGGATTTCATTAATCCCGCCATTGAATCCTTTTTCGAACACATTATCGTAAGCATATGCGCCGACGATCCACGGTACATATTTTCCATTTCTCATAGCTGTAGCTAATCCTAGAGGCTCCCCGGATTCACCTTCATCATTGCGAAGCACTGGAGATCCGTTAATGTACATCTTTGTCGAATGGGTATCGTTAACGATGGCTACGTGAACCCAGTCGAAGAACGTTTCACCCGACCAGTTTGTCTTAAGGCCGTTAAGATTTGTCGGGTAGGCTGCCCATTGCACCTCTTTGAGCGTAGAGATAGACAGTGTTGCAATAGGCTCTTCCTTGTCCCCGTCTGTTTTACCGGCTTCTGCTCCCGTACCTCCGCGCCCCAAGATACCCATCCAGCCGTTCTTCGACGCGTCGAAGTTTTTGGCTATCCGGAAATATGCTTCGATCGTATAACCATTTTGAAAGGTCATTTTATTCAACATTGCATCGTCACTTGTGCGAAGATAGGATAATTCCTCGGGCTTTTTACCATAAGAGGAAATCTCAAGACTACCGTTGCTTTTGGAAAAAGGAGACTTGTCATCGGACCACTTCATATCGATATCCGGAACATCTCTCGTCATAAGGTCAACTCGGTACAGATCATTGCCGTTGCCGGAAATATCCTTAACATTGAAGGAGCCGTCAGCCGGCTTTTCGAATCTCCAGTGCGCTACCTCTCCATTGCCGGCAGATGCATCGCGAATATTAATTGTTGCAGTTCCGACGTTGGAATCAACGAAGCCATCGTTGACTTTAAATGTGAATGTATCTGTACCCGTCATGCCCGCTGCCGGTGTATACAGGAAAGATCCGGTAGCAGCGTCGGTCAGCTTCACAGTGCCTTTTGTCGGAGGAGAGACGATTGAATAAGTTAATGCGTCCGCATCCTTATCCGTTGCCTTAAGCTTGGCGCTCAATGTTTTCCCATCGGCTGTGTTATAGAAGACGTCTGTCGCCTGCGGTGCGTTATTTTGTTCATCCCAAATTCCTTTGAACCGCTCTTTAAAGTCCATGTTCACAGTAAACTTGTTGTTGGGATCGGTTAACTCTTCAATGTCATAGGTTGCGTCACGCTGATCCGCAGGTAGATTCATAACCCACGGGGAGAACGTCTTGGCGGAAATTGTGCCGGCATCGAGATTGAACTCTAATGTTCGCATAATTCCGTTACCGCCCATGTAGTATCCCTGGTAATCAATAACCGACATAAGTACATCATGTCCACTATCATTTTTTTTGACCATTTGAGCACTTCCATGATGATGGCCATTGAGCGTCAGAAAGATTTGATCATTACCTTTTATCAATTGATCCCACAAAAATTGGCCGTTATCGGTCATCACGGCTGTTTTTCCATCGCTATCAATATTCAAAAGTTGGTGTGTTACTAAAATGGTTGGGTAATTTGGGTGGTCATGCAGAACTTGATTGGCCCACTTTAGGGTGTCTGAACCAGCTCTCCAGTCAATGAATAGTACGAGGAATGTCTTTCCGGCTCCTTGAAATGTATAGTAAGAGCTGTAGCCTTTAGGTGAGGTGGCGCCAAATCCAGGGTTGCTGCCCATGCGGGAAGCAGGCTTGAAGTATTGATTAAAAAATTGATTATATCTGTCATTATCGTCACGGCTATCGTCATCCAGCCAATCGGCAATATCGTGATTTCCTGTCGTATAGCCATAAGGAATCTTCGCATCATCCAATGTCTTCATTGATTTGTCTGCATTTTTCCACTCATATTCCTGTGTGCTTCGATCGACAATGTCACCCAAATGAGTGGTGAATACGATATTTTCGCTATACTGGAATTTTTTGATCCAGTCTGTTTGGGCATCAAATATTTCTGGTTTATATCTCGAATACATTTGGGTATCAGGCAATACAGCAATTTTGAACGTTCTCTCGGTAGCTGCTTGAGCCTTCTGAACAGTTGATCCCGCTAATGGGGATAATGTGATGGGCAGCAAAATTGCAAGAGAGCATAAAACCATGGATGCTTTTTTTAACAGTGACATCATGACGTCTATTCCCACCTTTTTGGTTTTGTATTCGATTTGAGTTTTTCAGAGGTATTTATGGAGTTCTCTACATGGTGCGTCACCTCCTTAACGAATGGATTAAACCTGCAGCATCGCTTAGAGAAACAACCGCTCGATCGACCAGAAAGCACCGATCAATGCTATGATGGTTGAAGCGATGATGACGCCTTGCCTTTGATAACGCGTGCGTTGGCTCCAAGTAAGCAAAGGAAGAAGCAGAGCTACTAGCGTAAGCTGTATGACCTCAATGCCGGCATTAAAGCTGACTAAGGAAACAGCCAAGTGAGATTTTGGAATATCCATCTCGCTTAAAATACCTGCGAAACCTAAACCATGAATAAGTCCGAATAAAAAAGTAATGAGTGTCCGGTGCGAGATTTTTTTAAGAAAGAGATTTTCAATCGCAACATAACATATGCTGAGCGCAATTGTGGCTTCCACAAAGCGTGAAGGTACGCTTACGATTCCTGTTACAGCGAGGGTGAGAGTGATGCTATGCGCAATGGTGAATGCAGTAATGATTGACGCATATTGTTTAAGAGTCTGTTTTCTAAGCAGCAGTGCTAACAAAAATAAAAGGTGATCATATCCCGTTAGAATATGCTCGGCTCCCAATAGCAAAAAATCAACCCAACTGCCGGGTAGGGCAGACTGATGTGCCCCCTCCTGAACTTCTCCCAAGACGGCTTGCCAATGTCTTTCGCCCCCTTTCAGTACAGTTTCAGTAACGGAATCTCCCTCTTTAAAAACAAGAAGATTCGTATAGTTAGAGCTATTCCCCATATACATGGCATCGTCCAGGCTTATGGTTTGTCCGTTCTTGGCGTTCGGAAAGTTATAAACGACTCGTACCAAAGTCAGTCCTAACTCCCGTTTATCTTCGAGCTCCATTGATTTTAATTGTCCTGCCTGTGCAACATTGTCGATTTTTACAGAGAGCATTTTCCGTATCCATTTGTCGATTGTTTCATTTGATTCCTGCAGTTTCTTTTTATCGATCAACCCCACATTTGTAGATTCGGTAACGGATAAAAGATCTATGGAGTATACAAACTCAACACCATTTCCGGTATTCGTTACGGTACTGTAACTCACACTTAACGGGTGAGCTGACACGGAAAACGGAGGTACAATGCATAAGGATAGTAAAAATAACAAACAACCGATTGTAATGCCCTTAAAAAATCGTTTCATTGATTTCCCATCGCCCCTCTGAGTTGTCCAATCTACAAATAGAGATTAATCGGCTAATGTGAATTTTGTTCTATATGATTTAAAAAATAATGTAAACGAAGCCGGATGGATGTAATACTTATGAAAAAAGAATTGTTTACAACATCGTGGTCAAAGGAGATGGACAGGATTATTTAGAAAAGATGGCATGCGTGGAGGAGATATGCCTACTGAGATTTCAGCGAATTTAAGAGGGGTTTTAAAAATGCAGATTTATTTTGAGGCTGCAGAGGCAAATTATAATAAGCAAATAGATTTAGTAGTAGCAGATGCTAAGTTGTTTTGAAAAATAATTAATAATTTCTTATATAAAAATCGAAAGAAGGCTGGCCCCTATTCATGGTTTAATAGGGTCAGCCTTCTTGTATTTTCGAACTATTAAAATTAGTTCAGTATTTTACTTCATCCTCATACCGATCACTAGGGAAATCACTGTTAACACTCTTCAGATATCCTGCGATGGTGAAGGAGGCGATGAGTCCGCCGATAACCCCCATGATGACTATGAAGAGGGAGAAGCCGTAGATACCGCCCAGCGCAAGAACAGATAATACGGTGATGATTAAACTAACCCATTTCATAGGACATTCTCCTTTAGGTTTTTTTATAATTATAGTATTAAAATGGAAATTGAACAATCATTTAGTTCTTATAACAACTTAACTGATTGTAAAAATTCGCGCGTTTAGGATGTGATGAAACTCTTTCACCATTTTCCCCGTATTACCCGGTACGAATATCCCCCCCCTTATATAGAAGGAATTTTTCTAATAGGTATGGTAAAATACGTAAATCTAATAACAAAACAATGAAGGAGCTCGAGACTGTTGCCGCAAAATGTGCCGAATAAAAAAACTTCCACTCCGCTGAAATGGCTGGGCGGTGGGGCAGCAATGCTCCTGTTGAAGGGAAAGGCGATTCTGTCGCTGTTGAAAATAAGCAAGATCGCAGGTCCGTTAATTTCGATGATGGTGTCCATTTGGGCGTATGCATTCATTTATCCATGGGGCTTCGCGATTGGCATCGTCCTGCTATTGCTCGTCCATGAGCTGGGTCACGTATTCGCGGCCAAGCGAATGGGGCTCCCTGTCAGTGCACCGCTATTTATTCCGTTTATGGGTGCTCTGATCGCGTTGAAACGGCAGCCGCTGGATGCCAAAAGTGAAGCGTACATTGCTTTCGGTGGTCCTATACTGGGTAGCATCGGGGCGACAGCCGTGTTTGGGGCCGCGTATTACTTGGACAGCCCTTTGCTGTACTCCTTGGCTTACGTGGGATTTTTGCTGAATCTGATTAATTTGCTGCCGATTCATCCGCTGGATGGCGGGCGAATTGTCACGGCGGTTACACGCTGGTTATGGCTGGTTGGACTTGTGGGTGGATTAGCGGTCATTATTTATCTGAAATCCATTTTGTTTTTGATTATCTGGGGTTTGTTCGCCTACGATTTGTATACCAAATACGTTAAACGGCGCAAGCAGAGCAAGAGACAGTTCGTAACGCGTAGCTTCATGATTCCTGTGGAGCGTCTTATCCAGGAAGGGTATATGATCCCGGGACCAGAGCACAAGCGGGAACTGCCTTTTACAACGTATAGCGATTTGAACCACCAGCAATACATCGGGGTGAAGTGGGATAGTCTGGATTATTATGGTACAGCTATGCTGCCGCAGCAGGTCATCCTGGAGAAAGTGAAGGTCACTCAGCTGGAGCGAATCGAACTGGAGAATGGACTGCATCTGAAGATGAGCTGTGAGATTGAGTGTACTCCTTTTGAGAATGACAAATATTATGATGTTCCTGCCCCAACTCGTTGGAAGTACGGAATAGCTTATTTTGCGCTAGCGGGCTTCCTGGGCGGCATGATGTATATGGTGCATCTGGTGGGGAATGTGAATATTTAATGGAGCAGTAAGGGAAGTCCAAAGGTTTGAAAAACTCCAGAGTGGTTAATAGATTATATTCGACAATGATTAACGTCTGGAGATGATTTTTGTTGAAAAAGACATGGGGTATTGCTTCCGCAGTTGTTGGCATGCTCGCTACAGGTTCGGCAGGCGTATATGCTGGCAGCAACCTGCAGCAGATTAAAGCCTTTCTTAATTATGGCATCGCCATTCAGGTCAATGGGACTGTGTATGCACCAGTAGATGGCAGCGGCAAGAAGCTCACGCCAATTACGTATGACGGTTTGACCTATCTGCCAACGCGTGCTATTGCCGGAGCGCTTGGGGTTCCCGTGTCTTATGATGCAGTAGCCAACAAGGTGATCATCGGCAGTGACCCGGGGAGTACAGGCGGTTCCCCAACAAGTAGCGTCAAAAAATCGAAGAATTTACCTGCAGATTTTCCGGTAGTCGGGGATGCCATCATTACGGATTTGACCGACAGTGTGGTGGACGGGAAGAAAAAGGTTGTACTGGTTTATTTGACGAAGGACAGCATTGAGACTATGGGGAAAAAGTATACCGATTATGTCGATGGAAAGAACATCACTCAAGCCTCGAAGGTTATAGACAAAAGTTCGATGGTGATTACCGGTAAGCTGGGCGGGAAAAGCCCGGTATCTATCATCGGGGGATTATCTGCATCCAAAGCAGGATACACTGAAATCACGATTACATGGTCAGAAGGATAGACGAAATCCAACTGCAGATATACTTATATACATAAGAATTGCAATATGAGCTGAACCCCATTTTCCGATTCCAAGCGGAGAGTGGGGTTTTGTTTTAGACTGGATCATAACGTTGATTTGTCTTTGTTTTTCCCTATCGAGAAATTATAGCGCGTTCTACTGATATCTTATACTTGGACACCCTAAGCAATTATATAGAACGGGCGGGCAGTAATAAGGATTCCCGATGTGCAATTAACGGCATTTTTGTACCTTAAATACTCTGCAGCTAAGGATTAATGGGAATTAAGTGCAATATTGTATGTTAAATTCGCAGTAACCCCCCTTTTGGCGCGATTTTTAGAAAATAAGATACAATAATGTCCTTATTATCCTTTTTATCTATTATTGAAGAAATATAAGGTACGAAAATGCTCTTAGTTGGGAAAGTGGACCATTTTCACTGTTAAGAAGATGGGTGCAGGAGATTAGGTACAACAGCAACCGGAAGTCTAAACATGCACAGTAGTGTAGGAGTGACGACCAACCCTTGAGTGAGAATCTTAAGAGCGTCTTATATGATCTTCTGCTTGATTTTTAATGTCCCTTCATAGAGCCTTGTTATAAAAACCTCTGAATCGTCAAAACTGTAGAGAAAGAGCTACAGAAAGGGCGAAAGGAGAATACCAATGAATATACAACCTTATCGACGTAGGGGATTGTCAGCATGGTGCTTGGGTCTATGCGCTGCTGCGCTAATCGGATTAACCGGGTGCAGTACGGATGCGCCGGCTTCGAGATACCAAGAGGTCAACAAGCTATCTACTCTGGATGGAGAGCTGGAGCACTCCCCGGAACCTTCGCCGGTGCTGATAGATGTCTACGACCGCTCGATCCCGCAGGAGGTTTATTCGGGCGATTAACCTATATCGCTGCCAATGCTGCCAGCTAGGCCTTAACTATACAGAAAAACGAATATTCTGTATAATAGACCGACTATTGTCTTTTACATAGAGAGGAGTTTTAAGGTCATGGCGGCAGAAATCGTACGTGTAACGAATGAGGAACAGCTCCGGCAGGGGTTTGATATTCGCAAGAAAGTGTTCGTGGAAGAACAGAAGGTACCGGAGGAAGAAGAGATCGATGAGTATGATGTGATCAGTCCGGATGTGCACCATATCCTATTGATAGATGACGGGATTCCGGTGGCGACAGGCCGATTGATCTATTATAAAGCAGCTACGGCCAAAATGCAGCGGATCGCTGTGATGAAAGATTACCGCTCCAAGGGGTATGGACGGGTGCTTCTCCTGGCGCTGGAAGAGCTTGCGCGTGAGCTGGGACTAGAATACTCCATTCTGGACGGACAATGCCAGGCGGAGAATTTCTATCGCAAGCTGGGATATGAAGTGATCTCGACAGAGCCGTTCTATGATGCAGGGATTCTGCATGTGCGGATGCAAAAAACGCTCTAGTCTCAGCTTAGTCAAGCGCATATTTCAATGATGCTGCGGACATGCTAAAGGTTGCCTGATGATGGCAAATCCATGTCCAAGGAGTTGATCTTGCGTGACGATCAGCGATGAACGCGAACGTTTTATAGCGACCCAGAAGAATGGGGATGGGGATCTGACGAGCTTTCAGACCTCTTCCGGGCGGGTGCTTGATTACGAGCAGGCCCTGCAGGAAGTACAGGCTGGCAAAATTGCCGGAGTCAATGTGTTCAAAGGCAAGGATGGTGCACTGCATATCCGCGGAGATGCGGACGGTGACCCGACCAACAATCTGGATCAGCTTCCGTTATTTTAGCGGTGATATCGATGGCCGGACAGGCGTCTTCTCGAAAGACGTTACTGTTCGGCCTTTTTATATACATAGGACTATGACTTATAGGGTGTACATCACATGCTGCTCCAGAAACTCCATCTCTCCGGTATGTCCTACATAATCCGGCTTTTCATCGCCATAGTGCATAAGGTAGATCAACTTCCGGACATCTTCCGGTAAAGATAGTAATTCTTCCAGCGTTGTATGAACATGTCCAGTTCCGGTGAGCTGACAGTCGTGCAGAATCCGGCGGATGCCCTGTTCCCGCACCAGATCGATCAGCAGATCGGGTTGAAATATGATATCTGCACTATAGAAAATATCGCCATTCACAATCAGGGAATAGCTGTCTTTGCCCGGTACATGTGGGGTTTGTAGCAACTCCAGCACAAGATCTTCGGACAGACGGTGGGGGACACTGGGAGATAGCGGTCTAACCTCGAAGATATCCTCCAATGAGGACACAACACCTTGCTGATACATACCGCCCATCAGCGTATGGTCCCACAAGGGCTCCACCAGAGCTTCCGGTAAAAGCAGGGTCATCTTGCGATTATATTTATGCTTAAGTGTAAGGGCCTGTTCTTCCAGTCCTCCGACATGGTCGGCGTGGATATGGGTAATCAGGGTGGCGTTGACATCCCGGAAGGATCTGTTCAGCTCGTGCATTGCCAGCGGGGCCGTAACGCCGCAGTCAATCATTAAGGTATAATTCTTGTCCAGGAGAAGCCCGTTGTTGTTGAAATAATTTTTGGCTAAGGCGTTGCCGGTACCAAGCATCTGCAGGCTTATACTCATCGGAAGAACCTCCAATAGTAGGGGATAGACATACTATATCATGGGTTTGTTTGCGTGATGTTATCAAGATGAGGGACAGGAATGAAACTTTTTCCTGACACAAGCGCAACTTGCAGGAGAGAAGCTAGTATACATTAACAGTATGAATTACTTGGGGGTTTCTAGCGATGAGATGGAAAAAAATAGCTTTATGTGTGCTCGTCTTTTCCCTGATGGGCGGCTCGTTACTATTCGCTGATTCGGTGAGCCAGAAGATTAAGGTCTGGAGCAACGGAAAAGAAATTACGGACGGCGGATATCTGATTGACGGGAAGACGTACATTCCTGCACGGGAGGCAGGCGGAGTTGTAATCTGGGATGGCTCCGGTAAAGTAACCATTCTCAAACCGAATGTGCATATTGTCCTCTTCAAGGGAGACACAGTGTTCGGCAATGTGAATTTGGGCAAGCTAAAGTTTAAGGTACTCTCGCAGGTAGATAGTCTGACAGACGAGATTTCTTCGGTCAAGGTGACAATCACGGATCCTTCGGGAAACAGCAAAGATATCGACTCGCGCAACATGGAAGGAACGAAGAAAGAGGATTTCTGGTTCTCCAGCTCCGAGATTACGTATGATTTCAAGGAAGCAGGAAAATACCGGGTAGGCTTCTATATCAGACCAACCAAGAATGGAGACTATGTTCTTGTGTCGGAGAAAGTCATAACTGCGCTAAATTAGTAAGGTTTGACCACTCCCAAAATTGACCTGAAGTTGTTATACGTGTTACGATACGATTTGTAGGCTAATACAATTCAAAGTGAGGTATTTCAATGAGCGATCACAAACATGAGCATGGCCATGAACATGGGGAAGCATGCGGTTGCGGACATGATCACGACCATGAGCACGAGGAGTTTGTGCTGACCTTGACGAACGAGCAGGGCGAAGATGTAGAGATGGTACTGGTAGAAACGTTTGACGTAGGCGAGAAGTTGTACGCGCTGCTGTTGGAACGCGAAAACCCTGAGGCGGATGGTATTATTCTGCGTCTAGAAGAAGAGAATGAAGAAATGGTGCTTTACAATATCGAAGATGAAGCTGAATGGAAAGCTGTTGAAGAAGCATACAACGAGCTGCTCGCCCAGCAAGAATAGATTTTCGGTGATAGAAAAGGACTGGTCCAGGATTTTCCTGGCAGTTGACTTCATAAGCAAAAACCCGATACTTTGCAGTATCGGGTTTTTGTATGGTTGGCGACAGGTGTGAAGAGAAAGCCGATCAGGAGATCGGCTCGGCCTCTACAACTACCTTCACATTGGTGATGGTGCGGTCCTCAGGTCCTTTTACCGGCAACCCGATTTCTACATGGTCGATGATATAATCGATATTATCTTGGGTAATAACTTCACCAGGGAGGAGAATCGGAATACCCGGCGGGTATACATAGATGAATTCCGCGATAATATAACCGGCTGATTCCCGGAACGGAACGAGCTGAGTATCTGCGTAGAACGCATCTCTTGGGATCAGGGCAAGCTGCGGAATCTCAGGCACCTGAACCTTGAGCTCGTATATTTCTCCCTTGCTGTAATGAATGGCAGACAATACCCGCAAGGCAGCAATTAACTTGTCCACTGATTCTTGGGTATCACCAGGGGTAATAAGGCAAAGAATATTATACATGTCGCTAAGCTCGACTTCGATGTTGTACTTGTCACGCAGCCAGTTCTCCGCTTCGTAGCCGGTAATACCGAGATGGCGGACATGAATGTTCAATTTGGTTGGGTCATGGTCAAAGGTAGCTTCTGTCCCGAGAATTTCTTTGCCAAAGCTGTAAAGGCCTTCAATGCTGTTGACAGCATCGCGGGCATAGTTGGACAGGCGAATCGCTTCCGCAGCAATCTCATGACCGTTTAGGGCGAGATTGCGTCTGGATGTGTCCAGTGAAGCAAGTAAAATGTAGGAAGTTGACGTCGTAGTCAGCATGCTGAGAATGGTCTGTACCCGCTGCGGGTTGATGAGGCCAGTCTTCGCATTGAGATTCAATACCGAGCTTTGGGTCATGGAGCCGCCCAGCTTATGTACACTGGTAGCTGCCATATCCGCGCCGGCCTGCATGGCCGATGTCGGCAGATCTTCATGAAAATGAATCAGTACTCCATGCGCCTCGTCCACAAGTACGGGGATACCATGACTGTGGGCCAGATTCACAATGGAACGCAGGTCGGCACATACGCCGAAATACGTCGGATTGATGACCAGAACGGCTTTGGCGTCCGAGTGACGCTTCAAGGCCCGCTCCAGGGCGCTGGTGGTTATGCCGTGATCTATCCCTAGATTCTCATCCTGAACAGGAGAGACGAACACAGGCTTGGCTCCGGAAAAAATAATGGCCGACATAACAGACTTATGAATGTTACGCGGTACAATGATTTTATCACCGGGCGAGCAAACAGAGAGGATCATCGTCATGATAGCGCTGCTCGTGCCTTGTACACTGAAATACGTGTAATCAGCGCCGAAAGCTTTTGCAGCCAGCTTCTGAGCTTCCTCTATCACGCCTTTGGGCTGATGAAGATCATCAAGCGGCGCGATATTGATCAGGTCTATGGATAGAGCATTATCGCCGATAAACTCACGGAATTCGGCATCGGTTCCTTGCCCCTTCTTATGCCCCGGAATATGGAATTGAACGGGATTGCCGGCGGCATGCTTTTTTAGAGCGCTGAAGAGGGGAGTACGGTGTTGATTCATTTAATGCTGTCACAACCTTTCGTGAAGAGTAATTTTTCAAGCAGACATCAGTATAACAAATCAATGACCATAATACTAGGATGTGATAGAATGTCCGGCAAAGCACAGCGGATGCATATTAATTTGACTTCGCCGTTTATCGTGAAAATGTGGGTTATCATCTTTTTAGTGGAGTTTGTAAAAGGATCTCTGTTAGTTGCCTTGCTCCCTGTCTATATGGAGCATATTCTTGGATTGTCGGTTACTGTCGTCGGATTTTCCTTCGCGCTGCAGTATTTGGGTGATAACTTGTTCCGCAGTCCTTCAGGCTGGGTGATGGAGCGGATCGGGTACCGCTGGACGATGACCGGCGCACTGCTCTTGATTCTGCTTGCTTTAACTTTGATTATCGTTGCTAAAAATGCGGCGTTGCTGTCGCTGGCCTGCCTCATTCTGGGGATCGGGACTTCCCCGCTCTGGCCCTGCGTCATGACTGGCGTAACGGAGCTGGCCGGCTCTACGCAAAGCGGCAGCAGTGGCGCAGCTATGGGCGCAGTGGAGATGGCCTCCCTGGCGGGGACCGGGATCGGACCCATTACAGTGAACTTTCTCATGGATCATGGCGGATACAGCTATCGAACAACCTTTTTTGTCCTGCTGGCCTGTGCAGTGGCTGTCGTTGTAGTGGCTCTGCTGCTGCCTAAGCGGATCGATCCGGATCATCCGGCACCTCTCAAGGTTGCTAATGCGGTGGATGGCGCAGGATCATCATCCAAAAAGGTCAACCCGCTACAGAGCCTGAAACGAACGCTCACGCAGCTCAAAACTACGCTCAAGGTGAGCAGGCTGCTCTACCCGGCGCTCTTTCTGCAGGCGTTCGCCATCGGACTGATGACACCGGTAGTCACACTGTTCGCACGCACAGAGCTACATGTCTCGCCAAATCAGTTCAGTCTTCTGCTTATTGCCGGAGGCGGGATCACGGTACTGACGCTTATTCCGGCAGGACGCCTTGTGGACCGTATCGGTACTACGTTGTTTCTCAACATCGGCTTCTTGCTGGCTGCGTTCTCTATGACGCTGTTCTCGATGGTGCGATGGCTGCCCTTTGTGTTCGGCGCCGTGGCTCTGGTCGGTATCAGCTATGCGCTGATCCTCCCCGCCTGGAACGCTTTTCTGGCCAAGCAGGTGCCTAAGGGGGAACGCGGGACGGTATGGGGGTTGTTCTTGACTCTCCAGGGTTCCGGAATGGTCGCAGGGCCGGTGCTATCGGGCAAGCTTTGGGATTCGGTAGGCCACGGGGTGCCTTTCCTGGTCAGCGCTTTTGTGATGCTTCTGTTGTTCGGCTTACATCTGCTTATCGTCCGTAGAACGGGCAGAAAGGTTCAGGCACTCTAACAAGCTGCTGGATCAAGCAAGTTATAGAACATAAATAAGCCGCTTGTTGCACGGATAAATTCCGTATAACAGGCGGCTTTTTATACAAATTAAAGGGGAAGAAGTTGAATGGACTTCTAAATTGTACGGAAAAACGTTTGGAGCAGGACCGTTGCGGGTAAAAATAGTCAATAAACCAAGTTACCGCTACATAAACTGAAGTATAAAATAAGAGTAAGAGTAACGCAAAACGCATTTTGTCGCCAGTGGAGGTTCTGCGGTCATTGTTGCTTCCGCATCAACGTAGCTTAGGCTTGTGAAGCTGGCTTTGCCGGAGCAAAGCAGTTAGGGGGGAGTGCCATGAACAAGAATGACGAGGTGGAATATTGCAATCTGGAGCTGAGGTTTGAGAGAGAGCATATCCAGGACCTGATTAAGGATTTGATTCAAGAAGGCTATTCCCTGTATTGGAGTGAGAACGAGAACGTCTTTGTTATATCCGTACGTACGGGACGCAAGCTGGTGAAGCTGCGCTTTCAGCGGATTAAGGAGGGCTACAAGCTGGTCGGAGACTATATGATCCGCGATGCCCGCCTGTCCGAGTGGATGGAGAAGCTGATCGGTGACAAGAGGGGCCACGCCATCGTCAAGCGGTTCCGCGACCGGCAGATTATAATTGAGAATATTTTATTCGGTGAAGTGATACGGCTTGTAGAAATCTCCGGCTATCAGCAGCGTGTGCTATTCCAGAAGGGGCCACTGTTGACCGATCAGGAGCTGACAAAGCTGTTCTACTCGGTGGAAGGGGAGGAACGAATTCGTTCTTGCCGGATTGAGGTTGACGAGCAGCTGGACCTGCTGAATGAGGCGCTGGCTACCGGGAATGCCGAACAGGCTGCTCAGTGCAAAGAAAAGCTTGCCTTACTGACCAAGGAATTGAACATGCTGGAATGGTGAATGCGGACAGCAAGAGCAGACCCTGAGGCACCCTGTGGTTGGGGTGTCTTCTGTTTGTGCTGAATTTATACGTTCAGGGGGTTCACTTCTGTGCGTAAAAACGTTAAAATAGTCATTGTGAATCTATTCCTGCCGAGAGCAAGAGAATAAAACGCTTTTCTATTTCGCCATGTGCTTTGCAGTCTCTGGCAAAGGGTGGTATTCTTACATATAGGCAAGTCAAGCTTGTCTATATTTCGACAGGAACGGACAGGCAGTACCTACAATGGGAGACAATGCCGTTTCTTCTCGATTCTGCGAGAAAATGGATTTCACAAAAATATAGGGTGCAAAGGGTGGAGGACCAGATGGCAAAACAACAAATCGGCGTTATTGGCTTGGCGGTAATGGGTAAGAACTTGGCTCTAAACATCGAGAGCAAAGGCTTTTCCGTATCGGTATTCAACCGTTCGCCTGAGAAGACTCATGAGCTTCTGAAAGAGGCAGAAGGCAAGAATTTGACAGGTGCCTTCTCCGTTGAGGAGTTTGTAGCTTCCTTAGAAACGCCGCGCAAAATTTTGATCATGGTACAAGCTGGTAAAGCAACTGACGCGACAATTGAGTCCTTGCTGCCACATCTTGACCAAGGCGATATCATCATCGACGGAGGTAATGCTTACTTCCCTGATACTGTTCGTCGCAGCAAAGATTTGGAAGAAAAAGGTTTCCGCTTCATCGGCGCAGGGGTATCCGGTGGCGAAGAAGGCGCACTTAAAGGACCTTCCATTATGCCAGGCGGACAAGAGAGCGCTTATAAGCTCGTAGAACCAATCTTGACAGCTATTTCCGCCAAAGTGGACGGAGAGGCTTGCTCTACATATATCGGACCGGACGGTGCTGGTCACTATGTGAAAATGGTGCACAACGGTATCGAGTACGGCGACATGCAGCTGATCTGTGAAGCATACCAACTGCTTAAAGATGTACTTGGTCTGGATGCAAAAGAACTGCACAGCATCTTCAAGGACTGGAACAGCGGCGAGCTGGACAGCTACCTGATCGAGATCACTACCGACATCTTCGCACAATATGACGCAGAAACCGGTAAGCCAATGGTGGATGTTATTCTTGACTCCGCTGGCCAAAAGGGTACTGGTAAATGGACAAGCCAAAGCTCGCTGGATCTCGGCGTGCCATTGTCCATGATCACTGAATCGGTATTCTCCCGCTTCTTGTCTGCTATGAAGGATGAGCGTGTTGAAGCCAGCAAAGTGCTGAGCGGTCCTGAGACCACTCCATTCCAAGGCGACAAAGCTGAGTTCATCGAGAACGTGCGTAAAGCATTGTTCGCAAGTAAAATCGTATCTTACGCACAAGGTTTTGCTCAACTGCGCGTAGCTTCCGATGAATACGGTTGGGATCTGAAATACGGCGAGCTGGCTAAAATCTGGCGCGGCGGTTGCATCATCCGTTCCCGTTTCCTTCAGAACATCACCGATGCTTACCAAAACAATGCGGATCTGAAGAACCTGTTGCTTGATCCGTTCTTCAAGGACATCATGAGCTCTTACCAGGATGCTTGGCGTAAAGTTATCGCATCTGCGGTTACTCTTGGCGTTCCAGTTCCTGGTTTCTCCAGCGCGCTGGCTTACTATGACAGCTACCGCACTGAGCGTCTGCCTGCGAACCTGCTTCAAGCACAACGCGATTACTTCGGCGCTCACACCTTCAAACGTGTGGACAAAGAAGGCGTGTTCCACCACAACTGGTTGTCTGCTGAGTAAGACAATTGGCATAGCCGTAACGGGCGGCCCGGAAGGCCCTGCAACAAGGGGAGCCTTCCGGGCTTTTTTTAAAACTATATATTTTATCCCACATAATATCCCGCTTGGCGACAGGCCAAGGAAAGCCGATTGTCTAATCTTTTAACCCTGTGTTATGATATGACAAATGTCGCGGCTTGGAGGAACGCAATGACTTCAAATAACATTATTCTAGTAGGCATGATGGCCACAGGAAAGTCTACGGTTGGAGCTATTTTAGCAGAGGAACTGGGCTATGAACTGGTCGACCTCGACCATGTCATTGCCGAGAGCGAAGACCGGAGTATCCCAGAGATATTCGCAGAAGAAGGCGAAGGCTACTTCAGAAGACTTGAATCAGAAACGCTGGAGCGTATGCTGCAAGGGGAGAAACGAGTGATTTCCACAGGCGGAGGCGCTGTACTGGCTGCTGGAAATGCCGAACTAATGCTGGCTAACGGCTTGGTAGTGGCACTTACTGCCGATGAGGAAGAGATTCTGGCGCGGGTCAGTGAAAATCTGGATCGTCCGCTGCTCGCCGGCAACGCGAAGGAACGGATCGCACGCATCATGGAAGAGCGCCGGGATGCTTACCGTTTTGCGCATTGCACGGTCGATACAACGGGTCTAACTGCTGTAGAAGTGTCTCAGCATATTTTAATGCATCAACGCGGTTGAGCTTTTAAGTGTATTGGTGAGACTTTAGTCTTCCGCGGTTTCATTCCAATCAATCATGCCACCGCTCAGGTTGGCAACGGAGTTATAACCGAACTGCTGCTGCAGGTATTCGCAGACACGTTGACTGCGGGCGCCGGAACGGCAAATGAAAACGACTTCGGCATCGGCGGGAATTTCCTCTGTCCGCTGCGGAATTTCGCCCATCGGGATATGTTGTGCGCCGGAAATCATGCCGAAGGCAACCTCATCATCTTCACGCACGTCGATAAGGACAAGCTCTTCGCCTGTGGCTAGACGCTGCCGCAATTCCTGTGCTGTAATTTGGGGTATAGGATTCATGGATGTGACCTCTTTTCGTCAGAAGAATGGTTTAATGATAACACAAGCATGGAATACCGTGTCAAACGGAGCCATACATAACTTATTATAAAAAAAGGAGCGCTAATTACTATGGACGTTATTGTCAGACCCACGCCAAACCTGCAAGGTGAAATCGGAGCCCTCTCTTCTAAAAACTACACTACCCGTTACCTGCTGGTTGCTGCCCTTTCCGAAGGAGTCAGCACGATCTATCATCCGGCTCACAGTGAGGACAGCGATGCTATCCGCCGCTGTATCGCCGATCTCGGCGCAGTGCTGACAGAAGATGATGAGAAGATTGTAGTGCAGGGCTTCGGTGCACGCCCGAGTAACGTTAAGGAACTGAATGTAGGCAATGCCGGAGCGGTGCTGCGTTTCCTGATGGCTGTCGCTGCGCTTAGCCCTGAAGTGACATTCGTGAACACGTATCCAGACTCGCTGGGCAAGCGTCCGCACGATGATCTCATTACTGCTCTTGGCCAGATTGGCGTAGAGGTAGAGCATAACGAAGGCAAACTGCCAATCACCATCCGTGGCGGCAAGCCAAAAGGTGGGAAAATCACCGTTTCCGGTGCAGTCAGCTCCCAATATCTTAGCGCTCTTCTCTTCCTGACACCTTTACTGGAAGAGGACAGCGAGATTATCGTGCTGGATGACCTGAAATCGAAGGTGGTTGTAGGTCAGACGCTGGAAGTTCTGGAACAGGCGGGAATCGTGGTACATGCTGCGGACGACTACATGTCGTTCAAGGTACCAGGCGGTCAGAAATATGCTGCCAAGACTTACACGGTGCAAGGAGACTATCCAGGTTCTGCTGCTGTTCTTGCTGCTGCCGCAGTAACGAAATCCGATGTGACGATTCAGCGTCTTGCGGAGAAGAGCAAGCAGGGAGAAAGAGCCATTGTTGATGTATTACGGATGATGGAAGTTCCTCTTACCCATGAGAATGATGTTGTACATGTACAAGGTAACGGCATCCTGAAAGCCGTGGAATTCGACGGAGATGCGGCGACGGATGCTGTACTGGCTATGGTAGCTGCTGCGGTATTTGCAGAGGGGACTTCACGTTTCTACAATGTGGAGAACCTGCGTTACAAGGAATGCGACCGGATCACCGACTATCTGGCAGAGCTGACCCGCGCTGGAGCAAAGGTTGAGGAGCGCCGTGACGAGATTATTGTACACGGACAGCCGGACGGGGTTGAAGGTGGAGTGACGATCAACGCTCACTACGATCACCGGGTAATCATGGCATTGACCGTTGTAGGCTTGCGGGCACGCCAGCCGCTGCTAATCAAGGATGCGCATCATGTGGCCAAGTCGTACCCGCAATATTTTGACCATCTGAAGGCGCTTGGTGCTGATGTGGAATGGGTAAAGTAACTAGATAGGGAGCTGTAATTCCCAAGATTTGATGATGCGCCATAGGATGAGATCAACCTTACTTAGAAAAGGGGATATGAACATGGGCTTTGAGAATCCTTCCCGGGAGCAGATCGGAGATATTCTAGCCTCCGCCGGGAACATTGCAGTGGTAGGGCTGTCGGATAAAACTGATCGCACCTCTTATATGGTGGCAGGGGCGATGCAGAGCAGAGGATACCGGATTATCCCGGTAAATCCTACGGTAGATGGAGAAATCCTCGGCGAGAAGTGTTACCACACGCTGGCGGAGATTCCTGAACCGGTAGATATGGTCAATGTCTTCCGCCGCAGTGAGTATTGTGCAGAGGTCGCGCAGGAAGCGGCTGACATCGGCGCACGTGTGCTTTGGCTGCAGCAAGGCATCATCAACCAGGAAGCGGCCGATATCGCGGCAGCAAGCGGTATGACGGCCATTATGGATCGTTGTATCAAGGTGGAGGAAGCTATCACGATGCACGGGCGCAGCCGCGCGTAAGCACTGCATCAAGTTCAATGGAATCTGAGTAGGCCTGAAAACGTCCTTCTACCGCAAGCGAATTGTGGTGAAGGACGTTTTTTGATAAATAAACGCTGCACAAACAGGTGGACATTCAGTATAATAGATGTCTGTGAGCAATCAAGGAAATGCTAGATGTATTCTTTTGACAAAACCTGCCACAGCGCGTACCATTTATTATAGTAAGAAAGGAGAGGGTCACCTTGAATTGGCTCGGATCACTGCAGCAATTGGGCAGAGCCATAATGCTTCCTACCATGGTGCTTCCGGCGGCAGCCATTCTGCTGAGTCTGGGCAGCCTGCCATGGTCTGCATGGGGACTTTCTTCAGTATCCGAAGTGGCTACATATGCTGGGCAAGGGGTATTCTACTTTATGCCCTATCTGTTCGCAGTAGGCGTGGCTTGGGGACTATCTAACCAGGCTGGACCAGCAGGGCTGGCCGCTCTTGCAGGCATGTTCACCTACGACCGGATTGTATCGGGGATGGGAGAAGGACATGTTCAGCCCGCAACACTTATCGGAATTCTGCTCGGGATTGTCGCCGGGGTAGCACATAACCGGTTCAAAAATATTAAGCTTCCAGAAGCGATTCAGTTTTTTGGCGGGTCGCGCTTTGTTTTGCTGTTCATGGGGTTGTTCTCGGCCCTGTTCGCTTGGGTGATGCTCGGTATTGCTCCGCTGCTCCAAAGCGGGCTGGATCATCTATTTCAGGGAATTCTAAGGACCGGCGGCTATGGCGTATTCCTGTATGGGGTACTATATAGGGTGCTGACAGCCTTTGGGCTACATCATATCCTGAACAATGTGTTCTGGTTCCAGATGGGCACGTATACGACGCCTGACGGAAGTGCTGTTGTACAGGGCGATCTGCCGCGTTTCTTCGCAGGTGACCCTACAGCGGGAATTTTTATGGCGGGACTATTCCCGATCATGATGTTCGCGCTCCCGGCCATTGCATTTGCAATCATTCAAGAAGCTCGTGAGGACTTGAAGCCGAAGATTAAGAAGACTTTTTTGCGTGCCGCACTGGTGTGCTTTCTGACCGGGGTGTCGGAGCAGATCGAATTTGCTTTTCTGTTCGCTTCGCCGTATCTGTTTGCCGTACATACCGTAATGTCTGGTCTGGCAATGGTGCTGACTTATTCACTTGGTATTCATCACGGATTCTCATATTCTGCCGGGGCCATAGATTTCTTCCTTAACCTGCACCTATCCCAGCGGGCGTGGCTGTTGATTCCGATAGGAATCGGCTATGGCATTGTGTATTATAATTTGTTCCGCTGGGCGATCCGCCGCTTTCAGATCCCGACACCAGGACGCGAGGAAGGCTCGGAGCTTGGCGATTGGGCAGGTAATATACCCTATCAGGCTCCTCTCATTCTGGAGGCGCTTGGAGGTAAGGAGAACATCGTACAGGTGCAGGCTTGCATCACCCGGTTGCGTCTGACCGTCCATAATGACCGTTATGTAGATGCCGGGGCGCTCAAAGGCCTTGGGTCTGCCGGGATTATCAAGCTTGGTGGCGGCAACGTGCAGGTGGTATTCGGTACCTACTCAGAGCTGATCCGCGAGGAGATCAATAAGCTGCTGCTGCGCGATCTGCCGCAGGTACTGTTCAGTGCCCCGATGCAGGGCCGGATGCTGCCAATCGAGGAAGTGCCGGATCATATTTTTGCGGCCAAACTGGTTGGCGACGGGGTGGCTTTTTTCCCGGAAAAGGGCGAGCTGGTCTCTCCGGTCTTCGGGAAGGTCATGCACGTATACCCAACCATGCATGCCGTGGGCATCTCGACACCGGAAGGGCTGGAGGTGCTTATGCACATCGGTATAGATACCTCGCAGCTAAAAGGTCCGTTCGAGGCGGTTGTGCAAGAGGGAGACAGTGTGGAGCCGGGTCAGCTGCTGGTCAAATTTGACCTCGGCTATTTGCGGGAGCATGCAGCTTCACTCGCTACACCGATGGTAATCACGAACCCTGACCGTGTTAAATCCTGGAGCTATGCTCCATTCAAAAATGTGAAAAAGGGGCAAACTTCTGTAATGTCCGTTGTATTACACGAAAGTAATGTTGGAGGGATTGAAGCATGATACAAGGCATAGGCGCCGCAGCAGGTGTTGCCATCGGGAAGGCTTTTGTCCTGCCCAATTGGGAATGGAGTCTGCCGGACACGCAGGTCAATCCGGTGGATCTCGCTAAAGAATTTGAGCGTTTATACGAAGGTATCCGCACCTCCAAGGATGAAATTGAGTTTATCAAGAGAGAGTTCAGGGAAGTCGTCGGACCGGAAGAATCCAGTATCTTCGACGCCCACCTGGCCATCCTCGATGATCCGGTGTTCATGAGTGAGATCCGGGGGATTATTGAACGTCAGTACAAGGCAGCGGAAGTGGCGGTTAAGGAAGCCATTGACCATTTTGTAGCCATGTTCGACCTGCTTGACGATGAATATATGAAGGAGCGGGCGGTGGACATCAAGGATGTCGGCAATCGTCTTCTGAAGCATTTACTGGGTGCACCAGAGGTTACCCTCCCGTCCGACACCCAGCCGTATATTCTCGTCGCCAAGGAGTTGTCTCCATCTCAGCTGGCTCATTTGAATCCTACCTATGTCCTTGGCATTGTGACGATGATGGGCGGCAAGACGTCGCATTCCTCGATCATGGCCCGGGCCTTGGGGATTCCGCTAGTTGCGGGGCTCGAGAACAAACTTTCAAACCCCATTCAAACGGGAGACATGCTGGTCATTGACGGAGATAACGGATCGATACAACTGCATCCAGACGAGGCTATGGTGATCGATTACACTTCTATCCGGGATAAACAGCATAAAAAGCGGGAGCAGCTAGAACTGCTGGCGACGGTGGAAGCCGTGACAAGAGACGGGGTGAACCTGAGTCTTGCTGGAAATATCAGCTCGGTGAAGGAACTGAATCTGGCGCTGAAATACGGCGCGGAGGGTGTTGGGTTATTCCGCACAGAATTCCTCTACATGGACCGCGATTCCTTTCCGAGTGAAGAAGAGCAGTTCGAGGTGTACAAACTGGTAGCGGAGAAGGTGGGGAATCATCCGGTGGTGATCCGCACCCTTGATATTGGGGGCGACAAGCATCTGGATTACTTCCAGCTGCCGGAGGAGCAGAATCCGTTCCTGGGGTACCGCGCGATCCGCATCAGTTTGGACCGGAAGGACATGTTCAAGACCCAGTTGACCGCGATTTTGCGAGCCAGCGTCTATGGGAAGGTCAAGATGATGTTCCCCATGATTTCTTCTCTGGAAGAGGTGCAGGCAGCCAAAGCTGTGCTGGCCGAAGTCATGGAGGAGCTGGAACAGCGGGGCGTGCCGTTTGACCGGAATATTCCGGTCGGGATTATGGTTGAAGTACCGGCGGCAGTCATGATCGTGGATATCTTGGCCGAGGAAGTAGATTTCTTCAGTATCGGCACGAATGATCTGGTGCAGTATGTACTGGCCGTAGATCGTATGAACGAGCAGATTGCCCATATGTACCACCCCTACCATCCCGCAGTTCTCCGCTTAATCCGTATGACGGTAGAAGCGGCGAAGCATGCCGGGATTGAGGTTAGCGTATGCGGGGAGATGGCTGCGGACGAGCGTTCGCTGCCGCTGTGGCTGGAGCTTGGCATTAACAATCTCAGCATGTCGCCACAGGCGCTGCTGAAGGTGAAGCACCGCACGCTGAACACCGTTGCCGCTGAGGCCCGGGAGGTAGCGAAGGCTTGCTTCCGGATGCGTACAAGCTCGGAGACGGAAGCGAAGCTCAGTGCATATGCCAAGGTTAGCGGCATTGCATTAGGCAGTTCGGAAGCGAAGGAGAAGACCTCCTGAGGCTTCCGAATCCCCTTTGCAGCATCAGCAGCAAAGAGAGAATTGATTAAAAGGACTCTCATATAGCAGGTTTTTTTCCTTGATGAGAAGCCCATTTGCTTAAAAATAATGCGGAAAATAGAACATGGCGGTGTTCAGGAGAGTTCCTGAACCCGCCATGTTCTATTTGTGTTCGACGACCACTTTCTGGAGCAGGGGATAGGCAAACCAAAGCCAAAGCCACTCGGTCATCAGGTGTGCAGATCCGGTAAAATAAAAGTAAACGCCATGCAGCGCTTAGACAACTGGAAATACTCCCGTTATGAATTCGAAAAAAGAAGTGTTTCCAAAAATAACTGGAAAAACTCCCGTTAATCTATAGGATCTCCTTCGATTCTCTTATAAAGAGGAAGAACAACTGGAGAATTTCCCTTTAGTCCGGGCAAAACCTTTGAAAGTGGAGAATTAACGGTACATTTTCCTGTTAAATCAAAGCCAAGCTTCCAAGCTAGAGCGTGAGGTCCTGAACCGGGCTCTGATCAAGTCCATCATGCTGCGCGACATGCCGACATACACACTGCGTTACAAGGTCTCGTTTTATTCGCAATTTCTGAGCCTCAGGTCCTGCGCTTTTTTGCTGTCTTGCTTGAAGGGAGTGTTCGCTTTTGGAACAATCTCTGTTTATCTTGATTAGAGGTTTATTTTTCCAAATAGCAAAACCGTTTGTGGCCTAACACAGTCAATATATAGGAGAACACAATGCAGAGGGCTTGGCAAAAATTCTGCATGGGGGGAGGAAAGCTGAAGGAATGGAAAGCATTATGAAAGTCCAGACAGCAAATACGGGTGAAGAGGAAGCATTCATGCAAATGGTGCTGGGGCAACAAAGACTTCTTTACGGGATCGCATACAGTTATTTGCGAAGTGAAGCGGATGCGTTTGAAGTATTACAAGAGGCTACCTGTCGGGCATGGACTAAACGCAGGAGCCTGAAAGATCCGGCACGGTTCACCCCTTGGCTTATCCGAATTGTCATCAATTGCTGCAATGATGAGCTTAAACGGAGAAAGCGGGTACTGACTGTAAAGCCGGCAGAAACGGTAAGCGACATGATGGAAATGAAAAGTGATCTTAGGCTGGATATGGAGCAGGCACTGGATGGGATGAAGCCTAAGTACCGGCAGGTGCTTGTACTTAAGTATTACCGGGACATGACAGTAACCGAGATTGCCGAAATATTGGACAGGCCGGAAGGAACGATCAAAACTTGGCTGAACAAAGGACTAAAACATTTGCGTGGCAAAATGAAAATTAAGGAGGGTGCATGATATGACTCTGAGCGAGGAGAAACTTCTTGAAGATTATTTTCACAAGTTGTCATTGGAAGCAAAACGGGTACCCGAGTCTCGGATTCATGCGAACGTTCATCTTGCCCTAAACAGGAGGTCACAACATGCCAGAAAGTTATGGGAAAAGCGCCTGTGGATAGCAGCAACTGCTGCAGTAATTACTTTGCTTTTGCTGGCTTCTGCGGGATCATGGATGGGGGAGGGTACGGGGCTGCGGAGTGCTCTCAGTTCTTTTTCGAAGACGGATCCATTGGAAAAATATCTTACCTTTTCGACTGAAGATACGACAGTATGGTCGGCTTATGAGGCCGGGTTAATGAAGCAGGTTGGTGTGTCTTCCGTGGAGAAGGAGGGACATGTGCTGACCGTTGACGGCGTGATAGCTGATGCAATGGGAATCATTATTCTGTATTCGGTAGACAACAAAACAGACCACAAAACGCGGGTCGATCATCTATCATTAACAGACAGTACGGGGGCAATAAAAGGTACTGCTCTGATTGGAACGCGGGAGAAATTGGGGTTAGGCAGTATCATGAATATAACGCGCCTGACATGGAGTGGTGAAGCCAAGGATTTGCCAGAAGAGGTGGAGGTTCAGCTTGCGATCGCCAAGAGCGCAGATAACGATACGCTGTTTGCAAAACCGGAGGGGCTCATAAATCTATCCGTCCCCATCAGACTAGACAAGAAAGCAATGGGAGAGGCTGGTCAAACCATTACGCTTAATCGATCATTCATGGTTGCAGGGCAAACGATAGATCTCAAGCAGATGTATATCGGTAGTACCGGCATCTATTTGGAAACAGCTTATAATAAAAATAATACACAAGACATTTTCGGAATGCTTAAGCCACGAATTTTGTTAGGAGATGACAGAGATACGGAAGGGTTCTATCTACCGAAGCAAATCCAGAAAGAGGGAAGGACATATAGTGTATTTAATAATGACAGCACCAAACCTAAAGCACCGCTGCGCCTGACTGTTGACGGAATCTATGCCTTGGAGCCTTCGAAGAGAGAACTAATCATTGATACAGATAAGCAGCAAATTCTGAAGGCGCCAGATAATGCACTCACAGTTGAAGTAGTACAGGATTCCGCTGAGCAGCAATTAATCGTTTTGAAGCACCATTTTACAGATAGTAACATATTAAGTCGTGAGGGTAATTTAATAATGAACATGTCGTTCAAGGATGGCAATGGAGAAGTACATAAATATGATCAGTCTCCTCACAACTTCGATCTTACGAATTTGTTTAAATCCAAACAAGAGGAATTGAATAAAAGCGGCCTTAATTTGTATTTGATCGGAAAAGAAAAACTCCCGCAGCCGTTGACCTTTACGCTGGACAGTTATCCTAACGCTATTAAGGACGTACAGACCATTCCGCTGCGCTGATAGATGCTTAAAAAAACAGCGGGCCCTGCCCTCAAGACGAGCTTGAGGGCAGGGCCCGCTATGTATTCTTTTAAGGGTTGACGTGCGGCCTTATTCCCCAGCCAGTGCGTCGCAAAAGGCTTTGCCGTATGGCGGCAAATCAGGCGGACGGCGGGCGGAGATAATGTGTCCGTCCGTCACCACAGGCTCGTCTTTCCAGATCGCGCCTGCATTTTCCATATCATCGCGGATTCCTGGAGTGGAAGTAACAGTCACACCCTCCAGAATTTTTGCCGAAATGAGCACCCAGCCGGCGTGGCAAATCTGCCCGATCGGTTTCTTCGCTGCATGGAAATCCTGCACGAGCTTCAGCACTTTGCTGTAGCGGCGGATTTTATCGGGCGCCCAGCCGCCCGGAACGAGAATGCCGTCATAATCGGCGGCATCAAGCTCGTCCCAGGAATATTCGGCTTTGGCGGGAACGCCATATTTGCCGATGTAGGTCTTGTCTTTTTCGAGTCCGGCCAGATGAACCTCCGCGCCTTCCTCCCGCACCCGGTAGACAGGGTACCAAAGCTCCAAATCCTCAAATTCGTCATCCACTAACGCAATGACCTTCTTGCCGTCGAGTCTCATTATTGGGGTCTCCTTCCTGCATCCATCTTCTATTCTTCTTTATTCTATCAAATTTAAAATTTTTAGTCACATGAGGAGTGGAGATGTCTAGTTCAATTGCCAAATAAATCATTATATGCAAATGAGAAGGATTCTGGAGAGTGAAGTCGAATATAGAAATAAAAAGTCGGAACCTGCGTGCTTTTTAATTTATGCTTGAGGTGTGACAGATGTGGAAAGATGACTTATTGGAGAAAGCATGCAGTTGCGGCGGTGACATGACTATACATATGCATACGCTAGTGTACAACACAAAGATCAAAATCACAGATGTCCCTGTGTATAACTGTGAGGGCTGTTCGCGTTACGAACCGTTGCCTGCCATTAAGCCCGCTTTGGGCGAACTTGTGCAGCAATTGGGTAGAGAGGGGACTGCGGGAAGTAAGGTTTCCTTGGCGGACGGCAGTGAGTGGGCCTTTGTATTGAAAGAGACATTTTCTAAATTTAGTGGCGAGAGTTTACCGGAACTTGAAGAGGAGATCCGCAAAGCGGTTCAGAGCCGGATTGATCTTTTGCTGGACATTTATAGGTTCGCGGGGGACTCCGAAGATGTTGAGTGGATGCGGGAAACGGGTGACCGGTTGTCACAATTGACCCTGCAATCGACACAAATTGTCAAATAAGTTACAAGAAAAGGATGCTCAGTGGATGTTTTCTTGTTTTCAAGAAATTTTTCTGCAAAATCAATGAAAATATTTCACGAAAGTTGGATTTTTCATGCACTTTTTGTTACGATATAAAGAGGTTACATGATTGCACCAATAGGGATGCAGGTTGTATGTGTTCCGGGGTAATGCTTCCGCTTTGAAAAGATTTTTGAAAGGAAAATGAAGCGTTATCATTGCACAAATGTACAAAGTGTCGTATCATAATTTTAATTAGTCGAACGATAAAATTTATCGCAATGGAGAGAGTAATTTGACGGTAACCATTTACGATGTAGCGCGAGAAGCAGGCGTATCTATGGCTACGGTATCACGGGTTGTGAACAATAACCCCAACGTGAAACCGCAGACCCGGAAGAAAGTGTTTGAAGCGATTGAGCGTTTGGGCTATCGTCCAAATGCCGTGGCAAGAGGACTTGCCAGTAAGAAAACGACAACTGTCGGTGTCGTCATTCCTGATATTTCCAACTCGATATTTGCAGAAATTGCACGCGGGATTGAAGATATTGCCAACATGTATCACTACAACATCATTCTCTGTAATGCGGACAAGCGTAAAGAGAAGGAAATTCGTGTCATTAACACGTTGCTTGAGAAACAAGTGGACGGGCTACTTTTCATGGGCGGTACGGTAACGGATGAGCACATTCAAGCATTCCAGACTTCTGCTGTGCCAATTGTACTCTGCGCAACCCGTGACGAGAAGGGCACGTATCCATCTGTGGATATCGACCACGAAACGGCAGCTTTCGACGCAGTGAACACCTTGATCCGCCACGGACACCGTGAGATTGCTATGATTAGTGGCACTCTGCAGGACCCGGCGAACGGCTATGCTCGATTCCAGGGGTACAAGAAAGCCTTGGAAGCAGCTGGCATTGAGTATCAGGAAGATCTGGTGCGTATCGGTAACTATCGCTACGAATCCGGTGTCGAGGCCATGAAGTACTTCCTCGGACTGAAGAAGAAGCCAACCGCTATTTTTGCCGCAACGGATGAAATGGCGATCGGTGCCATTCATAGTATCCAGGACGAAGGTCTGAAAGTTCCAGATGACTTCTCAATCATCAGCGTCGACAACATTCGGATGGCTTCCATGGTCCGTCCGCTGCTGACAACTGTAGCTCAACCAATGTACGATTTGGGTGCGGTAGCAATGAGACTTTTAACGAAGCTTATGAAGAAAGAGACTGTAGAGAACGCCCGTGTTATTTTGCCGCATGAGACGATTCTCCGCTTGTCTGTTAATCACCTGAATAAGTAATCACGGATTTGGATATGCATAGCATGGAAAGCTCCTTTTGGAGCTTTTTATGCTTTATACACTATAAATTTTATTTAACTACGGGAGGAATCTACATATGAGTGAAGTAATCGGAATTATCGGGGCTATGGATGAAGAAATTGAGTTGATGCTGAAAGAAATTAAAGACAGTAAAACAGTGGTCAAAGCAGGCATCAGCTACCACGTGGGTACTATTTTCGACAAATCTGTAGTGCTGTGCAGATCCGGAATCGGCAAAGTCAATGCAGCGGTCACCACACAAATCCTGCATGATTCCTTCGGGGTATCCAAGGTCCTGTTCACAGGCGTAGCCGGTGCAGTACACCCTGATCTGAACATTGGAGATATCGTGATCTCCTCGGAATGTATGCAGCATGACATGGATGTCACACCGCTTGGTTATCAAAAAGGGATCATTCCGGATCAGGAAGTATCCTCATTCCCTGCGGATGCTGCCCTGATTGCGTTGGCTGAAAAGTCTTGCCGTGAGCTGAACTGCCACTACGAGATCGGGAAAGTATTGTCCGGGGATCAATTTATTGCCAGCAGAGAGGTAGTAGCTTCGCTGAGACAAGAAATGGACGGCGCTTGTGTCGAAATGGAAGGAGCGGCGGTAGCTCAGGTGTGCTTCATGAACAATACACCTTTTGTTGTTATCCGCTCCATGTCTGACCGTGCTGATGGCTCTGCAGAGGTTAACTATAAAGAGTTTACCATTGAAGCTTCCCAGCGCTCCCATGCTATTCTGGCACAAATGCTGCAAGCCCTGTAATTTCTGCTAGTCCTTAATACATGAACCGCTGCCTGAAACGGACGCGGTCAAAGGTTTCCTGTGAGGACATCGGTACCTCCCGGCCAATGCGCACCATGAGGCAATTGGCCGGATGGGAACAAATCTCTGGATCATCCGTCGCATACCATACCATATCTACGGTTTTCATCAGCCTCTCCATCATCTGCCGGTAGCCCCACACATCCAGCCCGCTACCCTTCAAATCCCAATGCCAATAATATTCTGTAGTGAATACAATGCAGTTCTCAAGCTGTTCCCCTTCAAAGGCGGTGGAAATCATCAGCCTGCCAAGACCGGCTCCACGATATTCGTCGGCAACCTCAATCGCTCCCAGCTCGACAAGATCTTTCATACCGCCCTGAGACCACAATTCCATTTCGTCAGGATAATGAAAAGTTACATAACCTATGATAATTCCTTGATCTACTGCGGCAATAATACGCCCTTCAGGCAGTCCGGCAATCTCGATTAATGCTTCTAGCTGCTCTGAAGGCTTGCGAAAGGCATCCAGATCACGGTGAATGTCCAGCTCTTTGATGTCTTCAGGTGACAAGGGTCCGTTAACTGTGAGTGTTCTGCCGTTATAACTGAGGGAATGGCTAACCGGAATCTTACGGTGCTCCATAACCGACTCCTTTCAAAAACATTATAAAATATGGAATGTAACCGTTTGCTGTGATATACTGATTCAGACATAAAATATTCACAAATGCTGCATTGACATCATTAATTATGAAAGAAGTCTTACCCTTAAAGCTTAATTCAAAGAAGTGAGGGAGGCAAGAGTGATGGGTCAAGTCCACAGCGAAATTTTGCCGGGGCGTGTACAAAGCTCCAATATGCCGGATTATGCCCGGGCAGTAGCCGATTTTCGCTGGGAGGATGTGCACAGACATTTCTCCTGGTTTGAGACCGGCAAGGTCAACATGGCCCATGAAGCGGTGGATCGGCATGTACAGGAAGGACGGGGAAACGCCACAGCGCTGCTCTATAGCGATGCTGTACGCGCGGAAAGGTATACCTTTGCTGATCTACGGGAGCGGTCTAATCGGTTTGGAAATGTGCTACGGAAGTACGGAATCGGCAAAGGGGACAGGGTGTTTATTTTTATGCCGCGCCAGCCTGAGCTGTACTTCAGTTTGCTGGGTATTTTAAAAGTCGGAGCCGTGGTGGGTCCGCTCTTTGAAGCGTTCATGGAGACGGCTGTCAAGGACCGGCTTGAAGACAGTGGAGCCGTAGCGCTGGTAACAACTCCTGGACTGCTTCACCGGGTGAAACGCGAGGAACTTCCAAACTTGCGTCATATTATTCTGGTGGGAGACGGCCCGGATGCTTATGAGGGAATCTTGCGCTATGAGGAAGAAATGTCCCAGGCATCACCGGAGCTGGAACCAGAATGGCTGACGCTGGATGATGGCTTGATTATGCACTATACTTCAGGCTCTACGGGCAAGCCCAAAGGAGTCTATCACGTACAACGAGCAATGATACAACATTATTATACAGGTCAGGTAGTGCTGGATTTGCGTCCGGACGACATCTACTGGTGTACCGCAGATCCTGGATGGGTCACGGGCACATCGTACGGGATTTTTGCCCCATGGCTGAACGGGGTGACGAATGTGGTCCGGGGCGGCCGGTTCAGTCCGCAGGACTGGTATAAGACGATTGAACGCAATGCTGTCACGGTATGGTACAGTGCGCCAACGGCTTTCCGCATGCTGATGGGAGCCGGTGAGAGCCTCCTGCAGGACATTGATCTAAGCAGTCTGCGCCATGTCCTGTCTGTTGGAGAGCCGCTCAATCCAGAGGTGGTTCGCTGGGGCGACAAGTTCTACAATCAGCGTATTCACGATACCTGGTGGATGACGGAGACCGGCGCACAGCTGATTTGCAACTACCCGGCCATGGACATCAAGCCAGGCTCGATGGGCCGTCCATTGCCAGGTATAGAAGCTGCAATCTTGGATGACAAAGGTAATGTGCTGCCGCCGTATTCCATGGGAAATCTGGCGATCAAGACGTCCTGGCCGTCCATGATGAGTACTATCTGGAACAACCAGGCCAAGTATGAGGAATACTTCCGTATTCCGGGCTGGTACATCTCGGGAGACTCGGCGTACATGGACGAGGAGGGCTATTTCTGGTTTCAGGGCCGGATTGACGATGTCATCAACTCTTCGGGTGAGCGGATCGGCCCGTTCGAAGTGGAGAGCAAGCTGGTGGAGCATCCGGCGGTAGCGGAAGCCGGTGTCATCGGCAAGCCGGATGTGACACGAGGCGAGATTATCAAGGCCTTCATCTCCCTGCGCGAAGGCTACGAGCCTACAGCAGCGCTGAAGGAGGAAATCGCAGCTTTCGTTAAAGCAGGGCTCTCAGCCCACGCAGCGCCGCGTGAGATCGAATTCAGGGAGAAGCTGCCGAAGACTCGTTCCGGCAAAATTATGCGGCGGGTGCTCAAAGCCTGGGAGCTGCATCTTCCTACAGGTGACCTGTCAACGATTGAGGATTAGAACATATCGTTTGCACATAAAAACACCGTTCCTTTGACAATCAGGAACGGTGTTTTTGGTATGCTCTGAAAGGCTTCCGTAATTAAACCAGTTGCATAAGCAGTGAGGTCTTTAGTGGGTAGTTACGCTGCCTGTATTGGCACCGGTTCCGCCCGCGGAGTTGCCCCCGCTGTTATTCCCCGGATTGGCGCCTCCCGCAGGTGGGCTGTCTGTACTTCCTGGTTGCTGTAAAATCACACCGGGATCATCCGGACTGCCTACCTCTGGGTTATCAGAGCCTGGAGTAGGCTCACTGCCGCTATCCGTGGGTTCAGGTAAATCTGTCGGTTCCGGTGTAGCGATCGGCCCGCCAGCTATAGTGCCCGAAGCCGTCTCATGTCCGCCTACATCTACTGCAGTGACATAGAAGGTAGCATTGGCGCCAGCCGGTGTGCTTGACTGGAATACGGTGCCTTCACCTACTGACAGTACCGCTTGCTTCTGGAAGGAACCGCCGTTCAATGAACGGTACAGGCGATAGCCTACAACATCCGGCGAACCGCTTGGCGTGAAGGAGATTACCGCTTTGCCAGTGCTGTAAGACACATTGACATTACCCGGAGGGGTTGGCGGATTGCCATCATCTACACGTGGATCTACCTCAGTTGGCACATCGCTCTTCGCATCCGCCGGCATGTAATAGGACAGCGATTCATGATCTTTCATTTTTGTGAAAGCGGCTAACAGTTCTTTAACCAATTCTTGAATTGGCTTTTCGCGTTTCACAACAATTTTTTCTCTCAGGAAATCATCTGGCGTCCCATCATGCGGAATATAGTTGACGCCGTTATAGGTGATATATCTGGCTTTGGAAATGCCGTCATCACTGGTGGTTGGCACATATTTGGCATTGAACAAATCGGTATTAAACCGATCAGTCAGGCTAGTTGGAAGCTTGCCGCTGTATGCAGACACTGTTTTCTTCACAATGCCTTCCGGCTGTGTGAATTTATCGGTGACGAAGAGATCAGGCTGTTTATCAATGACCGCATTCATGACCTTAGCCCACAAGGATTGCGCCTGGCGTCTCTGAGTGTCGCCTTGCAGTGTGTTGATCTGCTCTTTGTAGCCGACCCACATTCCGAGTGTTACATCAGGCGTGTAGCCCATAAACCAAACATCCGCATAATTTTGCGTGGAGCCGGTTTTGCCGACGATCGGAATATCTTTGAAATGCTTGTATTTGCTTTTGACAGTGCTGGCCGTTCCGTCTGTAATTACAGTACGCAGCATATCCGTCATGAGATAAGCAGTCTGCTCGGAAAATACCTGTTCGGGATTAACCTTGTGCTGATAGACGATTTTGCCTTCCGAATCGACGATTTTATCGATCATATAGGCATCATTAAAAGCACCCTTGTTGCCGATTGCCGAATAGGCATTAGTCAATTCTTCGACCGATACACCATAGCGTAATCCGCCGAGAACCCCTGTTTTGGCACTGTAATCCTGTTCCTGAATCGTTGTAATACCAAGCTTCTTCGCAAAAGCCCAGGCATTATCAATTCCGACCTTCTCATTGAAGAGCTTCAGAGCCGGCAGGTTGAGCGATTTGTTCAGTGCATATCGGGCGGTGACAAGACCCTGGTAGCGATTATTGGAGTTCTTGGGGATGTGGAAGCCTTTCCCCCCATCTTTCAAAATAATCGGAGCATCATCCAGTATCCCCGCTGGCTGAATCAAACCAGCATCCAGGGCCGGCAGATAAGCCGCGATTGGCTTCATGGTGGACCCCGGTTGGCGAACCATCTGTGTAGCATAGTTCATCTGCTCGATGTTGAAATCGCGTCCTTCGATCATCCCGAGAATGGCCCCGGTCTTGTTATCAATCATCATACCCGCGGTCTGTTCGACTCCCTTGGTTTTACTGTCCTTGGTGAAGTTCGAACTATCCTCGGAGATGCTATGCATCGCGCTATATACCTTCTTGTCAATGGTAGTGTAGACGCGGTACCCACCAGTCATCAGCTGCTGCCTTGCTGCTTCCAGAAGCTGTTTGTTGTCTGTTGGGGTTTTGCTCGTGCTTGTACTTGTAGTTGTACTTGTGCCTGTACCTGTACCTGTGTTATCCGTCTTGTTCTGATTTAGTGACAGAAGGATCTCCGAAGCTTTGCGTTCGGTTTCGAGCATCAGGTACGGGTAAGTAGCATAAGCTTTCTTGGTGTACGGAGCCAGCGAGCCTTTGATGTCAAAGGTCAGCGCTTCATCATACTGGGATTGTGTAATCTTGTTCTCTTCGAGCATCCGGCGCAGTACAAGCCGCTGGCGGTCCATGGCCCGGTTAAATGCAGTTTCGTTGAACTCACCAGTGCCGCTGAATGCGGAATAGGCAGAAGGAAGCTGCGGAAGTCCTGCCAAATAAGCTGCCTGAGCTATATTCAGCTTATCCAGATTATCCTGACCGAATATTCCCTTGGCTGCAGCTTTGATCCCGTATACGTTGTATCCGTTGGACCCGTTGCCGAATGGTACCTTATTAAGATAAGCTGTTATAATTTCTTGTTTGGACAGGAAGCGCTCCAAGCGCAGTGAGAGCAGAATTTCCTTAACTTTGCGATCTTCTGTTTTGTCCAGATTAAGGAATACGCGTCTGGCCAGCTGTTGGGTAAGCGTACTGCCCCCGGTCTGAACGGATTCGTTCAGCAGCTTCTGCTTGATGGCACGTAGAGTACCGTTGAGATCTATCCCTTTATGCTGGTAGAAATTATTATCCTCGATCGCGAGGACCGCATCAATCACAATCTGGGGAATATTATTGTACTCAACCAGCCTTCGGTCTTCTTCCGTGCGAAGCTGGCCAATCGGTGAGCCGTCACGGAAATAGGCAAATCCGGTGATGGCGTTCTGGCTGACTTGCTGCTGGATAAACTGTTCGGAGCGAACCGGGTCACTTTTCACGATAGATGTAATATAACCGGCCATTGCACCTCCGGCAAACAGAATACCCAATACGCCGAGAATGAACATCCATTTCACGACAGAACCAAATCTACGAAGCCAGGATCTGCGGGCGGGACGCTTCTTGGCGTTTTTTTTCTTGTTCTCCTCAACCATCGACGATAATCCTCCTTTTAACGGAACTATTATAGCACAAATTGACGATTTTGAATGCGTTCCCGTTGTAACCTGTTTTCGGAAGCTGAACAAAGCGAAGCTACAGGACCCAAAATTTGATGTTATGGTGCAGGAGGGTGATGTAATACAAGAGGGGGAAGATAGAAATTTGCGAAACTGATATTGGTTCAAGGAGAGGAGTGAAGACAGAAGAAAAGACAGAAGATAGGATCACAAAGCAAGGTGTGTGCTCAAAATATGGGGGTCATCGGGTGCCCTAATATAACAAAAAGCCCCCGGATAAATCCGGAGGCTTTCAGCATACTCGCCGTAAGCGAAATATTAACGGTTGTAGAACTCGACGATTTGTTTCTCATCGATATCCTGGGACAGTTCAGCACGCTCTGGCAAACGAATGAATTTACCTTCGAAAGAAGCGTCAGAATATTCCAGGTAACCAGGAAGGTGGGAACGGTTAGCAAGAGCTTCCTTGATGGAAGTCAAGCCTTGGCTTCTTTCACGAAGACCGATTACGTCGCCCAGTTCCAAACGGTAAGAAGCGATGTCAACTTTTTTGCCGTTAACAGTTACGTGACCGTGGGATACCAACTGACGTGCACCAGCACGGGAGTTAGCAAAACCAAGACGGTAAACGAGGTTGTCCAGGCGGCTTTCAAGCAAGAACATGAAGTTTTCGCCCGCGATACCTGGAAGCTTTTGTGCTTTGGTGAAAAGAGTCTTAAACTGCTTTTCGCCCAAGCCGTACATGTGACGCAGTTTTTGTTTTTCCAAAAGCTGCATTCCGTAGTTACTTACTTTTCTGCGTTGGTTAGCGCCGTGTTGTCCTGGTGGGAAAGGGCGTTTCAGGTCTTTGCCTGTACCGCTAAGGGAAATGCCCAGACGGCGGCTGAGTTTGAATTTAGGTCCGGTGTAACGTGCCATGTTATAGTAGACTCCTTTATAATTGAAATTTCAGGTTAGGGCCTATTTGCGCCGCTTAACGTATGTAGTGGAGGTTTAATAGGTCCACACTGCCTAGGGAAGTTCAGCCGCTGCCCTGACAGTAACGATAAGCGTGAGGGTGACACAACGTTACGCCCAAGTAAAAGACCATTACAGTCTTGTTCAACAATAAATATTATATGAAAATAACAGGTAAAGTCAAGCAGAGATTAAAAGTGAATTTGTCAATCTTTGTCGATAGTTCTTTGGTCCTAAAAAAAATCCCGGAATTATGGAAAATATAATGCATTACCGAGAAAAAGAGAGTAAAATATAACCACTTAGATGTTACCGGAAAGTGCGTATTTTAATTGATTTGCAAAGGGGATCCTCTTTATGTCAGAACAAGAAGCATGCGGCCACCGCAGCAATCGTATGCTCTTACAGGACAATGTGCAATCAGGCGGAGATTCGCAAGATCCTGCCGCCTGGCTGAGGGAAACAGATATCGTATCCCACGATCTCCCTTATGCAGCCGATTTGATTGCCGAAAGCTTCCATGAGTGGCAGGGAGGACAAGCTATCCTGCCATTTGCCGCTGCATGGGAATGGTGTGTCCTGAATTTTGAAGCCAAATGGATAGAACATATAAATGAAGAGCAGGAACGTCTAAGAGCGGTATGGGAGGAGACGGGGAGGCACAGTCTTGCCTCCGGACACCCAGAGGTTCTCTCCATCCAGGAGGATGGGGAAGAAAAGATCATCCTGACGATCCCGGTTGTCACGCGCACTCGAGGGGAGATTTTCGCTCTGCTCGGCTGTATGATGCCGACAGCGCAATATGCAGCCGGGGGCAGACATATAGCTGAAGCCATGGCACAGCATTACCGGACTTGTTTTTACCACCAATTTGAGCATGTATTTGTCTCCGATTTGGCAGGGGTTCACTTGCATGCCGAGCGGGAGAGCAACCGGCGTTCCCTGTTGTTCCAGATCGTCCAGCGGATGCATGACAATATTGATGTGGATGCGGTGCTGAGCGAGGTGATCAACAGTATCTCTGCTATGTACCCGGGTGCACGTCTGGACTTGTTCATGTCACAGGATCACCGGAGCAGCCACCCGCAGGTGAAGCCGCTGCCGCTGCTCTGGACGAGCGATGATGTATGTGCAATCGCTTTTAAGGACGGCAGGGTAGCTATTCATACAAGTGGAGAAGGCGGGCGTTTTGTAGAGATTGGACTTCCACTTGGTGGAAAACAGGGGGTATACGGCGTATTTCATATGGTGCTGGATAACCCGGATTTTCCCGATGTTGACGTACGGTTTCTCTCCATGGTGGCAGATACGGCCGGAACGGCCTTTGAGAATGCGAAGCTGTATGAGCGCTCGAACCAACTCATTCGTGAGCTGCGCATGAGCAATGAGCTTACACAGCGGTTGAACCAGAGCCTGCGGCTAGGAGACATTTTTCAATTTGCATTCGAGGAATTGCTGGAGATGTTTGAGGCGGATTACTGCTGCATCATGCACCTGAATGAAGAGAAAGGCGGTCTTGAGGTGATCGCCTGCAACTATACACCGCTACTGAATGAGATTTTGGAGGTAGGGGGAGGACTCGGCGGCCAAGTGTATGCTACCGGGGAGTCTCTGATCCTGTCGGATTATTTGGAGAATTCAAAGGTAAACTCAAAACTGATGGAGGCCACCGGCTCACAGTCACTTATTGCGACACCGCTGTATGTAGGCGGAGAAATCCGTGGTGCCATCATGCTGGCGCACCGGGAGACTCACTATTTTTCCTATGACAATTACAGACTGCTGCAAGCAATGGCAGGGCATATTGGACTCGCAGTGGGCAATGCCCGGCTGCATGCCGAGGTACGACGTTTAGCGAATCGGGATACCCTGACCGGTCTGTATGCCCGGCATTATCTGGACGAAGTGATTCAGGAGAGGCAAACCACCGACTTCTGCGGAACGCTGATCGTGGTAGATATCGACCAGTTCAAAATGGTGAATGATACTTATGGCCATCAGCAAGGGGACAAGATTTTGAAGCAGGTCAGCGAAATCGTGAAATCCTCGATCCGCCAAGGCGATATAGCTGCAAGGTGGGGCGGTGAAGAGTTGGCGGTCTATCTCCCCCAGCTCGGTGTGCAGCAGGCCGCTTATGTGGCTGAGCGTATCCGTAAACGGGTCCAGGAAGAGACTGAACCAGCCGTCACCGTCTCCTGTGGCATCGCTGAATGGAGCTGGACGGATGACCGTGTCAGTGTGGAGTCTCTGTTCTACCGGGCCGACATGGCCCTGTACGATGCGAAGAACAGTGGTCGTAATCGAGTAGTGACGGACAAGAAGAAATCGGAAGAACGATTGAAGAATCCTTGAGGCGCTGCCTCAAGGATTCTTTTTGCATCAGGAACAATTCCGTATAGATAAGGTGAACAAAAGAAATTAACAAAGAGCGAGGAGGAACGAAGGGGAAGGTTTGGAACTGTAGGAGCGATAGCGAACGCCTTTGTTCCCAGATTTCAACCGCTAGAAGCAGTTTGAAAAAAGAAATCTGGGGACAACAGCGGCCGAAAGTCCAAACATTCACCGTAGTGACGACCGAGCCTTACGTTCAGATCTTAAGTCATCTTATATAGATGGCATAAGTCCGTGGGGCAGAGAGAACCCTAACTACTGATAACAATTAACTTTCAAATATGAAAGGATATAGACCATGAGGAAAAGCATAGCTTATAGCGGAATGATCGCAATAATGTTAGTTGGTATTCTGGGCAGTGGCTGCACGGAAGTAAACAATAAACCGGCACCAAAGGATTTATCGCTGGCGATGGCCGGGATGGCAGGAAGTGATGGGGTCAGCTTCGAAGGATCAGCCGCGCTGCTGCGAGAGGGGGAGACGACGCCTGCGCTGAGTCAGTATTATGGAGGCAAGATGGAGAACCATAATCAGCTTAGCCTGTACACACTGCTTCCGGACAAAGGAACTTCCAAAACGGCCGCGACAGAAGGTATTCGGAAGCTGGAGAAGAATGGTGCGACAGCTCGTATTCATTCCGGGGAGAAGTCTTATTCCAGCAAGCTTGAGAAGCGGGAGGGCCAGTGGCAAGAGCTGTCCAAGGCCTCCGGCAACAACGAAGACAATCCGCTCCCCCGATTGAACCCGCTGCTTCAACTGGAGCAGTTGAAGGATGTGGACAAAACGGTTACAGAAGAGACCGGTGCGGCCAGGGGCACCAGGGTTTTGCGCATACAATTGACCCCGGAAGCAGCGCGGGCGCTACTGTCCAGAGAGCTGGAACAGGAAATGAATTCGTTCCGTCCTACTAACAGCGGCGTGAAGGCTAAGAATACGAATCAGGCCAAAGCAGATAAGGCAATTGAGGCTTTATGGCAGAAAAAGAACAACGAGATGAAGCAGCAGCTTACTAAGGCTAACGTAAAGGCTGTGTATCATTTGACCGTGGACAAGAAGCGGAATCTGCCCCGCAAGCTGGACTGGACCAGAACAGTTAGCTATGCGAACGGGAAGAAACCGGGGGACCAAGAGTCTTTGGTAGTACAGGTCAATTTCTACGGGTATCATTAAAGCTGCAAATGACATGAGGCCTTGCGCTCTATAACGGTCGTGCTACAATAGTAAAGCTTGCTTATTTACGCTTCGAAGAGGAAGGAAGAGAGAAAGAATGAAAGATCCTAGAATTCAAAAGCTGGCGGAAAACCTGGTAGGCTATTCCGTGAACGTCCAGCCGGGCGAGAACGTGCTCGTCGAAATGATTGGCAACGAAAGAGATTTGATTAAAGCAGTTGTGGAGGAGGTCGGTAAGGCCGGAGGCAACGCTTTCGTACAATTGACTGACCGTACCGTCCTGCGCAGCATGCTGAAATATGCAACCCGTGAAAGTCTTCAGACTTGGGCCGAGATTGATCTGAATCGCATGAAGCAAATGGACTGCTATATTGGCATTCGTGCCGGCGAGAATGTTAATGACTTGGCGGATGTGCCTGAAGAAAATATGAAGCTGTACAATTCCCTGTATTCGCACCCGGTACATAGCGAGCAGCGCGTCAAGCACACCAAATGGGTGGTTCTGCGTTATCCGAATGCCAGCATGGCTCAGCTTGCCAATACGAGCACAGAAGCATTCGAGGACTTCTATTTCGAAGTGTGCAATCTCGATTATGCCAAGATGGACAGAGCGCAGGATGCATTGGCTGATCTTATGAAAAAAACCGATAAGGTACGCATTGCCGGCCCGGGAACGGATCTTTCCTTCTCCATCAAAGGCATCGGCGGAGAGAAATGCTCCGGACAGAAGAATATTCCGGACGGAGAAGTTTACACAGCCCCGGTTCGCGATTCGGTCAACGGAACAATCAGCTACAATGCAGCTTCCATCTACAATGGAGTTACGTTTGAGAATGTGAAATTCACTTTCGAAAACGGTAAAATTGTAGAAGCCACCAGTAACGATACCGCCCGGTTGAACGAAATTCTGGATTCCGATGAGGGAGCTCGCTATATCGGGGAGTTCGCTATCGGCTTCAATCCGTACATTCTGCACCCGATGAAGGATATTCTGTTCGACGAGAAGATCGCCGGCAGTCTGCACTTCACCCCAGGTCAGGCTTATGATGTAACTGATAACGGCAACCGTTCCTCCATTCATTGGGATCTGGTGCTGATTCAACGTCCGGATTACGGCGGCGGAGAAATTTACTTTGATGATGTTCTGATCCGCAAGGACGGTATCTTTGTAATTCCGGAGCTGGAAGGTCTGAATCCGGAAAACTTGAAATAAAATGTAATAAAAAGAAAATCCCTTGCACAAGTAAGCGGATTCAAGGTATCATGGAATGGATTAGTATCTACTTAGTTTATAATAAGTTTCGGAGGGATTCCTATGTCCAGTAACAATGCTGCAATCGTGGAAATTGCTCAAACGGCGAGCCAATTTAACTCTTCTATCGTTCTTCAAGCGGACAACAAGTACATTGATGTTAAAAGTATCCTTGGTTTGTTCACTACTTTGGTTTCAAGCCAAAGCTATGAGCTTCATGTCCATGGAACGGACGCTGAAGAAGCTAAGAAGGCAATGAGCGAAGTATTCGCGAAGCACGGTCTGAACTTTTCAGTAGTCGCGGAGTAAAATAATGGATGGTTGAGGACGTCCTGCCGTTAGCGGCGGGGCGTTTTTTTATATGTATATAGAATGAACTATAAAATTTAACTAAAGGGAAGCGGAGTGGAGGGGGATTTTGGAATTGTAGGAGCGACAGCGGCCGGAAGCCCAAACATTCTCCGCAATGACGACCTAAACCCATGTGAGAATCCTAAGTTCAATCTATGTATATCCTTATATTTATAAAACTCAGGCTCCACTTTACGGAGCTATTTTGATATAATAGGGCTGATTTTCGAATATACCAAACTGAATTCTTGTATTGGAATCCGATTTCGACTAATATTAAATAAAATAGCAAAAGCAGCAGTAACTTTTGGACATGGGGGGGAAGAAGCATGACTTCATCAGATTTGCAGGAACAGCTTAACCTTAAAGCGATCACTCTTCTACAAGAAGATGCCGATAAAATTCAGAAGCTCATCGAAGTACAGATGGAGAATTTGGCCACACGGTACTGCCCTCTCTATGAGGAAGTGCTGGATACCCAAATGTATGGTTTCTCCAAAGAGGTCGATTTCGCCGTCCGTGCAGGACTGGTGCCTGAGCTTACTGGCAAGCAGCTGGTGAGCAAACTGGAGCGTAATCTGGCCGTATTGTATGAAGCTCTGAACAACAAGGCTAACTAGGGTCACAGGTTGCAGCCGTTCTATCGGACAAGATCATTTATCCGAAAATGATAAAGCGCACACGAGGGAAAGGGGATTCCTCCTGTGCGCTTTTTTGTTGCATATGTGAAGCTAAAGTGCCTGTGACTACACCAAATAGAAGGAAACCCCAAGAATCAGGTACACCGCAAGGAGAAGCAACCCCTCATACCAGTTGGTGGCCCCATCCTGCGTAATGGACTTAGCTATGAATACAGCGACTGCGATGGCCACAATCTCAATGGTTGTGAACACAATATCCATGGTGTTGCCCATGAAATAACTCGCGAAAATCAGCACTGGTGCAACAAAAAGTGATATCTGCAGACTACTGCCGACGGCGATCTCGACAGCCGCACCGATTTTGTTCTTCATGGCGAGCAGAATGGCTGCGCTATGTTCCGCAGCATTTCCTATAATCGCGACCAGGAAGGCACCTACGAACAGCTCACTGAAGCCGAAGCGCTCGGTCAAGGTCTCCAATGTGCCAACGAGCCACTCACTGACAAAAGCGACCATGACGGTAGCTAGAATCAGATACATAATGGATTTGCGTTTGGACCAAGCAGGAGCATGCTCATTGGGCAGTTCTTCCGCTTTATCTTCGGTGACATCCGCTAAATACTTCTTATGAGTGATCATTGAGAAGAGGAGCCAGGCGATGTAGGAGACAATCAGGATTCCGGCAACCACGAGACTGAGAACATCTGTATCTTTTGCCGTAATCGAGTGTGTGTTGAAGAACATGGCGGGTACGAACAGGGCGATGACGGCGACAATCATCAAGGAGCCGTTCATACCGGCAAGGGTGACATTGAAATTCTGCACCTTGTACTTCATGCCGCCAGCAAAAATGCTCAGGCCTAGCACGAGTAGCAGATTACCAATGATCGAACCCGTGAGGCTTGCCTTAACCATGTCGAACAGACCTTCCTTCACGAGGAAAAATGCGATGATCAGCTCCGCGGCGTTTCCGAAGGTCGCGTTGAGGAAGCCGCCCAGCCGTTGTCCCGCATAATGGGCTACACTTTCGGTAGCCCGGCCCAGAAAACCGGCCACGAATACGACTGCGACCGCCGACAGAATGAACTGCAGCGTATGGTCCCAGCCCGCATAATGTCCGATGGCGCTGAGGACAAAAGTGACCACCAGCAGCACCGGGGATATCCATTTTTTCAACTTAGGCACTCTCCAGTCTACGTATGTATGTTGATTTCTTAATCAATATACCCAAAATGTTCCACTCTGTAAACGGAGATGCGAGAAAGTCATTTGCTTTTTAGCCTGTTTTGGAATTACAATAATTGATATTGAGTGTAGGGGGGATATGGCATGGCAGAACAACTTCAACTGGAAAATGGGAATATACGGATTTCAAACGACGTCGTCTCGAAAATTGCCGGGCTGGCAGCCTTGGAGACTCCTGGGATTGCAGCCATGTCCGGCGGTTTGTCGGAAGGCTGGGCGAAGCGCCTGAGCGGCAAGAACGTGCAGAAGGGTGTTACCGTTGAAGTCGGACAGCTCGAAGCGGCAGTCGATTTGCGGATTATCGTCCTCTATGAAACTCCGATTCACGAAGTGTGCCGGATGCTGCAGCAGAACGTACGCGAAGCTGTGGAGAGCATGACAGGCCTTCACATTGTTGAAGTAAACGTCAAGGTTGAAGGCGTAGCGTTCAAGAATGACGAAATTTCGTAAGAACGCTGCAAATCATTAATGAAGTAGTGTATTCAGGGCGTAATTGCCCAAGGAAGGAAGAGGGTCTTCCGAGCCGAATGAGGCTTGGGGGACCCTTTTTTATTTTTATGTCGATGGATGAAAAAAAGTGTCCCGCCAGCTTGTCCTGAGCTGAGGAACACTTTTAGATCCGTTGATGCGTTTGCTTGACGGTTCATACGTAATCAAAGCAATTAGCGACCACGGACTTCTCTGAGTTTTCTTACAGTGGTTACAGACTTGGTGACTTCCTCTTTAGCCGGCCGGTTGGTCTCCCGGGAGATGTTGAGCATGATACCCATAGACATCATGGTCATCAGCAGTGAGGAGCCCCCGTAGCTGATGAAGGGAAGTGTTACACCGGTGAGCGGAATGGCCTTGGTGACCCCTCCGATGTTGATGAAGGCCTGGATCGCAATCATCCCCATGACGCCGATGCCGACAAGCGTCCCGAACGGATCGGTACACCTGAGGGCAATCATAATCCCTCGCCAAATGAAGAAGAGGTAAATAAGCAGGAACACGAGTGTCCCGATAAAACCTAGTTCTTCGCCCATGACGGCAAAGATAAAGTCCGTCTGCGGATTGATAAGGTAATGGAGCTTTTGCACGCCTTTACCTAGTCCAGCTCCGCTAATTCCGCCCTCACCAATAGCTGTAAGGGATTGAATAATGTTATATCCGTCTTTGGTTGGGTCCTGGAACGGATCTAAGAAGGCAGTGATACGGCCCATTTTATAATTCGTCGCCAATTTCGTTTCAGGTGCAGGCGGGGACAACGAATCGATGGCCGCCTTGGCACCGAGTACAATTCCAACACCCAGCACAAGCAGGGCAATCGAGCCCATAATATGCTTCATACTGGCGCCGCCTGCATAAATGACCAGTCCGCTGGTAGCAACGAGGATCATACATGAACCGAAATCAGGCTGCATCATGATCAGACCCGCTACAATTCCAACGATCACCATAACCGGAATGTAACCGGTCCGAAGATCCCGAAGACGTTCTCCTTTTTTGGTAATCAGGGCAGCAAGGTAGAGAATGATCGATATTTTAGCTAGCTCGGTAGGCTGAATTCCTAGTCCCATGATGCTAAGCCAGCTACTTGCGCCATTGATTCGTTCGGTAGAGGCCACGAATAGAAGCAGAACTAGAGTAACCAGGAACATAGGTGCGTACCATTTTTTAAATTTGCTGTAGTGGATATTCATTGTCACGAACATGGCGAATAATCCCAAGACAACCCATATGATCTGACGTTTAACGAAGTAGAGCGGATCATTTTTGAAGAATAGACTGGAGCTTGCGCTGAAGACCATGATCAGTCCGAAGCCGACAAGCAGCAAGGTCAGAATCAATAACAGGAAGTCGGGTGTTCCTCTTTTGGGCAGGTTGACTTTGGCATTCGTCTTTCCCTTACGGTTACTCAAGCCTCAAGCAACTGCTTCAGTTCAAGGATCCGCTCAGCAGCAATGTCCAGCACAGGCTGCGGTACCGGTGATTCGTATTCCAGTCCATGAGGGAAGGTTGCTTTGCCAAGGTATACAGCCTCAATGGCGAGAACCGCATCGGGCTTCTCTAACTTACCCTCCACTGCGCGTGTGTTGACACGTAGGAAGTATTCTCCGCCGTTATTCCGGTCTTCAATCTTGCAATCATATGTAGCCCGGTAATATTCCCATTGCCAGCGAATGAAACCGGCCTTTTCTGCACTCTCGTCCAGATAAAGAAGGTCGCTTCTTAAGCCTACGAGACCCGTGTTCTCAAATATCATAGCGCACTTTTCCCCCTTATGAAGTATAATGATTAATTCGTTTATCCGCTTACAGACGTTCATTCTCATGATAGTATGTTTCCAGAGGTTCTGCAAGACAGGGTTTAGCCATACATACCCAGTTTTTTTGGTTTCTGCTACAATAGAAGAAATATAGCCGCTTAGGCAAGGTGGCAGCAAGGCAATAAGCTGTCATCCCTTGTCAGGCCCGGTTGTCTAGGAAGGGAATGGAGCAGTCATGAAGCAGCCAACAGTTGAAGCATTGATGAACGATATGGTGAAGTGGCGCCGTCATCTGCACAGCCATCCTGAGCTGTCATATCAGGAGAAGGAAACATCGTCTTACGTTGCCGCCAAGCTGGAAGGCTTCGGTATTGAAGTCAGAAGAAGTACCTCAGGTTATGGCTTAACAGGGATTCTAAAAGGGGCTCGGCCCGGTAAGATTGTTGTACTCCGTGCGGATATGGATGCATTGCCGATACAGGAAGAGAACAAAGTGGAGTATGCCTCGACTAAGAACGGGGTTATGCATGCCTGTGGTCATGACGGGCATACAGCAATTTTGCTGGGGGCAGCAGCCTATTACAGCAGCAGGCGCAGCGAACTGGAGGGGGAGATCCGCTTTCTTTTCCAGCCTGCCGAGGAAGTGTGTCCCGGCGGCGCGGTTGGTATGATTGCCGAAGGTGTGCTGGAAGGGGCAGATGCTGTTTACGGGCTACATCTGTGGACGCCACTGCCTGTAGGAACCGTGGGCAGCGCCCCTGGGCCTTTGATGGCGTCAACGGATGAGTTCTTTATCACCATCAACGGTAAAGGCGGTCATGGCGGCATCCCGCACCGTGCGGTAGACAGCATTGTTGCAGCTGCAGCCCTGGTGACACAGCTCCAGAGCATCGTTAGCCGATCTGTTGATCCACTGCGCCCTGCGGTGGTCACTGTGGGCACCATTCAAGGCGGGACCGCCCAAAATATTATTGCGGAGCAGTGCCGTATAACAGGGACGGTTCGAACCTTTGACGATGAGAGCCGTCAGCTGATTCGGCGCAGAATTGAAGAGATAGCGTTGGCCGTCGCAGCTACATATGGAGCCGAAGCGAAAATTGAGTACATGACGGGTTACCCGCCGCTAGTGAATGACGAACAGGAATTCAGCCGGTTTAAGTCAACAGCACCTGGAGCGCTGGGTGAAGAGGTTCAGGTTGTGACGCTGGAGAAATTGATGCCAGCGGAGGATTTTGCCTACTATTTGCACCATGTGCCTGGCTGCTTTATGTTCGTGGGAGCAGGTAATCCCGACAAGGATGCCATATATCCGCATCACCATAGCCGATTTGATTTTGACGAGGATGCTATGCTGCACGGCATCAAGCTACTCATTGCCATGACGGATTCCCGGCTTAAAGAAACAACTGGAGAATAATGCTGTCCTCAGCTGGACAACCTAATCGCGAAACATGCGAGATTTTAGGAGGGATTCCAGTTGAAGACAATCAAGGAAGTCATGACGGCGGGACCAGTGACAGTTACGCTGAAGGATAATATTTATGAGGTTGCTGTCAAAATGAGAGACAATGGTACCGGCTTTATTCCTGTAGTCGACTCAGAGGGCAGTAATCAATTGATCGGTGTAGTTACAGACCGTGATCTTGTCATCCGGGGGTATGCAGCTAAGCATTCAGGCTCCACCGCTGTAGAGACGGTGATGAGCAAGGAGCTGCGCACGGTGACAGAGGATACTTCGGTAGATGAAGCTGCGGAAATTATGGCTGCGGGACAGGTTCGGCGTCTGCCTGTAGTCAGCGGCAAGAAGCTGATCGGCATCGTGTCGATCGGCGACCTAGCCGTACGGAATATCTTTGCCAATGAAGCGGGAGAAGCACTTAGCAGCATCTCGCAGCAGACCTTGCATTAAATACTCATACAGGAAGCTCATGTCCGTGTTCGCGGGGGTGGGCTTTTTCCTGTTAATCAGACAGCAGAGTGTGTACATACTGACCATAGAATAGTGTAATGCGAGGAGGGATGGTTATGAATGAGACAGGGTCCTGTATTGTACGTAGGGACCGAACGGTGCTATTGGATTGCGCTCATCCAAACTCTCAGACGGCGGGACGGAAATTGGGAGTGTTCGCCGAGTTGGTCAAGAGTCCGCCAGCTTATCATACTTACCAAATCACACCTTTGACCCTGTGGAATGCAGCGGCGCTTGGGGCTACCGCCGATAACATTATTGAACAATTGCATAAGCTCTCCAGATGGGATATTCCGGCGGGATTAGAGGAGGAGATCAGGCTTCTTCTGTCCCGGTATGGAAAATTGACGCTACACAGCTCGGCCCGAGATCCGGGGGATATCGTCCTTAGAAGCGAAGATCCTTTGCTGCTTGATGAGCTGATGGGGTGCAAAGGGCTGGAAGGTATGGAGCTGTGTAGAACGGGAGCTCTGGACTTATCCTGCAAGGCGGTGTTTCGGGGAGATTTGAAGCAGGAGCTAACCCGGCTCGGATATCCTGTTCTCGATTATGCCGGATACCATGAAGGACAGGCGCTGCAGGTAAAATGGCGGGGTGAGGGAGAGTATGGCATCCCGTTCCGGCTGCGGAATTATCAGCAAGAAGCGGTGAAACAATTCCAGGGTACCGTTGGCAGCGGGGGGAGTGGTGTAGTGGTACTGCCTTGCGGAGCCGGGAAAACGGTCGTTGGCATGGCCGTGCTGGAGGCTCTCCAATGTGAGACGCTGATTCTTACCTCCAATACAACTTCTGTCAGGCAGTGGATAGAGGAGTTAGAACGCTGTACGAATTTGACGGAAGATGAAATCGGTGAATATTCGGGGGAGAAGCGTCAGGTACGCCCGGTAACGGTTGCCACCTATCAAATTCTTACCCACCGCCGTTCCAAGGGCGGACCGTTTCTTCATATGAACCTGTTCAATGAACGGAACTGGGGACTGATTATTTACGACGAGGTTCACCTTTTGCCAGCCCCGGTGTTCCGGGCGACGGCAGATATCCAGGCTACACGTCGTCTGGGTCTAACTGCAACTCTTGTGCGGGAAGATGGGCGGGAGGGGGATGTATTCTCCCTGATCGGGCCGAAGCGTTATGAGCTTCCCTGGAAGGTGCTGGAGCAGCAGGGCTGGATCGCCTCTGTGGAATGTACGGAAATGCTGGTCCCGATGAATCCGGAATGGAGGAGGGAGTACACCTATGCGGGGAAAAGGGAGAAGTTCCGGCTTGCGGCTGTGAATCCAGCCAAGATAGATGCGGCCTCCCGGCTGCTGGAAGCGCATCAGGGGGCGGGTGTTCTGGTCATCGGACAGTATTTGGAGCAGCTGACCCAGCTCTCGGCTGCCCTGGGAGCGCCGCTCATTACCGGGAAAACCCCGCAGCGGGAGCGGGGGGAACTGTACGCGGCATTCAACGAAGGCACCCTCCCTGTGCTGATCGTGTCCAAAGTCGCGAATTTTGCAGTCAATCTGCCGGATGCTTCCGTTGCTATTGAGGTGTCTGGTGCTTTTGGGTCCCGGCAGGAGGAGGCACAGCGGCTGGGGCGCATTCTGCGGCCAAAGGCAGGGGAGAACAAGGCGTATTTCTATACACTGGTATCCGGGGACAGCCGGGAGCAGGAATTCGCCCGGCAACGCCGGATGTTCCTGACCGAGCAGGGGTATGAGTATCAGGTGCGGGTTGAACAACCGTCCGGGGAGGAGATGACATGAAGGATTTGACGCCCGACGCGCTGGAGCTTCTGGGCAGACTCTGCGCTGTGTATGGTGGTCAGCCTTTCGAAGAGGGGAAAGAAGAGCAGCTGCGTCCCGCATATCTTAGCCGAGCGGAGCAGCGGCTGGCGCTCTCCGAGCTTCGCCGGGCCGGGCTGCTTATGGCCCGGCAGAAGCTTTGGGGGGAGAAGCTGTACCATATCCCGGCAGAGGTACTGGATGCCGTGTCACTCCACTTCTACCCCTATAGCCCGGCTCCGCTTGCGGCCGGTGATGTAAGCCTGTCGATGGAAGCCGGACCGGGACTGTCCGGTGAGCTGTTCCGGGCGCTGCTGTTCACCGCCCGGGAAGGACTGCCCGTGACAGCCAAGGGCAGTATTCACAAGAAGCAAGTCAGCCGGCTTGCTGCACAGCTGTCATTTGGAGACGGGCATCTGCAAGGCCTGACAGCGCTTAGTCCGGATCTGGGTCAAGGCCTTGGGCATGGACGAGGGCATGAGCAACTCCAACGGCCAGGACAACGGTCAGGATTAGCACGAGAGCAAGGACGAGCATTAGGTCTAGGGCGGGTTGAAGAAAAGAGCGGTGGGCGAGACCAAGGGTTAGGTAAAGAACAAGTAATCACTCAAGCTATAGACCAAGTCACAGGTCAAGTTAAAGGTCAGGCTACGGGTAAAGCGATAGGCCAAGGCAAAGGCAAAGGCCAGACCGCAGGCCAGACCGCAGGCCAGACCGCAGGCCAAACCACTGGTACCTATCCTCTTGCTGTGACGGTGATAATGGACCTCATGCTGAGCCTTGGGCTGATCAGCCATCAGGAGCCGGGCTATATACTGGAGCCGGATGTACTGAGGAACTGGCTGCAACTGCCGGAGCCGCAGATGGTCAGCATCCTGTACGAAACGGCAGCCGAACGTTACGGCAGCCGGGAGCCGGTCCAGCAGCATTTCCGGCTGCTGATCTCCCGCCAGGACTTTTTGCCCGGCCAGTGGTATGCTCTGGCCGGGGTGCAGGACTGGCTGGCGGCGATGAATCCCGCCGCCTTGCTTGAGCGGCCAGCTCTGGAAGCGGCCTGTCTCGCCTGGCTGCGTGCTCTGGCTGGCTTTGGCTGGGCCGAGCTGGGCAGCTTGCAAAGCGGGGAGCTATGCTTCCGCTGGACGGCCGCCAAGCCCCAGCTACAAGGCGCCCGGCCAGCTCCTACGGGTGCTCCGGAAGATGAGCCTCTGGAGGCTGTCTCTATTGTCCAGCCCCAGCTACAAGGCACCCGGCCAGCTCCTGCGGGTGCAACGGAAGAACAGCCCCTGGCGGCCGCCTTCATTGTCCAGCCCGACTTCGAGGTGCTGGTGCCCCCCGAAGTTCCATATGCTATGCGCTGGACACTGGCAGCCTGTGCAGAGCTGCTCCAGTGCGATGTGCTCTGGAGCTTCCGCCTGACCCGGGAGATGCTGGAGCATGCCGCGGTTCAGGGGATGCCGCCCGGAGAGGTTATCTCCTGGCTGCAGGACCATACGCCCGGTGGGCTCCCAGAGCAGGTGGAGTATTCACTGGAGCAGTGGGGCCGGGGAGTCGGCCGTACAGTCATAGAGGATGTCCGGCTCCTGTCATGCCTCAGTGAAGTAGAAGCAGAGATGATCTCCGCCCATCCCCGGTTGCAAGACAAGCTCACCCGCCTTGGTCCGCTGCATTTTCTGGTGCAGCGGGAGCAAGAAAAGGATGTGCACCAGGAGCTGGCGGAGGCAGGCCTCGCGCCGCAGGGAACAATCAATGGGCGGGAGCCGGAGCAGGCGGCTGAGATGCCGCTGTATCACCGGGAAAGGGAAAACACCCCTGCGGCCTATGCTGTGCCACCCTGGGAGCAGGGACTGTTGTCTGCGGTGACGGGAAATCCGCTTCGCCATTTACCTCTTGCTGATCCAGAGCCGGAGGCGTCATTCCTCATGGATGAGGGGCAGGTGCCATCGATGTGGAGCCGGGAATGGCGGGCCTATCATGGCACGACGGCAGAAAAGGTGATGGAGCAGGGATTGCGCTGGGGCGTGAAGGTGCGTATTTCATTGCAGGGGCAGGAATGTCACTTCATTCCTCACCGTATCCAGCGTAATCCATGGCGCGTGACCGGTCATCTGCTGCGGAATCTGGGCCGTGAAGTGGAAGAAATGGAGTTGACAGCATCAGCGTGGAAGGAAATACAGCTTATTCTACCAGCCGCCGCTAGAAATTCCTCTTCTGCTGGAGCAACCGGTTATGTTATGATAGAAAAGTCTACTGCTGATGGTAGAACATTAACACAGAAGTGAGTTGAAGTTCATGAGCGTAGCGGAGATTAACACGGTTGACATGGCCGAAGTGCTGACATACGCCTATGAATTGGGCGATATGATTAATCAATCCGCCGAAGTGTCGGATTATCTATACTGGAAGGGCCGGGTAGATGCCAACCCGCAGATCCAGGCTATGGTTAGAAAGCTCCAAGGGAAGAAGGATCTATTCGAAGAGACTCAGCGGTTCGGGCATTTCCATCCCAACTATCATTCTGCTAAGGATGAGGTGCTGGCTGTGGAAACAGAGCTGGAACAGTTCGAGGAGGTTGTCCGCTTCAAGACAGCCGAGAAGACGCTGGATGACATGCTGCATTCCATGTCGGAAGCGATTGCTTTTTCCGTATCGGAGAGCATTAAGGTTCCAAGCAATGATCCGGCGCCGAAGGGCGGCGGCTGTGGCAGCGGCGGGAAGTGCTCCTGCGGATAGCGTCAACAGAAGAGAGAGAAAGGTTGGATGAGACTATGTTTCCGGAACGTACAGGATATATTGTTTGGGTCAGCGACGTTAAGGCGGCGCGTAATCTGGAGAAATACGGCACATTGCATTATGTGTCCCGGAAGATGCATTATGCAGTAATGTATGTTAATTCGGATCGGGCCGAGGAAGTGATGAAGAACGTCCGCAGACTTTCCTATGTACGGAAGATCGAACGTTCTTACCGTAACGAGCTGAAGACCGAATATACCAGCAACGGACCGGACAAGAGCCGTTATTACGGGCTGTAACTGATGTGATATGGACAGGCGCTATGCGCCTGTTTTTTTGTACAATGATAGAGGTTTATTGGGGCGTCAGCCAAAGATTTTATGGGAAACAATAACTTGCCGTCTTTAAATGGCGGCGAGCTGTTTCCTTTTTACACAGTTTATCTAGATTTAATATATCCTGTGTATGCTGGGGGAAGTCACCCTAGGGAGGAGGTTTTGAACATATGTTGCTCCAGATAGGGGATATTGCGGAGCATATCACGCAGATTTCTCCTGCCAGTAAATGCGAGACCGTGGATCATATTTTCAAAAGTGATCCCCAGCTTCAGGGAGTGGTCGTGACTGACAACGATTATCCGGTGGCCCTGATTATGAGAATTCGATTCTATCAGCAGATTGGAACCTTGTACGGATATACATTGTATATGGGAAGACCGGTATCCCTGGTGATGGACAGGGACCCGCTGATTGTGGAATATAAGACACCGATCACCGAAGTGAGCAAGCTGGCCATGAACCGGCAGGTAGAGAATCTGTACGACTATGTCATCGTTACCCGCGAGGGAAGGATGTTTGGCGCTGTGAGCGTCAGGGATCTGCTGCTGAATTTTGCCGAAATTCAGGCGATGGCGGCGAGTTTTCTTAATCCGTTAACAGGTCTGCCTGGCAATATGAGCATCAATGAATGTCTGGTCAAATGCCTGCATCAGGAGCGGTTTAGTGTGCTCTATATTGACCTTGACCACTTTAAGGCCTATAACGATACATATGGTTTCAAAGAAGGCGATCGGATGATTCAGGCAACCGCCGAGATTGCGAAGCACTGCGCGCTGCGTCTGGAGGGTTTTCTGGGTCATATCGGCGGAGACGATTTTATCGTTATCATAGACAACCATCACTATACCGAGGCTTGTAGAATCCTCATAGAAGAGTTCGATTCAGCGATTAAAGATTTCTATCATTCACAGCATCTGGCTCAGAAATATGTTCTGACAGAGGATCGCTCAGGGGTTGTTGGGGAAATTCCGCTGGTGTCCATATCAGTTGCGGTGGTAACTAACCGGTTCCGGCAGTTTGATTCCATTGAGGATATTGCCGGGGAAGCCGCACGTATCAAGAAAAAATGCAAACTGGTGCCTGGCAGCTGCTATGTCGATGATGCGGAGCCTGTACATTTAAAGTAGCTTTAGAGGTGAGAAGTAACACCGGTCACAGTAAAAGATATATCACAGGGCGTGAGCCATTCTCCACAACATAGGTCAAGGATGCTTGTACAAGCTGCAGCAAATGAGGTAAGATGACAACAATAAGTGCATGCCTAGACGGTGGAGTGTGATGATGATGCGCGACAAGGGTACGGAACGGTGGGGCACCTATGAGCCCTTCCACATCATGCTGAATGACTACAGGGTCGCAGATATTGTGATCACGAATCATGCAAGAAGCCGCTACCTGGACCGGATTAGCGAAGAGGCTGCCGACCCTGGTCAGATATCTGCCTGGCTATGGCAGTGTCTGAAGCAGAAGCGGATGAGAGCTTATTCCGGCAGTGAGCAGAGCGCGTACCTCATTGATGATGACGTGGTGATCATTGCCGAATTCACGGCGCTGGAGGGTGAACGAACCGTCTCCGGTCATCCGTTGTATATCATGAACGTCATTTCGTTTCTCGGCGCTCTTTCGAAAGCTCCGGAGCTGCGGGACTTACAGCAGTACTATTCATGGCTGCGTCATTCCCGCCGCATGCAGCTGGCTCGAAAAAGCCGTAAACGAAAATAACGGGTACAGAAGCAGGGGGCATGCGGTGTAAGCCGCATGTCCTTTTTATAACCTGCTAGCAGGACAGAATCAGCATGGACGAAGGAGTTGCAAGCATGAATTTTCATCAGCTGCATATTTTTTATACCGTGTCCGAACGGGGCAGCTTCTCAGCGGCTGCACAGACGCTGCATATGACACAGCCTGCGGTCACCATGCAGGTGCAGGCGCTCGAGGACTATTTTGGCACGAAACTGTTCAATCGCTCCACCAAAAAAATAATGCTGACCGAAGCGGGGCAGACGCTCATGCCCTATGCGCTACGTAGCCTTGAACTTATGCGCGAGACCGATCAGGCGATGTCGGCATTCACTCATATGCTGGAGGGACGGCTCCAGCTTGGCGCCAGCCTGACTATCGGGGAATATGTCCTGCCCCGGTTACTGGGTCCTTTTGCCAAGGAATATCCCCACATCTCCATCATGATGAAAGTGATCAACACCACGCAGATCATAGAGGAGATTACGAAGCATCAGTTGAATTTCGGTCTGATTGAAGCCCCGGTGACTCATCCAGATATGGTGATCGAGCCTGTTTTGGGTGATGAGCTGAAGCTGATTGTACATCGTGGCCATCCGCTGGCTGCAAGGGAAGAGGTCACACTGGCGGAAGCGTTGGCCTATCCATTTATATTACGTGAGCAGGGCTCTGGGACACGCCGTGTCATGGAGGAACAGCTTCTGGCCAAAGGCCTCGAACCCTCATCGATGAAAATTGTAATGGAGCTGGGTAGCACTGGAGCTGTGAAGTCAGCAGTGGAAGCCGGACTCGGTATCACGATGATCTCCACCTCCTCGGTGAAGCATGAAGTCACGCTGGGTTTGTTGAAAATTGTGAATATCACGGATGCGTCTTTCAAAAGGCAGTTTTATGCGATCCATCTTAAATCAACGTTGTTACCGATCTCGGCAGTCACGTTCCTGACTTTTTTGCGGGAGCATGCTGGCGAACAATGACGGGATGATGGATTAGCAGGAACCTATAACCCTGGAACGGAGTGGCAGTATGGAAAATGATATAAAGCATAATGAAGACAAGGCGGCGGAGCGTTCGACCCTTGCGGGTCGATGTGATCTGCATACGCATACACAGGCTTCGGACGGCATGCAGCCGCCGGCAGAGAATGTTAGACTGGCGTGGGAGAAAGGGCTTGGCGCGGTAGCGATTACGGATCACGATACCGTGGCAGGCATTACGGAAGCGCTTCAGGCAGGGAAGGAGTACGGGATCACGGTGGTGCCGGGCGTGGAAATCAGTACTCGTTCCGGTGGCAAGGATATCCACGTATTGGGTTATTATGTTGATCCGGGCGATGAAAGGTTCCTCTCTCGTCTGGCTGGACTTAGAGAGACCCGTGACCGGCGTAATGAACAGATTGTAGGCAAGCTGCGAGAGCTGGGCATTGAGATTACTTTGGAAAAGGTAGTGGCGGGAACCCGGCGAGAGCTGCGTCCAGATGAGAGTGTCGGGCGTCCGCATATTGCCGATGAACTGGTAAGGCTGGGCGTTGTGCAGAATATGCGGGAAGCCTTTGATAAGTATTTGGCTGAAGGAGCTCTGGCCTTTGTCTCCCCGCCGCGTATTTCCCCGGAAGAGGCCTGTGCATGGATCGGTGAAGCCGGCGGCAAAGCCGTGCTGGCTCATCCGGGACTTTATGGTGATGATGAACTAGTACATAGCATTCTGCAGAAAGGGACTTTTACCGGTATCGAAGTCTATCATTCGGATCATGGCCGCCAGGAAGAAGATCGTTATTTGACGATGGCACAGGACTATAGTCTAGCAGTGACCGGGGGCTCGGATTTCCATGGCGAGCGTCAGGGTGTTGTCTTTCACGGTGAACTGGGTAGTGTCAACGTCCCTGTGGATGTACTGGATCAGCTGGGTAGAAGTTAGAACCTGAGCATGCCATGGTAAAAGAATTCCCTGGCTGCTGCTACAGCCGGGGTCATACGCAATAAACAGAAGAGCCTCCCGCCCATCCGTATAATATCGGATGATGGCTGGAGGCTCTATTTTTTATGACATACGCTGTCTCTTACAATCAGCTTCTCAATGTATTCGGCAGACCCTTGATCATGTCTTCCACCGGGGTCACAAAGAGGGTCTTCTGATGATCGTAGATGACATACCCTGGCTTGGAGCCACTCGGCTTGCGTACATGGCGGATCAGGGTGCAATCTACGGGGACACTGCTCGATTGCTTGGCCTGGCTAAAGTACGCAGCCAATTGAGCAGCCTCTTCCAGCGTGGCATCCCCGAAGCTCTCGCTGCGGATAACGACGTGCGAACCTGGTATATCCTTGGTGTGCAGCCAAGTATCGTTTGATGAGGCCAACCGGTTCGTAAGGTACTCGTTCTGCAGATTATTTTTGCCGACATAGATATCAATACCCTCTGAAGAAGTGAACACCTGAAGGGTAGGGCGGGTCGCTTTTTTCTTCTTCTTGCCCTTCTTGCTTCTATCCCGCAGATATCCCTGCCCCACCAACTCATCGCGGATCTCTTCGATATCATTTAGCGAAGCATGGTCGAGCTGCTGCAGCAGGCTCTCCATGTAGGCAATCTCTTCATGTGTTTTGATCAATTGCTCGTCAATGACCAGCAAGCTGTTCTTATACTTGTTGTACTTCTTGAAGAAGCGCTGTGCATTGTCCGAAGGGTTCAGGAGCGGGTCAAGCGGTATTGTAATCTCTGCCTGATCCTCGTCATAGTAGTTGACCAGCACCGCCTGCTTATCACCCTTGGATACTGCATGCAGTGAAGCGAACAGCAGCTCGCCCCAAATCCGGTAGCGATCTGCCTCCTGAGCTTCCTCCAGATCTTCCTGCAGCTTCGCCAGCTTCTTGACATTCTTCGTCCGTTCGTTGCCCAGGAAGCGGATGAGGTCACTGACCCGCTGTTTGACGGTATCCCGTTCAGCTTTGTCCCCATAATAGTCTTCCATGCACTGGCTGATGGATTCATAGTGCTTCGCCTGCTCATCGGGGAGAGTGAGCGGGATCGCTGAGAAGATCAGCTTACCTCTTGCATTGGCCCCGGAGATTGGAGAGAACGTAAAATTCCGTACCGGTTCCATGACCGAATTAAAGGCGTCCCATAAGCGCTCAGCTTCTGATGTACCCGCTGCTACTGAATCAGTGGCTTGATGATAGCGATGCACGATCTCGCCTGCGACAAGTGGGCCGAGGCCGCTAAAGGCATGCACGATCCACCCGATAGGGTCGGCGGAAGGAGCGGGTCCGCCCGAACCTTCTTTTTGCGGAGCTTGCGAGATTTCGTCCGACTCGGTTTCATCACTATCAGTGATCTGAAGGGCGGCGTCTCTCTCAGCTGAAGCGACCAGCTCCGGAAATTCCTGACGTCCAAGTTCCAAAGGGTTTAGCTTGTGCTGTTGAGGCGGCTCAGTATAAGCGAAGCCCGGCATAATGATGCGGTAGCTGCTGATCGAAGGCGTAACATGATGAATGCCGTCTATAATTGTGCCGTTCATGTCTGTGAGAATGATGTTGCTGTGTCTGCCCATCAGCTCGATGATGATTTTTTTGGCGGACACATCACCAAGCTCATCTCTCTGCTTAATGTGGATATGGATAATCCGCTCCATACCCACTTGGGTGATACTTTCTATAGTCCCGCCCTCGCAATGTTTACGCATTAGCATGCAGAACATTGGCGCTTCGGGTGGATTTATGCTGTTTCTCTCTGTGAGATGCAGACGGGGATAGGTGGGGTTCGCAGATAGAAGCAGCTTTCCGCCGCCTCCCTGTCCTCTCAGTATAAAGATGAGGTCATGAGTGGTGGGTTGATATATTTTGCCTATGCGTGCACCTGTAAAGGCTTGCAATTCCTGCACGATAGCCCGGGTAACGATGCCGTCCAATGCCATGATATAGATCTCCTGTCGCCATAAAATTGAAATTGTTATCCCTCTATGATGCCACACTTCGCGGTCTTCGTGCAAAAGGAGAAGTTCGCAGGGTGATATTTTGGGACGACCCCGAATAGACTTGGTCATGAACAGGTGGAAAAGCTGTGCGCCGCCGGAAGTCAAGAAACGACCGGGAGGGGAAAGAAAAGACATGGAACAAAACAGTTGGCACCGGCTCGGTGCAGAGGAACTGCAGAAAATCTTCGGTGTTCAGCCGCAGACCGGACTCCGAGAGGAGGAGGCTACGGAAAGGCGCAAGGAGAACGGCTACAACGAGCTGACCGAAGGCAAGGCCATATCTCCGCTGACATTGCTGCTGAATCAATTTAAGGACTTCATGGTGCTTGTCCTGATGGGGGCAACGTTTATCTCGGGCCTGCTCGGCGAGTATCTGGATGCGATCACTATTATTGCGATTATTCTGCTTAACGGAGTGCTGGGCTTCGTGCAGGAATTCAGGGCTGAACGCTCCTTGCGGGCGCTGAAGCAATTGTCAGCGCCGACAGCGAAGGTCATTCGCGATGGAAAAAGTCAGACCCTTCCCGCCAAAATGCTGTTGCCGGGTGATATCCTCCTGCTGGAGAGTGGAGACCGGATTCCGGCAGATGTCCGCTGGCTGGAATGCAGCGCGCTCTATGTGGAGGAATCTGCACTTACCGGGGAATCCCTGCCGGTGTCCAAGCATTCGCAGGCGATTCATGCTGAAGAAATTCCGTTAGGCGATCAGAAGAATATCGGCTTCATGGGAACTATGGTCACGCGCGGGACGGGCAAGGCCATCGTGGTACGGACCGGGATGGATACAGAGATGGGCAAGATCGCTGATTTGATCCAGAACACGGACGCCCAGGAAACGCCGCTTCAGCATCGGCTGGAGCAGCTCGGCAAGATTCTCATCTACGTTGCGCTCGGTCTAACCATTGTGGTGGTGCTGGCAGGCATCATGCACGGACAACCTGCCACGGCGATGTTCCTGGCCGGCGTTAGCCTTGCAGTTGCCGCCATTCCCGAAGGCTTGCCGGCTATCGTTACGATTGCGCTGGCGCTGGGCGTTCAGCGTATGATTAAGCGCAAGGCTATTGTGCGTAAGCTGCCATCGGTGGAGACACTGGGCTGCGCCTCAGTGATCTGTTCCGATAAGACCGGTACGCTGACTCAGAACAAGATGACCGTGACCCAGGTCTGGAGTGGTGGACGAAGTCTGGAGGTCACTGGTGAGGGCTATTCACCTACCGGTCAGATTCTCCAGAAGGGCCGTGCTGTTGAGCTTAAAAATGATCAGAGTCTGCGCCGTCTCCTTCAAGTAAGCGCGCTCTGCAATAACGCGGAAATCGTAGAAACTTTCCCCGAAGACCAGGGTAAGCGTAAAAAAGGCAAGGACAGTGATGGCGATAAGGAACAGCAAGGCCAGGCAGTATGGGAGCTGAAGGGCGATCCGACGGAAGGGGCCTTAGTTGCACTGTCCGCGAAGATGGGGTTAACTCCGCAGTTTCTGGCAGGCACATATACCCGCGAGAAGGAGTTTCCGTTTGATTCGGAGCGTAAACTGATGTCCGTAGTTGTAGAACATCCAGGTGGACGTATGGTTTGCACCAAAGGTGCGCCTGATGTGCTGCTTAGCCGCTGCTCCTACTTGCTATGGGAGGGTGCTGTAGTTCCTTGCACACCAACCCTGCGTCAGAAAGTGATGGATGCCAATGAAGCGATGGCTTCAGGCGCACTTCGAGTACTGGCCATGGCGTACCGTGATCTGCGTGCGAATGAGGTCGTGGGCGAGGACAAGGAAGCGGAATCCCAGCTAATTTTCGTCGGACTTGCAGGAATGATCGATCCGCCGCGCCGCGAGGTGCGCGATGCGATCAGTGTTACGCGCCGAGCAGGGATTAAGACGGTTATGATTACCGGTGATCACGGGACGACGGCGGAAGCCATCGCCCATCAGCTCGGTATTCTGCAGCGGGGCGGCACGGTGCTGACTGGCAGCCAGCTCAGCCGAATGGATGATGATGAGCTGGATAAGGTGTCAGATAACGTGTTTGTATACGCCCGCGTATCGCCTGAACACAAGCTGCGGATCGTCAAATCGTTGCAGCGCCGTGGTCACGTCGTAGCCATGACTGGTGATGGCGTCAACGATGCACCTGCTATAAAGGCGGCAGATATCGGAATTTCAATGGGGATTACCGGAACGGATGTGACCAAGGAGGCTTCCTCGCTAATTCTTGGCGATGATAACTTCTCCACGATTGTGGCGGCCATTGAAGAAGGGCGGAATATCTATGAGAACATTCGCAAGTTTATCCGCTATTTGCTGGCTTCCAATGTCGGGGAGATTCTGACAATGTTCTTCGCCATGATGCTGGGACTGCCGCTGCCGCTCGTGCCGATTCAGATTCTGTGGGTCAATCTCGTCACGGACGGATTACCGGCTATGGCACTAGGCGTCGATCAGCCGGAGAAGGATCTTATGGAGCACAAGCCACGCGGCGCCAAAGAAAATATCTTTGCCCGCCGCCTCGGCTGGAAGATTATCAGCCGTGGCTTGCTGATCGGTCTGTGCACGCTGGGAGCGTTCTGGCTGACACTGCGTATCGCGCCGGAGAATCCGGATCAACTGATTCTGGCGCAGTCGGTTGCTTTTGCTACATTGGTTATGGCCCAACTGTTCCACGTGTTCGACTGCCGCAGCTCCCGTTCCGTATTTCATCGGAATCCGTTCCAGAACAAGTACCTTGTGTTGGCCGTATTATCTTCCATTATTCTGATGTTGGCGGTCATGTACTTGCCGGTACTACAACCGGTGTTCAAGACAGTGCCACTGAACTTCCGCGAATGGTGCCTGGTGCTGGTAGCTGCCGGTATTCCTACCTTCCTCATGGGAGCAGGCAGCGTATGGGGTGGCAGACGCAACCGTCACAGCATGAACAGAGGCGGTCGCTCGGTGATAAAAAGTACAAAAATTTCGGCATAAAGTCAATAGCATAAGCTCATTCCTTACGGTATGCTTGTTGCAGCTAAGGCCTGTATCTTGGTGTGCTGGACAGCGGCACAAGTCTATACGGCCCAATATGACAAGCATATCTCTCAAGGAGTGACTAGAATATGGAATTTACTAAAATGCACGGACTCGGCAACGACTTTATTATCGTCTATGGAGAACAGGAACTGCCTGCCAATGCCTCTGAATTGGCTGTAACGCTCTGCAACCGGTTCTTCGGGATCGGAGCTGACGGACTGGTGTTCATCCTGCCCTCCCAGCGCGGGGATTATATGATGCGTATTATGAACTCGGATGGATCGGAAGCGGAACAGTGCGGCAACGCGATCCGCTGCGTCTCTAAATATGTATATGATCATGGCCTCGTGAACTCAGAGGAAATCGTCATTGAGACTATTGGTGCAGGTGAGCAGAAAGTTACATTGAAGGTTAAAGACGGCATAGTCGAAACTGTAACCGTAGATATGGGCGAGCCGGTACTGTCCGGTCTCCAAATTCCGGTTGCTATCGATGCGGAGCCTGTACTGAACCAGCCGATTGAAACAGAAGGGGCGGCATTCAAATTCACTGCGGTGTCTATGGGTAATCCACACTGTGTAATCTACGTGGAAGATGCGGTGTCCTTTGACCTGGCGGCCTGGGGACCAAAGCTGGAAGTGCATCCCCTCTTTCCGCGAAAAGTCAATGTGGAGTTCGCAACTGTTCTCGATCGGGGCCGCGTAGATATGCGTGTCTGGGAACGTGGTGCCGGACCGACGCTGGCCTGTGGGACCGGAGCCTGTGCGACACTTGTATCGTCTGTGCTGAATGGTCTGACCGACAGATCAGCCTGGATCAGTCTCAAGGGCGGGGATCTCTTTATCGAATGGAATGAAGAAGACAATCATGTATATATGACAGGTCCTGCTGAAGTGGTGTACACAGGGACAGTTGAAGTATAAGGGAACCGCTAAACGGCCATATGAGTCAAGCCGTAAGCCAAGCCGTCACTTATTGTGACGGCTTTTTTGTCATGTTATAGACGGCAATCAGCCGAATAATGGAAGAGCCTCCCGTGAATAATAAGCTCCAGTGTGAGAAAGGGGGGAGACCCGGTGAACAGAAACGGCAGGTTCTGGCACAGCAATGACGGCGGGAGGAAATCGCCGACAGGTTCTTCGAATGGAGGAAATGGGAATGGCAGTGGCACATCCGGGCTTAGCGCTGTACTTGACGAGACGCTGGAGAATATTAGAAGCGAGCTAGGCGACAGCCCGGATCTGAAAATCCGCCATGTCCTTCTCGCCGGAGCGTCGCCAGTCAAAGCGGCTGCTGTTCATTTTAGTGAACTGGCGAATACAGACAGTGTCAACCAGTTTGTAGTCGGGTCTTTGCTGGAGGTCTCGGTAGATACTTTCAGGCAAGGTGAAGAGGGTTGCGGTAATCTGCCGGATTTTATACTCAAACGGGCCTTGGAGATCGGACAGGCAACCAGACTGGAGGCGTGGAACGAAGTCCTGCTCGCCCTTCTCTCGGGAGAGACACTGATCCTGCTTGATGGCTATTCTGTGGTGATTACCTGCGAGACAACAGGTGGAGAATGGCGCGCAGTCGGTGAGCCCAGCTCCCAGCTTGTGGTTCGAGGCCCCAAAGACAGTTTTGTAGAGTCAGTGGCTACTAATGTATCTCTCATCCGGCGGAGAATCAAATCGCCTAAGCTCAGGCTGGAGTATATGAAGATCGGCAGTGTTACCCAAACTCTTGTGGCTCTGATGTACATTCAGGACACAGTGGACGATGATCTGCTGGATGAGATCAAATTACGTTTGAACCGGATCAGAATCGATGGGGTGCTGGAATCAGGGTATATCGAAGAGCTTATTCAGGACAAGACCTTTACGCCATTTCCGACCGTCTACAATACGGAGCGCCCCGATTCTGCGGTTGCGAATTTGTTGGAGGGCCGTGTGATACTGATCGTGGACGGTACGCCGTTTATTCTTGTACTTCCAGCCGTCTTCACCCAGTTTTTTCAATCCTCCGACGATTATGCCCAGCGGTTTGATATTTCCCTGTTGATGCGGATTATCCGGTATATCAGTTTTATCGTGCTGATGCTTGGACCAGCTGTATACATCGCCCTCACTACCTATCACTATGAGATGATTCCAACCACTCTGCTGATTAGTCTCTTGGCACAGCGTGAGAACGTTCCCTTTCCAGCTTTTGTGGAGGCACTGTTGATGGAAGGAGCCATTGAAATTCTGCGGGAAGCAGGAGTGCGTATGCCTCGAGCAGTAGGGCAGACAGTGTCCGTTGTCGGAGCCTTGATTCTCGGCCAAGCCGTGGTGGAAGCCGGGATTATTACACCGGTAATGGTGATCGTGGTCGCCTTGACTGGGATCGCAAGCTTCGCTATTCCCGCCTATAATATGTCGATTGCGGGTAGGCTAATTCGCTTCTTCTTTCTGTTTCTGGCAGGGATGTTTGGTTTCTTCGGAATCACACTGGGCATGATTGTCCTGGTTGCACATATGAACAGTCTGCGTTCTTTCGGCATTCCCTATCTGGCGCCCATCGTTCCGCCTTCATCGAAATCCCGCAAAGATACCATTGTAAGACTACCGCTGTGGGCGAAGGGAGCTAGCAAACAGCACCCAACGGCGGTCTCCGTACCACTGGGCAAGAAAATCACCAGCGGACATGAGGAGAATCTCTCGCCCAAGTTCCTGGAGCAACATGCCGGAACAGCTGGTCCCAAGGAAGGGCGGGAACAGCATGAATAGGGTATTCCTGCGGGTAGCAGCGGCAATGCTGTGTTGCTCCATTCTACTCGGACTGACCGGCTGCTGGGACAGTGTGGAGCTGAACCGGAGAGCTGTAGTCACCGGTGTAGCAATTGACCGGGGGCCATCATTGGAGGAGAAATACGAGCTTTCCTTCCAGGTTATCGTTGCGGATGAGATTTCGGGCAAAAACGCCCGGGGCACCTCGCCCGTTGCAGTCTATACCGGCAGGGGCCGCTCTATGTTCGAAGCACTTGCTGATGCTTCTCGCCAGACGGCTCGATTTCTGTCATTAGGCCATGTCCGGGTGCTGGTCATCTCCGAGAAATTCGGGAGAGAAGGCATCAAAGACGTTATGGATGCATTGGAAAGGGAGAGTGAGACGCGCCTGACGAGTTATATGTTCATCTCCAAAGGACAGACCGCAAAGGATAGTATGACCACCATGACGGTGTTCGGCAAGATTCCAGCCAATGATCTGGTGGAGAAGTTGGAGACCACCTCAAAGCAATTTGGCTACAACTTCAAGATGGAAGTGGATGATGTGGTCCGGGGGCTTCAGATTCCGGGTGGAGGCCCACTGATCAATGGCGTGCTGCTCTCCGGGGATGAGAAGAAGTCTGATACCAATGACAATCTAAAAAGTATTGCGCCAAAAGCAACACTGAAGGTGACGGACATAGCCGCTTTTAAAGGGGACAAACTAGTGGGCTGGCTGGAAGGCAGTGAAGCTGTCGGTACAGCGTTGATCAAGAACAAAATCACACAGATGCCGCTGCTGCTCAAAAGCGGGAAGGGAAACTACATGGCGTTTAACGTCTATCTCTCACAGGTCAAGATTGTGGCAGAGGCTGACAATCCCGAAGATCCCCTGATCCATATAAAAGTCACCCAGCAGGCAAGCCTTAAGGAATCTCCAAATGATCTGGATCTTACGAATCCCCAAGTGTTAAAGGATCTCTCCAAGCTGGTGGAACAAGAAACCGAGAAGCAACTGACGGCGGCGCTGACAGCGGCCCGCAGCATGAATAGCGATTTTCTGGGCTTTGGAGAAGCCGTGGAGAGAGACAACAAGAAAGGGTGGAAGCGGGTCGAGAATCATTGGGACCAGATATTCAAAACATGCCGTGTCAAGTATGAGATTGATTCAGTAATCAGGCATACAGATATGCGCAGCAGCTCTTTTCAGGCCGATTAGTCCAGATTAAGGGGGGAGATTATGAATAAAGGTAGCATTAAGATCGGGTTATTTGAGATATTCACATTGACCCTGCTGTTCGAGCTTGGGACGGCACTGGTAGTGAATCTAGGTATGGAATCGGGAAAAGATGCCTGGCTCTCCATACTGATTGGGGATTGCATCGGCCTGTTTGTTTTTGCAGGGTATGCTTTTCTCTACAGGCGATACCCCAAGCTGCCCTTGACGGGCTACACCCGAAAGCTGCTCGGAAAATACATCGGCGCGGTGGTATCCGTGCTGTACATCATTCTGTTCATGAATCTGGCGGGGCGTGACTTGCGAGATGGAAGTACAATGCTCGTCATGGCGACAATGCACCGGACACCGTTATTTATTATTTCAGTGCTCATGATCCTGTCCTGTGCCTATGTGCTGCACAAGGGTGTGGAAGTGCTGGCGCGGACATCGTTAATATTCGGGGTGATCGTGCTGTTTATCGGGCTCTTCTGTACGATTTTTCTGTTTCTGTCGGGGTCAATCAATATCAACCACCTGCTGCCGGTGCTGGATAACGGGATTCAGCCTGTCCTGTCTTCGGTTCTGCATCAGAATTTCATGTTTCCTTTCGGGGAAATGATTAGCTTCACCATGCTAATGCCGTACTTGAGCAACAGTAAAAAAGGCCCCAGGGTCATCGGTGCAACGATGTTTTTATCCGGCCTGCTACTCAGTTTTACGATGGCTTTGAATATTTCGGTGCTTGGCGCCGATATCGCGAATCGTTCCCCGCTCCCGCTGATGCCTACCATCAGCAAGATCTCCATTTCGGATTTTATCCAACGGGTCGATATCCTGGTTGTGATGGTGCTTATTATCGGTGTGTTTTTCAAAATGGCGGTGTTCTTCGCGGCAGCATTGGTGGGAATCTCGGAGCTGTTCAAGGTACCTTACCGGAAAATGGTTTATCCTGTCTCCCTGATTATTCTGTTCATCTCCATGTTAGACGCCCGCAGCTTTACTGAGCATCTGCAAGAGGGAGGGAAGCTGCTGTATACGGTATATCCCTTCTTTATGCTGTTGTTTCCCGCGATTCTAATTCTGCTTTCCTTCATAAAGGGTCACCGTTCGCCGCCCCGCTCGGGCTGATGCCCCGTGATCCACTGTTTGATATCGGGAATCAATAGAAACAGCAGCATAATGACAGCTATCAATTTCTCGGAAGCCGTGTACAGTAAATAGTTCAAGATATATGAAATATTATCCAGTCCATAGCCGAACAACCAGTCTCCGAAATAAAGATAGAGCAGGCTCAGCCCACATAAGAGCAGCAGGATTGCGTATTTCCGCAGCAGAAGCTTTCTTGTTTTATTCATCATAGGTACATCTCCCTTGTTCTGGCTTCAGCTAGTATGGGGCAATTGCCGCAGGGACATGCATCTTCAGCGGCAACGGGAAATTGCTTTACTATGAAAGCTTATCATTCATCCCGAATTATGTTACATTAGTATGAAACTAATGTCAGGGGAGGGCTTGCGGTGAAGCCGGATTTACGTTCCGCATGGGGAAACAAAGTGCTTGTCGGTGATGGCGCGATGGGTACATTTTTATATCAGAAAGGCTTCCCTGTAGGGATCTCTTATGAAGAATTGAACTTGACCTCTCCGGAGGTTATTGAGGAAGTACATCGTAGCTATATTCAAGCGGGAGCGGTACTGCTGGAGAGCAATACCTACTCGGCTAACTATGATAAGCTGTCTAAATTTGGCTTGGAATCCAAGGTCGAAGAAATTAACCGGACAGGTGTGAGGATTGCCCGGCGCGCCGCTGGAGAGGCTGGCTATGTTGTTGGGGCCGTTGGCTCTATCCGTGCCGGTAAGCGGGCCAATCTGTCCTCTTCGGAGCTTAAAAAATATTTCACACAGCAGATTACCGCATTGTTGGAAGAGGATGTAGACGGCATTATGCTGGAGACGTTCTACGATGTCGAGGAAATGCATTTGGCACTCAAGACGATCCGCAAACACAGCTCGGTGCCGGTGATCTGCCAGTTCGCCATGGATGATACAGCCCGGACACTGGACGGGCTTACGCTGCCGGAGGCGTTCCGGATTCTGGAGCAGGACGGCGCCGATATTATTGGCTTCAACTGCCGTACCGGCCCGATGGGGATCAAGCGTGCTCTGGGTACACTCCAGGGAAGCCTGACGCTGCCGGTCTCCATATACCCGAATGCGGGTATAGCAGATTATGTGGATGGACAGTACAAATATGGGGCGTCGCCGGAGTATTTTGGCCAGATGGCGATGACCTTTGCAGAGATGGGCAGCCGAATTATCGGGGGCTGCTGTGGAACAACTCCGCAGCATATTGCGGAAATCTCGAAGGCGCTGGCGGGTTACGAGCCAGAGGCGCTGCCGGAGCCGACAGTGAAGCCTGTTGAGCGTATTACAATTGCAGAGCATTTGAGCGACGAGACCGGACTGGGCGGAGGAGAGCCGACGCTGGTTGACCTCGTTAAGGAACGCCATACTGTAATAGTTGAGCTTGATCCGCCGCGTGATCTGGATATTAACAAGTTCATGAAAGGCGCAGAAGCGCTGCGCCGCGCGGGTGCTGATGCACTGACACTGGCGGATAACTCGCTGGCTGTTACCCGCATGAGCAATATGGCGCTTGGCCATCTCGTACAGGCACGTACAGGGCTGCGCCCGCTGGTGCACATTGCCTGCCGGGACCGTAACCTGATCGGCACACAGTCCCATCTGATGGGCTTCGATGCACTGGGCGTCAACCACGTTCTGGCTGTAACCGGCGACCCGGCTCGCTTCGGCGATCTGCCAGGATCAAGCTCGGTGTATGATCTGACCTCATTTGAAATTATAAGAATGATCAAGCAATTGAATGATGGCATTGCATTCTCGGGTAAGCCGTTGAAGCAGAAGGCTAATTTCGTGATCGGGGCTGCCTTTAATCCTAACGTTAAGCATCTGGATAAAGCGGTACAACGTCTGGAGAAAAAAATCGCCTCCGGTGCGGATTATATCATGACCCAGCCGGTCTATGATCCAGAGCTGATTGCCAATATAGGTAAAGCTACAGCACATCTCAGCGTGCCTGTATTCCTCGGTATTATGCCGCTTGCGAGCGGTCGTAACGCTGAATATCTCCACAATGAGGTACCGGGCATTCAGCTGTCTGAAGAAGTCCGAAACCGCATGAGCGGTCTAGAGGGCGAAGCCGGACGGGCCGAGGGTGTGGCGATTGCCAAGGAGTTGCTGGATGCGGCTACGGAGCATTTTAACGGAATTTACCTGATGACGCCTTTCATGTTCTACGATATGAGCGTACAGCTACTGGAGTATGTATGGCAGAAGTCCGGGCGCAAATTGTCCCCCTTGTTTCGTTAAGTATAATCAATTACAATAGTGTAATGGATGTGATTCCGTTGTCATTTAGCATGACCGGATACGGTCAATCGTCCCTGCAATTCGGCGGTTACAAGATTACGTTCGAAGTCAAATCGGTGAATCACCGGTACTGCGAAGTTGTGCTGCGGATGCCCCGGGATTGGATGGTTTATGAGGATGTACTGAAGCGCAAGGTGCAGCAGCACATCAAACGGGGACGGGTGGATGTAGTTATTAACAGGGAGCGCGATGAGGAAGCCGCTGCCGGCCTGGTGTTGAACCAGGCCGCAGTGAAGTCCTATCTTCAAGCGGCGGATACGCTGCAAGAGTCGTTCGGACTTAAGGGCGAACTCAGTCTGCGCGACCTGCTCTCATTGCCTGGTGTTATGGAAAGCAGGGAGGGAACTGCGGGTCTTGACCCGGTATCCCCCGAAGCTCTGTCTGAAAGGCTGGAGCAGGGCCTGGATCAGAGCCTGCAATCCCTTATGGAGATGCGTGTCCGTGAGGGCGACTATCTGGGTGCAGATCTGGAACAACGGCTAAGCCATCTGGAGAAACTTCATGAGGATATGGTGGAGCTGGCCCCAACGGTTGTAAGTGAATATCGGGACAAGCTGCGCCAGCGGCTTGGTGAACTGAATGACGGAACTTTCCCTTTCGATGAGCATAAGTTTGGGATGGAAATCGCCATTTTTGCCGACCGCTGTAATATTGATGAAGAGCTGACCCGGCTCCACAGTCATTTCGAACAATGCAGAAGCCTACTAAGAGGGGACGAACCGGTAGGACGTAAACTGGATTTTCTCATTCAGGAGATGAACCGGGAGACGAATACTATTGGCTCCAAATGTAATCACTTGACACTGGCTGGCTGTGCGCTGGAAATGAAAGCGGAGCTGGAGAAAATTCGGGAACAGGCGGCGAATTTAGAGTAACCAAGCCTTGATCCACAAGCGAAGATGTAACTTATTGGGGGGAACAAACGGAACATGGCCATTAAACTTATCAACATCGGCTTTGGAAATATCGTGTCGGCAAACCGTATCATTTCCATTGTCAGCCCGGAATCGGCGCCGATCAAACGCATCATCCAGGAGGCTAGAGACAGGCATATGCTGATTGATGCCACCTACGGCCGCCGTACCCGTGCCGTCATCATTACGGACAGCGATCATGTCATCCTGTCTGCGGTTCAGCCGGAGACTGTGGCGCACCGCTTGTCCAGCAAAGACGACGATAACGACGAATAACGATTAAATGGAGTGTATTATGTCAAAAGGATTGCTGATCATATTATCCGGTCCATCCGGTGTTGGTAAAGGAACTGTCTGTAGCGCACTGCGGCCAAAGATGCCGGAATTGATATATTCCGTATCGGCTACAACCCGTAGCCCGCGTGCAGGTGAAGAAGACGGTGTCAATTATTTTTTCAAAAGCAGAGAGCAGTTTTTGTCCATGATCGAAGCCGATCAACTGCTCGAATACGCAGAATACGTGGGTAATTATTATGGTACTCCGCGTGATTTTGTGGAACGGACACTGGAGAGTGGAAAGGATATTATCCTGGAGATCGAGGTGCAAGGCGCCTTGAAGGTCAAGGAGAAATTCCCGGAAGGCATCTTTGTGTTCCTGCTTCCGCCGTCTATGGATGAGCTTAAGGACCGCATTCGCGGCCGCGGCACCGAGCATCCGGATGTCATCAATCACCGTATGTCGGTGGCAGAGGATGAGATCAACTTGATGCAGCATTATGACTATGCTGTCGTTAACGACGAGATCGATCTGGCCTGCAAGCGAATAGAAAGTATCATTATCGCCGAACATTGTAAGATCAGGGAACTGTAGGTCGGTTCTATTAACAGTAAATTATAAAGAGGTGCTCACGTGTTATATCCATCCATTGATGAAATGATGAACAAAGTGGACAGCAAGTATTCGCTCGTTGTTGCTGCATCCCGCCGTGCCAGACAATTGCGTGAAGGCGGAAAGACTGAAGTTAAAGCTCCTAAATCCCACAAGTTCGTTGGGGTTGCACTGGAAGAAGTCTATGAGGACCGTATTATCGTAACAAAAGGGGAAGAAAACTAGTCCCCAGCAGCTTCAGCAAAAACGGACGCCGCCTTCCCAAGAGGCGGGCGCTGCCGTTTTTTTTCTGAGTGAAGTAGCTAAAGGTTGAAGTGACAATTTAGCGAAAATAGCCCGGACCGGGCTGTTCCTGACAACCGGAAGGTTGTTATTTTTTTAAATATAAGGATGTATATGTTCTACGCTATAAAACATCCATATATTTCTCGCTGAAACGGATACCGCCCAATAAAGGATGGCAAATCCGTTTCTACTTGCTCACATGATCGTTCAAATGCAGGATGAGTATGAGGAGGAGGATCATTTTGAATAGCTTGAAGGGGAAAAGGATTATACTTGGCGTAACTGGTGGGATTGCAGCTTTCAAGGCGGCGGCTTTAACTAGCAAGCTGGCCCAAAAAGGGGCCGATGTTCATGTGATTATGACAAAATCGGCTAAAGAATTTATCACCGAACTGACGATGCAATCATTATCCAAAAACCTGGTGTACAGTGATACGTTTCAGGAGCGGGACCCGTCTCTCTTTGCCCATATAGACCTTGCTGGTTCCGCAGATCTGGTGCTGGTTGCGCCGGCAACAGCCAATATTATTGCTAAAATGGCCCATGGCCTGGCAGATGATATGCTGTCTACCACACTTCTGGCTACAACAGCCCCTATCATGGTGGCTCCGGCCATGAACGTGCACATGTACCAGCATCCTGCCGTTTTGAATAATCTTGATATTCTTGCGCGCAGAGGAATTCAATTCATTGAACCGGGTGAGGGCATGCTGGCTTGCGGCTATGTCGGTAAAGGAAGACTTGAGGAACCGGAGACGATTGTGCAATGTGTTGAACGTTTTTTTGCCAAGCAGGAGACAGTGACATTAGGACCTCTAACGGGCAAAAAAGTGGTCATCACCGCTGGCGGAACTGTGGAACGAATTGATCCGGTCCGTTATATCTCCAATGACTCATCTGGAAAAATGGGCTTTGCCCTGGCTCGTGCTGCAAGGCTGATGGGTGCTGAAGTGACCTTGATCGCCGCCCGTACGGATGAAGCATTGCCGCAAGAGGCTGGCATTCATGTAGTGCAGGTACAATCGGCCGAGGATATGTATAATGCCGTCACCGCGCATTGGGAGGATTGTCATATTCTGATCAAGGCTGCGGCTGTCTCGGACTATCGTCCAAAGTTCAGTGCGGATACCAAAATCAAGAAGAGCGGAGAGACGATGACGCTTGAGCTGGTAAAAACAACGGATATTTTGGAAACACTGGGTAAGAAGAAGGAGCATCAGTTCCTGATCGGTTTTGCGGCCGAGACAGGCAACGCGGAGATGTATGCGAAGGACAAGCTGGTCCGCAAGAACTGTGATCTGATTGTCGCTAATGATGTAGCCGTACCGGGTGCTGGATTTGGAACGGATACGAATATCGTATCTATTTATGACCGGGACGGGCTGGTGAAAGAGCTGCCGCTGTTGTCCAAGGACGAGGTTGCGAAGCAACTGCTCATTCTGGCGGCAGAACGGACCTCTGGAGTCTCTTTATAATGGATATAGCCAAGGTCATTGTCGATGTACCTGTACGCAGCACTGACCGGCCATTTGACTATAGTATCCCGGAGTCGCTGAAGCTCTGGATTGAAATCGGCAGCCGGGTTGCTGTTCCCTTCGGGCATCGCACGGTGCAGGGGTTCGTTGTATCCCTGGAATCCGGAGAAACCGGCTCAATGTCAGGACTGAAGCCGATTCAGGAGGTGCTGGACCTCATTCCCCCGCTGTCGCCGGAATTGGTTGAACTGGCAGATTGGATGAGCCGAAAGTATGCGTGCAGGAGGATATCTTCTCTGCAGGCGATGCTGCCCACCGCTTTGAAGGGGAAGGCCGAACGGCTGATCTCGCTGGGCGAGTCTGCTGATGACCTGTCCTCTGATGCTGGCTCTGACAGCATCTTTCCTGAAGATGAGCTGTTCTCGCTGTTTGACGATGCAGGGAGCGAAGAGCGGGAGATTACCGAATTTGTGCGGCGGGCCGGGGAAGTGTCCATGAAGCAGTTGACACGTTCCTTCCCGGATGCTGCGGAGACGGTGAAGTTCATGCTGCGCCGCGGTGTCCTGTCGGAGAGTCAAAGCATCAAGGACAAAATGGGCAAGAAGAAGATAAAGGTCGTAGACCTGATTATGGATGTCGATTCGGCTCGTCAGGCGCTGGCTAGCTTCCCGGCAAGGTCTGCACGTCAGAAGGAAGTGTTGACCTTCCTGATTGAAATGGCTGCTATGCTGCCATTGCCACTCAAGGAAGTATTAGCGGTCCTGCAGGTAACAGCAGGTACAGTGAAGGGACTGGAGGAAAAGGGCTACATCGAGATCGGCGAGATTGAAGTGTACCGTGATCCTTATCAGGGGCGCGACTTTAAGCCAAGTGCGCCTTTGCCGCTTACCCTGGAGCAGCAAAATGTGTACTCACGCATAGCAGCCGCAGTGGATGAAGGGCAGCATGAGGTGTTCCTGCTGCATGGTGTAACCGGCAGTGGTAAGACGGAAATCTACCTTCAGTGCATACAGCGCTGCCTCGATCAAGATCGCCAGGCCGTGGTGCTGGTGCCGGAAATTTCCTTGACACCACAGATGGTGGAACGGTTCAAGGGCCGTTTTGGCAGCGGTGTAGCTGTGATGCACAGCCGCTTGTCGGCCGGGGAGCGTTACGACGAATGGCGCAAGATTCGCGAAGGAAAAGCCACGGTTGCTGTTGGAGCGCGTTCGGCAGTGTTTGCACCGTTTAGTAACCTGGGCTTGATTATCATGGACGAGGAACATGAGACCTCCTACAAGCAGGAAGAGAATCCGAAGTACCATGCCCGTGATGTCGCGGTACGCAGGGCGGAGCAATGCGGAGCTGCAGTTATTCTGGGCTCGGCGACACCGTCGCTGGAGAGCTATCATGCCGCACGTTCGCAAAGTGACATTCACTTCTCCCCGGTGCTGCTGGAAATGCCCAGTCGTGCACTTGGCAACCCGTTGCCGAAAGTGCAGGTCGTGGACATGCGCGAGGAGCTGAAGGAAGGTAACCGCTCGATGTTCAGCCGCAGGCTCCATGCTGCGCTGGCCGAGCGCTTGGAACGGGGAGAGCAGACGGTGCTGCTGCTGAACCGCCGGGGCTTTTCCACTTTCGTCATGTGCCGGAGCTGCGGGTATGTAGCCACCTGTCCGGAATGCGATATCTCGCTGACCTTCCACAGTCGCAGCAACAACCTGCGCTGTCATTACTGCGGTCACGCCGAGCCGGCGCCACAGCTCTGTCCGGAATGCGGAAGCGAGCATATTCGTTTCTTCGGAACTGGCACGCAGCGTGTTGAGGAAGAGCTGGGCAAGCTATTTCCGGGCATCCGGGTGATTCGAATGGATGTGGATACCACTACGGAAAAGGGTTCACATGAGAAGCTTCTAGGTCAATTCCGGGATAAAAAAGCCGATGTGCTGTTGGGAACGCAGATGGTGGCTAAAGGTCTTGATTTTCCGGATGTGACGCTTGTTGGTGTCATCACCGCGGACTCGGCGCTGAATCTGCCGGATTTCCGTGCAGCCGAGAAAACGTTCCAGTTGCTCACCCAGGTGGCTGGGCGGGCGGGGCGTCACCAGCTCCCCGGAGAAGTGGTCGTGCAGTCGTACACGCCGGAGCATTACTCTATTATTCATGCCAGCGGTCATGATTATCATGCCTTCGTCCGCGATGAGCTGAAGCATCGCAAAGGCCTGCATTATCCGCCATACTGCCGACTTATTCTTGTGACGTTGTCGCATGAGCAGCTTCCGCTGCTGCTGCGGCTAGCCGAGAATTATGCCCTGAATATACAGGGCAAAGCCAAGCAGTTGCGTTGGTACGGAAGCCTGGACAAGCTGTCTGCGGATGCACTTGATCTGTTAGGTCCGGTGGCTTCGCCGCTGCCGCGTCTGAAGGGGAGATACCGGTTCCAGTGTATGATCAAATGGCGCGGGAGTATTGATGCGGTAGGTCTGGCGCGACAGGTAGCGGCGGAGCTGGAAGATTCCGCGCGGGATACAGGACTGCAAATCAGTATTGATGTAGACCCGCAAATGTTAATGTAAACTCGCAAACGTTAATGTAAAGCGGGATCATGTTACAATAGGTTGAAGAATAGTTTAACCTAGGAGAAATTGGGGATCAACAGCGACTGCAGTCCACACATCGGGAATATTTTCCTGAGCTCACGTTCGATCATAAGAAGAGTTTGGATAACAGGAAAATATGCCGTTAATTCTCTCCTATCACCTTATTTGTCATAAATAACAGGAATTTTTCCCGTTAAAAACCTCTTTTTTCCGTAATTCTCTAGTTATGAGTTGATTAACGGGAGTTTTTCCAGTTATTTTTAGAAAAGAAGAGAATGAAATCAAAATAACAGGAGTTATTCCCGTTATTCTTGATTTCCCCATGCTATATCGAGTAAAGTTGAACTTTTTGGCGCATTAGTCAACTGAATGAGAGAAATCTTTGTGAGCCAAGGATTCATTTTGTCCCTTAGGCTATAAAATGGCCTTCCAGCTACAAATTGACTCATAAGACACAAGTAGGCTCGTAAGACACAAGAAGGTTCGTAGGCTACATAATGGCCCGCAGGATAAAAGAAGGACATTAGTTAGACGTCGGCGTCATTTTCGAAATAAAGTTGTGTTTTTAAAAGCGCTATATATCTTTATTTTATTAAAAATACAAACATGTATCAGAATAGGGATGGTGTTGTTAGATGGCAATACGTTTGATTGTAAAAGAACCAGATGAAGTGCTGCACAAGATAGCAAAAGAAGTAAAGGCTGTAACTCCGAATGTACAGAAACTGCTGGATGATATGGCAGACACGATGTATGACGCAGAGGGTGTAGGTCTTGCTGCGCCACAGGTCGGCATTCTGAAACGGCTGATTGTGGTGGATGCAGATGAAGAGCATGGCCTGATCAAAATGATCAACCCGGAAATTGTTTCGACCGAGGGCGAGCAGCTCGGACCGGAAGGATGCCTCAGCATCCCTGGCCTGAATGGTGATGTCCGCCGTGCAGAGACAGTAACTGTACGCGGTCTTGACCGTGAAGGTAAAGAAATTACGGTTACAGGTAGCGGCTTGCTTGCACGGGCCTTTCAACATGAGATTGACCATCTGAACGGTGTATTGTTCACGGACATTGCCGAGAAGGTATACGAATATACGGCTGACCGCAGCGAATCCGAGGAGTGATCTGATGAAGATAGTATTCATGGGAACCCCGGCGTTTGCCGTGCCCAGTCTACAAATGCTGGTGGAGGAGGGCTACGAGGTTGTAGCCGTTCTCACCCAACCGGACCGTCCGCAGGGCCGGAAAAAAACGCTGACTCCTTCGCCGGTCAAAGAAGCGGCGCTGGCACTGGGTCTCCCGGTGCTTCAGCCGGAACGTTTGCGTCGTCCGGAAGCAGTGGCTGAACTGGCGGCTTATGCGCCGGATTTGATTGTTACCGCGGCTTATGGGCAGATTCTGCCCAAGTCGGTTCTGGATCTGCCGCAGAACGGATGTGTGAACGTTCACGGTTCGCTTTTGCCAAAGTATCGTGGAGGCGCTCCGATCCAGCGTTCGATTATTAATGGTGAAAAGGTTACAGGTGTGACCTTGATGTATATGGCAGAAGGACTGGATACCGGCGATATGATCTCTCGTGTGGAGGTACCGATCGAAGACGGGGATACCTCCGGTGATCTGTTCGAGAAGCTAAGCCTGGCTGGGCGTAATCTGCTAAAAGCTGAAATGCCTCGCCTTGCGGCCGGTCGTGTGGACGCTGTGGCACAAGAGGAGAGCGAAGCTACCTACGCGCCGAATCTGAGCCGCGAGGATGAGCGTATAGACTGGAACGTGTCTTCGCGTGACATCTATAACCGTATCCGCGGGCTCGTGCCGTTCTCCGGCGCGTTTACCCTCTGGAACGGGGAGACGTTCAAGGTATGGGCAGCAGGTAATCCTTCGCTGGCTCCTACCGGGAACGGCGGTCAAGCCGCACCAGGCACGGTGCTGGCGGTGGAAGCACAAGGCGTCGAGGTGAAGACCGGCGACGGCAGCCTGCTTTTGACGACGGTGCAGCCGGCAGGCAAAAAAGCCATGAGCGCCGCTGACTTCAGCCGCGGGGCAGCGATGAAGCCCGGCACGGTGCTAGGATGAGCGGCGGTAATAATGGCGCAGGCCGGAATGGCCAGCGCGGACATTCATCCCGCCAGGACGGAAGCCGTCCGCCGGGCGCAGGGAAAGCCGCCGCAGGGAAAACGGTAGCCGCAGGGAAAGCAGCTATCGCAGGAAGCGCCGCTGCTGGCAAAGCCAGCGGTGCAGGCAGCAGCAAGGGCGGCGGTAAACCAGCCTCGGCCCGCGAAGTGGCCTTGGATGTGCTGGTAAGAGTCGAGCAGCAGGGCGCATACAGCAATTTGCTGCTGAACAGCAGCTTGCAGAAATCTTCACTGAGCCGGGAAGATACGGGACTGGCTACCGAGCTAGTCTACGGAACCATCTCCAGAATGAATACGCTGGATGAAGTGCTTGAAGGGTTTGTCAGTAAGGGAATCGCCAAGCTGCAGCCATGGGTACGTAATCTACTTCGTCTGAGTCTGTACCAGATTATGTATCTTGATCGCGTTCCATCGCATGCAGCCGTGAACGAAGCTGTGAATATCGCCAAGAAGCGTGGACATCAGGGCATCTCCGGGATGGTCAACGGGGTTCTGCGCAGCGTGCTGCGCGCTGGTGACCTCCCTGTGCTGCCGGAGAATCTGGGTCCGGCGAAGCGTATTTCTATTCGGCACTCGCATCCACTGTGGCTAGTACAGCGCTGGATTGCCGAATATGGTGTGGAGACGGCAGAGGCGATGTGTGCCTCCAATAATGAGCCTCCCGCTATCAGCGTTCGTGTCAACACAACGATGATCAGCCGTGAACGTCTGCTGGAGAAGATGGCGGCAGAGGGGCTGGAGGTCTCGCCTTCGAAGGTCAGTCCTTACGGGATTGTCATCAAGGGTGGCGGCAATCCGGCGCTAACCTCATGGTACCGGAACGGCTATCTGTCCGTTCAGGATGAAAGCTCCATGTTGGTGGCTGAGGTCGTGGCTCCGGAACCTGGCATGAAAGTGCTGGACTGCTGTGCCGCTCCAGGGGGTAAAACCTCGCATATGGGCGAACTGATGAAAGACGAAGGCACGATTCACGCCAATGATCTGCATCCGCATAAAGCTGCATTGATTGCGGATCAGGCCCGGCGGCTTGGGCTGGAATGTGTTGTGACAGGAAGTGCCGACGCTCTGGACCTGGAGCAGAAGTTTGAGCCAGGCTCCTTCGACAGAATCCTGCTCGATGCTCCTTGCTCCGGCCTTGGCGTGATTCGCCGCAAGCCGGATCTGAAATGGCGTAAGCAGCCGGAGGATATCGAGAGCGTATCTGCGCTTCAGCGGCAGCTGCTCCAGTCGGTCTCCCGGCTGCTTAAACCGGGGGGCGTGCTGGTGTACAGCACCTGCACGACAGAGAAAGCCGAGAACGGGGAAGTCGTGGCCTCCTTCCTGGAACACAACCCTGATTTTGCGTCGTTAACCTTCGCCTCGGACGTCTGGAACCGCCTGGAGGGGACGGCGCTGGCTGCCGGGGAGGGAATTCAGCTACTGCCCCATCATTATGGCAGTGACGGGTTCTATATTGCCCGACTGCAGCGAATCTTGTAATATAGTAAAGGCGAAGGTAAAACCTTTACTACCCCGCCCACCGGGCCCGGTGCGGCGGGTTTTCTTTTACCACCTTTGAAATTTGTGTTAAACTAGAAAGAATGAGAAACAATAAGCATATCCTTATGAAAGAACAGGTGCCAATACGAATGAAACCTTTAATATATGATTTTTCTTTGGAAGAGTTGCAACAATGGGCGAAAGACAACGGAGAGCCTGCTTTTCGGGGCGGACAGATTTTTGATTGGTTGTATGTGAAGCGTGTGAATGATTTTGAATCCATGAGTAATTTGTCCAAGGCTTTGCGGACCAAGCTCAGTGAGCATTTCTCTATTGACGTCTTAACTGAAATTACGAAGCTGGAATCGAAAGATGGTACTGTGAAGTTCCTGTTCGGTCTCCATGATGATCATGCGATCGAGACCGTTATTATGAAGCACAACTACGGTAACAGCGTCTGTGTTACTACACAGGTGGGCTGCCGGGTTGGTTGTACCTTCTGCGCCTCTACACTTGGCGGATTGAAGCGTGACTTGACGGCGGGTGAGATCGTAGCACAGGTTGTTCGCTCTCAGCAGATTCTTGACGCCCGGGGAGAACGCGTAAGCAGTATTGTAATTATGGGCACAGGCGAACCTTTCGAGAATTATGACGCAACCATGAGATTCCTGCGTCTGATGATTCATGAGAAGGGCCTGAACATCGGCCAGCGTCACATCACGGTCTCTACAAGTGGTATTGTGCCAAACATCTACAAGTTTGCCGACGAGGATACGCAGATCAATTTGGCGATCTCCATCCATGCACCGAACGATGCGCTCCGCTCCAAGCTGATGCCGGTTAACCGCCGCTTCCCCTTTGACGATGTGATCGAATCCCTGCGTTACTACCAGGCCAAGACAGGACGTCGTATTAGTTTTGAATACGCGCTGATCGGCGGAGTGAATGACCAGCCTGAGCATGCTGCAGAATTGGCGGGCGTGCTGAAGAACATGCTGTGCCACGTCAACCTGATCCCAATCAACCATGTGCCAGAGCGCAAGTATGTGCGTACATCCCGTAAAGATATCTTTGAGTTTCAACGTGTGTTGTCCGACCATGGTGTGAATGTTACCATTCGTCGTGAACAGGGCCATGATATTGCGGCTGCATGTGGACAATTGCGCGCTAAACATATGGATCTGAGGTGAGGATATTTGATCAGGACAGTTCATGTCAGCGACATTGGCCGGGTGCGCTCTGTCAATGAAGATTCAGTCTGGATCGGCGTTACGCGTTACGGCTACACACTTGGCATCATTGCAGACGGAATGGGGGGGCATTTGGCGGGCGACACGGCAAGCAGGCTCGCTTTGGAATCGATAAAGGACACCCTGGATAATCTGGGACCTGATGTTTCCGGTGAAGAACTGAGTGCGACGCTCTCTTCAGCCATTCTGAAAGCCAATGATGTTGTTTTCAAGGAGGCATCCAGTGACGAGAAGTACCATAATATGGGGACTACAGTCGTTGCTGTCTTGCTGAACGGGTCAAACGGTTTTATTGGCCATATTGGAGACAGCAGAGCCTACATGATAAGAGACGGTAACGCGGTCCAACTAACAGAGGATCACACGCTGGTCAATGAGCTGTTCAAGAACGGCCAGATCAGCCTGGAGGAGCTAGATAACCATCCGCGGAAGAATGTGCTGACCAGAGCGCTGGGCACAGATGCGGAGACCTCCGTCGATTTGGCCCCTATCAAGCTGGAGGCAGGGGAAGTTCTGTTACTGTGCAGTGACGGTCTGAGTAATTTCGTCAGCACAGAGCATTTGGCGAAGGTAGCGGGAATCCAAGAAATCTCGCTGGAAGAACGGGCGGATCGCCTGCTGCAGTTGGCCCTGCTTGCCGGTGGCGGCGATAATATAAGCGTCGCTATGTTAGAACATCAAGGAGAGGCCGCAGTGCCCGAAACAAAGGAGTGGGATAGATGATCGGTCACGAGTTGGGAGGCCGTTACCAAGTCATCGAACGAATCGGTGGAGGCGGCATGGCGCTTGTGTACAGAGCCCATGATATTTTATTGAACCGTAACGTCGCCATCAAAGTGCTGCGCAGTCAGTTTGTGCATGATGAGGAATTTATCCGCCGGTTTAGGCGGGAGGCGCAATCTGCCGCATCGCTGTCTCATCCGAATGTGGTCAGCATTTATGATGTCGGGCAGGAAGATGAAATTCATTATATCGTTATGGAGTACGTAGAAGGTAAGAACCTGAATGAAATTATTAAGGAGCGGGCTCCGCTGCAGGTGGACGAGGCCGTTCGCATTGCCTCCCAGATCTGCGATGCGCTTGACCACGCTCATCAGAATCAGATCATACACAGGGACATCAAACCACATAATATCCTTATTGGACGCAACGGGCGTGTCAAGGTTACGGATTTTGGCATCGCACGTGCAGTTACATCTACAACTATCACCCAGACAGGCTCTGTGGTGGGATCGGTGCATTATTTCTCACCAGAGCATGCCAAGGGAGTAGCTACAGGGGAAAAGTCGGATCTGTACTCTCTGGGGATTGTACTCTATCAAATGCTGACAGGCAGTCTGCCGTTTTTGGGAGAAAGCCCGATCAGCGTAGCACTAAAGCATCTTCAGGAGGAATTCGAGGAGCCGAAACTTCTCAACCCGCTGATTCCGCAAAGTGTGGAGAACGTGATCTTGCGGTCCATGCGTAAGAACCCCGAGGAGCGCTACCAGTCAGCCAAACAAATGCTGCAGGATCTGGAGAGCTGTCTGCTGCCTGAACGGCGCAGCGAGCCAAAGGCCGAGTTTCAGGATGATGATGATGAGGATAAGACGCGGATTATTCCTGCCATCAAGCCAATTCAGAGATCACAGGGGAACCGGGGGGGCAACGCAGAGAGAATGCGTCATTCCGACGAGCCGGAGGTTCCGGTATCTAGCGGCAAGAAAAAGTGGGGCCGCCCGGCACTCTGGATCGGATTAACACTTCTGATTCTACTCGCGATGGCGAGTGTAGTATGGTATGTGAATGCGAAGCTGGTTATCCCTGAGGTGGCGGTACCAAACGTCATAAATCTGTCACTGAATGATGCCAAGGCGAAGCTGTCCGAATTGGGAATCGAGGTTGAAGAGCCAGTCACCGAGATTTATAACCCTAACTACGGGGAAGGCATTGTCTACAAGCAGAGCAAACAGGAGAATACGAAGGTCAAGAAGAATACTTCGATTCAACTCACGGTCAGTACGGCCAAGCCGTTGACTAAAATGCCGGATCTCTCGAACAAGACATTTGATGAGGCTGTCAAAGCGTTGCTTGATCTGGGTGTGGCACAGAATCGCATTTCCCAGGATACGCGTACGAGCTCTGATGTAGCAGCTGGCAAGGTTATTACCCAAGATCCGTTGCCTGCAAGTGACTTTGACCCGGAGGCGGTGCAGGTTACACTGATTCTCAGTAAAGGTGAGGAAAGCGTCACGATGCCAGATCTCATCAACTTGACGGAGAAGGAAGCCAGAGCGAAGCTTGAAGCAGTGAAGCTTGTTCTGGAGGAAGTCAAGGAAGAGGCGAGCTTCTCTGTTGACAAAGGTAAGGTCGTTAAGCAGTGGCCTTATGATAAGGGGGTTCCAACACCTCCAGGTACGAAGATTACTATTACCTTGAGTTCAGGATATCCGCCGGAAGCCTTGAATTACACGTATAATCTTCCGGTTGCGCCGACCCAGGAGGGTAAGAAGACCAAGATCCGTATTGAGTATGCGGATGCCCGCAACAACGGTGAGAAGCAGGAATGGGGTACACGGACGATTACCAAGAATCAAGTACTCTCCATTAACATGTTACTCGCTCCAAACAAAGATGGGGTGGTCTTGATTTATCGCGATGGTGAACTCTATGATACGTATCCAGTGTCCTATGTGGATGCCAAGAACGGAACGGTTCCTGTTCCGACGCTCCCAGAGCCATCCCGCACGCCGGACCCGACCCAGGCGCCTACGGAACCACCGCCATCGGAGCAGCCGACAAGCGATCCGGCTATGGCTCCTGATCAGGGAGGTAACAGTACCGGTAATGGCACCGGAAACAATGGTGGCGATAACGGTGCGAATGGAACCGGGAATGCCGATCAGACGGGCTTCGTACCCGGTAATGGGCAACAGGGAGACAGTGCAAAGCATGTTGCCAGCAACAACGGCAAGAACAAAGATAAGTCTTTGAAACATAAAGATAATAAAGACCATTAGCAGCTGATCAAAAGTCAGTAGCCAATGGCAGAGCGAGATGACCCGGGGATAACTACTTGGGTCATCTTCGTAAATTAAGGAGAGGAAGGCCCACTATGTATGCCTGAAGGTGTAATTGTTAAGGCTTTAAGCGGTTATTATTATGTAAAGCCGCTTTGTGACGGACTTATCGTCTCTGAAGAGACGTCGGTACAGTGTAGAGCTAGAGGAATCTTCAAGAAAAAAGGGGTATCTCCTCTGGTAGGCGATCGTGTGATTTATGGTTTGACGGAGAACGGAGAGGGCATGGTAGATCAAATTCTCCCCCGGGATTCAGAGCTGATTCGGCCGCCAGTGGCCAATGTTAAGCTTGCTGTGCTATTATTCTCTTTGCGTGAGCCGGATATGAACCTCAACTTGCTCGACAAATTCCTGGTGCATATAGAGCATTCTGGATTGGAAACGCTAATTGTACTGACTAAGCAGGATCTGGCGGCAGGTGACGATGAAGCGACAGCCACGGTGAAGGCCCTGTATGAAGAAATCGGTTATGAAGTACTGGTAACGAGTTCGCTAACAGGTGCGGGCAGCGAAGAGGTTCACAGACGGCTCGCAGGAGGAATCAGCGTGTTCGCGGGACAATCGGGTGTGGGTAAGTCTACCCTGCTCAACCGGATCGTTCCCGGCCTCCTTCTGGAGACAGGAGAGATCAGCCTGCGGCTGGGCCGTGGCCGCCACACCACCCGCCATGTCGAGCTAATGGACATTGGGGACGGAGGCTTTGTAGCCGATACCCCTGGCTTTAGTCAGCTCGATTTCCTGGAGCTTGGTGTAGAGGAGTTGTCCACCTGTTTCCGAGAGTTCGCTCCATATGCGGAAGCTTGCAAGTTCCGCGGCTGCAGTCATCTTCATGAGCCGGGCTGCAAGGTCGTTGAAGCACTGGAACAAGGGGAGATTGCCCCGAGCCGCTATGAGCATTACAAGCTGTTTTTTAATGAAATGAAAGATAAAAAGCGGAGGTACTGATCATGATTATTTTAGCCCCATCGTTGTTATCCGCGGATTTTGCCGCACTTGGAGCAGAAGTGAAGGAAGTACAGGACAGCGGCGCTGACTGGCTTCACGTAGACGTGATGGACGGACGTTTTGTCCCGAATATCACTTTGGGACCGCCAATTGTCGATGCCGTTTCCAAGCATACTTCATTGCCGCTGGATGTACATCTTATGATTGAGAATCCTGAACGTTATATCGGAGATTTTGCCAAAGCCGGAGCCGCTGTTATTACAGTACATGCTGAGGCTTGCGTGCATCTTCATCGTGTAATTCACCAGATCAAGGAGCTAGGTCTCAAAGCAGGCGTAGCCATTAACCCGGGCACACCGGCATCTGCCGTGCGTGAAGTGCTGGAGGATGTGGATCTGGTGCTTGTAATGACTGTGAACCCAGGCTTTGGTGGACAAGCCTTTATACCGAGTACACTCCGCAAAATCCGTCAAATTCGCGAATGGGCCAATGAGGTCCACCCAGATCTGCTGATTGAAGTGGATGGAGGCATTGCCGAAGCTACGGCACCACTGGTTGTGGAAGCTGGCGCTAATGTACTGGTCGCAGGCAATGCGGTCTTCGGTAGAAGTGACCGTGCAGCGGCTATCGAGTCGATTCGAAGCGCGGCAACACAGGTCAAGCTATAGAATACACTGTTCAGACTGCTGGTATAGGCCAAGTCTGCAGCGCATAAATATGGTTACATGAGCAGAAATCTCATGTAGCCTTTTTTTTCGTCGTCTCCGGCCGGAACCTGAGGCAAGCTGAAGGAAGGGTCCAGGTAGCGGAGAAATTCTGGCGAATGGGAGAGGTCTGCAAGATGTAACCGTCAGCGAAAGAGAATATAAAGTCTCCTACCGTACGGCACGAATTGATGGGAGGGTAAACCATGAAATTTTACACGTTCAAGCTGCCAAAGTTTTTAGGAGGTTTCGTTAAAGCGATTTTGAATACTTTTCAGAAGAGTTGAGGCTGTAAAAGAAAAAAAGACATGAAAAAAAGCACCTTACATATGTAAAGGGTGCTTTTTGCTTGATATGAGATATCGCTCGATCTAAAATGCTAAAGACTAGACGCGCTCAACTTTACCGGACTTCAAAGCACGGGTGCTGACATAGACGCGTTTCGGCTTGCCGTTCACGAGGATACGGACCTTTTGAACGTTAACTCCCCAAGTGCGACGGTTGTGGTTGTTCGCGTGAGACACGTGGTTACCACTGCCCGGCTTTTTGCCTGTTACGATACATTTACGGGACACAGATTACACCTCCTTGTTACTTACACCTGCATAAAACAATACTTAAATATAATATCACAGTAAAAAATGCTTCGTCAACCGCTCAAAAACATTTATTTCTTTAGTCTCTTATAGTACAATATAAATTAGTGTATTATGTCCAGTTAATCCTAGTGTTGATTAGGCATGAAGTTAGGAAGGGGAATTCTCATTGAGTAAGCGTTCTATCAACGGAACAGATTTTACCGCAATGGTACTCACCGGTGCGGAGAAGCTGCAGCAGCATGCAGAGCACGTCAATTCGTTGAATGTTTTTCCGGTTCCGGATGGAGATACGGGAACAAACATGAATTTGACGATGACCGCAGGCGCGAATGAATTGAAAAGGAATAATACGGCCTCTCTTGGCCAATGTGCAGGTGTACTCTCGAAGGGCTTGTTAATGGGCGCCAGAGGGAACTCAGGCGTTATTCTCTCCCAGTTGTTCAGGGGGTTCAGTCGCTATGCGGCGCAGCTTGATGAGCTGAACACACAACAGTTTGCGGCAGCGCTGCAGAACGGAGTGGATACAGCATACAAGGCAGTTGTAAAACCTGTAGAGGGAACAATACTTACGGTTGCCAAGGAAGCTGCGCGGCATGCGGTTTATTTTGCACGGCGCACCAATGATGTGACAGAGCTGATGACGGAGGTATTGTCCAAAGCCAAGGAAGCGCTGGCGAATACGCCTGAACTTCTGCCTGTGCTCAAGCAAGTCGGAGTAGTCGACTCCGGTGGACAGGGGCTTGTCTATATCTACGAAGGTTTTCATCAGCACCTGACCAGTGGAATCACAGGTATAGCTGCTCAAGGACAGGCTACCATTCCTGCACCGATTGCAGTGACTCCAGGTCCGATCAAACCAGAGCTTAATTTGGCCTCGGTACAGACATCTGCACAATCGCAGCTTTCCACGGAAGATATTGAATTCTTATATGATATGGAATTTTTTATAAACCGTCAGTTGGGCGGTTCCGCGAGAGCAATTTTTGATGAGGATGTATTTAGGAAAGCGCTATCAGTGAACGGGGACTCCATCATCGTTATTTCGGATGACGAAACAATCAAAGTACATGTTCACTCCAAAGCTCCCGGCGAGGTGTTGAATCTTGCTTTGCTCTATGGGGAGATCACCCAGATTCATATTCTTAACATGCGTGAGCAGCACCGGGATTTGCTGACAGCGGGTATGGACATTGCTCCGATGCCGGATGTGTTCGCCGATATTCCGAAGGAAGAGGTCAGCATACAGGCCCCGGCCGTGCCACCAGCTGATGATCTGGCTCCATATGGATTTATCGCCGTTTCTTCAGGTGCGGGAATTGCTGATATTTTCAAAAGTCTTGGTGTCGATGTTGTGCTGGCAGGCGGACAGACGATGAATCCAAGCACCGAAGATTTCGTAAATGCCATTTCTTCGATTTCTGCGAAGCATGTATATATATTGCCTAACAATTCTAACATTGTACTGGCTGCACAGCAGGCCAAAGAACTGCTCGCTGATGAGCGGGAGATCACTGTTATTCCTAGCAAGAGCATTCCGCAGGGGATTTCTGCAGCATTTGCGTTCCAAGAGGATGATGCGGTGGATAGCAACACAAGCAATATGCTTGAAGCTATCGCACAAGTGAAGTCCGGTCAGGTTACACATGCGGTTCGAGATACACTCTATGATGAACTGGAGATCAAATCAGGTCAGTTTATAGGAATATCTAATTCCAAAATTGTGGCCGCAGCGGATGATTTGCTGGCAACGAGTCAGGCGCTCCTGACCAATATGCTGGAGAACGGTGACGAGATTGTAACGATCCTGAGCGGTGAAGATGCACAGGAGGATGTCACTGAAGCGCTTAGCGAGTGGATTAGCTCGGTGTATCCTAATGTAGAAGTTGAAATTCATGAAGGCGGACAGCCGCTATACTATTACCTGTTTTCCGTGGAGCCGTAGGCTGAAACGATCGTGATAGGTAAAGGGTAAAGTGAAATAAGATGTTCTGATTTGTTGCTTTGAGGGTTGACCAACTATAGTTTGGGGAGGAAATTCATGAACCGTACCATAATCGTCACTGACAGCACATCCGATATTCCACCGGCCCTGGCCGAGAAGTATGACATTGAGGTTGTGCCGCTGACATTAATGTTCGGTGATCAATCCTACCGGGACAATGTGGATATGACACCGGAGCAATTTTATGAACGTCTTCCTAATTCACAGAAGCTGCCGACTACTTCGCAGCCGTCGCCGGTTGAATATATGAATGTTTACCGCAGCATTTTGGACCAATACCCGGGTAGCCCTATTCTGTCTTTTCATATTTCATCCGGTCTCAGCGGTACCTTTCAATCGGCTATGCTGGCCAAATCCATGCTGGAGGAGGACGGGGAAGAAATTACAGTCGTGGATTCCCTGTCTGCCTCCTATGGTTTTGGAGTAATGGTAGTACATGCTGCTAGACTGGCGGCAGAGGGGAAAAAGCCGCAGGAGATCCTTGAGGCAGTAGAAACACTACGTCAGTCCCGTAAGCTGTATTTCCTTGTCGATACGCTGGAGTATTTGCAAAAAGGAGGCAGAATCGGTAAAGCGTCAGCCATTCTGGGTACGCTACTTAACATTAAACCGATCCTGTCCATTGATGCTGAAGGTATTATCTACGCAGTAGAGAAAGTACGGGGCCGCAAGAAGGCCGTTGCTCGCATGATCGAGCTGTTCAAGAACGATCTGCCGGGTGTGGACAAAATCAATGTGGCCGTGGGACATACCGCAGAACCGGCTTCTGGTGAAGAGTTCCTGAGTGAACTCGACAAGCATTTTACGCTTGAGGAGAAAGTGCTGACCAACATTGGCCCTGTGGTAGGCAGCCATGTTGGGAACGGAACGTTGGCTGTATTTATTTGGCCCGCATAATGAGGGATGAACATGACACTTTCTTTGAATGAAATTGAAGTGAAAAAAGTAACTGGCGTGAGTGCTCAAAAGCAAGGCGAGCTTCACGCCTTTGGCATCTTTACAGTGAAGGATCTATTGGAGTATTATCCATTCCGTTACGAAGATTACCGTCCACGCTCACTTAGCGAGGTTAAGCATGGGGACAAGGTCACGGTGGAAGCCAAGGTGATTGGTATTCCGGTACTTCAGCGCTTTGGCGGCAAGTCCAGGCTTAGCTGCAAAATGGTCTCAGAACCGTTTATGTTCACCGCTACCTGGTTCAATCAGCATTATATCCGTGAGCAGCTCACCGCAGGACGTGGTATCGTGCTATCTGGCAAATGGGATCAGAAGCGCAGCCAAATTACTGTAACGGATTATGAATTTCCGGACCGCGGAGAAGGCAAGACGGGAACTTTGCAGCCGGTCTATTCTGTTGGAGGTAAAATTACACAGTCCTGGATACGGAAGTCGATTAGTCAGGGGCTGCAGCAATTTGGAGAGCTGATCCCGGAGATTTTGCCGCGGGTGATTTTACAAAAATATGACTTTATGCCACGTAAACGGGCAATTGCGACCATCCATCAGCCGGAAGACAGCCGGGAAGGGCAGCAGGGACGCCGCCGCATGGTTTATGAGGAGCTTTTTCTGTTCCAGCTGAAGGTCCAAGCCTTCCGTGTGCTAAATCGCGGGAGAATGGACGGAGTAGTGCATACGGTGGACAATGCGACGGTTCGGCAATTCGTCCGCAGCCTGCCTTTTGAGCTAACTGACGCTCAGAAGCAGGTCGAGCTGGAGATTTTGCATGATATGCGGTCTGCTTATTGTATGAACCGTCTTCTTCAAGGAGATGTAGGCTCTGGTAAAACGGTGCTTGCAGCTATTTCGCTGTATGCCACGGTAAAGTCCGGTTTTCAGGGTGCGCTAATGGTGCCTACTGAGATTCTCGCGGAGCAGCATATGCGTTCTCTTACGAGAATGTTCGAGCCGTTCGGCCTTACTGTAGCGCTGCTGACAGGAAGTGTGAACGGACGCAAGCGCAAAGATCTGCTGGCTTCCCTGCAAATGGGAATGATTGATGTGGTGGTAGGAACCCATGCACTGATCCAGGAGGATGTTTTCTTCAAAAATCTCGGGATGGTAGTCACAGATGAGCAGCATCGCTTCGGGGTGAACCAGCGCAGTGTGTTGCGCCGAAAAGGCTATAACCCGGATGTGCTAACAATGACGGCTACTCCCATACCGCGTACACTGGCCATTACTGTATTTGGCGACATGGATGTGTCCACGCTATCTGAGCGGCCGAAGGGGCGTGTACCGATTACGACTTACTGGGTTAAGCATGATCTGATGGAACGGGTCTTGAATTTGATTCGCCGTGAAATCGACCAGGGCCGTCAGGCGTATTTGATCTGTCCGTTGATTGAGGAGTCAGAAAAGCTGGATGTGCAGAATGCGATCGATCTTCATATCCAGATGTCCCAAGCCTTCCCGGACTATAAGGTCGGACTGCTGCATGGACGGATGACACCGGCGGAAAAAGATGAGGTAATGCGTGCGTTCTACAGCAATGAGCTGCAGTTGCTCGTGTCCACCACTGTCGTGGAGGTCGGCGTCGATGTGCCGAATGCAACCCTGATGGTCATTATGGATGCGGATCGCTTCGGCCTCTCCCAGCTGCATCAGCTGCGGGGCCGTGTGGGTCGGGGGCAGCACGCTTCGTACTGCGTGTTGGTGGCTGATCCGAAGTCGGAGATTGGACGCGAGCGGATGACGGCTATGACGGATACCGATGACGGCTTCGAGGTGTCGCGTCGGGATCTTGAACTGCGTGGGCCGGGGGATTTCTTCGGGACTAAGCAAAGTGGACTGCCGGAATTCCGCTTGGCAGATATGACGGCTGATTTTGAAGTGCTGGAGCAAGCCCGTGACGATGCCGCCGGATTGCTGCGGGATGCTTCCTTCTGGACTTCTCCTGACTATGCGCCGTTGCGGAATTATTTGCAGAGTGAGCAAATTTTTCAGGGGGATTTAATTGACTAAATAGGCACATGGGGCAAGGCTCCCTCATATACTTTGAAAGATTGGATATGACGGGAGGTGCTGCACTTGGGTTACCAACAATATGGAATCAGTCCCCAACTCGTTGATCGCATCAAGGTCAAGATGAAGAATAAGGCGGTCAAGGAACGCATCAAAACTATGATTGAAGGAGTTTCAAAGAAAGAGCTGCAGGAAACGGCAACTGTCCGCAAGCTGGTACGGAATTCATCTGCTGTGCTCAATGAGAAACTGACCTCTGCGCAGGAAGAACAGATTGTGAGATTTGTGATTGCGCAGAAAATAGACCCGAACAATACGTTTCACCTGATCCGGCTTTGGGGAATGTTCCGTTAAGGAACCCACAGTCTGGTCAGCCTTCTTCACAGCAAAAAAAGCGTCCCCTGTCGTCTGACGGGGAACGCTTTTTTTTGATTTGCAAAATCTGAAATCCAATCAGACTGCTAAAGCACAAGAGCTATTCTTTCTTATCATTTAAAAATAATCTGCGTCTCCGGGCGCTCTCGGAGGATTTGAAAACAATCCGTGAATCCGGATCGGCCTTACGGATCAATTCAGTTAACACTTTCTCCTCTGTCCTGTCTGTGAGGCAGAACAAAGTGCCTTGCTGGCCGTCATGCCCACCTTCGCCAATAAGTGCCGCCTCACGATCCAGCTGCTCCTTTAGGACCCGCTGGATGTCCTCACAGCGGTTGCTGGTAATCCAGGCGGATCTGGAGGGCGAAAGTCCGCGAAGAGTGAGGCGTACGCCTTCAAAGGCGAGCAGGTAGGCGATGATGGAATACATCGCTTGATCCCAGCCAAAGAGTGCCCCTGCTGCAAACAGGATGGAGCAATTCAGCAGCATGATTACAATCTCATAAGATCGGGGCGGCCCGCCGCTCAGCAGAGAGTAACCCTGATCGCTGGCGCTGGCCTCCTGATTCATTCCGCCAAAGCGGACGGAGATGCCGACCCCAAGACCAAGACAGATACCTCCGGCGATGGCCGCGGGCAGCGGGTCGCCGATGATGGCCGGGAACTGGTGTAATGCCAGAGAGCCTATCGTAAGGCAGGCCAGCCCCAGTACTGTATAGAGAGCAAACCGCAAATTGAGTTGTTTGCGGGACATAAAGATAAAGGGCAAATTAAACAAAAACAAAAACAGTCCAAGCCGCATTTCTGTAGTATGAGCAAATAGGGCAGACAGCCCAGTGATACCTCCAACGACCAGGCCGTGGGGCATCAGAAACAATTCGAGGCCAACTGCAGCCAGAAGCGCGCCTGCGATGACAGCGAGAATGCGAAATCCTTTGCTGCCTGGGCGCCTCCGAATGCCGGCGAAGCCGGTCTTCATAAGCATTCCTCCCTTCAGCAGGGAACATTTTATTTTAAATAGTGCGTCATGTAAGTCTAATAAGCTGCTACGAATTTTGAAGTGAATTTTAAAGGGTCCAGCCATTGTCGCAGCAACCATTTATAGATTAGCGGACAGAAAAGTATACAGAGCACAGGCAGTATAACATATTCAGGGGCCGGGACGGTGTTCCCTGATGGCTTTGTTTTTAACACAGGTGTGACCATGTCGTTATGGGGCTTCAGGCGTGCATGAGGCATGCTTCTACGTTCATAACGTTCGGACTCGTAATTCTCTGCTTCCTGTTCGCTGCTGTTAAAAGTCTCGAAAGACCAGGCTGGCGGAAGGGTCAAAGAAAGCACTACACTGAGCGTAATATTCAACAGCCAAACTAATGCAAAACGGCTTGCAGATCGTACCAAGGGAACACCTCCTTTCCTGCATTTATTACTAAAAGCATAACATACGTTCTGAGATTGCTCCAAACCCGATTGCCAAAAAACAGGCCTTTCCAACGATGAACGAACGAAACCGAGCCCCAATAACCGCGTAAGCTGTAGTAAAGAATGCTTTAATGATAATTTTATGAACAGGAGGGATGGATTTGAACGGATGGGACGATTTTGGCGCTTTTCGCAAGCAAAGTTTCTTTGAAGGGTTTCTGGGAGATGTCCCTACATTCTTCAAGATTTTTTTCGTGATCTTTCTGCTTGTTTTTATTTTTATAATTTATAAAATGGTACAGAACTGGTTAGCATATAAAGCCAGCCCGTTGAGCGCAGGGTATTATCAAGCCGTTGCTAAACGCAGCGAGGTATGGGGAGGTTCAGGGGACCACAGCGCCAGCACTAGTTACTATGTGACCTTCGAGGATGAGGGCGGTAACCGTGTAGAGCTCCAGGTTCCGAATTCGGTATACGGATATATTATTGAAGGCGATACCGGAGAGCTAACCTACCAGGGTACAAGATTCAAGGATTTCCAACGGCAAGGAAGCAGATCGGGTTCACGGCTATAAAGCGGGACCGATACTTTCGGGGGAAATTGAAAACGATGGATGGCGAAGCCGCATTTGGAAATATCGTGATTGTAGAGAATATGAAGCTGTTCATCTTATTAAGTGGAAAAGGGAAGACCAGAGGGGGATCTCCCCAGGTCTTCCCTTTTTGTGATCTGACGAGAATGGCTACAGCACCCGCTGCATGTGCAAAACGACATTGCTCCAGTAGCCGGTGTCCAGCTCGCTGATCTGAACGCCGGGATCGCCCCAGGTGTGAATGAACTTTCCGTCGCCGATGTAAATACCGACATGACCTGGAATGGCATTGTTTTCGAACCGTCCGGGGACGGTGAAAAAGATCAGATCGCCAGTCTTCAGCTCGTTCCGATTTACACGCGACCCCAGATTGTCCTGATCCTTGGCCAGACGGGGCAGATTTAACCCGAACTTCTTGAAGACATACTGAGTAAAGGAAGAGCAATCGAACTTTTTACTTTCTTCGTATGGGGCAGCGCCGAATTCATAAGGGACACCAAGAAAGGATTTTGCGTATGACACAAGCTCATTGCTCTGAGAAGGAGAAAGACTCTGGATCTTTAATGGCCTGGCTAGTTGGTTCTGACCTTCTTCAATTGCGGTATCATTTACCGTTGGGGTTGCGATATTAATCTCCCCGGTATACGGGTTCCAGGCCACTTTCGTCTGAAGCAGCTTCGAAAGCGCCTTGGGCGTCATATAGATCTGGCCATTACGGAGCTGAGGGGCATCACTTAAGGAAACCTTTTCACCCAATGACAAGACCTCGGTTGAACCAGGACGAAGCTTGTACATCACATCAGTGTAACCAATGCTGGTATATCCGTCCGGCTTCTTCTCGTCCTTCATTTGGTAGCCGATGGAGGCAATAGCAGGGGAGAGAGGGATCCAGAACTTTCCGTTAGCGTCGGTGATCTTGGCTTTCTCATAATAGCTGGTAGCAGGCGACCCATCAGGAGTCAGTGATCTTACTTTTGCGGTTTCCTTGGGCTGATAATAGCTGCAGGCTGTACAAGCCAAGACAGTGCACAATAAAAGGGCTGCTGCAGCGCTATTTTTTTTGGAATATTTCATCATATCACACGCTCCATATCGTAAGCTTTAATGTTAAGTTTGCACAGGTAGCACTTTTTTATGTGAGCTTAAGATAGTTAATCCATTCCAACCTGTTGATTGTGTCAGTTATTCTCCATAATGGAGGGAATTTTGTTAGGATATTGTTAAATGTGAGCGTGTTATATGTGATTGACGGATATACGACCTCCATATAATATAAGTTTAATAGATTCGCATGTGCTTCTGTGAGATTCGTGTAAGCTTTCGCTTTAGTGCATTCATCTATAAAAGCGATAATGCTTTACCACTACTTCTGATGCACGCGCTGATACTGTACAAGAAAAGGGGTTATCAAATGAAGAAAAAGAATATTTTGCTAAGTTTGAGCATGTGTATGTTGCTGCTTGTGGCAGCGGGCTGCGGTCCCAACAGCAACAATGCGGCTGTTAATTCGGGAGCTGGGAATTCGAAGGAAAGTGCTGCAGCTACCGAAAATACGGGTAGCGGGGATGCCAAAACCTACAAGATTGCCATCTCGCAGTATGTTGAGCACCCGTCGCTTGATGCTACTCGTGAAGGTATTCTGGCTGCACTCAAGGATGCAGGAATTGTTGAGGGCGAAAACCTGAAGGTAGATTTTGAAAATGCCCAGGCAGATCAGGCCAATAACCTGTCCATCGCCCAAAAGATTGCAGGGGATAAAAATGATCTTGTACTGGCGATTGCGACACCTTCTGCACAGGCGGTAGTGCAGTCCATCAAGAATGACACACCGATTCTGTTCGCGGCAGTAACGGACCCGCTTGATGCGAAAATTGTCAAGGATCTCGATCATCCGGGCGGAAATGTCTCCGGGGCATCCGATACAAATCCGGCAGCAATCACTGAGCTAATGGATTTCATTGCGGCACAATTTCCGAATGTGAAGAAGCTGGGTCTCGTTATTAATGAAGGAGAGCCTAACGCAGTAACGATGGCGGGAATAGCCAAGAATGCGCTCGACAAGCACGGCATTGAACTGGTTAAAGCAGCGATTACAAATACTTCCGAAGTGAAGCAGGCTGCTGAATCGCTCGTTGGCCGTGTCGATGCATTGTACGTCACACTGGACAACACTGTGGTAGCGGGGATCGAGCCGATCATCCAAACGGCAAATGCCAATAAGCTTCCTTTCTTCTCCAGTGACCGGGATACGGTTGAGAAGGGCGCTTTTGCCACAGTAGGTTTCAAATACTTTGACCATGGTTACCAGGTTGGACAGATGGCTGCTGAAGTGCTGAAGGATGGCAAAAAACCTGGAGACATGAAGGTTAGCATGCAGGAGAAGCTTGATGTTATTTTGAACCTGAAAGCGGCAGCAGCACAGGGCATTGAGGTTACCGACGCGATGAAGAGCGCAGTCAAAGACCCGGCTAACAGCATTATTCAATAAGACATGACACAAGGGGCGATTCTGAAGAACGCCCTTGCCGCTTAGGGAGGAAGTCAGCGATGATGAATTCGATGCTTGGTGCTACGGAACTGGGCTTACTTTATGCTTTTATGGCTTTAGGGGTATACATTACTTTTCGTATTCTTGATTTTCCGGATCTTACGGTGGACGGAAGCTATACTACCGGTGGCGCAATAGCCGCTGTTATGATCTCGCATGGGTACTCGCCTTGGTTGGCAACGCTGGCAGCATTGGCCGGAGGGATGGCGGCAGGCATATGTACGGGACTGCTGCACACTAAGGGCAAGATTAACGGTCTCCTATCAGGTATCCTGATGATGATTGCCCTATATTCAATTAACCTGCGCATTATGGGCAAACCCAACGTCTCGTTAATGGGTGCGGATCTGATATTTGGCTCCGTGAATCCGTTGCTGATTATGCCGTTCGTAGTTCTTATTGTAAAGCTGCTAATGGACCTGTTCCTGCGTACTGATCTCGGCTTGGCTTTGCGGGCTACCGGAGATAATGCGCGGATGATCCGCAGCTTTGGGGTGAATACAGACAATACTACGATTCTGGGGATTAGCTTATCAAACGGTCTAGTGGCGCTTTCAGGAGCCCTGATCGCTCAATACTCGACCTTTGCTGACTCCTCTATGGGAATTGGGATGATCGTCATCGGCCTGGCCTCCGTAATTATTGGCGAAGCGATCTTCGGCTCCGGGAGTGTATTCCGGGCAACACTGGCGGTCGTTCTGGGCTCCATCGTCTACCGGATCGTGGTCGCACTGGCCTTGCGGGTGCCGTGGCTGAATGCCTCGGATCTTAAGCTCATTACAGCTGTTATCGTCATCGTTGCGCTGGTATTCCCTTCGATTCAGCGTTACTTAAAGCAGAAAAATGTTGGACGCAAGCGGACAGAAGAATTGGCTGAGCAAGCACTCCGCAGTAAGAAAGGGGGCGCACTCGATGCTTAAACTGGACAATGTATCTAAGCTGTTTAACCCTGGAACATCTGACGAGAAAATTGCTTTGCTTGGTATCGATTTGGAGCTCCATCCTGGTGATTTTGTTACGATCATCGGGAGTAATGGTGCCGGTAAGTCTACGCTGATGAATATTATTTCCGGGGTAATGAAGCCTGATCTTGGCGAAGTGCTGATTGAGGGCAGTTCTATCAGTGGTCTGCCTGAGTTTCAGCGCAGCCGCTGGGTGGGTCGGGTCTTCCAGGACCCGATGGCAGGTACAGCTCCGCATATGACGATTGAAGAGAATCTGGCAATGGCCTATAAACGAGGCAAGAACAGAGGGCTGAGCTTTGGGGTTAATGCGGCGAGACGGACAATGTTCCGCGAGCAGCTAGAGCGTCTGGGCATTGGCCTGGAGAATCGGCTACGGGCCAAGGTAGGGCTGCTGTCGGGCGGGGAGCGGCAGGCGCTCAGCCTGCTGATGGCGACCTTCACGCAGCCGCAGATTCTGCTGCTGGACGAGCATACGGCAGCGCTTGATCCTTCCCGTGCGGAGCTGATCACGAAGCTGACGGAGTCCATTGTCCGCGAAATGAAGCTGACCACCTTGATGGTCACCCATAACATGGAGCAGGCGATTCGCCTGGGGAACCGGCTGATTATGATGGATAAAGGATCGATTATTCTCGATATCGATGCCAGCCGGAAGCAGGATTTGACTGTGGAACGCCTGCTGGGAGAATTCGAGGCTATTAGCGGGCACAAGCTGGCAGATGACCGGATCGTGCTTGGTTAATGGTAAAGCCCGTATATCATAAGTAATTAACAGCAGGCAAAGAGGCAGGGATATAAGGTCCGTTGAGGACTTTATATTCAGGCCTTTTTGTTGTACAGAAGATACGCTGCCGATTCATGCACTCGTATGCGAGGTAAAGGTTAGGGAAAGAACTGATCTTGAAGCATGCAATATGATAAGGAGGATGGACATCCATGGCAGAGAACCAGTTGAAAGGTAAAGTAGCGATAGTGACAGGTGGAGGATCGGGTATAGGCCGAGCGGCAGTGCTTGAATTCGCCAGACAAGGAGCAAAGGTGGCTTTATTGGACCGGACAGTGGATAAGGCGGAAAAGGTGAAACGACAGGTGGAACAGGAGGGTGGCCAGGTTCTGGTCATCGGATGCGACATTGCCGATCCCGGGCAGGTGGAGGCAGCAGTTAGACAAGCGGCTGAGGCTTGGGGACAACTGGATATTGTCTTCGCCAATGCCGGTATCAATGGCGCTCTGGCCCCGATTGAGACGATGGATATCGAGAGCTGGGATCAGACCATTCAAATTAACCTACGCGGAACGTTTGCTACCGTGAAATATGCGATTCCTTATTTGAAAGAAAAGGGTGGCAGCATCGTCATTACCAGTTCGATCAACGGAAACAGGGTCTTCTCCAATATTGGATTTTCCGCATATAGCACGACGAAAGCTGGTCAGGTGGCCTTTATGAAGATGGCAGCGCTGGAGCTGGCTCAATTCAAGATTCGCGTGAACGCAATCTGCCCGGGAGCCATCAAAACCAACATTGATAAGAATACCTTTCCTTCAGATGATTTAGGTGAGGTGCAAATTCCTGTGGAGTTCCCCGAAGGGGATCAGCCGCTGGAAGAGGGTCCAGGAAGTTCGGAGCAAGTCGCCAAGCTCGCACTGTTTCTGGCCTCTGACAACTCAGATCATATCACGGGTACAGAAATCTACTGTGACGGGGCAGAGTCGCTGCTGCATGGCTAGTTCCGACTAATTCGATCTGACCTTGCATATGATGAACTGAACGTTTTTTCTACCTAAAACGGATTTCTGCCCCGCAGCAGATTTACGGTGTATCAGGCCGTGCCTCTCAGGGGTTGAAATTCCGTTTTTGCTTATAGAAAGGGGCAGGGCTTTCAGTTATAATGGATTATCTGTGAGGAGAGGAGAATACAGGATGGAATTACATTTTGAATCGATTATCAAACTCTGTGTGGCCATGCTGTTCGGGCTGTTCATCGGTATCGACAGACAGATTAAGCAGAAACCGCTGGGGATTCGGACCAGTATGGTCATCAGTATTGCGAGCTGTCTCGTTACGCTCGTATCTATTCATGCGTTCGACAAGTTCGCTGGACCGGATCATCCCAATATGGACCCGATGCGGCTAGCTGCGCAAATTGTGAGCGGGATCGGTTTTCTGGGAGCAGGTGTGATTCTGCGTAGAGGAGGCGATGCGATCTCCGGATTGACCTCTGCAGCGTTGATCTGGACGGCTTCTGGCATCGGGATCGCGGTGGGCGCAGGATTCTATGAGGAAGCGGCTTATGCAGTTGCATTGCTGATGTTTGCTGTGAACGCTGTTCCGCACCTGATTAAGGCGATCGGGCCACAGGTGCTTAATAAGCATGAGGTTTCCGTCAAAATCATTATGGAACCCAATTACGTATTGACAGACGTCATTCTTAAAATTGAGAAGCCTGAAGCCATCTCGCAGAAGCGGCCGAAAGGCTATGTCAGAACCATTCGCCGCATAAAAATTAAGGATTTGGATGACGGCAGGCAATTGATTGATATGGTCCTGTCTACGCCAGACCGGGATTATGCCACGGAAATCTATTATGATATCAAGAAGATTGAGCATGTTATGAGTGTGGAAGTAGAGCAGTTATAAAAGGTCATGTTAACGCTTGCGAAGATGTGGTAATCTAACAAGTGGAGAGTATTTCTGAAGGTACTGAAGGGAGACTGTACACAATCATGTCGATTACAGCATTTGAAGGGCAATATGAAGGCGAAGCTGCCATCTGGCTAAAAGCCGGGCGTTATGAAGCGGCTCTACTACCGGGGATCGGCGGCAACTTGATTTGCTTCCGTGATACGGAAAACGGTTACCGTTTCCTGCACGAGCCAGGAGCGGAAGAGATGGAAGACTTTAAAGCCAGTCCTGGCATTCATGGTATTCCGGTACTATTTCCTCCGAACCGTTACGAGGATGGTAAATTTCCGTGGAAAGGACATACCTATCAGTTTCCTGTGAATGAGGCGGCAACCGGCAATCACTTGCACGGGTTCCTTCATACGACAGCCTGGGAGGTTGAGGAGTTCGGCAGTAGCAAGACAGAAAGCTTTGTAACCGTCAAAATAAAAGTGGATGAGAATCACTCCTCTTATCAATATTTACCGTTCAACTATACGATCAAGCTGCGCTACAGCCTCGGAGAAGGCGGTTTGTCCCAACAACTGCTGGTACATAATGACGGCCAAGAGGAAATGCCTTGCCTCTTAGCATTCCATACGGCGATCAATGCACCGTTCGCTCCGGGAAGCACCTCACAGGACTACCGGGTGAAGCTTACGCTTGGACAACGTTGGGAACTGAATGAACGGATGCTTCCTACCGGATCTTTCCAGGAACTGCAGCCCGAAGAAATTCAATTACGTGATGAAGGTGTGAATCCGTTCTATGCTTCAATGGATAACCATTACACAGCCGTGGCTCAAAACGGACGCAATCGGATGGAACTGACAGACAGTCAAGCCGGAGTTACGCTAGTCTATGATGTAGGTGCCTCCTACAAGCAATGGATGATTTGGAACAATGGTGCGACAGAGGGCTTCTTCTGCCCTGAACCGCAGATTAACCTTGTAAATGCTCCGAATGTAGATCTTCCGGCGGAAGAGATTGGTTTGTTTAGTTTAAAGGCGGGCGAATATTGGGAAGAGACCAGCCGTTTATATGTAAAATAAGGTAGGGTGTTTCTTCAAAATTAGTATTTGGTAGATAGGTCTTAAAGTCCTATATCGAACTGGAAACCGCTCTTTTGAAAATGGGAACAGAGACCCTGTACCATGAAGAGAGCGGTTTCTTCTATTTCTATATCCCACGTATACAAGGCTCTTCAACGCCTTTATATTTCACCGCTTTAAACTGTTATTGTAGCATGTGGTATTTGCGTCTTTATGCAATATCCAGTTAGTATGAATTTTACATATTAGTAGAAGGGACAGGCTTGCGATTGAAGATAAACCATTGGATAATAGGTTGAAAATCAATCTGTCCCTTCCCGAGGCTAAAGGAGGAGTGGAATGCAGATTCTTGCAATGGTGACCATGCTGATCGATCATATCGGCGCCATCTTTTTTCCGGGCGAAATGACCTGGAGATATATAGGAAGAATTGCTTTTCCAATCTATTGCTATGCACTTGTACAGGGGCACATCCATACCTCATCCCGTTCCAAATATGTACTTCGGCTGCTCTTCATCGCCTTGCTGGCCCAGATACCATACAATCTGGCCTTGAATCCGGGTGGATGGAATGTCGTATTTACACTATTGCTTTCGGTGCTTGTGCTGATCGTATTAGACAAACTGCCCAGTCCTTGGTTGGGTGTACCGGTCGTTGCCGCTGCTGTGCTATTGATGGAATATTACCCGCTGGACTATAACGCTTACGGTCTGCTGCTGGTTCTCATTTTTCGCTATACGAGATCGCATGGGCTGGTGCTGGCACATCTGGCGCTCAACATATTCTATCTATTCTACTACGGCTGGCTGATACAAATGGCGAGTCTTGTTCCGACCCTGGCAATTGTATACGCACCAGCCATATGGACAACTCTGCAGCGTCGTCGTGTGCCGCGCTGGGTGTGGTGGTCTTTCTATCCGGCTCATCTTGCAGTATTAGCCTTGGTACGAGGGCTAGTGAATGATCAGTGGATGCCTATAGACTGGATGCAACTGCTTAAGCTGTAGTGGAACATCATCGACAAGAATAGCGTTTACAAATCTTGGCTTGGTTGAGATAATGAATTGATTTCACAAAATTCGGAAGAGGAGACATGCTATGAGAAAAATCAAATCGAGAGCCCTATGGTTTATGCCTTTCATTGCGCTTGTGCTGGTTCTGGCAGGTTGTCAATCAGTTGGTGGATTCGATGTTAACAAGGCGCTGCTTGGAGATTTGGATGTAAAGTCGTCCGAATACAGCACGAAGTTATCCTTGGCTGCTGTGCCGTCTAGTGACAAACTTAGTGAAGAGGATCAACAGATTGTAGATCTTATTAATTCTTTATCTTTGAATGTAAGCAACTTGAAGCTGCAGGATAATGGTGATATTTCCGCAAAAGGAACTGTGGGCTACAAGAAGTTGAACTTGCCGTTCGCATTCTTTATGGATAAGGAAGCGATCGTACTTAATGTAGAGGGTGCGAAACAGCCGTTCTATTTCCCAATTGCTTCTTACGAGAAGGAGTTTGGGGTCGCAGGTCTGGATCCAGCCAAAGCGGAAGATCTGTCCAAGCTGATTACGCAATTTGTTGTTAAAAATCTGCCGAACCCGGGTGTAATTAACGTCTCGAGCGTTAGTGAGGCAGTCTATGGCGAGCAGCTTAATCTGACTAAGCTGCATGCAGAGGTGACAGGCCAAGAATTGCCTGCACTTCTGAAAACATTCCTAAAATCGATATCTAAGGATACCGAGGGCTTCACTACTTTGATCAGCGGTCTTTATGACTATCTGTATCCAATTGTTAAGGCCTCGGGTGTTAATGCAGACGACTACCTCAATCTTGGTCTCGGCGATCTTCCGCTGGATGATAAAGAGGGTGTTGTAACCGTTCTGCATGACGCGGCGAAGCTAGCTGTAGATTCTTTGCTGCTTGTTTATGACAAGGAGCTTGATAATCTGTATGAATACGAACCTGAATTGAAAACAGTGCTGAGTAAGGATACAAAACTTCAAGTTGACCTCTATGTCGACAGTAGCTTCCATATCCGCAAGCAGAATATCGATCTGAATATCGCGCTTCCGCAAGTGGATGGCATTCCGCTGAAAAGTATTTCTTTGAAGGCAGAGTCGCAAGCCTGGAACATTGGGGGCAAAGTAACGGCTGATCACCTCAGCACAGAGGGTGCCCTGGATGTTAATAAGGTGAACTTGACTCCAGGAGAGACGCTGAGAAACTTTGAACCAGGGTCCGATGTGTACCGTCTGCTCAAGGACGAAATCGGTATCACCAAAAAGTCGCTTGTGATTGCTCCAGATGATGATTATTACTATCCGGTTGTGATTGATAATACGACTTACGTACCGCTGCGCTACTTGGCAGAGGATTTGGATGCAACCATTAAGTGGGATGGAGCAACCAGAACGATTACTGTCACTGATGATTTACAGGGTGACCAGTTAGTGTTCAAAGTCGGTTCTGCTCAAGCTACGCTGAATGGAACCAAGATTAATCTTGGTAAGGCTGTATTTATTGATGAGTACGGCGATGCCAATGTGCCACTCCGCGTTCTGGCGGAAGCCCTGCATGGCAAGGTAACCAGAGACGAAGAGGGCTGGATTTACATTAATCGTAATTAGTACACGTAAACAATTATAGGCAAGAGTAAGGCCGCTTTCTCTGCGCAAAGAACTTGCGTGGAGGGCGGCTTTTTATGTGTCGGGGTGGCTCTTGTCCATGCGGTTTATAAGCTATCTTCCTAATGGTGAATAATAAAGCACGAGGACAGCGAAAATAAGCAATGAAAAACATTCATATCCGACAATAAAAGTAGAGTATTAGTGTTGCAAATCTCGAAAAAAAGTGCTAAGATGTAAAAAAGTAAGCAACTAAAATTAATGGAGGTAGTTATTTTATGTCCAAGAATTTTTTTGAAGCCGTTAAAGGTAGACGTTCCGTATATGCCATCAGCAAAGAATCCACGATTTCCGACGATAGAATCAAGGAAATTGTTGAAGAGGCTGTATTACATAGCCCATCTTCTTTCAACTCCCAAAGTGCAAGAGCTGTAGTTCTGCTCGGTGAAAATCATGATAAACTTTGGAATATTGCGGAAGACGCCCTTCGTAAAATCGTTCCAGCGGATCAGTTCGAAGCGACTGCACAAAGACTAGGTGCTTTCAAAGCAGGTTATGGTTCCGTCTTGTTCTTTGAAGACCAAAATGTTATTAAACAACTTCAAGAAAAATTTGCAACCTATGCTGACAACTTCCCGCTCTGGTCTAACCAATCTTCCGGTATTCTGCAATTCGTAGTATGGACTGCATTTGCTGAAGAAGGTTTAGGTGCATCCTTGCAGCACTACAACCCGCTGATCGATGATGAAGTGAAGAAAGAATGGGGCATTCCGCAAGAGTGGAAGCTGATCGCTCAATTGCCGTTCGGCAAGACAGTAGCTGCGCCTGGACCGAAAGAATTCCAACCGATTGAAGAACGCGTGAAATTCGTTAAATAATAAGAACGAATACATTAACAAGAAAGCCTCCATTCCCTAACACCAGGGACTGGAGGCTTCTTATAATTGCAGGCATGTTGTAAACAAGTAACGCCCGCACAGCTATTGATACTTATTTTTTCGGAGCTCCTGTTGCTGCCGGTGCTTCAGATGGAGTAGCTGCCTTCTTGGCATCGGTCAAAGTGTTGGTGATTTTAGCTTTCTCAGTTTGTTCTTGCAGCCAAGTTGAGGACAGTTCAGAGATCTTCTGAGAAACGAGAATTTTGCGAATCTCATCCTTCTTCTCGTCCAGGGTATAATGCTTGGCTTCCTTGCGGTCGGTTACCTTGATGATGTGATATCCGTATTGGGATTTCACTGCACCACTTGTTTCCCCAACCTTCAGCTTAAATGCTGCATCGGCGAACTCAGGCACCATATCGCCGCGTTTGAAGAAGTTCAGGTCTCCACCGTTATCCTTGGAACCTGTGTCCGTGGACTTTTCTTTGGCAACCGTTGCGAAATCTTTACCATCTTTCAATTCTTTCAGGACGGCATCCGCTTCTTCTTTAGTTTTCACCAGAATATGGGAGGCGCGTACTTCTTCTTCGGTATCGAAGTGCGCTTTATTGTCATCAAAATATTTCTTAATTTCATCATCAGTAATCTTCACTTGTGGCTCAAGGATTTTACGCAGCTCTACCTGGAGTGGCATTTGCTTCTTGAGGTCATCCAGGGTCATTCCACTTTGGGCCAAAGCGCTGTTAAATGCCTCTTCGCCTCCGAATTGGGCCTTCAGATCTGTAAGCTCTTCAGCAATATCAGCATCGGTTACAGTGATGTTGGCTTTTTTAGCTTCCTGTGATACCAGTGTAGTGGTGATCAAAGATTGCAGAGTAGATGGGCCACCGGCTTCCACCATCTTGTCGTAAAGCTGGGATTTTGTAATATTCTCACCGTTAACCGTTGCTACAGCTGTACTGTCGTCTCCCTTTTGGAAGGGGGGCTTGATCAGAACAATAATGAGCGCGGCAGCCAATACGATAGAGGCGATCATCCAGCCTTTTCCGTTTTTAGGAGCTGCAGGAGCTGGCGGAACGTTTTCGCCGACTTTGTTCATGACGGGAACGCTTTCTTCATTTTCCAGTCCGACCGGTTCAGCAAGCTTGTCCTCTTGTACGGTCTCAGAAGGGGTGCTGCCCTCGATAACTGTCTCGTTTACAGCTTCGGGAGAATCCGGTTCTTCCGTCTTACCGTTGTTGTCCAGGTGTTCATTTTCATTCAAATCTTTTTTGTCCATTAGAATTAATGACTCCCTTCAATATAGGTGTTGCCTGTCTTTCTACAACTTTACCAGAAATCGTGTTCCCAAACCTTAAGAAAGTATAAAAATGCACAATTTCTTTTTAAGTTTTCATTAAGATATGGAAAAAAGCCGGAAGACTCATGTAATCATGAGCTTCCGGCTTTTTGGGAAAAGACAGATCAATGTCTCCCTAGGCGTGACGTTTGTTAAGCAAATGGCGTATGCTTTCCTGTTTGCGTCTAGGTACACGGACATTTTTGGCGTATGCTCCCATTTCTCCGAAGTAGATGCAATCATCTGTGATGGAGCTAATCTTGTTAAGATTGACGTAACAGCCTCCATAGACCTGATAATAATTCGGATTGGATAACAAGCGTTTTAATTGCTCGGCAGTCATTCTTTTTTTAATGTTATAGTTTCTGCCGTGAAAGATGACCAAATCATGGTCTCCGACCTTAAAGAACAGAATGTCCGTCTCCACCTCGAAGTCCTCATATACGTTTCTGGCTTCCAGCAGGATGCTACTCATTCATGTTCCCCCTTTATAAGGATTAAAAATTAGATGTTAGCGCTTTCATTATATCATAACAATTTACCCGTGGAAAGCCTTATTTTTAAAATAATTTACGACATTTTTAACGTTGTATTTGTCATGGACGCTGAAAAACTGTAAATTAATAAGGATAGCTGCTTGGCCATCCACGGACAAAAAGCCCTAAAGAGAACTACTATGGAGGAGGAACATGAAATGAGTGAACATAACAGACTTTTATTGTATACAGGTGCCTATGCCAGCGCAGAGGAGAGCGGCGTTCAGGTGTTTGAGTTTGACGGCGAGGCTGGAGGGACGCTTAAGCTACTGGATAGGGCTCAAGGTATTACCAACCCAACGTTTGTCAATGTAGACCCGGTTAGGTCACGACTATATGCTATCGGTGAGCAGCCAGACGGAAAAGGCAGTAAAGAAGGGGAGATCGTGACTTTTGCGATAGATCCGCAGACTGGTGGGTTGAAGCGTCTGGGTGTTATCCCTACTATGCCTGCAGAAGGTGGGAAGCAAGCGACAACCTGCCATATTAACCGTGAGCCGCAGAACGAATTCTTGGTGGTATGCAGTTATCATGGAGGGACTGTTGGATTGATCTCGCTGGATGAACAAGGAGTGCCAGTTGCCTTAACGGACACAGCTGTACATAGCGGGCATGGAGCTCATCCGGAGCGTCAGGATCGCCCACATCCGCATTCGGCTATTTTCAGCCCTGACGGTCGTTTCCTGTTCGTATGTGATCTCGGACTTGATCTTATCCGCACTTATGTCATCAATCGTGAGAAGAAGACTCTGGAAGCGCAAAGCGATACTGTGCTGCATCCTGGATCGGGTCCACGTCACCTGGCCTTCCATCCAGACGGTAAATCCGCTTATGTGATCAACGAAGTGGATTCTACCATCACCTCGTTTACATATGACAGTGAGACAGGCACACTGACGGCGGTTGTTACAGTTCCTACGCTGCCTGCAGATTTCACGGAAGAGAATACTTGCGCCGAAATCGCCTTGACGCCGGATGGCCGTTATTTGTACGGTTCCAACCGTGGACACGACAGCCTTGTGGTATTTGCGGTTGATGCTGCAACAGCAGGTCTGACACTGGTAGAGCATGTTTCTACACACGGCGGCCATCCTCGCCATTTCACGTTAACTCCTGACGGCGCTTATCTGATTGCCGCTAACCGGGACGGAAACAATCTTGTCGTTTTCTCCGTGGATAGCGGCAGTGGCAAGCTGACCTTCACAGGGAACACAGCGGAGCTGTCCAAGCCGGTTTGTGTGAAGCCCGCTTTTCTTCCATCTGTGACTGCTGCGCTGTAGTGCTGGATTGAACCCTTTACATCCCAGGGAAAAACAAAGGGAACACCGGATAATAACGGTGTTCCCTTTGAATTAAATAGGGTGAAACATTGGATGGAGATTACTTTTAATGGAGACCTTATTTAAGAGAGACAGGCTTGAGCGGAACAATGGTGGAAATCGCCGATTTGAAGAGGATATTCTGCCTGCCATCACCCTGGCCTTGCAAGGAAATGGTGTAAGCGTCATATGCGGTAACAAGACCCTGCATTTTGACCCCGTTAGTTGTAAAAATCGTTACCGGCACTTTTGTTGAGATCACCTGGTTCAACAAACGTTCCTGCAGTTTTAGACTTTCCACTTTGGCAGCACTCCATCTTCTTTAGATTCAATTTCTCTAGCAAGTATACCACGGGAAGACCTCCATGAAAATGTGGTTTGCTGCTTCATGTACAGACAGGGGGATTCACACTGAATTACCGACAATGGCCCAGAGGGTATCGTCTTTTTATATGGTTTGCGTTAGTTTTCGGACTGATCGCCGCATGGGTGACACTTGGAAATGTATCTTCTTTTGACAATCCTATCATTCATACCGTGCAATCTATGGAATCACCAACATTAACAGCCTTAGCGAAAATGCTATCTCTGGTGGGTTCCTCCAGACTAGCAATTGGCATATCTGTGCTGACTATAATTCTGCTCTACTTCCTGCTCAAGCACCGGATGGAGCTGCTTTTGTTCATATGGGTTGGCCTAGGCTCACAACTGCTCAACTCGTTAATGAAGCAATGGTTTCACAGAGAGCGGCCCAACATCCACCGAATTATTCAGGAAGTAGGTTACAGCTTTCCAAGCGGACACTCTATGGCGGCTTTCTCTTTATATGGAGTAATTGCTTATCTGCTCTGGAGGCACTTGCCGAGACGCCGAGAACGGGCTATACTGGTTATTCTTGCCGTATTAATGACGGGAGGCATTGGCTGGAGCCGCATTTATCTCGGGGTACATTATCCTAGTGATGTTATCGGCGGATATGCAGCAAGCGGGGCTTGGCTGATGTTGTCCATCGGGTGGTTTGAATCTTATCGTTCCAGAAGAAAGCATACAACCGCAGCATGACAGACGACAGGCGGGTGACCCTGAGAATGAGAACAGGGTACCCGCCTGTAGATATTCCTAGATGTTGTTACGGTGAGGATTAACCGAACGATCCTGGAATTGTCCGACTTGGCCGATTCGTTGTTTGAGGATAGCGGGCAAGCCGGCTTTCAGCTTCTGAGCTTCGGCATCCGTGATCCGGCCTTCCGTAACAGCTTTATCCAGCCGCTTGCCGGCTGCTTCACTTAGCTTCTGCACATATTGATCTTTGTTCCAGCCCTTTTTTTCCTGGGCGAGAGCATACAGTGTTTTGCCGCCCTTCAGGCTCTGGACAAGATCGGACCGATCCATCTCCAGCAACTTGGCGGTTTCGTTAATAATGAAGTGGCCGCTGCCAGTACGGAATTTACCTTCCCTGCCCTGGTGGTGATGAGGCTCACGTTGAATTTGAGGGGCGTGGGACGGTGTCGCACTCTCAGCTTGGACGCTGTTTGGGAGCGTTAGTGCCGAGGCAGCGGTGAACAGTAGCACAGCGGCGTAAGCCGCTATTTTTGAGACAGAGTTGTTCATGGAATCACCTCTTGTAGATTTTTAAATGGTCAGGCTCTTGAACTAGTATCCCCGAAAAGCTGAAACGATCCTGAATAGAGGCTTAAAAGAGTCTAAATTTCATCACCTTGCCTCAGGGGTAATAATGTTTGTACTATAATGAGAATGAAGACTAATAAAGGAGGGATGGATTTGGCTTTTGGAGCCCGCATTCTTAAAACAGGGATGGCAGTTACCCTGGCCTTGTACCTGTCTGTGTTGCTGCAATTTTCATCTCCAGTCGGCGCGGCGATTGCTGCTATTTTCGCCATGCAGCCTTCCATTTACCGATCTTGGCGCTATTTCCTGGACCAGATTCAGACGAGTACGATGGGGGCGGTACTGGCCTTACTGGGCGGCATGCTGCTGTCCAATGAACCGATTGCCGTAGGACTGGTATGTATTCTGGTGATTATGATAAGCATGAAAATGAAACGGGCCGACACCATTGGCCTGACGCTGGTTACTGTAATTTCCGTCATGGAAGCATCGGGGCAATGGGAATTTGCCCTGACCCGTTTTCTGCTTACGCTGACGGGGATTGTCTCGGCCTTCTTAATTAATATAACTGTATTTCCGCCTAAGCCTCGTAAGCAGTATATCCAGCAAATTGAGAGTGTCTTCGCGAGTCTGTCCCTGTTACTAAGGACTTGCGTGTCGCATGAGATGAAGGAAAGCGTGTTCCGTGATGAGAAACAGGCGCTGGAAGGCTCGATCAAATCGCTGTCGGACAAATACAGCCTGTTCGAAGAGGAGCAGAAGCAGCTCAGACGGGCCAAGTATAGCCAGACCAGGCAAATGGTCGTGTACAAGAACCTGCTGGCTTCCCTGCTGAAGGGGTATGCGGTACTGGAGGCAGTGGATCGCCATTATTTTCAGGCAGAGCGTACAGAGGAGACGGATCAGTTGTTTGACCGTCACCTGGAACTGCTGATCAAATATCATGAGCATATTTTGCTTAAATTTGAAGACAAGCTGAAGCCCGGAGCAGCCGAGTGCAAGACGCTTTCCGAAGAGAACGACAAGTTCCTGGAGGCTGCGATTGAGGGGTACAATGGTGAGAAATTTGGGCAACTGCGTCTTTCTGTCGTGGCCGGAGCCATTTACGATTACGGATATCAGCTGGAGCGTCTCGATAAAGTGGCGGATCAGATCCACCGAATGTCGGAGGAGAAGGAATAGCTTTTAAGGGAAACATGGATATGATTTAATAAGGACCAGTCTGACTCTGAGAAGGAGCGGACTGGTTTTTTATTACATTAAGAGACGGGAAAAGTATTAATTTCATTAATGGTAAATATTGTTTTGAAAGTTTAATAAAGCATTGTTATCATGAAAAATATGACATTTCAATTGATTAAAGGTAATACTTTTAAATAATTTATCTTTAGTGAATGGCAGGAATATTTATAAAAGCTGTCTCAGGATTTGTCTGAATTGATATGGGGGGAAACATTCAATGCAAATCAAAAAATCAGTATTTGTAAGTTCTTTAGTAGTGAGTGGATTGGTCTTTGGTGCAATCGGAGTAGGGGCTTCGAATGGTATCCAGAAAATTCAGGCTGCGCTAAACTCAAACATCAAGTTTGTTCTAAACGGTTCTTCCTGGACTCCCAAAGATAATAATGGCCAGAAGCTCTCTGCACTCGTCTATAACGGTACGACTTATCTGCCACTAAGATCAACGGCAGAAGCACTTGGCGTAGAACTGGGCTGGAACAATGCAACCCAAACCATTACGCTGACAAGCGGTGACGGGGGCAATGATGGAATCCCTTATAATGATGCGTTGGGCTCGTCATCAGCGCCTTCAGGGTCGACATCAACACCAGCACCAGCGGCTTCAAGTTCCTCTTCATCAGGGGCTGCAACATCGGCCGGCGTCATCAAGTATAGTGGAACCACAGAGCAAATGACGGCTGCCATGAAAGAACAGGCTGTTCTTTTAGTAAAGGCTTATGGAGATGCGCTAAAAACCGGGAAAATGGACAAGTATAATGAATATTTAGACAAATATACCTCCGAGAAAGATAATACTTCAACCGGCCGCACTTATTATAAAGATAAATTTAAGAAATTGGTTAACTCCACAGTATCCGCCAATAAGCCAGATGTCATTAATGAATATGCTAACGTATTGCTGAATGTTAAGGCATCTGACATCGAGAAAAGTTGGGTTAGCGACAAGGACGAATATGGGCAGGCCTTCGACTATTCGTATTACCCTGATGGCTGGAATGCCTTGGGATCAGGTGTCCATATCTACTTTAACTTTGCTCCATTGCAAAAAGGTAGCTCCAATTTAGTTTTGGTTGAGGCTTACATAAGCTAAAACTGAATTTCAATTCTGCATGTATTCTTGAAGCAACACGAAAGAGACTGTCCCAAACGTAGTTTTTCTAACGATCGGATACAGCTTCTTTCATTCTAACGACAAAAAAGTAAGCAGAGCAGCGATTCTTCCGCTATTGAAGAATCGCTGCTCTGCTTTTTTGGTCCTCTGTGGCTTGCTTCAACACGTTATGGGCAAGTGAAAGCCATCCGACCGGGGTGTCACTTTCTCTATGCCGTGAAGCAGAAACGCTGGAAACCACGTCGCACTTCCATTTTACCAAAAGAGAGATTTTTTTGTGTATTTTAAAGATTGAAGATATTCTCCCACTTAAACTGTTCGTTCGCGGAGCGTCCACCCAAGCTAAAACATACATCTTACTCAAAACCAAGGGGTGTCCCAAGCAGCTATTTCATAGCTATTGGGACACCCCTTCATCATCAGTTCTTGCCAAAACGATTGCGTCAGAAGGTTGAAACTCATGTATGGGGGCTAACGGACCCTATCGTCGTTATTTGCATATGAAGCAGCATGTGGGACATGTAACGGACTCAGGGGACGCTATTTCCTCCCAAACCATGGATTTTAAACGGGATTTCTATTCATAACGTCATTGGAGTCCGTTATTTTCTAGAATGGACGGTGGTTAGGAAATAACGTCTCTGGGGTCCGTTACCAGACGGAACAAGAAGCAAGTACTGAGCTTGTGCTAGATCCATAAATCTAATGATGGATTTTCGCAAAAAAACTACGTTCTCAACAGTCCGACATTTCCCAGCAAAAACAGAGCCCAGCTTCCCAAGTTAGGGCGTGAAGACCTGAACCGGGCCCTGGCTTGTTCACTATACAGGGTGACCTAAGCGCAGTGTTTATGGTATATCTTTCTTGTATGAAGGGGACCGTTTACTTTCGAGGAAAACCCCTTTTTACTATCTTCCTACTTGAGCGCATTCAACAAAAAAATCCAGTCCCAAGGGGACCGGATTAATTATAATGTATTTGTTATTGCTGCATGTAAGAGAATAAAGTTACTATTCAACTTGAAAAAAAGAAATGAAATTGATACAATATAAAAACGCCAGATAAGAAGAATTTGTGAGAAAACACAATTATTCAATATGAATTTTATCATGAACAGTTTGAAATGTCAACCTTCAAAAGGGGATGAAATGTAGTGGAAAATCAGCAAGAGGAATGGAAAGAAGAGCAGGAGCGGGTAACTCAGGTAACCCAGATCTTGTCGGGGCATATCCGGCAGTTATCTGAGGAGCTGGGGCTGCACCGGACCGATGTGGTGGATATGCGTAAAGAATTTTGGGAAGAGGTAACTGTCAACTTCAGTAGCCCTGATGATTTGGGCGAGACCTCAACCAGTTTGCGCCAGCAAGCACAGATTCTTAACGAACGGGAACGCCATCATCTGCAGTCCAGCAAAGCTCTTAAAAAATATAAAAAGTTGGTCGTCTCCCCCTATTTTGGCCGTATAGATTTCTCAGAGGGTCCAAATGGTGAAACGGAGCAGATTTATCTAGGGATTGGATCACTTATGGAGGATGACGGCCATTTCCTGATTTATGACTGGCGTGCGCCGATCTCAAGTCTCTACTATGACGGAGCGCCCGGACCGGCTAGCTATGATACCCCTGGAGGGATCATTTCCGGTAATATGGAGCTGAAACGCCAGTTTGTGATTGATAACGGGACAATCGAAGTCATGTTCGACACCGGGGTGACCATCGGGGATGAACTGCTGCAACAAGTACTCAGCCACAGTGCGGATGACAAAATGAAGAGCATTGTCGCCACAATCCAGAAGGAGCAGAATGCCATCATCCGCAATGATAAAAGCCGTATGCTGGTCGTTCAGGGAGCGGCCGGTAGCGGTAAGACTTCGGCAGCGCTTCAACGGGTGGCGTACTTGCTCTACAAATACAGAGCGGTGCTGCAGGCAGACCAAATGCTGCTGTTCTCGCCCAACCCGCTGTTTAACAGCTATGTGTCCACCGTTCTACCTGAATTGGGCGAGGAGAATATGCAGCAAACCACGTTCCAGATGTATTTGGAGCATCGGTTATCCCAAGAGTTTCAACTTGAAGATGTCTTTAGCCAGACGGAAAGCCTGCTGAACGCGCCGGACGGTCCTGAAGCCCGTGTCCGCAGAGACGGTATTCAGTATAAGTCCTCGGTAGCCTTCCTGGATGCTATTCGCCGTTATGCCACCATGCTGGAGAAGGAAGGTATTCAGTTCAAGCCGGTCGTATTCATGGGCCGTATCGTGGTTACCAAGGAAGAGATGGCTGCTCAATTCTATAGTTACGATTCGGCGATCCGGCTGGCAAACCGGGTGGAGCTGATGACTGGATGGCTGCTCAAGAAGCTGGCGGCCTACAGCCACGAGGAGCGGGGCTCAGAATGGGTAGAGAGCCAGATTGAGCTGCTGGATTCCAGCGATTATCACCGGGCTTACCAGATGATGCGGCGTAAGAAGCGGGGGACTGAGAGCAGCTTTGACGATTTTGACACGGAAAAAGAGGTGCTGGCCCGCTATGTGGTGAGTCAGCGTCTCAAGCCGCTTCGCGGCTGGATCAAGCGCGGGCGCTTTGTGGATGTTAAAGCGCTATACAGCAAGCTGTTCAGCGATCGCAAGCTGATGGCAAGCTTGAACGACAGTCCTCTTCCAGCTGAATGGGATGAGATTAGTCAACAAACCGTGTCTGCTCTCGCAGAGAATCATCTTTATTACGAGGATGCCACGCCATTCCTTTATCTGAAGGAACTTAGCCAGGGATTCCGGACCAATACCCTGATTCGGCATGTCATTGTCGATGAAGTTCAGGATTATTCACCGTTCCAGCTGGAATTCCTGCGGCGGCTGTTCCCGCGGGCGAAAATGACGGTGCTAGGCGACCTAAACCAGGCAATTTATGCCCAAGGTGAGGTACTTGGTGAGCTGGGTAATCTTGTGAGCATTTATGGGGAAGAGAATACGGAAGTTATCTCGCTAACGCGCAGCTATCGCTCAACGTATGAGATTGTCGAGTTCACGAGATCGATGATTCCCGGCGGAGAGCGGATCACACCGTTCAACCGGCGCGGCGAGGAACCGCAGATACAAGTCGTATCCACTGGTGGGGAGCTGCTGGACGCAGTGGAGAGGGATATTTTGCAGCTGCATGCCCAGGGCTATCATTATGTGGCGGTGATCTGCAAAACAGCCGAAGAGAGCGCACGTGTTCATGCCGCACTTGAGAACAAATTACCAGCCAGGCTGGTGACGAAGGATACGCCAAACTTCCAAAAGGGCACGCTGGTACTGCCGGCTTACTTGGCGAAGGGTGTGGAATTCGATGCCGTTATTATTTATGATGGCTCGGATCAGCAGTATAACCGGGAGAGCGAACGCAAGCTGTTCTATACGGCTTGTACCCGGGCGATGCATTTACTGCATATTTATTGTCTGGGACGTCCCAGCCGGTTTATGCCGACATCTAAGACTGAGTCACTCACAGTTGGCAGTGTATAATATACAGAAATTCAATTTTAAAAAATTCCTAAAAACCGTCTTCGCCCCGCGAAGTACGGTTTTACTTTTTTTCACAGTCTACAAACGGCTATTTATTTACATCATGGCGTATAAAGAGAGGGGAACAAACCACAATAAGGGGTAATGTCAACTAAGATAAAGGTGGTCAGTCCATGAAGGATAAAAAATGGGATCTGGTTGCACTGGCTTCCATTCCGCTGATAATGACGCTAGGCAACTCCATGCTACTACCAACTTTACCGCAGATTGAGCATGCCCTGGGAATCAATTCTTTTCAGGTCAGCATGATCATCACGGTTTACGGTCTGATTGCCATTTTAATGATTCCAGTTGCCGGTTTTTTCTCCGACCGTTATGGACGGAAGATTGTGATACTTCCCAGCCTTATGTTAGCCGCTATAGGCGGGGTTGTTTGTGTAATCGCCGCCTGGTTCATGAAAGGATACAGCGCATATTGGGTAATTCTTGCCGGGCGACTGCTTCAGGGAATCGGTGCTGCCGGCGCTTTTCCAATCGTGCTACCGTTCGTGGGGGATCTGTTCAAAGATGAGAAGGAGGTCAGCAAAAGTCTAGGGCTGATTGAGACCTCCAATACCTTCGGCAAGGTGCTTAGCCCGATTTTAGGCGCATACCTGGGGACGCTGCTCTGGTACGCTCCATTTATCGCGATTCCGTTTCTCTGCATTCTTTCATTTGTGCTGGTACTGTTTCTGGTCAAGCCTCCGAAAAAGGAAGATCAGGCTGCAGAGGAGAAACCGACACTGCGCAAGTTTTTATCCGATATTAAGGACATTCTGCACAAAAGAGGGCGCTGGCTCTATGCGATATTTGCGATCGGTGGCATTTGCATGTTTGTGACCTTTGGAGTACTTTTTTATCTATCCGAGATCCTGGAAACTAAACATAAGCTGCATGGGGCAATGAAAGGGCTGGTGCTGGCGATCCCGTTGGCACTGCTATGTCTCGCATCCTACGGGTGCGGGAAGATCATCGGTCAGAACAAGGCCCTAATGAAATGGCTGGGCTTTGGCGGAATGGTATTGCTGACGGGGGCGATGGTGGTTACTGGCTTCAACAAAGGGATTTATATGATGGTAGCGTTCCTGACGGTGAGCGGCATCGGTATTGGGGTGGTCCTGCCCTGTATGGATGCGCTAATCACCGAGGCTTTTGAAAAGGAGAACCGTGGAACGATTACTTCGCTATATAGTAGTATGCGTTTCATCGGGGTGGCGCTGGGGCCCCCTGTCGTCTCGCTCCTAATGACCCGGGGCCATTGGGTGCTATTCGGTACTATGACCGTATTGGGTGCTGTGGGTGGTTTGTTGAGTTTGTTTGCTGTAACGCCAAGCAAAGAAGAAGGTGGAGAGGATGGAGTCAAAAAGACAGCGAAATCGTTCTCGATCCGGACTCAGCGGGCCCGGGCCCGCTGAACTACCGAAAAGAGCCGGGCTAGCACACTCTTTTGCATTTATTTTAGGCTCTGCCTTTATGGATGAATGCCAAGTAATTAACTAACGATACTAAAAAGCCCTTGTCCGGATATTCGGACAAGGGCTTGGTGTTCACCATCAAGTAAAACTATATTTAAGCTTTTGGAACGGTCTCCCAGTCCTTAAGAAAACGCTCGATACCGTTATCGGTCAGAGGGTGCTTCCAGAGTGAAGGCAGGAGGGAACCAGGAATTGTAGCGATATGTGCACCTGCTAAGGCGGCTTGCTCCACATGAGCAATGTTACGGATGCTGGCTGCGATAATTTCGGAAGTCAGGCCGTAGTTGGTCAGGATAGTCTTAAGATCTCTGATCAGCTTCAACCCGTCCACGCCGATATCATCCAGACGTCCTACGAATGGGCTGATATAGGTGGCGCCGGCCTTGGCGGCCATCAGGCCTTGGGCGGCGGAGAAGATAAGCGTCACATTGGTTTTGATGCCTTTTTTCGTGAGTTCGTAACAGGCTTCCAGACCATCCTCGGTCATAGGCAGCTTGATTACCACATTTGGAGCCCACTCAGCGATTTCATACGCTTCCTTCAGCATTTCGTCAGCCTTCAGGCCGATGACCTCAGCGCTGACAGGCCCTGGCACGATCTCGACGATTTCTTTGATAACGTCTTTAAAGAGTCGGCCTTCTTTGGCGATCAGTGAAGGATTTGTCGTTACGCCATCCACCAAACCGAGGCGGGTGATACGTTTGATCTCTTCAATATTCCCTGTGTCCAAGAAAAATTTCATTGCTGATATCCTCCCTTGATTTCCTAATGGATTGGCTAGCCGCTTTCATTTTTTATTATGGGACATGTCCAAAAAAGTTTCAACTGTTATTTTGAATATTTTAAAATGACTTTATAGGATGTATCCCGTAGTCCCTGTTATTATGGTTCACTGGAAGGCGAGACATACAGAAGGTGGATTACAAAATCATGTGTCTGCAAAATCCCCACTCCCGTCTGTCTCGCTACCGTGATAAGATAAAGGAAGTGTTGTTAATTAGGAATGGACGGTGAGGATGAATGATCCTGGCGGTATTGGCTGCTGCACTCCTGTTGCTGCTGGCTTCGGGATGGCTTGCTTATCAGAACAGCCGGCTGATTGCCGGGCGCAAGACGAACGGAGCAGCAGTGCATCTGCCGTCCCGGCGTTATTCTGTGTTTAGCCAAGCTACACCGAGACAGATGGGGGATTCTGGAGGGGAACCTTTATTCAGCTTGAGGTTGCCTCTGGAATCAGCTGCATCAGTGACTGAAGGGCAGGAATACGCCTGGGTTACATTATGCAGGGATGACACAGGGCAAGGAGAAATGTTATTGCCGGATGCACAGCGTTATATGCTGAGCAGGATCAGGCAATTGGCCGGTCAGGAACAGCCGATCGAATTTGTTGTCTATGTGGAGGAGGGCGTCAGTGATCTTGAGCAGGAACTGATCCTGAATCTGGAGAAGGCGGTAAAAGAAGCAGTCCAGCTAGCCGAGCAGCCTTGATGGAATGCAGTTGATTATGAGAAATTGCAGAAAATGCATGGAGGGAGTAACATATGCTGCCTGTTACAGATGTGGAATTTGTAGTTGTAGCTCCGGATAACAAAGATTTGCGGGAGCTTATTGTCACTCTGGATGAGGAACTGCTGGAGCGATATCCGCATGAGACGATTTATGTAGTGGATTTTAGCGATCCCAAGGTTCAGGAGATGACATTCGTAGTAGCTTATGTGAATGGACAGGCCGTGGGTTGCGGTGGATTGCGTCCCCTGGATTATCTGGATCCTGGGAGAAGGACAATGGAGTTGAAACGCTTCTATGTAGATTCCAGCTGCCGCAAAATGGGGATCGCGACTAAAATGCTACTCTTCCTTGAAGGTAAGGCCTTGGCCGCCGGGTACCGGGAAATCCTGCTGGAGACCGGGATCAAGCAGCCGGAAGCCATTGGCCTGTATGTCAAGCACGGCTACCGGCCGATAGATCTGTTTGGTCCTTATGTTGGAGATCCTGACAGTCTATGCTACGGCAAAACGTTAATAGAAGAATAAGCGTCAGGCGTGATATTTACCGACGGGTGCGTTAAGTACCCATTCCAGCATTAGAATCATATCTTCGAGTCGTACAAGCTGGGCCTGCAATGAACTGCGCTGGGTATCTTCCTCTGCCAAGGGGGCGAGGCGTGATTCCAGCGATCTGCGCTGCAGGGTTAGTTCATTAATTTTGGATTGGATTTGGTTTTCAGTTCTCATCTTGCTCCTCCTGGAGTTTGGTTAGTCTTCATTTGCACCATAATATTATATCGGAAATGTGGAGGGAATAAAATGAGTGTTAATGTAAAGCAGTTAGCCGCTGAGAAAGCAGTAGAATATGTGCAGGATGGTATGAAGGTAGGTCTTGGTACCGGTTCGACGGCTTATTGGGCGATCCGCAAGCTTGGCGAACGGGTGGCTGAAGGGTTGAAGATTACGGCTGTTGCCACGTCACAGGCTTCTGAGGATCAGGCACGTGAGCTGGGAATTCCGCTCGTGGGCTTCGGTGACATTGACCGCCTGGACCTCACGATTGACGGCGCGGACGAGCTGGATGGCAAGCTGCAATTAGTGAAGGGTGGCGGGGGCGCCCTGCTGCGCGAGAAGATTGTCGCTATGGGGAGCGAGCGCATGATCGTAGTTGCTGATGAGAGTAAAGCAGTGGAGACACTGGGCAAGTTTCCGTTGCCTGTAGAGATTGTTCCATTCGCTTGTGAATGGACGCTTAGTGATCTCGCCAAGCTCGGTTGTGAGCCGGTACTGCGCCGTACTGGTGATGACCTGTACAAGAGCGATAATGGCAATTACATTGCTGACTGCCATTTTGGAGCAATCCATTCGGCGCCGGAGCTGGCTAAGGCACTGCAAGGCATACCAGGCGTAGTTGAACACGGTCTCTTCATTGGCATTGCAGACTTTGCGATTATCGGCAAAAGCGATGGCAGCATTGAAGTGATCGAAGGGGATAAGCATCGTTGATCTTCCTTCCAGGGTCCGGACCCAGGCGTAGACGCAGGCGCGGGGTGCAGGCCGTTCTTATTTTATACAGTGCGCTGCTGCTCTACTGGATGTTTCTCGGTTTCGGTCGTGAAGCCCATATGGGTGGACCGTGGCAGTATAATCTGGTACCATGGAAGACCGTCTCTCTTTATCTGGACATGGGGAACCGCCTTTCCATTTGGAATCGGGCGGTAAATCTGCTGGGGAATGTGGCTGTATTTGTTCCGTTCGGGTTGTTGTTGCCCCTGATTTGGAACAAGCTGTCTTCTGCGGCAAGACTGGCGCTAGTCATGATCCCTGTTATTCTGCTGCTAGAATGTCTGCAGATGCTTCTGCACGTTGGAAGCTTCGATATGGACGACCTGCTGCTGAACATGCTGGGGGTATGGGCTGGCTATGCTGTAATTCGGCTGGGGAGAACTGGAAGGAATTCATAAGATGGAGGGATTACATACATGCTGATTGATTTGACACCACGCATCGGAACACCTGAGGTGAACGAACTGCTGGAGTATGCGGTGGTTGAGGAAACCGAGACCCTTCAGCAGACTTCGGAGGAATACCGCAATTCATCCGGACTGCAGTTGTTTGGCTGGGAAGAAGAGGAATTGCTCCTTGGTCTGGTAGGATTCGAGGAAACAGAAGATGGCTCACTGGATATCCGCCACATTGCCGTGCTGCCGGAGAATCGGGGTAAAGGATATGCCCGTGGGATGATTTTGGAGCTGCTTACTGCTAGAGAGCCGCGTTACTTACTGTCAGAGACCGAAGATGAGGTAGCAGCCGATTTCTACCGGGCCCTGGGCTTTATGGTCTATAGTCTCGGCGTGAACGCAGCCGGAATCGAGATGTTTCGCTGTGTATATGAGGTTGAAGAGTTTGAGGATGAGGAATAACCTCACCCTGAACGACATAGAATGGCAGGCCAAGGAGTTTTGTTGGCCTGTCATTTTTTTTCATGCAAATACAAGCACTACGTCATTACATTTGACTTTTGAGTGCTGAAGACATATAGTTCTAAAGTGAAACTATTCTACACATGAACTATTGTGGGGTTGTAAGGAGGATTAAGCTTTGGATGAAGTGGCAGAACAGTGGATAAACCGTTATCTGGATGCCTACCTGGCGGTATCAAGAAATATCAGTGCTCAAATCAGGGATAGTATCGCTGGCGGACTTACGACAGACCAATACCTGATCTTGCGGCTGATCAACGGGAAGGAGCGCTGCACCTCCACATATCTGGCCGAATCGTTCGCTGTAGGTAAAAGCTCGATTACAGCAATCAGCAACCGGCTGGTCGATGCGGGACTTTTGGTGCGTACGCGCGACGAGAATGACCGGAGGCAGGTCTATCTCTCAATGACGGAGCAGGGGCGTGAGGTATTTGAAGTGGCGGGTAAGCATGTCATGGATACGGTGTCGCCGTACTTCTCCCATTTTGGAGACAAAGAGATCGAGAATTTCATTATGATGTTCGAAAGGCTGGCAAGAATGATGCAGGACTCAGGAGGGAAAGAGGATTGAAGACCATACTTAAGGCCAGATGGGCCATCATTGTGATCTGGATTGCAGCGGCTGTTGTATTGATGTTGACAGCACCTGGAATGTCCGATCTAGTCCGCGAGAAGGGACAGATTGCGGTTCCGGCCGGATATTCTTCATCCAGAGCAGCCGAGATTATGAAAGAAGCTGCTGAGGCCAAAGGCGGGGAGACGCTCCATCAAGTTGCACTTGTGTTCAACAAGCCGCAAGGCATTGGGGCCAAGGAAATGGAGAGTATTAAGCAAGGCGTTGAGAAGCTGAACCAGAATAAAGCCGATCTCAAGCTGGACTCCATTACCGACCCGTTCTCGCAAAGTGAGCTGAAAGACACGTTGATTGCCAAAGATGGCAAAACGATTATGGTGGCGTTGTTTGTCGCTGGTAGTGATGAAGACGTCAAGGTGCTTCCAGGTAAAGTAGACGCGCTACTGAAAGATGTGGACGCTGATCATTATCTGACGAGTGAAGGTTTGATTACCGAAGACACGATTGCCAGCTCCGAAGCGGGGCTGAAGAAATCGGAATATATAACCGTAGTATTCATTCTTCTAATTCTATTCTTAGTGTTCCGGTCGTTCGTAGCTCCATTTGTTCCGCTGCTGACTGTGGGACTGAGTTATGTGGTGGCCCAGTCAGTGGTAGCGTTTCTGGTCGATCGTTATGATTTCCCGCTATCCACGTTCACCCAGATCTTTATGGTGGCCGTATTGTTCGGGATCGGGACGGATTACTGTATCCTGCTGATTAGCCGATTCAAGGAAGAGCTGGCTGCTTCGGCGGATACCAAAACTGCAATTATTGAGACTTATCGTAAAGCAGGCGGTACGGTGTTCTACTCCGGCCTTGCTGTATTTGTAGGCTTTGTAGCCATCGGCTTCTCCAAGTTCATGTTGTATCGCTCGGCGGTGGCCGTGGCTGTCGGCATTGCGGTGATGCTACTTGCACTAGTGACAGTTGTACCTTTCTTTATGGCTGTCCTGGGCAAAAAGATGTTCTGGCCGTCGCGCGGCAAGCTGGAACACAGCGAAAGCCGAATCTGGGGGGCGGCAGGCTCCTTCTCCCTGAAAAGACCATGGGCGGCGCTGCTAATCGTAGCAGCCATCGTTGTGCCTTTCCTGGTCACCTACGATGGAAAGCTGTCCTATAACAGCATGGATGAGATTGGTTCGAACTATGCCTCGGTTAAAGGCTTTAATATTATATCCGAAAGCTTTGGCCCTGGTGAATCTATGCCAGGCAAGATCGTGATCAAGAATGACGATCGAATGGACAATTCGGAGTATATCGGGCTTGCGGAGAAGATCAGCCGTGAGCTGGAGAAGGTGGAAGGGATCAAGACCGTTCGCAGTATGTCGCGTCCGGCAGGCGAGGCGATCAATGACTTCCTGATTCCTACACAAGTCAAGACACTATCAGAGGGTCTGGACAAGACGAATGACGGATTGTCCAAGATTCAGAGCGGCTTGTCCGAAGCCAGCAAGCAGCTTAGTGACAATGCGCCCAAGCTGGCTGAAGCCGTGTCCGGCAGCGAGAAGCTGACGGAGGGAACGGCCGACTTGAAAGCCGGGATTGTCGCTCTTGGCGACGGTCTATCCCGGATTGAGAGCGGCATTAAGAGCGGCTCTGCCGGGGCAGGCCAGATCAAAGCCGGACTTCAGCAGGCAGCGACAAGTGCACAGCAGTTGGCGGATGCCAATCAGGCGCTGCTTGCCGGCTACAAAAAAATCGGCGCAGGTCTGACGGCGCTAGATGGCGGGCTAGGCCAGATTCAAGGCCAGCTGCAAGGCGTAGCAACAGCCTTGAACGGCCTGGGCACTTCCTTCGCTGGGCTTGAGACCAGCTATCCGGATCTGCTGCAGGATGTCAATTACCAGACCATTAAAGGCACAGTGACTCAGTCCGGTACCGGTGCTGCTGGACTGGCGGCAGGCCTCGGCCAGATTTCCCAGAACTTGAAGGGTGCGGCTGGCGGCCTGACGGAAGCCAATGCCGGTTATGCCAAAGCTGCGGCCGGACAGACTGCACTGGCACAGGGCTTGCAGAAGCTTGTGGCGGGGATTGGTCAGCTTCAATCGGGACTTAACCAGGCTGCTGACGGTCAAGGTCAGATCGTTGGAAAAATCCCATCGATTACGGGCGGTCTGGATCAGCTGCAAGGTGGACAGAAGCAACTGGCGGACGGCTTCGGTCAGCTAACCGGCCAGATCGGTCAGTTAACTGCCGGTCTAAGCGATAGTGCGGATGGGCTGAAGCAGATCTCCGGTGGCCTCGGCTCAGCACAGGATTTCCTGAACCAGATTCATAACGCTAAGGATGATGAACTGAGCGGATTCTTTGTGCCGGATGAGGCTCTCAAAGCCGACGGCATCCAACAGGTGTTCGACAACTACCTGACACATGACCGCAAGATTATGACCCTTGATATTGTGTTCGCACAGAACCCTTACAGCAAGGAAGCCATCGACAGTGTTAGCAATATTCAATCTGCTGTTGAACGTGCGGTGAAAGGAACGAAGCTGGAGAATGCGGAAATTGCCATCAGTGGCGTTACCAGCACCTACAATGACTTGCAGAACATCTCCAATGCGGACTATAGCCGGACAGTAATCTTGATGCTGGGCGGTATATTCATCATCCTGGTCTTACTGCTCCGTTCCTTCATCATGCCGCTTTACCTGATTCTGTCGCTCGTGATTACTTACTTTACGGCGCTGGCGATGACGGAAGCGATCTTCGTGAACATGCTCGGCTATTCCGGAATCACCTGGTCCACGCCATTCTTCAGCTTCGTTATGCTGGTAGCGCTTGGCGTTGACTATAGTATCTTCCTTATGGCCCGGTTCAACGAGAACAAGTCATGGGATGTGAAAGAAGCTATCCTGCATGCCATGCGCAACATGGGGACTGTTATTTTGTCAGCTGTAGTTATTCTGGGCGGTACCTTTGCCTCGATGTATCCATCGGGCGTGCTCTCGATGATGCAGATCGCTACAGTAGTGCTTGCCGGCTTGGCGTTGTATGCCTTCATCTTCCTGCCGTTCTTCGTGCCGGTGATGGTGAAGATGTTCGGGCGGGCCAACTGGTGGCCATTCCCTGACAGCTCTAGTGCTGCTGAGGAGAAATCAAATACACTAGATGTGTAGAGTATTGTCACTGAAGGTCCAGATCGTAGCCTTGTGAGAATCCTACACTTACTTGCAAAGAGAGTGTCCCGCAGCAATTGCTGTTTACTGGGACACTCTCTTTTTTTACTTTTTTACAAATAAAGAGAAACCTTTTTCCCTTCCCGGGCATCTAATCAGCATAAAGAGCAGGAAATGAGTGGAAAAGGAATGGGGGCTTTACAGTTGGAAACAGATGTGACAGAAGAGGTCAGGCGTGCCCAAGCCGGGGATAAAGATGCTTTCATCCATCTTGTGAAAGAGCTGGAGCTGCAAATGTATACAGTGGCGAAAGCTATTGTGAAAAAGGATGAGGACTGTGCGGACGCCATGCAGGAGACGGTGCTCAAGGCCTATAAGTCGATTGGCGGTCTGAAGGAACCGTTATTTTTCAAAACATGGCTGCTACGCATACTGATTAATGAATGCAATCTACTTTTGCGCAAGAGTGCAAAAAGTGTCGTGATGGCTGAGCTGCCCAGCCTGCATAGAGAGAGTCCTGATTATGAACATATCGATCTGCGCGAAGCCGTGTATCAATTAGAGGAGATCTCGCGGAATATTATTATCCTGCATTATTTTCAGGATCTGCCACTTAGCCAAATTGCGGACATCCTGGAGCTGTCTGAAGGTGCGATCAAGACAAGGCTGCATAGGGCTAGAAAGACATTATACCAGTGGCTGGCAGATCCAACTGAAAGGAAGGTCAACGTATGAACAATCCTGATTTCGAGGCAGAACTGGTTGGTTTGAAGATGGCTTCCATCGAAGAAGTGCCGGAGCCTGTGCGTAGCAGCATGGACATCACCTATCAAATGCTAGGCAGTAGTACCCAAAACCACAGTCTAGCAAGGAAGAAGCAACGGTGGTTGCGCCGAATGATCCTTATAGCAGGTAGTGTGGCTGTAGCGGGCTTGCTCTTTATTGTTCTGGGTTTCTTCTCGCCTGCTATGGCAGAGACCCTTAAGCAAATTCCTTTTGTGAAGAGTGTGTTCCAGTTGGCGGGAGATCTTGGTCTTCGTAATGCATCAGAGCGTGGATTGATTCACAGCGTGGATCAGAGTGTTACTCACCAAGGCGTGACGCTGGGGGTATCAGAACTGATGTATGATGGCAGTCGCTTGTCCCTGGTTCTTAGCCGTGAGTCACCGGATACCTCTGGTGCAACATTTATGGAGACGTGGCGGGGGATTATTGGAAGCGTAGTGAATAATATCGACTTTTATGTGAATGGGGAGCTCGTGAATACAGCATGGGGATTGTCCCCCGGCGGCGACGAGTCTCCGAATTCGGTGATCGTGACCACCTTTGAAGGTGTGCAAGTTCCGGATCAATTTGAGTTCAAGATGGTGGTTCGATTGGCTGAGCTTAAGCAGGACTTTACGTTCACGATTCCTGTTACAAAGAATACTGCGGATAGTATTGTACTCACTCCGGCCGAAGTTAAAAGTGATGATCCTATTCATATGAGCATCAAGCGGTTAGAGCTAAGCCAGACGACTACCCTATTGGTGGTAGAGTTCAAGAATGAGCCGGAAGAAGTTAAGGGTGACTCAATAAGAAGAATGCGGGAGAAATATAAAATTCACGGGCTCTTTAATATTAATTTTGAGCTTATCGATGAGCAGGGGCGAAGTCCCTTCTATATCGGGGCGAGTCTATACGGACATGAAGGCCTGACAACGTATACCACTACATTCGAACCTTTTGACTCGATGCCCAGAACGCTCATAGTGAAGCCCTTCATATGGCGGGAAGAACAGAAAGAGTATATCTCCGAGCTTGAATTTATAGTACCTGTGAAATAACGATAACAGCAAAGAACCTCCGGGGGCCACGTGAAATGTGGATTCCGGAGGTTTTCTTTTTTTACGCTTAAGGATGTAAGAGGATCGTCATCTATCTCATTTTGGCAAAAAAGCTGCGCAGCGCCCAGCCGCGTTCCTGGCGTTTCTTATATTTCGGAAGCGAGCGGTAAATGGCTGTTGACTCTGCAAAAGCACTTTTCGCTTCTTCTTCCCTTCCCAGCGCCCGGTACATCGAGCCAGCCAGATAATAAGCTTCACTGGAGGAAGATTGAATCTCTTGGAACTCGCTGACATAGTGAAGCGCCTTGTCGCGGTCTGTATGACGGAAAATCTCAGCCAGTCGCAGATAGGGTTGACCGTATTGGGCTCTGCGGTTAATATCTAGTCCCTTCAGTACCTGAGCCTCGCCTTCTTCCATCTGTCCCAGCTTCAAATTCACGTGTCCAAGCTCGACCCAATATTCGGCGGATTGTTCATAGCGGTCTTCAATTTCCTGTAGTAATTTCTTTGCTTCATTAAATTTTTTGCGTTCAGACAAATACCGGGCCAGTTCAAATTTGGATGATACATCATTGGGATTAAGCGAAATAGTAGTTCTCAGTTTGGAGATTTGCCGCGATCTGCGGAAGGGTTTTGCTATGCTGGGCAAGATGCCGACAAAGCGGCGATCTAATACATACAGAATAATTAACAGAATTAGCAGAGCAAGAAAAGGATTGCCGATAAATCGAAATAACAGGATGAATCCGAGAATTTTGAACATATTGTCCTCCTAGATGAGTGAAATTAAGATTATGAAAAGTAGCTCTACCTCCCTAACTAACCGCATTTTGTATCTTATATTTTTAAAATAGAGACAAACAAGGGGAATAAGAGAGCTAAGAAGGATCGAAGTGTAATTAACGGCATTTTCGTACCTTAATTCCTCTGCCGCTACCGGCTATTAGAGATTAAGTGCAATATTGTACCTTAAATCTTCCAGAATATCCATCGAGTATGGTTTTTTCGGAAAATAAGATACAATAATGCCCTTATTTGCCTCATTTACCTATATTAAAGTAAAATAAGGTACAAAAATGCTCTTATATAAAGTGAACTTAAGAATAGCACCTTGCCTAATTCTTAAGTTCAGCTTATATAGTTGGGGAGGATGCCCCTCTTTCGCACTGTTAAGACGACTGTTGAAGGGGAAGGGGACTATACGGGAATGTACCGCTTCTAGTGCTGAAATCTGTCGACAGACTATGTTACGGTGCTAGCTTCTCTATGGAAAGCAGTCAGGCGAGCGCTTTGCGTCCACAGTTCCAAACTTCCCCGTTCACTCATCTTTGTTTTTGTGAATTTCCTTTGTTCGGCTTATATAGGATAAGCTATATTTGTTATTTTAATGTGTTCTAGATCATTTGTCTTGTTATGTATTACGTTGCTGCGGTCTTTCGTTATAATAGGAGGTGTTCAGCCAGGATAATTATACCATAATCTGAATAAGAAGGAGATCAGGTGATGAAGTTATCTCGATCCAAGTTCCTTATGCTTAGTGTTGTATTATGCGTTGCTTTACTGTGGGTGCCCATACCTCAAGCTGTTGGGGCAGCGGAAGTGCCCTCTACGGCCAAACTTTCAAATATCAAGAAGATAGTCGCCTCTCCAGGCTTCTGGGGTGGAAACGCCTTCGCGCTTGGCCAAGATGGTACCGTGTGGGCTTGGGGCAGCAATGTCTACGGACAATTTGGTAATGGAGTCGCCAGTCCTGAAGGTTGGACGATCACGCCTCATCGTCTAGCATTCTTGGATCATACCAAAGATCTTGTCCTTGGAAGAGGATATTATCTGGCGCTTAAGCAAGATGGAACCGTTACGGCTTGGGGCCGATTTAAAAAGAAGGACAGCGCTACTCTGACAGGGAAATCTGTAGAGGTACTGTTACCCCAGAACGTGTCCGGCTTGACGGATGTAGTCGCTCTGAGCAGTGGAGTAGATCGTGCGCTAGCGGTGAAAAAAGACGGTACCGTCTGGGAATGGAAATCCCCGGCTGATTCAGAAACTGGCTATACCACTCTGCCTGCAGCTGTAAAGGTGCCGGGCTTAAGTGGAATCAAATGGGTTGGCAGCGACTACGCCGCGCTCAAGGATAATGGTACCTTATGGGTATGGGGAACCGGGGCACTGGACGATAACATGGGACTGCCAAGGACGCCGACTCCGGTCAGTGGTCTTTACAATGTGAAGTCTGTGGTGATTAACGGTGACAGTCTAGTTGCCCTGACGAATAGTGGAGCAGTATGGTCATCGGTCGGCGGCTGGAACAGCAGTAACTTCGGGATTCCCAGCTATCCAATCAAGTTTCAGAAGATGTCTTCGCTTTCTGGCATAACTTCTATAGACACGAATGGCTTCATCAACCTCGTGCAGAACCAGAAGGGGGAATATTGGATATGGGGAGCAGGGAGTAATCAGAAGCCGCTTCAGAAAATCACATCACCCAGCAATATCGCCAGATTGGAGCTGAATCTGAACGGTTTTGCCGCTGTCCGGAAGGATGGTACAGTCTGGACGTGGGGTCATATGTATGCTGCCGACGGACAGCTTAGTTTTACACAGCCGAGGCAGATTAAAGGGCTGCAAGCGCCGGTGTCTTTTGCCACAGGAGAAAACAGTAAGTATGCGGTTATGAAAGATGGAACGGTTGCTGCCTGGGGCACGAATATGTTCGGTCAATTGGGCATCAGTGCCCTGGATTCCCGTCCTTTTACGGTTTCCCCCCTATTGAAGCCCGTAACGCTGATTATCGACGGTCAGATGCTGGAACCTCTCCAGCCGCCAATTTTTCGGGAGGGCAGAGTACTGGTACCGCTGCGAGATGTGGCCCAAAGTTTGGGTTATACCATCGGGTCTGTGGGCGGCATCATGACATTGACCAAGGATGGCAAAGAAGTTGTGCTTCAGGATGGGAATTACAAGCTGGGAAATGGCAGAACTATCCCCATGGGCGAGAGCATATTGGTGAGCTACACCTCGATGGTTCCCGCAGCTCAGCTTGCACAGGCGCTGGGTTTTACAGCAAAGTGGGAGGGCAGTTCATACACGCTCACCTTGCAGGAGAATTTCCTCAAACTGATCCAGCAATAAAGTTGTCTTCTAATTACAGGAAATAAATGATATGTTAGGCGTAATCATACTAATGGTTTTTATTTCATAGCGGGGAAAGAAGGATGAGTGATGGAGCAGAACTTGACAGCGGTGAAGCTGCGCCCCCTGGGTCAGTCTTCGCTTTCCGTCTCGCCACTGGGCCTGGGCTGCTGGCAGTTTAGCCGGGGAAAGGGACTGGTGGGCAGCTATTGGAGCAACCTGAATGAAGGCGATATTCTCGAGATTGTGCGGGTCAGTCTTGAAGGCGGCATGAATTGGGTGGATACGGCAGAGGTCTACGGTGGAGGCAAATCAGAGGAAGCGCTGGCACAGGTCCTTGACCAGTTGCGGCAGGAGGGAAGTCCTCAATCGGCTCCGCTGATCGCGACCAAGTGGTGGCCACTTTTCCGTACCGCGGGTTCGATTACCTCCACGATTGAGGAGCGGATAGGGTGCCTGGGTGGACGAACCATTGACCTGTACCAGATTCACCAGCCATTCTCCTTGTCCACGATTGCTCAGGAGATGAAGGCGATGGCTGGCTTGGTTAAAGCGGGAAAAATCCGTTATGTCGGTGTCAGCAATTATTCGGCGAAGCAGATGGTCGCGGCTCACCGCTTGTTGCAGCAGCATGGACTGTCGTTGGTCTCCAATCAGGTTAAATACAATCTGCTCGACCGGGCGATTGACCGCAACGGAATTCTGGAGGCTGCGAAGGAGCATGGTATTTCAATCATTGCTTATTCTCCACTGCAGCAGGGACTGCTCACGGGTCGTTTCCATCATGATCCGGCGCAGATTCAAGCCCTGACCCGCAGCCGCCGGTTAATGTCCGGTTTAAATGAAAAGAGCCTGACCCGCAGTCGGCCATTAATAGAGGCTTTGGATGCCCTGGGTCGAAAATACAATGCGACCTCAGGGCAGATCGCGCTGAATTGGCTGATTCATTATCACGGCGATACGGTCGTGGCGATTCCGGGTGCATCGAAGGTGCGGCATGCCCAGGAAAACATCGGTGCGATGACCTTCCAGCTTACGGTCGATGAATTGGAACAGCTCAATGAAGCTTCCTGGTTCGCGGTCAAATAACATATCAAGCTATATACAAAGAGCCTCCGAAGGACCCTTGGTCACTTGGAGGCTCTTGTCTGTCTACCCACGCTGAAGCCGTTACACCTCAATAATGATCGGCAGGATCATCGGTCGCCGTTTGGTTTTCTCATACAGGAATTTACCCAGGACATCCTTGATCGTCTGCTTCATGATATTCCATTGGCCAAGATCGGCTTTGTGCATTTTATGCAGCGTATCCGTGACCAATTGATTAATTTCGTCCATTAGCGTTTCCGAGTTGCGGATATAGATGAACCCTCTGGAAATGGTATCGGGGCTGTTCAGCAGCCGTCCATCGGTTTGGCTAAGTGTAATGACTGTGATCAGGATACCGTCAGCTGAGAGCTGTCGCCGGTCGCGCAGCACCACATTGCCAATATCCCCGATGCCCAGACCGTCGACGAGGATCTGCCCCGCGGTTAGTTTTTTGCCGGACTGTCTGACAGTCCCCCCCGCAGCTTCAACAATGTCGCCGTTTTTGAGAATGAAAATATTCTCAGGATTTACACCTACCGCCTCGGCCAACAGGCTGTGATGATGAAGCATACGGTACTCTCCGTGCACCGGAATAAAGTATTCCGGTTTCATAAGGGTCAGCATCAGTTTCAGTTCTTCCTGGCTGCCATGCCCGGATACATGAAGCTCGCTGCGGGAGCCGTAGATGACTCGTGCACCCAGAATATACAAGTTGTCTACAATTCGGGCGACATTTCGTTCATTACCGGGGATTGGATTGGCCGCGATCAGTACAGTGTCCCCAGCGTGAATCTCCATTAGCCGATTGCTGGAGTTCGCCAGACGGGATAAGGCGGCCATAGGTTCACCCTGACTACCTGTACATAACACGGCACATTGTTCAGGCGGTAGGTCGGCAGCCTCCGCAGGCTCTATCAACATGTCATCCGGAATATCCAGATACCCTAATTCCTGGGCTACGCCGACCACAGCCACCATGCTCCTGCCCAGCAGAGCGAGCTTACGCCCAGTATGATGAGCAGCATCCACAACCTGTTGCAGACGGTGCACATTGGAAGCAAAGGTGGAGACAAAGATTCTTTGTTCAGCATTCTTAAACGCTTCTTCCATATGTGATCCTACCAGTCGTTCGGACGGAGTGAAGCCAAGGCGCTCAGCATTGGTGCTTTCTGAAAGTAGGATTTTAACACCTTTTTTGCCGATTTCAGCCATTCTGTGCAGATCAGGGTATTGTTTGTTGACCGGTGTCATATCAAATTTGAAGTCCCCTGTATGTACGACGGTTCCTTCGGGAGTATCGAATACAACCCCGAGGCAATCCGGGATGCTGTGATTGGTGTTGAAAAAGGTGGTGGTGATGGTGCCAAAGTCTAGTGTCGAATCCGCATCAATGCAGTGCAGGCTCGTTTGCCGAAGAAGGCCATGCTCCTTCAGCTTGTTTTCAATCAGGCCTAGTGTCAAGCGGGAAGCATATATCGGAATGTTCAGTTGTTTCAGCAGATAAGGGATGCCGCCAATATGATCTTCATGTCCGTGAGTCACGACCAGTCCGCGTACCTTATCGATATTGTTCAGTAAGTAGCTGACATCGGGAATGATCAGGTCGATGCCTAGCAGACTTTCATCGGGAAATTTGGCACCGCAATCGATAACAATAATATCATCGGCATACTGCACGAGGTACATGTTCTTGCCGATCTCATTGACGCCGCCTAATGCAGCGATCCAGAGCTGTGCTCCTGACATTTTCACAGGCAGTTCCTCCCAACTGAATTTACCTATATTATGGATGAAAATCATGGGGATTATCCTGCTATGAAAAAAAACATCTTTTTAGCATGAAAATGAACTTCAGCTGTTTAAGAGTAAGGCATACGGGTTAATAAAGAAGAAAGCAGTCAATGCATGGACATGTTGACAGGGAAAAGATTACGGAAGGGAGGATGAATCCAGCATGAATATGACAGTACATAGTATTATGGCTTTCAATCATCAGTATTTCAGGCCTCAACCCGTGGCCAATTCCAAGCAGAAGAGAGCGGACGAGAAGATGGTCGTCTTCCGTGATGTACTGAAGGAGAAGATGAGATCGGGCAGCGGTCTCAAAAAGTGACATTCAGGTAACTCAACATAGCGCTACATAGAAAAGCCGGACGAAGACCCTCTGAGGTCCTGTCGCCCGGCTTTTTAAACTTTTTATAAAGTTGAATCCATTTCATAATACGGATTTCAATCCGAATAGGTACAATATCAAGTTATACCTAAACCATGTACAACTTGATATCGATGATTAGACGCTCACTTATGGATTTGTGAAATTGATTCAGTGGTGAGCGTCTTATCGAATATTAGCGGCCTGCTGCAACCTGGCGGCAATCGCTTTGAAATCTTCTTCTGAGATGCCAGGCGCAAATTCTTCCGGCACTTCAGGTGCCTCAGCAATCGGATATCCTTTAGGTGAACCTTCTATAACTTCAAGCGGCTGTCCATCTTCGGGATGAGTTCCCTTCCAGATCTGCTTGATCGCTGTGAAATCCCCGTCGCTGTTCGTATATAGCTTGGTATGAAGGCTTTTCTCCTCATACTTTCGTGTTTCGTTGAATGCCTTGTTGCTGAGGGAGGGGATCGGCACCAGCTTGCTGACATCCACACCGGTTGCTACCTCCAGTGCTTTGGCATAGGCCACGACATGCACCCCGCCGCGGACGAGCAAGTATCCGACAACTTCCCGTGCAGCAGGGTGATCGGTCATTTCATAGACCTTCATTTTGTGAGTACGTGCTCCGCACTCCAGGAAGAAGTTATGCAGCAGATCGAGAATCAGATTCCCGCTATTGAAGACATTTTCTCCACTCCAGGGCCGGCCCATGGAATCAATGGGAAGCGCGGACTGTGCGCCGGCTAATCCGAAGTAAGTATTGCGAATATCTTTCAACGGATTAAGCGGTGTTTGATCCGGTTCTTTATATTGCGTGGAGCCACGCAGACATTTATTAACCGCATGGGCAACCAGTTCGACATGGCCCAGTTCTTCTGCAGTGATGCTCGTAACCAAATCGTAGAAGGGTTTAAGCTTTTTTTTGCTGCGGAAGTTGAAGGATTGGAACAGGTAGTTGTTCAGGGTCGACATTTCGCCGAATTTCCCGCCCATCAGTTCCTGAACCGCAGCAGCGGCATTGGGATCGGGGCGTTCTACTTCCGGAATCTCAATGGCAATCTCGTCAAAACGTTTGAACATAGGCTAGCACCTCATTATCGGTTGAATTTGCCAAAAGCGGCATTCATCGCTCTTAGTGTCTCCAACCGCGGGGAACTATACCCAGCTTCTCTCCGAATAAGCGCCTTGCACCACTGTTGCCCAATTCTTATTCCAGACGTAATTGCAGTCAGTCTCTAAGGTCTGACCTCAAAGAACTGGCAGTTCGAACGGGAATAATAGGTCAAGTCGCTGACCCGGGATTGAATGACTACATCGGAATCCGTGAAGCGGACAATGAAGCCGCCGGAATTCACCAGATGATCATCTTGGAAGACGCGCACAGGGTACTGCCGATCTACGGCTTCCTGCAGGTCAATATCCGTAAATAGTGGACGATTAATAGGCATGTTGAAACTCTCCTTTATTGATAAACATAAATATAATTTTATACCCTTATAGAAGTAAAAATAGTATACCTGTCCTCTGGCCATAAATCCAATAGAACACCACCATCGGTTAATGATTTGAGCTTAGCGTGTTGGGTTGGCCGCGTAACGTCCCGGGCTAGAGTATGACATATGTCATACTGCCTACTTGATGTTTGTGTCTTAAAGGATGACATTGTCTTCTCTATACTTAGTAGCAGAAGAGTGTTTCCCCAGCGGGATACATCAAGGAGGAACGACGACCATGCGCAAAGATCAGTCAGCCCAGCTCGCCAGCCTAAAAAAAAGTGTAGCTCCTTATGAGAAAACGGATCGTACACGAAGTATAAAGCAGCTTATAAATACGCTGTTGCCGCTTGTAGTATTATGGTGCAGCGCCTACTTTAGCCTGTCCGTATCCTATTGGCTTACACTGTTGTTTGCAATTCCAGCCGCAGGCTTCGTGATTCGAACATTTATCATTTTTCATGACTGCTGCCATGGCTCGTTCTTCAAAAGCCGCCGGGCCAACGATATCGTGGGCACCATTACCGGCATTCTGACACTGGTTCCTTACCGGCAGTGGAAGCATAGCCATTCTATCCACCATGCAACCAGCAGCAATCTCGACAAAAGAGGGATTGGCGACATCTGGATCATGACCGTGAATGAATATACGGAGGCCTCTTCATGGAAGCGGCTGTATTACCGGATTTACCGTAACCCGATTGTTATGTTCGGCATTGGGCCGATCGCTGTGTTCTTGCTCCAATACCGGTTTAACGCCAAGGGAGCCAAGCGCAAAGAGCGGATGAACACGTACCTCACTAATGTCTCGCTTGTTGTGCTGTACGGTGTGCTTATTTGGGCCATTGGCTGGCCGGCATTCCTGCTGGTGCAACTGCCTATCGTCTTTGTATCCGGCTTCCTCGGAATCTGGCTGTTCTATGTACAGCACCAGTTCGAAGATTCCTACTTCGAGAACGAAGACGAGTGGAGCTATGTGAAAGCTGCGGTAGAAGGAAGTTCTTACTACAAGCTGCCGAAGCTGCTGCAATGGATTACCGGCAATATCGGCTTCCATCATGTACATCATTTAAGCCCGAAGGTGCCTAACTATAATCTGGAACAAGTGCATAACTCAACTCCACCATTGCAAAAGGCGACTACGATTACGATCGGCACCAGTCTCAAAGCCATTCATTTCCGTCTGTGGGATGAGGAGAATAAAGGCTTCGTGAGCTTCAAGGAGATGAAGGCCAGACTGCGTAATCCCAAGCGTGTCGCAGAAGTGTTAACTGTGCATAAACCGACTCTTCAGGGAGATTGAACACTATACCCAAGGAAGTACAGAGCCGAAGATCATTGTTCGGTGCTGTTCTTCCTTTTGTTTTCCCTTTGAAGCGATACTTGTCAAGTTTGTGCTAATATAAGGATGAACAACTTTGATCAAAAGGATGGCAGATATGCAGAAATGGTATTCTATTTTTCATAAAAGCACCGGACTCAGCCCTTATGTGTGGGTCGTCTTTTACATTCTTCCGTTCTATTTCATTTTCCGGTCTTCTTCCACCTATCAAGTGGTATCCGGCATCGTCATGATCATGCTGTTCTTTGTGTGCTATGTACTATCCTTTATTTCAAAAGGCTGGCTGGTGTACTTCTGGACAAGCGTGCAAATAGTGGTTTCAATTACGATGACGCTATTGTTTGGCTATGTGTATTTTGCGCTGTTTCTGGCGTTCTTTATCGGAAATATCCAGAACAGGGTCGGATTCTTCACGCTATATTCCATTCATCTGTTAACCACCATCGTGTCCATCAATTACGTGCTGCTCTCGCGCAATCCCGTATTTATCAGCCAATTGCCATTTGTGCTGGTTAGTATGATTGCGGTTGTGCTGCTGCCCGTTACCACCTATAACCGCAATAATCAGGACAAGCTGCAGGGCCAATTGGAGGACGCCAACAAACGTATCTCCGAACTGGTGAAGCTTGAGGAGCGGCAGCGGATTGCCCGTGATCTGCATGACACCTTGGGACAAAAGCTTTCCCTGATCGGGCTCAAGAGCGATCTCGCCAGCAAGCTGATTCACAAGAATCCTGCGCAGGCGGTTGTTGAAATAGGTGATGTGCGCCGAACGGCACGGAGTGCCCTGAAGGAAGTGCGGGAGATGGTGACAGAGATGCGGGGGATTCGGCTGGAGGAAGAGTTAATACGTATCCGGCAGTTTCTTCAGGCGGCAGAGATCGATTTTCTGCTGGAGGGTAATCCGAAGCTAACCAATACTTCCCTCATTACGGAAAATGTACTCAGCATGTGCATTAAAGAAGCGGTCACCAATGTGGTGAAGCACAGTAATGCCATGGCATGCTGGATTATGATCCAGCCCTCCCGGACAGATCTGACAATCACAGTGAAGGACAATGGAACGGGGATTTCGGGGGATAACATTTATTCTAAAGGACACGGCCTGCAGGGCATGAGAGAGCGGCTTGAATTTGTTAACGGTACGATGGATATTGTGAAGGGCGGAGGAACCACCCTTGTGATAAGAGTTCCCAATGCATTCAAACAACCGGTGAAGGAGGAGACGACATGATAAAAATAGTTATTGCCGAGGATCAACGTATGCTGCTCGGAGCGCTGGCTTCGCTGCTGGATCTGGAAGAGGATATGAAGGTGGTGGGGCGAGCGAGCAACGGTGAGGAAGCGGTGTCGCTGGTGCAGCTACATAAACCGGATATTTGTATCATGGACATTGAGATGCCAGCGATGAGCGGCCTGGAAGCAGCAGAAGCGCTGAAGAATTCCGGCTGCAAGACAATGATTCTGACCACCTTTGCCCGGGCAGGTTACTTTGAGCGCGCTGTGAAGGCTGGAGTCCATGCCTATCTGCTTAAGGATAGTCCAAGTGAAGAACTAGCCTCCTCCATTCGAAGTGTGATGGCCGGACGGCGGATGTATGCTCCTGAACTGATGGATCAGGCGTACGGTGGAGAGGTTAATCCCTTGACGGAACGGGAAAAGGAAGTGCTGGGTCTCATCGCTGATGGAAAGAACACCAAAGAAATCGCAAGTCAGCTGTTTATTACAACCGGTACGGTTCGAAATTATATTTCTGTCATTCTGGATAAGCTTGACGTGGGCAACCGGATCGAGGCGATTACCCGTTTTAAGGAAAAAGGCTGGTTCAAATGAAAGAACCGGCATTGCAACTGAGGATCGCTACTGACGCTAGCGAAGCCGTCCGGCCCAGAGAAACATTATATGTAGTCGGAGCACAGCTGCATTTGTCAACGCTGAAAACTCTCAATGAGTAGGAACTTCAAGCTTAACTTAATAATATAAGTAAGTTAAATATGAGGATACCTTCGTAGTATGGTGCTACGAGGGTGTCCTTTTTGCGTTCTGTGTTAGACCAACGCGCCCAATTCCTTCTTGTTGACATAGAGTATATCTTCATTCATCTTTGCACGGCTATCCTTCTCAAATAAGTCTATATACTCAGATTTCCTGAGACAGATTAACCACCTTAGCTATAGGTCTTCCTGCTCGGATTGGAACATATAATTCTTTTTGATATGATAATATGCAAACATGTGATCTTATCTACTATCATATCTCATATCTGTTCGTAACAGGGAGGAATCATATTTTGCTTGAACTTACTTCGTCCTATGTGGATTCACTGGCCCCTAATGCGGCCGCTATCAAGAATGGGCAAGGGCTTGTGAAGAAGAAAAGCTTTGTGGAGCTGAACCGTTCGGAGAATGGTGAGCTACTGTTCGGCCAATGCTCGGGTAGCGGCAAGTCTAATTATGTCTGTTCGGTCGATTTTGTGGTTCCTGAGAAGCCGGTTGCCCGCTGCACCTGTCCCAGCCGCCAGTTTCCTTGCAAGCATGCCTTGGGACTGATGTATGCCTATTGTGAAGGTCTGGAATTTCAGATTGCTCCCGTACCGGAGGATATTCTCTCCAAACGCGAAAAAGCGGAAAAGCGGGAAGAGACAAAAGCGAAGCAGGCTGAGGAAGGTAGCGAACCGAAGCCTAAGAAAGTCAACAAATCTGCTCTGAAGAAAAAAATCACTGCTCAGCTGGAAGGGCTTGATGTGCTGGAGAAGCTGATCCTTTCGCTGATCCGCGGCGGACTTGCGACGATTGACAGCAAAACGGTCAAGACGATCAATGAGCATGTGAAGCAGATGGGCAATTATTATTTGCCTGGTGCACAGAATGAGCTGCGCCGCTTTGCGTTGCTGCTGTCCAGGGGTCAGGATCATGAGGAGAGCTATACATATGCGGTGGAGCAATTAACCAGGCTGCATGCATTCATCAAGAAGGGCCGGACCTATCTGACAGCCAAGCAGGAGGACCCTGAATTGGCCCGTGACCATGAATCCACCATCGAGGAATGGCTGGGGCATGCCTGGCAGCTCGCGGAGCTGAAGGAAGTTGGACTCGTGACAGAGGGAGCAGAGCTGCTTCAGCTTGCTTTTTATAGTTATGATGACGCTGCCCGTCAGGAATATGTGGATCTTGGATACTGGCTGGAGCAGGCCACAGGAGATATTCACAGAACTGTGCAATACCGGCCCTATAAGGCTGCCAAGCATTTGCGGGAGGACGACAGCTTCTTTGAAGTGGCGCAGCTTCCTCTATTGTACCGTTATCCGGGTCAAATGAACGTCCGGGTCCGCTATGACGAGATGCTGCCGAGGGCTGTAACTGGTGCTGACCTGGCCGCTGTCTCGGCCAATGCGCAGCGTTCCTATACGGAAGCATTGAAGAAAGCGAAGAACGAGCTGAAGAATCCGCTTGGAGAAAAGAACCCTGTCCTGCTGCTGCATGCCGCAAGGCTGGGCCAGACGGAGGGCGGGCAATACACGCTGACGGATGAATCCGGACAGCATCTGGTGTTGGAGAACATTCCGTCCTTACCGCAGGGCACGACAGAACTGCTGCCGTACCTTGCGTCTGAATGGCATGAGGATATTGCCGTTCTTGTCATGCTCGAACATTTGTCTGATCAAGGGCGCCTCGTTGCCCAGCCGCTCACCGTTATCAACGATGCCGGGATAACCCGTCTTTTATACTAATTATCCAAAATTACAATAGGGGGTTATCCCATGAGTACCGCTTTATTGCAAGAGCTTAACCAGGAGCTTAGAAGATTGTATATTGCCGGGAGTGATCTGGCTGAGGGCGATTTCCGGCTTAAGCGTCTTTTGCCGCAGTTTCAGCAGCTTGGTGAACGGTCACCTGTATTTAAAAGATTAGGGGAGGGTATCTCCTCTCTGGTAGAACAGGCGGAAGAACAGGGAACAGCTTCAGCCGTGAAGCTCCAGGATCTGGCCCTGCTGCTGGGTTCGATACTGTACACCCAGGGCTCTACAGCCCCCCTTGCCGAACCGGATAAGCTTGCGAGCCGCCCCATACTACTAAAGACCAATCTCTCCTACCGCAAGCTGGCAGAGGTGCAGCAGGCATTGTCCACAACCGGCAGCGGGCGCTATGAGATTGTGAAGGATGCTTATGAACAAGGTGTTTTTCAGGATTTGCGGCTGCTTCCCGCCGCGATAGCTGCGCTCAGAGATCCTTATTCTGAGCTGGCCGAATTCGCGCGGGATGCCATCCTCCCGGCCTACGGCAAGCCTATAACGGCTTTTTTGCTGGAAGGTTTTGATCCGTCCGGGGGTAAAAGCGAGTCCCGCAAGCTGCATGTGATTGAACGGGTGAGCGGGGCAGAACAGATGGACTTCATCTGTCAAGCGGCAGAGAATGGTTCGGATGAAGTGCGGACGACGGCCATCAGGCTGCTGGCTGGATATACCGGTTATGAAGCTGCATTGCTGAATTTCTCGATGGAGAAGAAAAAGCCGATCCGGGAAGCAGCCTTCAGGGCTCTTGCGGCGAGCGAAACGGTTCAGGCTGCCGACCGTCTGTACGAGGCATTCAGCGGCAAGGATATCGAACTGGCGGCGAGCGCTCTAAGTGAGTCTGGACGGCTGGACGCACGAATTGTGCGTGATTTTGCAGCTGATCTGGAGAAGACGCCAGAAGTAAAGGGAGACAAGAAGCGGGAAGAAAGTCTGCGGACCCGGTTGAATCATTACCAGCTGGCCGTAGTGGGCAAATACAGTGAAGGTCTGACGGAAATCTACAGCAGCATTTTGCAACAGCATTCCCTGTATACTTCATTAGGCTGGATTGAGCTTGTCGATTGGGCAGCTAATTACATCAGTAGCTTGAATACTCCTGAGGGGCTTGCTTTGATTCAGGAAGTGGAGAAGAAGAACCACCGCTATCTTCCACATGCCTTCCAGCTTGCCTTCCGCCTCTGGTCTCCGGCAGTGTTGTATGAGCAGTATGCCGAGCCGCTGGCGAATCAGCCTGATGCAACACCTGACAAGGGGACCAAACAGCGCGAACAAAAGCTGCTGCAAGTTATCGAAGATATGGTGGTGCAACGAGCGTATCAAATGTATGACGCGGTGTGGAGACCATCCTCCAGCAGGTATTACTCCATCTCTTCCCTGGAGCCGGTCTCTCCAGAGGAAATCGCTGATTGCTGGGACCCGCGCTGGCTGCGCTGGTCGCTGGAGAAGAACAAACCGGAACTTGTCAGTGCATTTGCCAGACCAGGGGAACCCTTGATACAGAAGTATTTGCTGCGCAAGCTGAACAATAATCCGGAGTTCCGCAATAAATACGCAAGTCTCCTGCTCATGGGACTGGAACGGGTCGGAGCTGAACTTGATGTGCGGCAAGAAGCGCTGATGGCTGCGTTGGAGGATAAGCGCAACAACAATTGCTATGTATTCGATATCTATGTGTTTAACCTGCTCTGCGGGCTACCTTCGTCGTTCTTGTCACGTCTGGAGGCAGTGCTTCCAATGTACAGATATGAAGCAGGCGAGCAGCTGTCGTACGTGATAAGAACTTTAAGCCAAAGGGGAGAACAATAAATGACAGAGCAAGCTCAGCTTCAAGATTACATGCGCCTTCCAGCGGAGGTTCTATACCGCGAGGAGCTGGGGGCGTTGATCAAAGCGGATAAGGGGAAAATTCCTGCCGGCTGGCAGATGTCTCCACGTTCGGTATTGACATTCATCGTAGGCGGCAAGGCCGGTAAGACAGTTATTACACCCAAGTACATCGGCAATACCCGATTAATTGAAATGGCAATCGCTACACTGGTGACGGACCGGGCCCTGCTTCTGATCGGGGAGCCGGGTACGGCCAAATCGTGGCTTTCCGAGAATTTATCAGCGGCGATCTATGGCAATTCGGGTCTTGTCGTTCAAGGGACGGCGGGAACCAGCGAAGAGCAAGTCCGCTATTCCTGGAACTATGCCATGCTGCTGGCGAACGGGCCGACGCCTGAGGCTTTGGTTAAAAGCCCGATTATGCGTGCGATGGAAGAGGGCGGGATTGCCCGCTTTGAAGAAATCTCCCGCTGCGCTTCAGAAGTGCAGGACGCGCTGATCTCGATTTTGTCCGAGAAGACGATCTCGGTTCCTGAACTGGGCAAAGAAACCGGGGCCCGTAAAGGCTTCTCCATCATCGCCACCGCCAATACACGGGACCGTGGGGTCAACGAAATGTCGGCGGCTCTTAAGCGGCGGTTCAACATTATTGTATTGCCCGCACCGTCGGACCTGGAAACCGAGCTGTCCATTGTCAAAAAACGGGTGGGCGAGATTGCGTCATCCTACGAATTGCAGGCTGCGGTGCCTGCCGATGAAGCTTTGTTGAAGGTGGTCACCATCTTCCGTGAGCTGCGCAGCGGCATGACACTCGACAAGAAAGAGAAGGTGAAGTCCCCGGCAGGTGTAATCTCGACAGCCGAGGCGATCTCCCTGCTCACGAACAGTATGGCGCTGGCCGCAAGCTTTGGCGGCGGCGAGCTGACAGACGAAGATATCGCTGCCGGACTTCAAGGGGCGATTGTCAAGGATGATGACAAGGATAAGCTGGTCTGGAAAGAATATCTGAATAATGTAATGAAGAAAAGAGGAGCCGAGTGGCGCGGCCTGTATCAAGCCTGTAAGGAGATGAACGAGTGAGACCAACTGCTGAAGCGGCTGTGCATATTTTTGGGGTGCGGCATCTGTCTCCGGGCGGTGCAAAGCATCTGCTGGATTACCTGGATGAGCTTCAGCCGACGGCGGTACTGATTGAAGGCCCGGCAGACGCCACGGCAGAAATTCGCCATTTGACGAATAAAGAAACCAAACCTCCGGTTGCTGTATTGGCATTCACCGCTGATTTGCCGGTACGGACTGCGCTATGGCCATTCGCCGTGTATTCACCCGAGCTGCAAGGCCTGCAATGGGCAGAGGCGAATGGAGCGATGGTATCTTTCATTGATCTGCCATCGTCAGTCATTCTGGCGTTGCAGGACACTTCAAGACCTTCAGCAGGGCTGGAGCATGATACAGCGCCGGATTCCGGGAAGGCGGGAGAACCGGCTGCGCTGGAATCTGATCCGGAAAAGGGGACAGAAGAGCAGAGAGAGTATGGAGATGCATCGCCTTCCCTCTATAGCCGGATTGCCAGTGTCGCGGGTGAGCATGATTACGACATGTACTGGGAACGGAATTATGAGCACAATGCCAGCCCAGGTGCTTACCGGGAAGCCATCCTCTCCTTTTCTGCTGAGATGCGGGATCTCTCAGAAGGACAGGAGCAGCGGGAACAGCCGGTAGAGCATGCCTACAACTATGTACGTGAGTCCTATATGAGACGGCAGATTAGAGACACCATTGCCGCTGGCCATGACCCGGAGCGGATCGTGGTTATCTGCGGGGCCTATCACGCAGCGGCATTGGCTGATGTGACGGATTACATGACTGATGAAGAACTGGCAATGTTGCCTTCACGCAGCACGAAGTTGACATTGATGCCTTATTCTTATTATAAATTGTCCACGATGTCCGGATATGGGGCGGGGAATCGGGCTCCCCATTATTATCAGATGATGTGGGAAGCGATGGTAGCCGGAGCGCCAGAGGATTTGCCTTATCTATATCTGTCTTCCGTTGCCCGGCTTGTACGCAGCGGGGGAACCCACCGTTCCACGGCTGAAGTTATAGAGGCGGTCCGGCTGGCGGAAGCGCTGGCCGCATTGCATAGCGGAAGCGCTCCGACGCTGCGTGATTTGCATGATGCTGCACAGACACTGCTTGGTCACGGAGATTTGTCTGTCATCGCCGAAGCACTCGCCAGGGTGGATGTCGGGACGGCTATCGGCAGCCTTGCCGAAGGGGTTAGCCAGACTCCGATTCAGGATGATCTGAACCGGTTGTTCAAGAAGCTGAAGCTGGAGAAGTACAAAACTACGGTAGCCTCCGATCTGTCGCTGGATCTGCGGGAGAACCGCCGGGTAACTTCTACAGAAGCGGCTTTTCTGGATCTGAACCGTTCGATCTTGTTCCACCGGCTGAGCCTGCTGGGCATTTCCTTCGCGAAAAGCCAGCCGAGCGGCCAGGAAGGGGCGACATGGGCCGAGAACTGGATCATCCAGTGGACTCCGGAGGTCGAAATTCAGGTCGTCGAATCCACGCTGCTGGGCGAGACAGTAGAAATCGCCTGCGCCTATGTGCTCCGCGAGAAGCTGAACGAATGCCGTTCCATTGCAGAAGCTTCAGCGCTGATTAAGATTGCCTGTCAATGCGGCATGGCTTCACAGATTGAGGAGGGCCGGCAGGTGCTGCAGACTCTCGCTGTAGACAGCCGCGATGTGGTTGAGATCGCAGCGGCTGCGCGGGAGCTGTCGATCATTATCGGCTACGGAGATATCCGCAGAATCGACACTGTACCATTAGTGCCGCTGCTGGAGCAGCTGTTCCTGCGCGGCTGCCTCTTTCTGACCGATGCTGCGGGCTGTAACGATGAAGCAGCCACGGCAATGACCGCAGCGATGAATGAGCTGAACGCCATTGCTTTTGATCATGACGACACCGTCGATGGGGAGCTATGGCTTCAGGAGCTGCTGCATCTGTCGGAGCGGGACGACCGCAACCCGCGGTTGTCCGGCTTTGCCTGCGCCATTCTGATGGAACGCGGCGCGATTACTGCCGCAGAATGTGCCGCCGAAGTCTCGCGGAGGCTATCTCCAGGTATTCCGGCCGATCTGGGCGCCGGCTGGTTTGAGGGCCTTTCCATGCGTAACCGCTACGGCTTGTTATCGCGCATGAGCTTATGGGAGCAGCTCAATGATTACATCAACTCGCTGCAGGATGATGAGTTTGTGCGGGCGCTTGTGTTTTTGCGCAGGGCGTTCAGTACCTTCTCACCAAGAGAGAAGACCATGATCGCCGAGCTGTTAGGTGAGCTATGGGGTGTTAACTCGGAGCAGGCGGCAGAGATTCTGACGGGTGAATTGAAGGAGGAAGAGACGAAAATGCTGGACGATCTGAATGAGTTTGACTTCGAGGACTTTTGACCATGGAAGAGAACAGACAGGAACATACATTGAAAAGATGGCGGCTCATTCTCGGAGAGGGTGCAAATGACCAGCTATCCGGCTACTCGGAGTCGGGTAACGTTGTGCTGACTGCGGAAGAGCAAATCATGGATGCGGCATTAGCCGCGATATACGATGATACTGGAGCGGCCAGCAACGCTGGAGGTTCGGCAGCAGGCGGCAAAGGCAAAGGGGCTGGTACGGGGCATGGGGCTGTGCATCTATCCAAATGGCTAGGAGATGTGCGGACCTTTTTCCCGGAGGATACCGTGTCGATTATTCAGCATGATGCCATGGAACGCAAGGGCTGGAAGCAGCTGCTGTTCGAGCCGGAAATGCTTGCTACCGTGAAGCCGGATATTCAACTGGTGGGCACATTACTGGCGCTGAAGGGCAAAATCCCCGAGAAGACGAAGGACACAGCCCGTCTGCTGGTAAAAGCGGTGGTGGATGATCTGGTGAAGCTGCTGGAGACGGACATCCGCCGCGCAGTCACCGGAGCGCTCAACAAGCGGCAGCATTCGCCGCTGCCTTCCCTCAGTGGCTTGGACTGGAAGCGGACGATTCAGCGCAACCTGAAGCACTATGATACAGAGAGACGGCAGCTTATTCCCGAGCGTTTCTATTATTTTGACCGTGCCCGCCGTAGCAAGGAGTGGACTGTAATTGTGGATATCGATCAAAGTGGTTCCATGGCGGATTCGATTATTTGGGCTTCGGTCATCGGTTCTATCTTTGCCAGTATTCCTGCGCTGCGTACACGGGTCGTGGTTTTCGATACTGAAGTTGTCGATTTGACCGAGCAATGCGAGAATGATCCAGTGGATATGCTCTTCGGCATTCAGCTTGGCGGCGGTACGGATATTCATAAATCGGTGAAGTATTGTCAGCAATTTATTGAAGAGCCCCAGAAGACACTCTTTATTATTGTCTCGGACCTTTATGAAGGCGGCAATCAATCCGGACTGGTCCGTCGTATGCGCGAAATGCGGGAGTCCGGGGTGCGAACGATGTGCCTGCTGGCCTTGTCGGATCGAGGAAAGCCTTTCTATGACGAGCGTCTGGCGGGGCAATTGTCCCGTGACGGAACCCCGTGCTTCGCCTGCACGCCTGCACTTCTGCCGGGTCTGGTTGAGGGAGCGCTCAAAGGGCAGGATCTGGCGGAGCTGGCTAAGCGGCTGGGTGCTTTTCAAGGCTAATTATCGGGGAACATAGACAAGTCAGAATGTGTATATAGATAGTAGTGAACGACCGTCTTTCATTTCACATATTGTTAAACTTTCATATATCATTTATAATCGGCCTAATGAATGATAGGGAAGTAACTTAAAAGGAAGTGTATGATTTCATGACAACGAAGCTTAGAGCCGGCATTGTCGGCGGTACAGGAATGGTAGGCCAACGCTTTATCGCTTTACTAGAGAACCACCCTTGGTTTGAAGTGACTGCAATTGCTGCAAGCAGCAGATCTGCAGGCAAGAACTTTGAGGAATCCATTGCCGGCAGATGGAAGCTGGATACTCCACTTCCTGATAGCGTGAAGAATATTATGGTTCAGGATGCATCCCAGGTAGAAGAATTCGCCAAAGATGTGGACCTGATCTTCTGTGCAGTAGATATGAAGAAGGAAGAAATCAAGAAGCTGGAAGAAGACTATGCACGTACTGGAACGCCGGTCATCTCCAACAACTCCGCTCATCGCTGGACGGCGGACGTACCGATGGTGATCCCGGAGATCAACCCGGATCATATTAAGGTGATCGAGCAGCAGCGTAAGCGTCTTGGCACCACAACAGGCTTCATTGCCGTGAAGCCAAACTGTTCTATCCAGAGCTATGTGCCAGCACTGCATGCCTTGGCGGCCTTTGAGCCGGAGAAGGTTGTCGTAAGCACATACCAAGCGATCTCCGGAGCAGGCAAGACATTTGCTGATTGGCCAGAGATGATCGACAACGTGATTCCTTACATTGGCGGCGAAGAAGAGAAGAGTGAGCAAGAGCCGCTGCGGATCTGGGGCGAGCTGACCGAAGAGGGTATCGTGAAAGCTTCCACGCCTGTAGTCACTTCCCAGTGTATTCGTGTGCCGGTGGCTGACGGCCATATGGCATCGGTATTCGTGTCCTTCAAGAAGACGCCTTCCAAGGAAGAGATCCTGGAGCTGTGGAAGAACTTTAAGGGCCGTCCGCAGGAGCTTGAGCTGCCAAGCGCGCCGAAGCAATTCATCACCTATTTCGAAGAAGAGAACCGTCCACAGACGAAGCTGGACCGGGATATCGAGAACGGCATGGGTGTTTCCACTGGACGTCTGCGCGAAGATTCGCTGCATGACTTCAAGTTCGTTGGTCTGTCCCACAACACGCTGCGCGGTGCAGCTGGCGGTGCGGTGCTGATCGCCGAACTGCTCAAAGCGGAAGGTTATATTCAGCCTAAAGCGTAATAAATAACACTATAATCACCCGTCTTCCTTCTGGATGGCGGGTGATTTGTGTTTTTTTTCGGATTTTTGGCGAAGGTAATGGTATGATAGTCAGGTGCACAACTGTGAAAAGTGCTAAAGAGATACTAATGGAGTGATCATATGGGTGCAAAGAGTAAGGGCGGCGGCACAGGTCGTGGAACAGGCAGCAAGGGGTGGACACGCTGGAATAAGACAGCAAAGCCAGTAAAGCCCAAGTTCTTGAAGGGCGGTGCCTCCGGTGCTCCTGACGCCAAAGGAGCCGCTGGTGCCAAGAGTGGTGCGGTAAAACCAGGCGCGAATAAGAGCGGAGGAAGCCGGTAAGACGGCTTCTGGCATTGCACATAGCAGGGAGAGCAGGTTTAGTATGAGAATCAATAAGTACATAAGCCTGTCTGGCGTCTATTCCAGAAGGGAGACCAACCGTTTGATTGCCGCTGGGCGGATCAGCATTAACGGTAGGGTCTGCGAAGAAGGTGCGGAAGTAGAGCCTGGCGATACAGTGCTTGTGGACGGTCAAGCCCTTCCGGAAGAGCGTTCTGAACCGGTGTATTTAGCCTTGAACAAGCCCGTCGGCATTACTTGCACGGCAGCTAGAGAGGTTCAGGGCAACATTATAGATTTCGTCAACTATCCCGCGCGGATTTTCGCAGTCGGCAGACTGGACAAGGCGTCGGAGGGACTTATTTTATTGACGAACAACGGGGATATCGTGAATAAAATGATGTCTTCGGAGTATGGGCATGAGAAGGAATATGTAGTGGATGTAGACCATCCAGTTACAGATGAATTTCTGCAAGCCATGGCGAGCGGCGTGGGTATTCTAGGGGTTATCACCAAGCCCTGCCGGATCTACCGGGAGAGTGAATGTAGATTTCGGATTATCCTTACCCAAGGGCTCAATCTCCAGATTCGCAGAATGTGCAAAGCGTTAGGGTACAGGGTATTGAAGCTGGAGCGCATTCGAATCATGAACATTACGCTGGACGGTCTGGAACGTGGGCAATGGCGCCACCTGGCAGATGAAGAGCTCCAGAACCTACTGACAAGGCTGGATGAAGCGGCAAAATAGTATGAAAAAAAGGTGGTGTCTCGCAGATTAGCGGACACCACCTTTTTTATTAGGTTTAGTGTGTGTTGACTCTACCCTTAGTCAATACACAGTTACGGCCTTGTATGCGCACGTTCTATAGCCTGTACAAACTCTATCGCCGCAGCAGTAGCGTCTGCGGCTCCGGCAATAGCGGAGATCACCGAAATGCCGTCCGCGCCGGCAGCAATGACCGGTGCGGTATTGGCTGCCGTAATCCCGCCAATACCTACAAGCGGGATGTCTATGCCCTTCTCCCTGATCTCCGTGATGAGTCTGGTGCCTTGAACAGCCCGTGCGTCATCTTTGGAAGGGGTAGGGTAGACCGGGCCAATGCCAAGATAGTCTGCACCATCGGAGATAGCTTGCTGCACTTCCGCTAGATTGTGAGCGGAGACGCCGATGATTTTGCCAGACCCGAGACGCTGCCGGATCGATGCCGCCGGCTCATCCTCCTGGCCGATATGTACCCCGTCAGCATCGAGCTGAATAGCCAGTTCAATATCGTCATTGATGATAAAAGGAACGCCCTCGACCCGGCACAAAGTCTGGAGCGATCCTGCCAACTCGAAAAGGGCTTGCCCGTGGAGGGCGGATGGACCCTTTTCCCGGAACTGAAACATCGTAGCGCCACCCTTGATCGCTGCCTTCAGCGTCTCTTCTGGTGACTTACGGCAATTAGCGGTACCCATAATAAAGTATAAGCTCAACTGCTCTCGCAGCTTGTGACTGTCCACAACACTCATCTCCGATCACCCCGCATTCTGTTCTGATAGGCAAAATGGTTCGTCGGCCCATGTCCCGCGCCAATGGCCAACTCATCTTCAATAGCCGCCTGAATAAAGGCTCTGGCCGTATGAATCGCTTCCTGCACAGACTGTCCTTTGGCGAGCTCCGCAGCTAATGCTGCAGAGTACGTGCAGCCCGTTCCATGCGTATGAGGGGTGTTCACGCGTTTATTTTCCATATAAAAGAACGAATGTCCATCGTAGAGCAGATCAATTACTTGCTCTGTCGACTCGTCATGCCCGCCCTTTAGAATCACATAGCGTGAGCCCATGCCAGCAATAATACTTGCGGCTTGCTCGCGATCCTGCAAGCTGGTGATACTGTGGCCCGTGATCAGCTCTGCTTCCGGGATGTTGGGCGTCGTTACGAACGCCAAGGGCAGCAACCTTGTGATCAGGGCGGCAACTGCTTCCTGCTGAAGCAAAGGCGAGCCGCCTTTGGCGACCATCACCGGATCAACGACAAGTCGGTTCCATCCATACTTTTCCACCTTGTCGGCGACAATACCGATGATTTCGCTGCTGAACAGCATACCGGTCTTAACGGCTCCTGGCTGCAAATCCTCTCCAATGGAATCCAGTTGTCTTGTTACTGCCTCCAGTTCAAGGGGATACACGCCTTGCACACCGAGTGTGTTCTGAGCGGTTATTGCCGTCAGTGCGGACATTCCGTATACGCCCAGCTCCTGAAAGGTTTTCAGATCGGCTTGAATCCCTGCACCGCCACCGCTGTCTGAACCGGCTATCGTCAGAGCTTGATAGACGCTCATATAAATTCTCCTTCCGCAAAAACGTTGCTTGATGTATTTGAAGCTTTAGTTACAGAATTATACTTTTTTAATCAGCGATCTCTTTTGATAAATGTCTGGTGTAACCAGTGAAAGCTGGTTCAGGAACTCGATTTGAAAGCTGCCCGGACCCTGTCCACGCGTCCGCTCCTCGGCGATTTCCGCGGCTACGCCATAGAAAGAAATCGCTTCGGCTACAGCCTCCAGCGGTGAATCTGCGCCGACAGCCAGGAAAGCTCCGGTTACGGCACTAAGCAGGCATCCGGTCCCGGTGACTTTGGTTAGGATGGGGTGACCGTTGGCAGCAATGTAAGTCGTTACGCCATCGGTAATAATGTCCTCTTTGCCGGTGACGATCACGATGCAACCCAGCTTGCGCGCAGCTTTTTGTGCCAGCCCTACTGCATCACCGTCACCTGCGCCAGCATCCACGCCCTTAATGGCCCACTGCTCCCCGGCGACATTAGCCACCTCGGCGACATTGCCGCGCAGCGCCGTCAGGGAGATTGCACCGACTAGCTTCTGGACGATCTCCGTCCGGTAAGACGTAGCCCCGGCGCCGACCGGGTCAAGCACTACAGGCGTACCATGGACATTAGCGGACTGTCCTGCCAGAATCATCGACCTGATAACCTGTTCGTTCAGCGTGCCGATATTCAGTACAACAGAGGCGGCCATTTGGGCCACATCGGCAACTTCTTCTTGGGAGTCCGCCATGAACGGGGATGCGCCGAGAGCCAACAGTCCATTGGCCGTGAAATTGGTTACGACAATATTAGTGATATTGTGAATCAGCGGATTCTGCTCCCTTACCTTGGACAAATAAGTCATTGGATTGCCTCCCGGGAATATTGGATTTGTAACGCGGTACTAAATAATCTACCTATTGTTCATCTGGCCTTACAGATTGATAAATGCTTCTTCCGGCGCTGTTTCAGCTGTCAGCAGACCGTTTTCCTTTAGCCATTGTTGAACCTTGTTCCACGAAGCCGGGTCCTGATAACCAAACGCCTCTTTCCCCGAATCCATTAATGGAAGCAGAACTTCCAGACTTTTTTTCTCGATATCTTTGTCGAGCGGGGAGGTCTGATCTTCATGTTTGAATAGAAGGGAGAGGGCTTCCTCCGGATGTTCCTTGACGAACTTTTGACCTTTGGCGGCAGCGGTCAGGAATTTTTTGAAATAAGCCTGAGAATTCTGCATTCCTTGTTGGCTGGCTACCAGTACAAGCTCATAATAATCCGGAACTCCATAATCCGTTGGGTTAAGGGAGGTCACTGGATGCCCCTCTTTTTCCAGAATCAGCTGCTCATGATTGATAAAACCTCCAATGATAGCATCGGTCTGCCCTGTGGAGAGGGCCGGAACGAGGTTGAAGCCAATATCCACGAGCTTTAAGGATTCTGGATCACCACCGCTGCTACGGACCATCGTCTTCACCATAGCTTCATAGAGCGGGATAGAGGAATAGCCTACGGTTTTGCCGTTCAGATCAGCAGGTGTCTTCACAGCGGAATCGGCTGGAACCATCAGATGATTCAAGGGATGTCTTACAATTGCCGCGATGGAGAGGACGGGAATCCGTTCCCCGCGCGCCATCAGCACCTGTGGCTGGTAACTCAGCGCGAGATCAATCTTGCCCGCAGCTACGAGTTTTAGCGCATCATTGCTGTCAGCAGGCATTTGAATCTCCACATCAAGCCCCTCTTCGGCAAAATACCCGTTCTCCTGAGCGGCGTAAAGGAAGGAATGAACTGCATTCGGATACCAGTCCAGCATCAGCGTAAGCTTATGCGGCTTGCCGGACGCTTCTCCGGTTTGGCTTCCTGAGCTTCCAGACTTTGCTGCTTCGCCGCAACCACTCGCAAGCAACACTGTCATTGCAAGCAATAGCAGCGGAACAATTTTTTTGAGTCTGTGATGTCTTGTAATCATTTGTGAAATCCTCTTTTCTTGAAAATAATCTTTTCGATCATAGCGATAATCAGAAATAAGCCAACGCCCATCGCGGACAGCAGGACCACTGCGGCAAACATTTCTTTGCTTTGCAAATTCCCTGCCATCCTGCGGCTAAAATATCCAAGTCCCTTGCTGCCGCCTAGCCATTCGCCAATCGTTGCCCCGATCACGCAGTAGACCATCGACAGCTTGAGGCCGGAGAAGTAAGAGGGCAGAGCCAGCGGAATCCGTGTCTTGAGCAGGATTTGGCGGGTGCTGGCGCCCATGGTGCGGAGCAGGTCCTCATAAGCGTGATTCTTCTGCTGTAACCCATCATAAGCGCCAACCACCACTGGGAAAAAAGCGGTCAGGAATACGACAGCCACCTTACTCCATAGCGTGTATCCGAACCACATAATAAAGACAGGAGAAAGCGCGATGAGCGGAATAGTCTGGCTGATGATAATGAAGGGATAGAGTGCCTTTTCCAGCGGACGCCACGTGTGCATGCCAAGTCCCAGCAAGGTGCCGCAGGTAACTGACAAGACGTAGCCAAGCAGTACTTCTTGCAACGTAGCGGGTAAATGCAGCCCGAACAATATTTTCCTGTTCTCAACCAGAGCGGCCCCTATCGACAGAGGACCTGGGAGAATGAAAGGTGGAAGGACTCCTATCCGCGCCAGCATCTCCCATAGACCGAGAATAAACAGCAGCAGAACAAGGAAAGGTCCGTAATTCTGCAAGTTTTTTCTAAACAGCCGGGTTATCATACAATTTGCGCTCCAGTTCAGCCCGCAGCTCTATAAACCGCGGTTCATAATTCATTTTGCTATGCCGGGGCCTAGGGAGATCCACGAGTATTTCCTCTACACTTCCTCCAGCGCGTCCAGGTAAGAGATAGATGCGGTCACTAAGCAGCACAGCCTCCTCCAGATCATGCGTAATGAAGAGAATTGTCTTGTCCAGCTCATCCAAAATCTCCAGCAACCAGCTATGCATTTCCCGTTTGGTCATGTGATCGAGTGCCCCAAAAGGTTCGTCTAGCAGCAACAGGTCGCCCCCCGTAATGAGCGTTCGGAGAAAAGCTACCCGCTGCCGCATTCCGCCTGATAGTTCATCGGGGAACGAGTTTTCAATACCGGCCAGACCTAAACGCTCCAGCAATTCAATTACCTGACTAGTAACCTCGGCTTTGCTACGGCTCCGCTTGATTTCCCAAGGAAGCAGGCAATTCTCCAGAACCGTCCTCCAGGGTAGCAGCAGATCCTGCTGAGGCATATAAGCGACCTGACCCAACCGCTTGGCGGTCGCCGAAACACCGTGAAGACGCAGATCCCCGCTGCTTGGCTCAAGCAATCCGGCAATAATTTTGAAAAGCGTGCTTTTTCCGCATCCGCTGGTTCCAACAACAGAAACGAACTCACCTTGGTGAACCGCTAAGGATATATCTGACAGTACCGGTGCATCTGCGGATTTGGCATAGGCGTAGGATAAATTGTGTACAGAGATGATTTCCGTAATCCGCGTAACCTCCTTAGCACGATAAAAAGACCCCTTCATCTCCCGGCGGAAATAAAGGGGCCTAAAATTTAAGTTTGCAAAAAGAAGTGCCATGCAATACCCGAATTTCAGTTCCACTTCCCTCCGCTGGTATGATCCAGATCAGGTTCCAAGGGTCCGAAGCTTACCGCTTTCGTCTCAGCCAATTCAGGCTCCCCTAGTGAAAAAATACTTTTATCGCTATCAAGTTTCATAATTCGGTTATAAATATACCATATTTTATAGTATTGTAAATAGCAGGGCATATTAAATTCATTTAACTAGGGTGATCTCATTGGAACTAGACAAAGCAATCTGTAGCAGTATCGGGAATTATGAACATGCGCTGACTAAGGGGAAGAAATATAAAATATTAGATGAAAAAGAAGAAATGATCAGAATCGTCGGAGACCACGGTAGGAGAGTTTGGATCAATAAGTATTACTTTTATTTTAATGACGAAGAAGTGCTTATATTGACTGACTGGAAATTCGATGATGATGTTGAAACATTGGAGTTCATTGAAATTACATTAACATTTAATGATCGGGTAAAACGTTGGTGCATCATTACGACACCTGATAAATTAAAGCAGCATTTTGCTAGACTAGCAGCACCAGAATTACCAGGGATTCATATAGGACACATGATAATAGTGCAAAGGATAGATGTTGATACTGTGAATGGATTTTTGCGACAAATGGACAACCAAGACGAATTACTTAAAGCATCATTACCACTAGGTGAAGGATCAGAAGACGAAGATATTTCCGGCTCTCTTTAAACTGTTAGTCGTGTCTGATAACAACGCTGTAATGAAAGGAGCGTCAAGATGAAAGAAAGGACTGCGAAGTCAACTTTAAAAGTATTTTTGTTTATCTCGATAGTGTTTATCATAACTTCATCGATACAGTTGTTGCTAAATATTGTGCAAGAGAGCCCAGCTTGGGTGTTAACTTTAGTGTCACTACCCATACCAATGTTTGTGTTTCTTGCGGTTGTGATAATCTTAGATTTAGCGAAGCAGGACTTTATGATATTAAAAGGTCGATTGACCACTGTAAATGGTAATAAAGTTGTTTTAAAAATATCAAATGGTAGGGTAAAAAAGTTTAATATAACTAGCAAACAAATGAGAGAACTTGAGAAGGATAAAGATATTGAAATAACGTACTATAAGAGAACAAAAACAGTAATAAATGTAACAAATGTTTAGAGGGAATAAGAGGTGTTTGACCTTCAAAAGGAGTAATAAAGTGCAAAGAGCATCTGAAGCGGAAAAGTTAAATATCCTTGATTTATTCGGAAGATTGGATGTTGAAGAGTACAAAAATTCTGGTTCTATTTTTAGATATATAGGATTATTAGATGTACACGCTAAGCGCCTATCTGAAGAGGAAGCAGCATCGATATTAAGCTCGGAGCTTATTAGCAGGAATGAAAATAAATTTGAAAATTACTTTCGGCGATGTGTACAAAGCATCCCAGGCCGGATATTTGTTAAGAAATGTCCAATTATTGGAGGACGGGATAGCCATGAGAACATTTTCAAAATAGAAGAAAGTGATGAATTGATGGATATTATAAAACAGATAGCTCGAGAAGAATGCTTTTATAATATCTATTTTGTTGAAGCGATGACAGTAGTCGTTGGAAACTTTGATTTATCATGGCCGATCTATAGTTTTTCAGAAGACTACAGAACATTTAATCAAATAGCAAGAGAGGTAAACTTATACATAAGAAATAATTAGAGCAGCAAGAAGGACTAATAACCCTAGAAAAGCTGAGCAAACTGGAAATAATGATCGTACGTCGACAAAAAAAGATGCTTGTATAAGCAATATTCTTGATGTTTTAAGATGAATACCCGGTGATACTGTAATAAACCTCCAGCTTCGCGCACATGCGCGGAACCGGAGGTTTTTTCAGCATTAGCGCTTCTGATTCAGCAGTTGCGGCTTCGCAGAACTTCAGGAGATTAAAAAAGCTGCTTACATAGAACGCATTAAAGTAACACACAAAGCTCAGAAATTATTACCGATGTGCAATTAACGGCATTTTTGTACCCTAAATCTTCCTCAGCTATAGGGTCTGCGGTAATTAAGGGCAATTTTGTATGTTAATTCTTCCACAATACGCCGTTAAGTGTGCTTTTTTTAAAAATAAGGTACAAAAATGCTCTTATGTCCCTAATTTACCTTTATTCAAGAAAAATAAGGTACAAAAATGCTGTTAGTTGAGGAGGCAGATCCATTTTTCTTTGTTAAGAAGTATGGTGCAGAGAATAGGAGAGTTGCGACCTAAACTAAGCCTTAATTTCACTAGAATAACGCCTGATCCCCAGTTTGAATCTTAATTTCACTTCATAGATCACCTTTTTTTTCTGACAAGCCCGTCAATGAACAAGGTGAGTATCCCCTGAGTAATATCCTCTTTGGTAGATTGGTGTGCCTTCTGCTGATAGAGATAAAGATCGGGGCTCAGCACGGACAGGAGCGCAGTCACGGTAAAATGCGGGTTAATATCTACGATTTCACCATTCTCGGCAGCTTGCGATAGCAATTCTGTGAAAATAACATTTACCCGCCGGAAAAAAGGGTGCTCGAATTGGGTGAGCTGCTTCTTGCCCACAAACTCAGATTTGATCAGGTGCAGTAGCTCCGCATGCTGATCAATGAAATCGACCACCTGCTCGATGCTGTTCTGAAGACGCTGAAGTGCCGGAACGTCTGCGTCAGAGCTCTGTGCTTCCCGCTCCAGTTCGGTCAAGAAACGACCCGTGCTGTCCCGCAGAAGGGCCGAGCAAATCTCACCTTTGTCAGTAAAACGGCGGTAAAGGGAGCCTTGGCCGATGCCGGCCTGCTTGGCAATGCTGTACATGCTGACATTTTCCAGGCCTGACGCTTTGAAAAGCTCTCGGGCTGCATTCAATATGCGTTCATGATAAGGATCAATTGTTTGTAGGTTTGCAGGGTCTATTGGGGCAAGCGAAGCTTTCTCTGTTTTTTTCATACGGGGCTCCTTTTGGTTGCAGCGTATATTTCTTGAAAAATAAAAGTAGGGAATTGACAATGCGGACAATTGTCCGTAGACTAATTAATGCCAATACGGACAATTGTCCGTTCACTAATTATAATTTAGTTCCATTTCAAAGGTCAATGATTCCTGAGATGGCGATAGAGGAGGAAGAGAGAATGGAACATACGGTACAACCGGATCGTGAATTTCGCATATCTGGGATCCTGATCCCTTTGATTGCGATTATTGCCGGGGTATTCATGGTAGCGCTAGACTCCACGGCTATGAACGTTGCATTACCCACACTTTTGAAGGACTTCGATACAAATCTGACTACACTGCAATGGGTAGTTACCGGCTATATGCTGGCGCAGGCTTCAGTCATCCCGCTGTCTGGCTGGCTTTCCGACCGCTTCGGGGCTAAGAGAGTGTTCTTAAGTGCTGTTGTTTTGTTTACTATAGGGTCCATTCTGTGCGCGCTGCCCAATAGTGCGGAGTGGCTGATTACCTTTCGGGTCATTCAGGGACTTGGGGGAGGTAGCGTAATTCCGATAGCCATGGCGTACGTTTACCGACTTAGCCCACCTGGCAAGGTTGGCGTTGTGATGGGTCTTATGGGCATTCCTGTTCTGTTTGCCCCGGCAATTGGCCCTGTACTGTCTGGCTGGCTTGTTGAATTCCATTCCTGGCGTTGGATTTTTCTAATCAATATACCGATTGGCATCATCTGCTTGTTGATCGGCATGCGAAAGTTACCCAAAGTGGAGCGAACTCAGGTCCCGGGGATGGATAAGTTGGGTATGATTCTTGGGCCGCTGGCTTTTGCCGCATTAACTTACGGAGTTAGCCAGGGAGCTGAGAGCTGGACGTCCAGCAAAACGCTATTCGGTCTGGGTCTTGGTGCCGTTGCCCTGATCCTGTTTGTTATCGTGGAATTAAGAGCACAAACACCGCTATTAGAACTGCGTGTGATGGGTTCCATAGACTTCAGTTTAGGCATCATCGTCCAGTGGATCGGGCAGTTCGGGCTGTACGGCGCGTTGTTCCTGATGCCGCAATTCTTGCAGCAGGCCCGTGGTTTCGGTGCTTTTGATACCGGCTTGACGATGCTACCACAGGCCATTGCTTCAGGATTGGTGATGCCGATTGCCGGGATGTTGTTCGATAAAATCGGAGTACGTTGGCTCATCGTTGGCGGTCTCGGTTTGATCTCCGGCGCGCTGTATCAGTACTCCCACGTGGATTTGACCATAACATCACGGGATGTAATCTTGCCGCTGCTGATGTGTGGTGCAGGTATGGGGCTGATGATCATGCCGATGAATACGCATCTCCTTAATAAAGCGCCACGCCATCTGGTGAACCGGGTGACTTCGTTGACCAATTCCATGCAGCAGGTGATCAATTCCCTGGCGATCTCGACACTTGTGACGATTCTGACCTCCAGAACAGCAACGCATGCACTTGAAATGAAGGAGGCGGCAGCTGCCGCGGGAGTCAGTTCTTCAGCAACTTCGCCGGAAGCGGTGAAGCTGGCAACACAGAATCTACTCGTAAAAGGCTTTGACGACACCTTCCATATTATGATGTTCGTCGCCATTGGTGGCGCAGTACTGGGTCTTCTGCTCCGCAGAGGCAGCAAAAAGGCGGAGGAAGCGCCGCATACCGAGATGATGCACGGCTAAAGGATCGAGGGAGGAGAAGCTCAAAATGACTATCGCATTATGGATTGTCCAGATTTTATTAGCACTTGTCTTTTTTTGGGCTGGTGGCCTGAAATTGTTTCAAGAGAACAAGGCAATGGAAATGATGGTCTGGGCTAGAGAGGCTTCAAGAAGCTTTTTAATATTTGTTGGAGTGGCTGAAATATTAGGCGGAATCGGTTTAATTTTACCTGGAGCACTAGGGATTTTACCAGTCTTAACCCTTCTTGCAGCCATTGGCACAGCCATTATTCTGATTTTAGCAGCATTATTACATGCAAGAAGAAAAGAAAAAGGCGTGGGGATTAATATTGTATTTTTATTATTAGCTTTATTTGTGGTCATTGGCCATATCCTTATCAAGTAGACAAATAACGAAGAACCTCTAGCTTCGCATATACCGCGAAAATAGAGGTTCTTTTTCATTATAGAAAGGGAAATACTGCGAATATTGAGCTGATTATTCAGCAGCAGCGGCTTCGCGGGACTTCAGGAAGTCGACTGCGTTGTAGACCATGATGGCGGCTTCGGCACGGGTGATTTCAGCTTTTGGATTGAACTTACCGTTGCTGTCCAGTGTGTTGATCTTGTAGACAAGCGAGCGTTGAACGGCACCTTGGTAGGAAGGGTCAAGCTGGCTGTCATCCGCGATGTCGGCAGGCTTGATATTGATCATTGGCAGATTGCCGATGGCTTCCACACCCTGAACCAGCATGCTGGTGAATTGCTCTCTGGTCAAAATTTGGGAAGGCTTCACATCTTTCGGTATGTCCACCCGATTGTAGTGCGCATTAATGAATGCTTCTGCGTACCAGGCATTGTCCTTCACGTTGGTGAACAGGCCGCTGGCTGTAGGGGCAATATTGAAATCAATCGCGGCCAGGCTGAGCTGAAGTCCTCCAGCAATGAATTGTACGCCTTGGGCTACCGTCACTTTCGAAGCAGGCAGGAAGGAGGTCTCTGTAATTCCCTTGATCAGGCCCTGATCTTTAAGGGAAATAATCTTTTCTTTGCCAGCTACGGAATCTAGATCCTTGAAGCTAGTCTCTGCGGCAAAAACTTGACTCCCGAGGGAGAAGGAGAGAAGAGTTACTGTAGCCATCGCAGCAAATGCGCTTTTTTTCAAATTCATGTTCATTCCACCTTGTCATTGGATTGGCCGCTTGGCCATTGCTTGTTCCCTTTGACGAGGCAATGATTGGAAAGGTTGCAGATCATCTAATAGGATTCACGAAAAAGCAGATTGCGGTAAGGATACTTACTAAATGGCGTCTTGAATAAGAGGGCTATACCGCTGTCTTCGATGATTACAGAGCTCAGGGCAGCACTTGTCACGAACTTTCGAACCAAACACTTCACCGTTCTCTGATCTTTACGGCGGATTGCGTAAGCCAAAGCCTTGGCATAACGGCAGCTCGTGGCCAGCTTTCGATAGAATGGCAGTAAGGCACGGGCAATGTAACGGTGGGCTTTAGTATTAAAAGTAAATTGGACCAGACCCGGTGGGATCGTAGTTCCATTCGTATAGTAGCCGACAGGCGGCGTGAAGGGAAAAGAAATAAAGTAGCCGATGGCATTCGTTCCATAATTCTGATTTCCGACCAGTGAAGGAATTCTTGCCAAGAGCTCGCCCATAAGGTTGAGATTCGCTGTAACCACCGCTTTTGACCACTGGCGGGCGAACTTTTCGTCCTTGGCGATTTTTGTATAGAACGGCAGCATGGCTCTGGCAGTTTTGCGCAAAACAAAAGCGGTGACATGAGGCCGGGATTTCTTTCGTACCAATTGCGACATCTTCACCATCCTCCTTCATATAGATTACACCCGTCTATATAAAGTATGGGGGCTGGGCTTATATCTGATTGGGCGCTTGCTCCATATGCGGAAAATTATTTTTGAACTGGATGACGTTTTGGAACACTGGACAAGGGTGTTATAATAGATTTAGACTCTTTTCAAGTGATGGTAAATTTGTTATGCTCATATCGTAACGATTACTATTTAAGGGTTGATTGTTTGGAACAGTATCGTCGTGAGAAAGTACAGGTGCTGATTCGTTTCGGAAAGGCGGGAGACTTATGAATCCAATTGAAAATATTAGCCAGCAGTTTGCAGCACACAAGTATAAATTAACGCGTCAACGCGAAGCCATAGTTCAGGTCTTGCTGGATAACGAGAAGGAACATCTCAGTGTGGAGGAAGTGTACATGCTGGTCAAGAACAGCTATCCGCATTTGGGGCTGGCAACGGTATATCGTACGCTGGAACTGTTGTCGGAGCTGCATATCGTTGAGAAAATGAACTTCGGTGACGGCGTGGCCCGTTACGATCTGCGTGATGACACGCATGCCCATATGCACCATCATATGATCTGTCATGTCTGCGGAAGGCTCGAAGAGATCAAGGACGATTGGCTCTTGGATCTGGAGAAGAGGCTGGAGCGTGAATACGGATTCACCGTTACCGATCATCGTCTGGATTTCAAGGGTACGTATGGTACCTGCAAGCATACGGGCTGCAAGCGGGACAAAGAAAAGAAGGCAGTTTAAGACAAACTTAAAGCCAGTCCAGCCTGGGTGAATCCAGACAACAACTGGCTTGATAAGTCAGGAGCGGGGGCGACCCCGCTTTTTTATGTGGATAAAAGAATAGACCTAAATGTCCTTTTTGAGATAATAATGGGTGTGTCTGCCTGCATTTTCAAGGGTGCCGAACACTTCAAATCCTAGTTTTTTGTAAAAATCTAAGGCTTGAAAGCTCAAGGTATCTACTTTTAGGAACTCGCAGTTATTCTCTTTGGCGATTCTTTCGGCTTCTAACATTAGTGTCTTGCCATAACCCGATTTTCTAAGCTCCTCGTTAACAAAAAGATATTCGATCTCCAGCCAATTCCAGCAGATTTCCCCAACCAGTCCCCCATAGATTTGATCATCTTCATCCTTCAGGAATAGACTGACCACTTGATATCTGCCTTTTAAGTCATCGGGAAAATGTAACATATTGAATTCGAACATTTTATTCTCAATATAAGACTGGTGCTCTCTATTCGTTTCACTGTGAATATGAAGATTCATTTAGCTGTCACTCCTGTTTAGTTGTTTTAAGGTGTTCTGGAGATGTTCAACTATATTTTATCCGTCATACAAGGTAGATAGAGTGAAGAAAATAACTATAATTAAAATATACTTGAAGGGACAAACTAGGCAAATGGATTTTGGAGACAAGCAGCGATTTGGTTTAAATTCTTATTTTGTAAACACAATATTATGATGATAAAGGGTGTTACTTGATGACAACTAGTAGTACGAATCCTAAGGTAGATGAATTTTTAGGTAAGGCTAAGAAGTGGAAAGAAGAATATGAGAAGCTGAGAAATATCGTTCTTGACTGCGGATTGACCGAAGAATATAAGTGGATGCATCCATGTTATACGCATGAGAATAAAAACATAGTTTTAATACATGGATTCAAAGATTACTGTGCACTGCTCTTTCATAAAGGAGCTTTGTTAAAGGATGCTAATGGCATTCTAATCCAACAAACAGAGAATGTACAAGCGGCGCGCCAGATTCGGTTCACCAATATTCAAGAAATAGTTGAACTGGAAGCGATCTTGAAAGCCTATATCAATGAAGCCATTGAAGTTGAAAAGTCTGGTCTGGAAGTGGAGTTGAAAAAGAACACGGAATACACTATTCCTGAAGAGTTGCAAAATAAATTCGATGAAATCCCTGGCTTAAAGGATGCTTTTGAAGCATTGACGCCTGGACGGCAAAGAGCATACATTCTGTATTTCTCTGATGCCAAACAAGCGAAGACCCGAACGGCTCGGGTTGAAAAATATATGCAGCACATTCTTGATGGTAAGGGATTGAATGACTAGGAAGGTGCGCCGGTAAAATAGGTTGCGCTGGGATACAGAGTGAACCGGGGAGTTGATCTTTAAAAGCAGACTGGACGGGGATGTTGACCCTGGTCAATATTGAAAATAACGACATTTTTGTACCTTAAATTCATCGGTTTACGTTGAGAAAGCAAATTAAGTGCAGAATTGTACCTTATTTTCCTGATTTCACCCCAAAAGAAGCTCTACTGGAAGAATTAACATACAAAAATGTCCTTAATTTCCTTCTTACCCTACTCTCGGCCAAATTAAGGTACAAAAATGCTCTTATTTCCGTATTCGCAAGGCGGGAGCAGACCGGTACAGAGCCAGAGAATCCTCATGTTACTCCAGGGGGGAACATGGGCACGCGGCTGCAACCGGCTTCGGTCAAGCGCTGCTGCGTAGGATGGTTCGTCTGTAAAATAGGTTAGGCTGATTTTATTTTTAGACCAATGACTCCGGTTATAGGGGTTCATTGGTCTATTTCTTAAAGTCTGTCCCAATAATACGAGACATTACAAAGTCAGAATCGAACTTCGTGATCTTTTTACCCGATTCTATATTAAAGTTATAAAACTCCACGGCACGCTCCTCTTTTTTGTTTAGTCTATCCATTAGAAGTTCTTATCCACGTTGCCTTTGGCTTGCTTTGGCCAGAGTGTATAGCTGAAGCTGATGGCAAAATCTATGATCAGCACCATCGCCCAAAAGCGGATTGTGTCTGACAGACTTTCGGTTCGGGCTGGATCACCTACGAAGAGGATCATGAGATATAGGGCTGCACAGCCAATTACGAAAGCGAGCAGGTGCTTGAACCAGCCTTTGCGTTCATTGAGGGCATGCGCGGCTCCGTGTTTTGGTTTTGATATGGGCTTTGGACCGCCCGCAAAGCGGTGGGCGAATCGGCTGTCCGCCCAGGCGATCATTGAATGCCCGAAGGCGATGGAAGTCCCGATATATACAGCGGCGAGACTATGTGCGAAGGTGGCAGTGGACCCGGACCGCAGGTCAAGAATCGTAGCCAGGATCAACGCCAGATCCACGATGGGAGTACAAATAAGGAGCGCAGCACCTATTTTTTTCTGCTTTAACACATAACGAAAGACTAAACCGGCCAGCACAAATACCCAAAATGCGATCTCGCTGCCGATGATAAAAGCAGTGATCAATCCCTACTCCTCCTTTTATAATACAAATGTACTAAATTGTGAGTAGAGTTTACCATGTTTTTGTTATTTAATACAACTGTGTTATAATCGGGTCATGCCCAAAATAGTGAATCATGATGAACGTCGGAGGCTGCTTGCAGAAGCTGCCTGGCGGATTATACGCCGGGAAGGTCTAGAAGCCGTGTCTGTGCGGAATGTTGCCAAAGAATCTGGAATGTCGCTGGGGTCGTTGCGGCATTATTTTGTCACCCAGGACGAGCTGTTGGCCTTTTCCATGAGGCTGGTGTCGGAGCGGGCAGGCGAGCGTATTCGGAGTATGACTTTTTCAGGTGATCCCCGGTGTAACGCAGAGCTGTTGATTGGTGAACTGTTGCCACTGGATGAGGAGCGGCGTGCGGAAGCAGAGGTCTGGCTTGCTTTTGTAGGCGGGTCTGTAGCGGCATCTGCCCGGGAACTGAAACTGAAGGTACACAACGAGTTATATGAGTGTTTTCGGGGACTGGTTCATTATCTCTCCGAGCATAACCTGCTGAAGAAGGGAGTAGACTTGGAGCTGGAGAGCAAACGACTCCATGCTATGGTAGATGGCTTAGTAGTCCACCATATTCTTCATCCGGAAGAATTGACCCCGGAGGAGATGATGCGGCTGGTTACGTATCATCTAGACACCCTGCTGGTTTAAGAAAAAGCTGCCATGATTTCATGACAGCTTTTTGTGTTGCTTTATATTCAGAACATTAACCCCGGGTAGGTACAAAAGATTTGATCCAGTTTCCAAAGCTGCCGGGATTCCGGCTCTGTACGAAAATCACGCCTTCTCCGCGGAAGCGGCAGACGAAGGCCTCCCCGCTGGTGATGCTGTTCAGCCAGCCGGACGCGGCTTTTTCAATTTTGTAATCCATATAATCCGGCCAGGCCACGAGGTGTCCGTTGTCTATGATTATTTCTTCGCCAGGTCCCAGATGGATGGGATGAATGGCGCCGAAGGAAGAGAGGAAGACGGTGCCCCTGCCGCTGATTTCAACGATAAAAAAGCCTTCACCGGAAAAGAGGCCCCGGGTCAGATTTTGCATCTTGGTGCTGACTTGAATACCTTGTGTCCCGGCCAGGAATCCATCCTTTTGCACGAGCAGCCGGTATGAGCCATCCAGTTCAAAGGCCTGCACATTCCCGATAGACCTTGGCGAGAGCAGCACTTCACTGTGTCCCCGTGTGGCCGTCAGCTCCTGAAAGAAGAACTTTTCTCCGCTCAGCATTCGCCCCAGCCCTTTCATAAGGCCGCCATCCACGGTCCCCCGCAGCTCCACGTTCGGTGACATCGCCACCATCGCGCCCATCTCTGCCTTGACACTTTCACCCGGGTCCAGATCCACCTTCAGCATAGCGAATGCACCTTCATGCACAACCTCGTATTTCATCTTTGTTCCTCCGATTCTATGGATTAATTGCTGCTTGCCATTTGTTCTAAGTATACCGGAAATCCTGCTGGCACTTATGGCCGCCTACGACAAAGGCTCCCAATACTCAACGTTCTTGCCCTGCCGTATGGCGTATTCTATTTCTTTCTGCGTGCTTAAACCAATATAACCCCCATGATTTATAACAAGAATACCGTAAGACATGTCTATTTTTTGAAAATGAAGATTTTCGAATAGCTTTATTTGTTCGTCTGTAAGCGTGATTCCTTCACTTTGCTCGAAAAATCCAACACTAAGCACAATATAGCCTTTCAAGGTAAGCGCTGCATTTGCTTCTTCAAATTGACGTTTGAATTTGGTGGAACCGCATAGAGTTATGATTCTAGGAGGGTCTGTATTTTTTATAGTAATTCTCTCCTCAATTTGGTATAAAATCCAATTCTAAATACTATAATATACTAAGCCGCAGTCACGAGAAAGCTGTCCCTTCGTTTGAAAAATAGCTATTACGGTTATATGAAAGATACAGTGCACTGAAATTCCTGTTCATCCAAGCTTACAATACGCCATACAGAAGAGGTGCAGCTATGAATCCAAAGAATATTAAGAAGTTTGCCGGAAGCAAGCGCAGTTCAAAACATATTGTGGCAATCCCGTTGATACTGTTTACCCTGCTTGTGACCTTGTTAGGTCAATCCGTCTATGCTCATCCGGTTCAGGGTAGCGCATTAGTAAACAGCCAGGAGAAGAGCGCTGCGCGTGAGCGGACGCCTTTGATTAAAAAGACTGTACATGCCATCTATGAAGGGCAGGCAGACGGTCATACGGTTGAAGTTTCGGTATACGGCGAGCCGATAGCTTTGCAGTTCAAGCAAGGTCTGGAGGCGAAGATTAGCTCGCTTGAGTCCGGAGATGCTGTGGTCATCACCTACACCGTACAGAAATTTGTTGATGATCCGGTGGTTCTGCTGTGCAATCTGCTGTCCATCCGGAAGCTTGAGTCCGGTGGGGTTAAGTATACAACTTTTTAAACTATTTATTACCATATTTGTAATCGGCTAGCCTGCTGTGTATTCCCTAACAGTGTGTTAAACTTAAGGAGTACAGGAAATCACATGATTATATTGAACAGGAGAGTGGCGCCGCATGGCACGCACAAAAACAAAAAAAGCATTATTGAAAGCAGAGCGCTCGGGAATCTGGACCAATGTCAACCAACGCAGAACCAATGAAGATTACAGCGCCATTTCACAGCACGAACGGGTGACCCCGACCAAACGTCAGCAATTGAACAAAATAAAACACAAGGAGCGGATCTTCCATGATGGCGCTCCTTTTTTGTTGGGTATATATGCATGAAATTTAAGAACCCTTATAGAACCAGTGTTCTACAAGGGTTTTAAGTGTTTGATCACATAAAAAGATCACGGAAAAATCACATTCCTTGCAATTATAGGTCATTTAGTATCTTTCCAAAGTGTGTTTTGATGCTCTGGTTGAAATTGCTTTCATAGTCTGAACTAACACAGCCGCTAATTCTTTTGGGATGGTTTCGGAACGAAAAAATCTCCCAGCACCTTGGAGGTGGCGCTTATCAGGGAAACATTATTTATTCGTATGCCATCGCCATTCCCCGCATTCCCCGTATTGATCTTCCGGGCGTATAACCTTATACGGGACAAAGAGGTCAAGAAGGTTATAAATGCTCGTTTTATTCAGGGTCACAGCCGACGTGATGAATATAAAACAGGGAATTATGAAGACCGCTTGAGGATTTTTTCTCGCTATATTGGTAATATGGAAAACAGGCGAGAGTGACACGCACGGCTGCAGTAATGCAGCATTAACCGGGGCGGACCTACTCTAGCTTTTTTTTGTATTCAGTTATCAGGAGTTTTCTTACACAATATGACGGAATTATAAGCTGGAAAAAGCCAACAACTTAGATTTAATAAATTATTAAAGTTCAATTATGGCTACATCTATTTACGCAATAGTGAAATTAATGTAGATATAAGTAACTATTCTTAAAAAAAGTAATTATGTGTTATTTTAAAAACATTAAAAGAAGAGGGGCTGTAGATCTGAAAAAACTTGTTGCTGTGACTCTTATTGTGGCTAATGTTATCAGTGTTCCTATTATTGCATCAGCTAAAGAAGAAAATATTAATAACGTGACTGATACTGTTTATCAAGAAAGTTCTCCTAATCATGCTATGAACTCTAATTTTGACTTTAGAAGTGAAGCTATAAACTCAAATGCATTGAAAGCTATGGAAGAGTATAAAGCTTTATATAGTGATATAGTACTGAAGAATTACTCTGAATTAAAGCCAGAGGAAATTGATCAGATGTCGGTACATCTTAATAAGTTGCTTGGTATTATGGATTCAATTAGTGATAATGGGACTCTAATTCAAGCCAAGGGGTATGATGAAAGCAATTTGTCGAAAGGGATTGAACTTGTATACAACGTAAATCTTTCAGGTCTCTCTACTTTACATGTTTTAGAGGGGGCAAATGCAGCAACACCAGCTCGTAAGGCTGGAGAAGCATACGCTTTAGCTAATGGATGGGGTGGTACAGTTTGGGATAACCCAGCGGATGCATTGAGACATTTTTCGTGGAATTTTTTGATGGGACAAAGAATTGGGTTGCTTCCGCGAGAAGTATAGCAGATACTCATGAAGCGGCACTTGTAGCAGCAAAAAGAGCTTATGCCGCGATGCCCGGTTTATCATTGACTGAACAATCAATGTATGGTGCTGGATTGATAAATGATATAATTTATTCTACTAGAGCATCGTACAGTACGTTTAACTCCACTTTTGATAATTCGTCAATTATGGATATAAACAATAATTCAGCAGGACGGAGATATTCTTTACGCTCTTATGCTAAAGATGATTATATGACGGCATTTAATGACGCTTATTGGGTTGATATTGAATGGTACGATACAGGTGTAGGAAGTGGTGACAGGGAGCGTGCATGGAGTAATTGGCAATAAATTGATGAAGAAGATAATCTTTATTGTTTCTGATGGCTGCTTGCTTGGTTTATACACATATTTAACTTCGTTGTGGGTTCAAATGAGTAGAGCGGATGCATCTTCCTCATATCCTGGTGATCTCTCTGATAGTGAGAAATTGACGTCCCTAATTATTTATCCGTTAATTTTGCTGTTATTAACAGTAGTACTCTCAACTATGTTAGAGAAGAGTAGTAATCGTTTTAAATGGTCTCTTACAATAGTAATATTGAATCTGGTAGTGTACATTTCAATACTAAATAATGCTCTTTATTCATAAAATTTTTCTGAATAAGTGAATGAAAGAGGATATTAGAAATTTTGTGGGCAGCGTATTGGCTGCGGATGCGTAGCGGACGCCACCGATCTGGTCCGGCTCCCCATAAGGTAACTATATACATACTCCAAGGTCGCTCATTATTGGGCGGCTTTTTTATTATGCAGAAAGGGTTATCCACATGGAGATAGCAGCAGAGCTTAAAGATCTCGAAATAACCTGTGAAGAGGTACCAACATCTTTGGCAAAACCTATAGACTCCTCAAGAAGGAACAGCCCTGCTCACTTATCTGCTGGATGACAGTAAGTGCTAGAATATCGGCGATTTCTGTAAGGCGCTTAAGACTACAGCCCGGACACTGATTGTCTAAGCGTGAAGTAAGCCAATGGATACGGATGTTTTCGAGAGAGGAGGATGTTTGTAGTGAACAAGAAGAACAGAGTCCGAACTCCACTTAAATATCCGCCTCAGCAGTCACAGAAGTGTAAAGGTTGTATTTGGGGTTGGAGTAACACAGGTCCGTAAGTGGAAGTCCCAAGATAAATGGGCAGCCGCATTGAAGAGTAACGTTACCAATGATTCGAAAGGTAACGTTACTAATCGTGGTGCACCCAAAGGTAACAAGAACGGCGTCGGCAACCGAGGCCGTGTTCATTCGCCAACACCATGTAACATGCATAAGATCATTTGGTGTTTTAATATCCAAGAGCAACTTTTTTGGCGTTATAAAACATTAAAAAACATCACGAAAAGCATGATCTTTATAGTTGGGTAAAATCCGCATACGAACCTGCCAAGACGCCGTCACCGCATCTAAATCTGAGATCTGCTGTGAGCCCGGTACTCTTTCGGTGACATGCCGAATCGGCTCCGGAAAATCCGGTGAAAATAAGTATAGTTGGCAAAACCACAGGTCTCCGCCACATGCTCCAGTGGCATTGGACTGAACGTAATGCGCTCCCGCGCCATTTCCAGTCTGACGTCGTTCAGGTATTTGACAATACTCGTCCCGAAGGCTTCCTTGAACAGGTGGACGGCCCTGGAGACGGAGATATCGACATGACTGGCTACATCTTCTAGTTTGAACGGCAAGGCGGCATGCTCTTCTACATATTGCTTCATACGGTACGCCAGAAACCCCTTGGGGCTAACGGCCGGCTGCTCGGTTGTCAGCCTATCAATTTCCATACATACGATTTGCAGATAGCAAGATGAAATTTCCGGTGAAAAATCCGATTGGCGGCGTTGCTCCAGCACGAGCTGGCGGAATAACCCCAGGAAGTTGTCGCTCAGCGGCACACTGACCTTATCCGGACGTTTTCTGCTGTACCACCATTCCTCAATCCAACTCCCTCCGCAATAAATGTGATAATCTCCACTTTCGATACGCGGTTTGCCCGGAGAAAATTCCTCTTCGTCGATGATGAGATTGTAGGGAGCGGTAGGCGTGAACAGCATAATATCGCCCGGCTCCACCGGAGAGATTACTCCATCGATCAAAGCACGGCACCGGCCTTCGCTCTGAAGACGAATAAGGTAATACTGAATCCCCTGGCTTAACGACATACGAAACGGTTTACGGTGAAAAGAAAATCCCGCGGATAGTACATGACAGTCAGCTGCTTGTATCATTAGTCCTCCAATGTTTTTTAAATGATAACCAAATTGTTCATGTTCAAATCATATTATTCATTTTATTATAAACGCTCTCATATTACCATGTAGCTAGGTTCAAGAGAAAGAAATTGAACACAGAAGGCTGAATTAGGGCGCTGTAGCCTGAAAAAGGGCATTTCGTATTTTTAGTTCAAAAATATGGAAATAATGTCCTCATTTTATACATGACCCTATTGTTCATGTCGTTAATTCGGATGCTCTCCATAATTTGGTATCCTGAATGAAGATTGCAGCAGAAGTTAACCCTAACCCAATTGGAGTGATTAGACTATGTTGAAGATTGGTCTTCAGCTGTACACGCTGAGAGAAGAACTGGAGCAGGATTTCGAAGGTACCGTTCGTAAAGTGGCAGCCCTGGGCTACCGTGGCGTGGAGTTTTACAATTACTTTGGACGTACGGCTGAACAAGTGAAGCAACTGCTGGATGAGACCGGACTGGTTGCATTAGGGGCACATCGCCCATACGATGCCATGATTAAGGATGCTAAAGAGGAAGTAGCTTTCAATCTGCATATCGGTAATCCGAACCTCATTGTTCCGTACCTTAATGAAGAAGACCGGAAGTGGGAAGATGTTGCGGCTAACCTGCGGGTGATCGGTGAGCAATGTAAAGAACACGGCGCTGTTCTTTCTTATCATAACCATGATTTTGAATTTACCGAGCAAGTGGGAGGCCGTACGGCTTGGGATTATCTATTTGATGAAGTTCCGGCTGATCTGCTTCAGGCTGAACTCGATACTTGTTGGGTGCATTTTGCCGGCTACGATCCGGTAGAGTACATTAACAAATATGCAGGTCGTCTGCCGATCATCCATCTCAAGGATGTGAAGAAACGTGAAGACGGTTCACCGGAAACGGTTGTACTGGGCGAAGGCGAAGTGAACCTGACTGCGATCTTGAAAGCAGCAGAGCAAGCGGGTGTGGAATGGGCCGTTGTAGAACAGGATTACTGCAGCCGTCCAGCGTTTGAAAGTGTAACTGACAGTTTGAACTGGGTAAAAGCATACGCAAATCAAGGGGGAAATATAAATGTCTAACAAGTTGAAAATTGCAATTATCGGGTGCGGAGGCATCTCGAACGGTAAACATATGCCAAGCTTGTCGCGTCAGGCTGACGCTGAAATGGTAGCTTTTTGCGATATTATTGAAGAACGTGCTCAGGAAGCTGCTACCAAGTACGGTGCTGAAGGTGCTGCTGTTTATACAGATTTCCGTGAAATGCTGAAGGACGGCGGGTTCGATGTTGTTCATGTTTGTACACCAAATGATAGCCACTCCGAAATTACGGTAGCTGCCCTGGAAGCTGGCAACCATGTTATGTGTGAAAAGCCTATGGCCAAGACTACTGCCCAAGCGCAGGAAATGCTGGATGCAGCCAAACGTACAGGCAAGAAGCTGTCTATCGCTTACCAGAATCGTTACCGCTCTGATAGCGAATATCTGAAGGCGATGTGTGAGAACGGTGAACTGGGCGATATTTATTTCGCCAAAGCGATCGCGCTGCGTCGTCGTGCGGTTCCAACATGGGGCGTATTCCTTGATGAAGAGAAACAAGGTGGCGGACCTCTTATTGACATCGGTACCCATGCCCTTGACCTTACGCTATGGATGATGGATAACTACAAACCACGCAGCGTAGTTGGCTCTACCTTCCATAAGCTGGGTGACCGTAAGAATGCCGGGAACGCTTTTGGCGAGTGGGACCCTGAAGAATTCAAGGTTGAAGACTCTGCCTTTGGTTTCATTACGATGGAGAATGGTGCAACCATTGTGCTGGAGTCCAGCTGGGCACTGAATGTTGCCGAGTACGGAGAGGCTAAGACTTTGCTGGCCGGTACAGAAGCTGGTGCGGATATGACGAATGGATTGCGTATCAATGGTGACCGTGGCGGACGTCTGTACGAGACCAAGGTAGACTTGTCCTCTGGCGGCGTTGCCTTTTACAGTGGTGGCCAAGAGGATGCATCCGATCGTGAAGCGCGTCTGTGGCTGGAAGCGATTAGAGAAGATAAAGAGCCAGTGGTGAAACCAGAGCAGGCATTTGTAGTTACGCAAATCCTGGAGGCTGTTTATGAATCGGCCCGTACTGGCCGTGCGGTATATTTTGACGGAACATCCGATAACTAATAAATATTAAAAGTAACACTACTTCAAATAAAAGCAGGTGGAAACGATGAGCGCAAACAAACATTCTCTGGTTATTGTTGGCTTCGGGGGCATGGGCAGTTATCATAGTAAATTGATCAAGGACAATAGCCGTCTGGAAGTTACGGGAACTTTCGATCTGCTGGAAGATCGCCGCAAAGCCTCCGTTGAAGCAGGCTATACCTCTTATTCGAGCTTTGATCAAGTACTGGCCGATCCGTCGGTTGAGGTGATCTTGATTGCTACACCTAACGACGTACACAAAGACATTGCTATCTCTGCATTGCGGGCAGGCAAGCATGTCATCTGTGAGAAGCCGGTGGCGATGAACAGTCAGGAATTTGAGGAAATGATCGCGGTTTCCAAGGAAACCGGACGTACACTGATGGTGAATCAGAACAGACGCTGGGATGAAGACTTCCTGGTTATTAAGGAAATGCATGCCAAGGGCACAATTGGGGAGCTGTTCCAGATCGAATCCCGTGTTCATGGAGCCAACGGTATTCCGGGCGACTGGCGTCATCTGGAAGCTCACGGCGGTGGAATGCTGCTGGACTGGGGTGTGCATTTGCTGGACCAGCTGCTCTATCTTATCGATAGTAAAATCAGTAGTGTATCCAGCCGCTTGAGCTTTATCCTCGGCGACGAGGTGGATGATGGCTTTGAAGCGTACCTGCATTTCGAGAACGGCGTAACTGCAACGGTAGAAGTGGGGACGACGAACTTCATCCAGCTGCCAAGATGGTATGTTAAAGGAATTGAAGGAACCGCCATCATCGAGGATTGGTCATTGGCTGGAAAAGTCGTGACCAGAAACCATGATTCGGTTAAAGTTGAACCTAAGCCTATTAAGGCAGGCGTAGGTCTGACCAAGACGATGGCACCTCCTTCCGAGGGTGCGACCATAACCGAAGCATTGCCGGCACCATACAAGATGTCATCTGGCTTCTACGATAACTTTGCAGATGTTATTGAAGGAACTGCAGAGCCAATCGTCACGAATACGGAAGCACTGCGTGTGTTGAAGCTGATTGAAGCGATTTTTGAATCCAGCCGGAGCAAGCAAGCGGTGACGGATTTTGATACGTATGAATCTTTGGTACTAAACTAAAATTTCTCCCAAATAGAGAGGTGGCATATCATGAAACTTGGCGTATTTATGGTTCTTTTCGGCGGCCGTAAGCTGGAAGACGCATTGGATTACGTAGCATCCAAAGGATTAAAGGCTGTGGAAATTGGTACCGGGGGTAACCCGGGTAAAAGCCACTGCGATCCGGCACTGCTGCTTGAGAACGAGACAGCTTTAAAAGAATTTAAGCACGCGGTAGAGTCACGCGGACTGACGTTCAGCGCTCTGAGCTGTCACGGCAACCCGCTGCACCCGCAAAAAGAACTGGCTCGTAAGGATCACGAGGATTTCGTGAACTCTGTGAAGCTGGCTCAAAAGCTGGGCGTTCCAGTGGTTAACACCTTCTCCGGCTGTCCTGGCGACCATGAGGATGCAAAATATCCGAACTGGCCGGTAGCACCATGGCCGAACGACTATCAGGAGATTCTGACTTGGCAGTGGGAGAACAAAGTAATCCCTTACTGGAAAGAAACGGGCGCTTTTGCTGCTCAGCATGATGTGAAGATCGGTCTGGAGCTGCACGGCGGATTCTCCGTACATACTCCGGCTACACTGCTTCGTCTTAGAGAAGCGGCAGGCGAAGTCATCGGAGCCAATCTGGACCCAAGCCATATGTGGTGGCAGGGCATCGACCCTGTACAAGCGATTCACATTCTTGGACGTCAAGGGGCGATTCATCATTTCCACGCTAAGGATACTGTCATTGATCCGGTGAACGTGAATATGCACGGACTAACCGACATGCAGCCATACACCAATATGCTTGACCGCGCTTGGCAATTCCGTTCCGTTGGATTCGGTCATGATGTGAAGACTTGGGCGGATATCATCAGCGCGCTGCGTCTTGTAGGTTACGATTATGTCGTGAGTATTGAACACGAAGACGGTCTGATGTCAGTAGAAGAAGGCTTCTCTAAAGCCGTTGACAACCTTCGTCAAGTTCTGATTGAGGAACCATTGGCTGATATGTGGTGGGTATAATCACCAATAACTGTAGTATATAGAAAGCTGTAGTATATAAAAGATAGCAAGTTTCCTTCAAGAAGCCGCCAGCTGCTGGCGGCTTTCTGCTGTAGCCGAAAGCATTTTTCCGTAGATGTCTGCAGTGTGATCGATAATAAGGGTGGTTATTTCATGGAGAGTGTAATCAAGCCTAAATTAAGTGATGTGCAGCTGGATCTGCTCGTCAAGTCAGCATTTGGTACGACGATAGTAATCACCCGGTGTACAGAGCTGACCGCAGGTATGTTCAATACAGGATATGATCTGGAATTAAACGACGGCAGAACCGTTATTCTGAAGGTTGCGCCTGCGGCAGAAGTAGAGACTTTAAGTTGTGAAAAAGATATTATGCGCACCGAAGTTGAAGCCCTCAGGCTGATCCGTGCCACTGGACTTGTGCCAGTGCCTGAGGTGTTCAGCTATGATCTGAGTCTGAATCTTATCCCTTATCCTTATTTTTTTATGGAGAAGGTTGAAGGTCATCCTTACAATGAGATCAAGGAAGGTCTCTCTCCGCAGGAGAGGGAGGCGATAGAAACACAGATTGGGCGATATAACAGACTCATTAACGAGGTCAAGGGAGAACACTTTGGCTATTTTCATCAGGAGAAGAGCAGTCTGACATCCTCATGGCGTGCAACTTTTGGAGTGATGATGGAGAATCTGCTGCAAGATGGCGAGCGAATAGGGGTGGGGCTGCCGGTTGCTTACGCAGAGATTTGGGAGAGAATAGATACACAGCTTCCGGCTCTTGATGAAGTAACTCAGCCCAGGCTCGTGCACTGGGATCTGTGGAACGGCAATGTCTTCGTAAAAGACGGGATGATTACAGCGATCATTGACTGGGAGCGGGCATTGTGGGGGGATGAACTGATGGAGTACTACTTCAGACATCACGAGAATTCTCCAGCCTTTTATCAAGGATATGGGATGACAACGGATAGTCTAAACCAACGGGCACGCAAAAAGCTCTATGATCTCTACTTTGATCTCATTATGGTCATCGAATGCTATTCACGGAAATATGAGGATCAAGGCCATGTGAAATGGACACATGATAATTTCATTCAGGGTTGGGGAAGGTTTTGCGGTGAAGATTAGGCGGATTCAGTGGTCTAGGGCGCATAGTAGTATATGGTGACCCCAGATAAGCCGGAACCCTCAGAGGTGAGGATTCCGGCCTGTTTGATGTGTTTTAAAGGGAACTTGTGCAAAGATTAGCGGACATTGGGAACACTGACAATAGGATTAGATTCAGCTTCATAATCTATGCCCTCTGTCTCGAAACCGAACAACTGGAAGAATTCACGCCGGTACCCTTGAAGATCTGACAGTTCGTAGATATTCTCTGTAGTGATCTCGTCCCAGAGCTTGGCTATGGTCTCCTGGACCGCAGGAAGCATCTCCAGGTCGTCCAAGCGGATACGGCCTTCTGTATCCACTGGTGTACCTTCCGGAGCATACAGACGTTCTGAGAGCAGTCGATACGCCTGCTGAATGCAGCCTTCGTGTAGGCCTTGTTCTTTCATAACCTTATAAAGTAAGGAAATGTACAGCGGGACGATTGGAATTGCGGAGCTGGACTGAGTGACCAATGCTTTAGTAATGGCTACATAAGCTCTTCCACCGCGCGTAGATAGACGGGCATTCAGTTCTTTGGCTGTCGCTTCCAGGTGATCCTTGGCTTTTCCGATAGAGCCGGCGCGGTAAATTTCCGGGGTCAGCTCTGATCCAATGGAAGAAAAAGCAACCGTAACGGTATGGTCTGCCAGCACGCCAGCTTCGTCAAGGGCATCGATCCACAGCTTCCAATCCTCGCCGCCCATCACTTTTACAGTAGCGTCAATTTCTTCCTCAGTAGCGGGGTCTAAGGTAACATAGTTGACTTCTCCGGTGTGAAAATTGACTGTTTTGTTGGTATATACATTGCCAATAGGTTTGATAACGGAAGTATAGCTGATACCAGTTGCCGGATCAGTTCGGCGTGCCGTGGCTACACTATATACGACAAGATCAACCTCACCCAGTTCGCTGCGGATCAGCTCGATCGTACGAGCCTTTGTCTCATCGGTAAAGGCATCCCCGGTAATACTATAGGATTGCAGGCCCGCTTCTGTGGCAAGTTTCTCAAAAGCTGCGGAGTTATACCAGCCGGTGGATGCTGTGCGGCTATCACTGGCCGTGCTGGGGCGGTAGACGCCGATTGTAGCTGCTTGTGACCCGAAAGCTGCAGCAATGCGTGAAGCAAGCCCGTATCCGGCTGAGGCTCCAATCACAAGGACTTTTTTCGGGCCGCTGATCGGCGGCTGTGAGGTGATATATTCCACTTGCTCCGCCACCTGGGCGGCGCAGCCTTCGGGATGGGCCGTTGTACAAATAAAGCCGCGCGTTCTCGGTTTGATCATCATTATGACGTTACCTCATTTCAATGATAGAATTGGGGAATAGCTATTGACATAGCTCGTTCTTATCTTAACAAGGACTTCTCCAAAGGAGAAGCTGAAATAAAAATTGAACACCTGTTAATTTCAGAAAACGCTTGACGTAGAGCTATAAAACTAGATAAAATTATACTTATTGCTCATCGTGGAATGAGATTTTTTATTATAATTTTCGGGAAATTGAGAGGGTGACGTGATAAGATGGAGCGCCTATTAGAGGTTAAAGACTTAGCGATTTCATTCAACACACGTGGTGGAGAAGTACAAGCCATCCGGGGTGTTAGCTTCCATGTAGATAAAGGTGAGACACTTGCGATTGTTGGTGAATCCGGTTCCGGTAAGAGTGTAACTTCACAAGCGGTAATGAAGCTCGTACCTGAACCACAAGGTACTTATAAGCGCGGACAAATTCTGTTTGAAGGACAGGATTTAATCGGCAAGACTCAGAAGCAAATGCAGAAGATTCGTGGTAAGGAGATCGGTATGATCTTCCAGGACCCGATGACCTCGCTGAACCCGATGATGAAGGTCGGTAAGCAGATTACAGAAGTGCTGTTCAAGCACGAGGAGATCACCAAGGAAGCCGCCGTCAAACGTGGTATTGAACTGCTCTCACTTGTGGGAATTCCTTCTCCTGAGAAACGGTTCCAGCAGTATCCACATGAATTCAGTGGCGGGATGCGTCAACGTGTCGTTATTGCGATGGCACTGGCAGCTAACCCGAAATTGCTGATTGCGGACGAGCCAACGACTGCACTCGACGTAACGATCCAGGCGCAAATTCTGGATTTGATGAAGGATTTGCAGAAGAAGATCGGTACTTCGATTATCTTTATCACCCATGATCTCGGGGTTGTTGCCAGAATGGCTGACCGGGTTGCCGTAATGTATGCTGGACAGATTGTTGAGACCGGTACTGCGGAAGAGATTTTCTATGATCCGAGACATCCGTACACTTGGGGTCTGTTGGCTTCCATGCCAAGTCTGGAGAGCAAAGGCTCCCTGCTTACCGCAATTCCAGGAACGCCTCCCGATTTGATCAAACCGCCTAAGGGCGATGCATTTGCCCTGCGTAGTACGTATGCTATGCAGATTGACATGGAGAAAGAGCCACCACTTTACAAAGTATCAGATACGCATTTCGTGAAGTCCTGGCTGCTGCACCCGATGGCGCCTGCTGTAGAACCGCCTGAAGTGGTAAAGAAGAGACAACGCGTTCTAAAGAACACGTATGAGCAGCCTGTCTTGGTCGAAGGCGTAGTCCTGTAACAATAGATGTACAAGTTAACTTTAATAGCAATGCTTAAGTCCTGCAAGGGGCTTATATAGTAATCGGGTCGCAGCAGCGGCCCGGTTTTTTTGTGTTTTATAGAAAATTATCTCAACATCAAAATCAGTGCTTGCCAAAAGGATATTGTCAAACCTGCTTCATGAAAACAATACTTTTAGCAGGTTGAAATTCAATAATAGGAGCTAACGGACTGTATATCCGTTATTTCAAATATGAAGTTGTCCTGTGATAAGGAGCGGAGTCAGATGACGTTATTTTCTACCAACAAAGGTTTCATGAGTCCGCTACTTGACGGAGCAAGCACTGATTTTGAGGTAGGCCCATCAAAATTTTATGTTTTTAGAATGAAATTCTGTGTGGTTAAGGATGCAGTTAGCTTTAGTCCTGTAGTTCTCTATAGTGGCAGCCTGTGGTACACTTTATTTATAAAATTTTTCCAATAGAATTTATTCTAGGTGAGGTGATTCTTTGAAGATTGATCACTTGGTCGTGAATGTAGACGCTTACATACAAGAAGATAAAGAGAGAATAGCCGATATCGAGTCTATAGGATTGCCTTACATGCCCAAATGGGGCAAGGGGACAAAAGGGTTCAAAGTATCCAATCTCTGGATTGGGCAGGAATACTTCGAGTTCGTCAGAATTAAAGCTAAGGACGGTGGGGGATGGGTTCAGGAATGGACTACAAAATATCTTGCCGGGCATAGAGGGCTGATTGGTTTCGCCTTGGAAGTCGAGAACATTGAAGACATCTATCATAAACTCCGCAGCCAGAGCGTTGATGCAACCCCGCCAGAGCCGCTTAGGTTCCGCTGGTTCTTCAATCTTTTAACCAAGACGATGCCTTGGCGTAACGCATACCTGCCTGAATTCACCGGCGTGCCTTTTCAATTCTTTCTCCAGCAGATGAATGATGAGAAAGCTCGAAAGTTTATGGAGCAATATATGGTGCCGAACAGTCGGGATCAAGGGGTTGAGGGGATTGCAGAGGTAATCATTCACGGTGAACTAACTGAAGATGACATTCGGATCATATGCGCATTATTCGATGATTACGAGCAGAAGGATGGTAGCATAACCATTCATTTGGGTGCGCAGCGGATTTGTTTTGTAAATGCAGGTGACTATAAAGTAGAAGTTCTTCTCGCATGCAACAATCCGTTTTATGCCGGCAAGGAGATAGATATGCATAATCTCCATATACGCAACACTTAGACACTTTAGAAAAACGTACAAATTGGGCAATTCAGGACAGCCGTGCTACAATGGCTTGTGAAGGAGAGTGGTACCATGTCTATTCAAATCAATGTTCAGAACACACCTAATCCCAATGCGGTCAAAATCAACACCAACCAAACTATCTTTGAGGGACCCTCAAGCACATCCCTAAAAAGCGGAGATGCGACAGAGCATCCTTTGGCGCAAGCGCTGCTGGCCATTGAAGGTATCGATAACATCTTTGGTATCCGTGATTTCGTAACGGTGAGTAAACTCCCGGATGCGGAGTGGGATCAAATCTTGCCTCAAGTGGAGCAAGCCTTTACAACAGTATACGAATAGGACAACAACAGCAAAACCCCCAGTTATCGCGAGTACGCGAATCTGGGGGTTTTTTATATAAGACGAATTTAAGATTCTCCCATTTAAGGCTCGCTCGTCTCTACGATCAAAGGTTCATCTGACCAGTTACTCTTCGTACTTACGAACCACAATGACGGCGTTGTGACCGCCAAATCCGAAGGAGTTCGAGATTCCGATGTTAAGATCCGCCTTGCGGGCTGTATTTGGTACACAATCTAAATCGCACACTTCATCAGGTGTTTCCTGATTAATGGTGGGAGGGATGATTCCATCCTGAAGGCTCTTGATCAGAGCGATCGCTTCCAGGCCACCCGCGGCCCCCAGAGCATGTCCAGTCATGGATTTGTTTGCCGTGATCGGGATACGGTAAGCGGCCTCGCCGAACAGCTTCTTGATCGCCATGGTCTCGGAGCGGTCGCCGACAAGGGTGCTGGTGGCATGTGCGCTAATCACGTCCACCTCCTCCGGCTGTACCCCTGCTTCGGTAAGGGCCAGCTTCATGGCTTGGTAGGCGCCGATGCCTTCTGGATGGGTCGCGACCATATGATAGGCATCCGAGCTAGCACCGTAGCCAATGACCTCGCCGTAGATGACGGCGTTTCTGCGCAGGGCGTGCGAGAGAGATTCCAGAATGACTATCGCTCCGCCTTCACCGATGACAAAGCCATCCCGGCTGCCATCAAAGGGGCGACTGGCCTTGGCCGGTTCGTCATTACGCGTGGATAGCGAAGTGGCGTTACCGAAGCTGGCAAGCGCGATTTCTGTAATAGCAGCCTCGGAGCCTCCAGAAATTACGACATCGGCGCCGCCGTAACGGATCAGGCGGAACGCCTCTCCGATCGCGGTATTGCCGATAGAGCATGCTGTGACCGGGGATAATGTAGGTCCCAGTGCCCCTAGCTTGATGCTGATCGTTGCTGCCGCCATATTAGAGATCAGCATCGGAATCAGTGTTGGGCTGACCTTTTGCGGGCCGCGTGTTTTCAGCACAGCTTCCTGCTCCATCAGGGTCTGGATGCCTCCGACCCCAGAACCGACATACACGCCGAGCCGTTCGCGGTCAATCTCTTCAAGATTAAGACCGGAATGCTTCCAGGCATCCTCTGCGGCGGCCAGCGCAAATTGAGTGAATCGATCCATTCGCCGGGCTTCCTTGCGGCCGAATCTGGCTTCTGCATCGAAGTCATGTACCACCCCCGCGATTTTGCTCTTAAATGCTGATGTATCAAAAGAAGTAATCTGCGTGATGCCAGATTGCCCCTGAACCAATCCATTCCAGAATTCCTCCACCGAATTTCCCAGGGGCGAGATTAATCCCATGCCTGTTATAACTACGCGTTCCATAATGCAACCTCCCAAATAAGTGTAGGTTTATTTTTTCATTTTCAATATCCTATTACAAGTTGTAGTTTATCCTAGTATAATCAGTGATATAATAAATTCAGCGTTAAGGAGGGGAGTAACAGTATGTCCAATCAGACGAGACTTCAGGCGCTGTCCGATTTTCTAAAGGCACGCCGGGCGGCCATTTCGCCGTCTTCCGTGGGATTACCAGAGGGATCAAGGCGGCGTACGCCGGGCCTGCGGAGAGAAGAGGTCGCGCAACTGGCAGGCGTCAGCAGTACCTGGTATACCTGGCTGGAGCAAGGGAGGGATATCAAGGTCTCTTCGTCCGTCCTGGACTGTATAGCGGCAGCACTACAGATGACCAAGGATGAACGAAAGTATCTGTTCGCGCTGGCTTTGGAGACGGGCGCCGGAAACCCGGTGCTTCCGCAAGAGGAGCCTTCGGCCATCAGCCCGTCCCTACAGAAGATTCTGCAGGAGCTGAAGTATTGCCCGACGATTATTTCGGACCGGCGTTGCGGGATTGTCGGCTGGAATGAGGCAGCGGCGCATGTATTTCTCAATTTTTCCAAGCTGCCTGTTAAAGAAAGAAACATGATCCGACTGTTGTTTGTACGCAAGGAGTTCCAGCGTCTCGCTGTGAATTGGGAGCAATTCGTGAGCGGTTACTTGTCCATTTTCCGTGCCTATTACGGTCAGTACGTTGAGGACCAATGGTACGATGATTTTATTGCGGAGATGAGAGGAACCCATCCTGATTTTAATGAGCTTTGGGAGCAGAGCCGTGTCAGCACAGCGCCGGATGTGGTGCTTGAATTCAGGCATGCCAAGGCCGGGAAAATGCTTTTTCATCTCACCTCGCTTCAAGTGCACGGCACTACGGATCTACGTTGCAGTATCTATACGCCAGCAGGAGATTCTAATACAGAAGCGAAGCTGAAGCAATTACTAGAGCAGCACGAGTTGAATTAGAGGGGATAGCCCGGATTGTTAGAGGATCAGATCCTCATACTTAAAAGCATCACCAACCAAAGTGCGGTCAGTGATGCCAAGAAGGGGAATTAAATGGGTGAGTATGGGCGGATACTCAGTAAATGCGTTAGAAATCGGAGGTAGCGATTTCAATCGTGCCGGATACGGCTCCGGCCAGATTCTCGTAATAGGATTTGCCGAAGACAGGTTGCAGAAAAAAAGATTGCTGCGGTAATAAGATTGCTATTCCGATGACCTCCTTTTCGCTTTGATAGAATATGATATGCTGGAAATCTATCAATGCCTTCTTAAATGACTTAGGAGATCAGCACATTTTAATAGGGCTAAGCGAAAGTGTCTCGTCTTCAGCTACGCAGCATCTTCTCCCCGGAGAGGCCGCTTACCGTACACCCGGTACAGCAGGAATCCAACGGTCATGCCCAGGAAGGACATGATGGAAATCGTCAAGTATAGCGTTTGACCGCCAAAGCTATTGTACATGGCTCCGCCTGCATAAGAGGCGAGAATACCCGATACGCCGAAGAACAGCAGGGCAAGTACGGTCTGACCTGTAGCCCGCCATTCCACGGGGACAATTCGGTATAGATATTGGATCGCGGCAGAATAGAAAACCGGGAATGTCAGGAGCTGTAGAATTTGCAGGTAGGCCAGCCAGTGCGGATCGGTAATCCACGCTGAGAGAAGAAAGCGAACACAATAAAAAGCAGCCGAGAAGGTGATAATAATCAGTTCCTTCCCCTTGCGCAGCCACCAGAAGCTGAGGGCGAACACCGCGATTTCACTGGATGCCGCCAAGAACCATGCCTGTCCAACCAACTCCGGGCTACCTCCCAGTTCTTTGATGTATACGCCCAGGAAGATGTCGTTCATTCGAGCGGGAACGGAGCAGATGAAGACCAGCACCAGGAACAGCAAAGTCTCTTTATTGCTTAGGAATTGCTTGAGACTGCTCAGCGTGACAGGCTTGCTGGCGACTGGCGCATCAGGCATAATCCAGCTTATAGCAAAGCTGGCTACGCCAATGGCTGCAAACAGCCAGGCGATGCTGTGCGCCCCCCAATAAGACATCACATATCCGGTAACCAGAGCGGTCACTCCATATCCCAGCGCACCATATGTACGGATGGACCCGTAACTGACCCCGGAAGCCTCAGCGATGCTGAAATTAAGGCTTTCAGTCAGCGGGTCAATCGGCATGAGGAAGAAGTATAATAACATAGCGAACAAGACAAGCAGGATGTAGCTGGTAGAATCGTATAGCAGATATCCGATAATGCTTGAGAACAGCAGCAGAAGCAGCAGCACCTTGCGGATTGTTTTTGTTTTATCGCTGATCATCCCCCACAACGGTTGAGCGATAAGCGTGACGAAGCCCCCGGTTCCGACTATAAATCCGATCTGGGCCGGGTTCAGCCCCTGTTCGCCCAAATAGACGGGAAGAAAGGGAATAAACATCGCCAGTAATGCAAAATACAAAAAATTAAAGCCTCTTAAAAGTCTTGGTGCGTTCATAGAAGTTCTGATCCCTCACGTATTCCATAGATTATGTTGACTCGTCCTTATATTGTAACATGATTTTCCAGTAGGTTATGAGTAAAACGAAAATAATGAATCTATATAAACCGAACAAAAAAAGAAACTAAAAGGGAGAAGGAACGAAGGGGGAAGTTTGGAACTGTAGGAGCGAAAGCGACCGCCTGAAAGCTTTCCGCAGGAAAGCTCGCATCGGAAGCATAGACTGTCTCCAGATTTCACCGCAACCAACGGAAAAATTGAAAGAAATCTGGAGACAACAGCGGCCGGAAGTCCAAACATTCCACCGTAGTGACGACCGAGTCTTAAGTTCGGATCTTAAGTTCGGCTTATATAAGTTAGAATCAGTGGTTGAACCCAAAACAACAGAGATGGAGAAAATAAAATTATGAAGCTAGTATCATGGAATGTGAATGGCCTGAGAGCCTGTGTGACCAAAGGTTTTAATGATTTCTTTAAAGAGATGGATGCCGATATCTTCTGTATCCAGGAAACCAAGCTGCAGGCGGGGCAAATCTCGTTGGAACAGCATGAGGAATATCACCAATATTGGAATTATGCGCAGAAGAAGGGCTATTCGGGGACGGCGGTATTCAGCAAGGTCGAGCCGCTTAGCGTGCGATATGGACTGGAGAGCGATGAAGAGGCAGAAGGGCGGATCCTTACCCTGGAATACGGGGGCTTTTATCTGGTAAATGTATATACGCCTAACGCCAAGCGAGACCTTGCCCGGATGGATTACCGGTTAGAGTGGGAGGATCGCTTCCGCAGCTATTTGCAGGGACTGGATGCCATTAAGCCGGTCATTGTGTGCGGAGACCTCAATGTCGCTCATGAGGATATCGATCTTAAAAATGCTAAGGCTAATCGGGGTAATTCCGGGTTCACGGATGAGGAACGAGGCAAGATGACAGAACTGCTAGACGCCGGTTTTATAGACACGTTCAGAACCTTTTATCCTGAGCTTGAGGGGGCTTACACCTGGTGGTCCTATATGCCAAAAGTAAGAGAACGGAATGTCGGCTGGCGCATCGACTACTTCCTGGCTTCGTCCAGATTGGCCCCACAGCTGGTATCCGCAGGCATTGAATGTCATGTGCTGGGCAGTGATCATTGTCCGATTACACTGGTTGTTGAGGAGTTATAACAAAAAGGGCGTTCCGGCAGCCATGTGCAATGGTGCGGAGCGCCCTATGTATAATTAGAAGAGTGGGGTTGGTGAACTATATTCTTCCGATTATGGCATCACGGTTATCTGTATCAGGAACCACGTTAACTTTTTCCTTCAGCGCAATGGTTTGTCCATCCACTTTTACTTCCACTGTGATGAGGACAGCTGTTTCAATAAACCGGATCGTGTATTCAAACGTATCTGCGTCTTTCCAGGTGAAGGAACTGACTACTTTAAGATCTTTTTCCTCTATTAAACTGCTTCTTCCCGCCAGCCAAGCACTCCGGCCGGCTCTAGTAATATATGAATTTTCCTTGTGGATCATTGTAATCACGGCTTCATTCCCGGTGAAGGTTACAGAAAATGATTGCCAGCCATGTGGATCCTCCAGTTTATAAATTTGTCCGTTCATCACTTCCTCATTTTCCGAACAATCGAGACCATGGGGCGGAAGAATCGCCAGCTCCCTTAATTGAACAGCAACCCGTTCTGCTTCGGCCTCATTTGAAGCTAAGGGCTCAGGTTCCATCGCTGGGAGCAGATGATCCCAGATCGTGTTCAGAACAATCTGCATATCGCCTTGAGCGCCTGTAATGGCGATTACGGCTTGTTGCTCCGGCATAACCAGACAAAACTGGCCGAAGAAGCCGTCACCACGGTAAGCTTGATGGCGACACTGCCAGAATTGATAGCCATAACCTTGGTTCCAGTCGCTATCTGGGTTATCACCATTGTCAATTTGCTTCGTGGATGCAGCTTGTATCCATTCTTTGTCCAGAAGGCGTTCTCCGTTCCATACTCCTTGTTGCAGGTATAGCAGTCCCAGCTTAGCGATGTCTTCTGTTATCAGACTAAGGCCAAATGCACCTGCACTGATTCCACGTGGACAAGTGTCCCAAACCGGGTTAACAATGCCGAGCGGAGCGAACAGTCTGGGCTTCAGATAGTCCAGCAGACTCTGACCGCTCACCTTCTGGATAATGGCGGACAATATATAGGTAGCTCCGTTATTATAAAGAAAATGAGTGCCAGGTTCTTTCTCCAAAGGGACCCCGAAAAAAGCTTTGGCCCAGTTACCATCAGGCTGTTGGCTCATGGTCTCCGTAATGTCTTGCGTATGTCCGGAGGCCATCATGAGTAAGTGCTTGATCGCCAGTCGTTCCAAATAAGGGGAGACCTCCTCTGGCAAGTCTTCCGGGAAGAATGAAATAACGAGATCATCTATCGTAAGAAGCTTCTCTTTTACAGCAAAACCTACAGCCGTTGAGGTGAAGCTCTTACTGACCGAATACAGGGCGTGTGGAAGATCTGCACTGTAGGGATTCCACCAACCCTCGGCGGCAACCTGGCCGTGCCGGAGCAACATAAAGCTATGTAGTTCCACTCCGTTGCTGCTTATAGCGGCAAGAAAACGTTCAATCGCCCTAGAGTCTATACCAAGTGCTTCAGGAAGACTTCTTGGCAGGCTTACATTTATGCTAGATGTCATTCTATTCTCTCCTCTGCTCTGATTACGTTGCTTCTTCTATTGTAATCAATTTCCATTGCTATGAACAATCCCTAATTCACAGAAACTGGGGGTATATCCTCTGTTTGGGCCCCTATTTTCTCCGGCCAGGAAATGGCATGTATGGTTCCACTGATGTTCTCATAGAACAGCATGGAGTCTTTCTTGAAGACCCTGATTATGAGATGAATAAAGAATAGAAGGTCGACCAGCAGGAACAATCCTTGTAACCGTAAATACCATGCAGAAGATAAGAGATCTACTACCTTCGGTTCAAGGAGCAGCACTTGCAGACCAAAGAATGCCCAATAAAGTACCCCGTATCGCTTAAGTAGCCCCCAGAGGGAGATTTTTGCTCCATTTAATCCTTGCAGATGAATTCGTACAACCCATTTGCCAACGGTTCGCCCGTTAGTCAGCCACGGCAGCAGGATATAGTAGAGCCCTGTTGCAATCCAATAGGCACCTGGTACGTAAAGGAAGCGAAGTGCCAGATAGAAAAGAAAGACTATGCAAATGTCCATCATAAACGCAATACTGCGCCGTAGGGAAGTCACCCGTTTATCTACAAGATTGGCCTGCGCATCCAGCTGTTCAATCTTTGGAAGCAAACCGGCTATCCAGGAGGCTGCCCGGAAGCCTAGGATCCCGCCCAGCGTATTGGCCATGAGATCATCCACATCAAAGACACGGTAAGGGTGGTCGTAGATCCCATAAATCCCTGTAATTTGTGTGACCTCGAAGAAGAGGGACAGGCTAAAGGACAACATGAGACATACCACCCAGCGGGTACGGAAATAATAATTCAAGAACATGCCGAAGGGTACGGTCAGAAGAACATTGAACAGAACCTGAAGAATGGCTGGTTCACTCAGTATGGACCAGTAGGACTTCGGAGCATCCGCAGATCCCGCACGGAAAGCTTGCATGATATCCTGAATAAACTGGAAGGGAATACTCTGGATCGAGTTGCCGGTCGGCGGCAGATTATGCCGGGAAGCCGGAAGTGGGAGGAGGACCAGATAGAAGGCATTCATCAAATAGAGCAGAAGCAGGTACAGCATTAATGCCCTAACCTTATGGATATAGCCATGTCTGCGATATTGGACGATCATAAACGGCAGCGTAAAGAATAGTGCTGCAATTGGAAACGTCATAAAAGCATAAGAAATAGGAAAGAGATACGATTGAAACATGATACACCTACCGTTTGATTATTTTGCATACTTATTTAATTGGCTCTTCAGGCATAGATATGTCATAGAGGAGCGTGATGCAATGGAGAAGAAGGTACAGCAGTACTATAAACTCAAGCAGAAGCAGAAAGAGATTGAGAAGGAACTGGCCGGACTTCGGGAAGAGATAATCGCCTATTGTAGCAGCCAGGATTCCAGTGATGCCGAGCTTGGGAGTTATAAGGTCAAGCTTGTTGTGCAGAACCGTAAGGAATATGATGATGCCAAACTCTATGAGACGCTGTCTGACCCCGAGGTGTGGCGTTTGCTGTCCAGAGCAGACCCGGCCAAAGTGGCAAGTCTTGTGAAGCTGAACGTGATCTCAGATGAGCGTATCCATCATACCTATACGTTAAAGACAGTAACTTTGCTTCAAGTGGATAAAAAATAGCTTCGAAAGGTCGCAGACTGCTGCGGCCTTTTTTCATATACTTTTCTCATATTTTTCCCACAGAAATGCCGTAACCGCCTGCTAAGATGAAGATACTTTAAAGAAAGAGGTGTTCAAGATGAACAAATGGACAAAAAAAGTAATCTCGGTGATGGCAGTAGTGAGTGTACTGGGTGGAGCGACTAGCGCGTTTGCAGCAGCAGGACCAGTTAAACCGGCTACCCCAATTGTAAAAACTGTAACGCCTGCAACAACTTCTACCAAGCCAGTTTCAAGTGTTAAAGTCACTCCGCCCCAAACGACTGCTGTCAAACCAGAAACTACCAAGACTGCTACTGCACCAAAAACCACTACACCTGAGAAATCTACACCAGCAACAACACCTGTCAAAGCTACACCAGCCAAAACTACAACAACTAAAGCAACGCCTGCAAAAGCAACAACAACTAAAGCGACTCCAGCAAAAACTACAACTGCAAAAGCAACGCCTGCAAAAGCTAAGACAACTAAAGCAGCTCCAGCTAAGGCTAAAGCAAAGACTGTGAAAACAGCTGCTGCAAAATCTAAAACTACCAAAAAAGCTCCTGTGAAGAAAACTGTTGCTAAAAAACCAGTAGCTAAGAAACCAGTAGTGAAAAAAACAGTGGCCAAAAAACCAATAGTGAAAAAACCAGTGGCGAAAGCTCCGGTAAAAAGCACACCTAAAAAGGAAACTGCTGCGAATCCGGTAATTGTTCAACCTAAAAAGAAATAAGATTAGCAACTAGGTCACAGTTGTAAAATAAATAATAGTGCAATATTAGGCAATAGACGGGACCGTAAAAGGGATACCCGTCTATTGCCATTTATGATAACCTGAAAGAACAGATTTTTGAACAACGAACGGTGAAGGGGCTAGGTATTATGAGCAAAATAGTAGTCGTGGACGACGATCTTTTCATTCTGCAATTGCTCTCCGAATATTTACGTAAGGAAACCTACGATGTAACCTCCTTTTCCAGCGGCCACAATTTGGTGGAGCATGTCCGTGCCAACACCCCGGACTGTCTCATTCTGGATATTATGATGCCTGGAATTAACGGGCTAAGTCTGTTAACGGAACTACGCAGCTTTACCGAAATGCCGATTATTATGATCTCGGCGCGGGGTGAAGAGAATGATCGTATTCAGGGGCTGGAGCTAGGTTGCAGTGATTTTCTAAGCAAGCCCTTCAATCCCCGCGAATTGGTAGGTCGTGTCAAAGCGATGCTTCGTCTGGCCAAGTCAGGAGGGTCAGGGGGCATTGCTGCTGCAGAGGAAGCTTCTGTACATGAGAATAGTGAAAGTATTTACAAATTCGGTAATGTTGAGATTCAACCGGAGTTTCGCAAAATAACTGTGGGTAACATCTCACTTAGCCTGACATCGCGGGAGTTCGAGCTGCTGATGTTTCTGGCTATGCATATTGAACGTCCCTTTGAACGTGAGCATCTGATTCAACAGGTGTGGAAATATGATTTTTTTGGCGATGTAAGAGTGGTGGATGATCTAGTGAAGCGAATCCGCAAAAAGCTGGGTGAGCTGGATTCCATGTTACAGATCGATACAGTATGGGGCTTTGGTTACAAAGCCATTGTACGGAAGGTGTAGCATGAGGACGATCCGGGCTAAAATGCTGCTCTCTCTCTTCATTGCCATGCTGGTTACAGTCGGGATCACCGTGTTACTGTTTGTACGCCTGATTGATGATATTCTAGTGAACCAGGTGAAGTCCCAATTGCATATTCAAGCACTGAAGGCAGCCAGGATTCTGCACGAAGGGGATATTGATGGCCTGAGCAGCACTGAATTTCGCTTTGTCGTGAAGGGCCTGATGATGAATGCCGACTATCTTCTGCTCGACAGTCATAACAAGATTATCGACGCCAGCGATACCAGACAGGAAGGGAATACGCTACATGATTCGGTGGCGGCCAGCGAAGGAATCACTACACTCCACGGCAAAAAAGTGCTTTACAATGAGGAATCGGTAAGAGGGCTGCCTTATCGTATTTTTGTTTATTCTCCGCTCTCTTCGCTAAGAGCTTTGTATGGATCGCTGATGCGGACCACGCTGCTGTCGATTGCCGCGAGCTTTTTTGGTATACTGGTCATCGGACTTCTGACCGTATCACGGGTCGTTCGTCCGTTGAACCGCTTGAAAGAGGCGGTAAGAAGCTATGAGCCGAATCGCGCCCAGATCCAGGATTTCCCTGAAGGAGATCGGACCGAGATTGGCGAACTGATCACAACCTTTCATTCCATGTCCGGTCGTATCCGGCTGCATCAACGCAACCAGATTGAATTTTTGCAGAATGTGTCCCATGAACTGAAGACACCGCTGATGTCCATTCACGGCTTTGTATATGCTATTCAAGATCAGGTCGTCTCCCAGGAAGAGGGTCTGAACATCATTACCGTGCAGTCCCAACGGCTCATGGATATGGTCGATAAGCTGCTTCAGCTCTCGCGGCTGGAAGCAGTCGACGAGCACTGGCCCGCCGAAGCACTGGACCTTAGAAGCATTGCGGAGGAAGCGGTACAGCTTCTCCTGCCTGCTGCTGCAGAGCGGAATGTCAGGCTGGAACTCGAAGGGGCTGGACTACAGGTAATGATTCCCGGCGAGCAGCTATTCCGCATTCTGCTCAACCTGCTGCAGAATGCCGTCAGACATACGTCGAGTCGGGTTAAAGTGCGGATTGAAGGTCCTGGAATTGGAACCGCCTGGGCTATCCATGTTGAAGATGACGGCCCTGGTTTGAACGACGAGGAGCAAGAAGTTGTTTTTCAACGCTTTTATACCGGTTCCAATGGTGTGACTGGACTGGGGCTGGCGATAAGCCGGGGAATCGCGGCTAGATTAAACGGGGAATTGAGCTATACCCGTTCGTCACTTGGAGGGGCTCGCTTTAGCTTTTTAAAATATGAGGATGAGTTTCCTAAGAGCGGATAGATTCGGCATAGCATTTGACAGTTAGAGTTAGAAGATTAGAGAGATGGAGGAAAATACGATGGATAACTTTGAGCACATGCTAAACAAATATGCAGAGCTAGTAGTAAAGGTTGGGGTAAATGTACAGCCCGGACAGGTGCTGATGGTGCATGCTCCAATGGAAACGGTAGAGCTGACCCGCCTGATTGTAGGCAAGGCCTATGAAGCAGGAGCGAAATATGTAATTGTGGATTGGGAAGATGAGGCAACAACACGTATCCGTTACGAGAAAGCGTCAGAGGATTCCTTCGATTATTATCCGCAGTGGCAGGCCGATATGATGGAGAAGTTTGCTGAAGAGAACGGCGCCATTTTACATATTAAAGTGCCTGATCCGGAATTGTTCAACGGAATTGATTCTTCCAAGGTATCCAGAGCTGTTAAAGCAGCTGCTGTTGCACGTAAGAACTATTCTAAATATACACGTAACAGTAAGATTAGCTGGTCACTTGTTAAAGCTCCAACCCGTGCTTGGGCAAATAAAGTATTTGCTGATCTCCCTGAAGAAGAGCGGATTAATGCAATGTGGGAAGCCGTATTCCAGATGACTCGCGTGGGCAGCGATGATCCTGTAGCAGCATGGAGAGAGCATATTGCTGGGTTGAAAGAAAGTCAGGACAGAATGAATGCTAAACGTTATAAAAGCCTGCACTACCGCGCTCCGGGAACGGATCTGCGTGTAGAGCTTCCAGAAGGGCATCTGTGGCGTGGAGGTGGCGGTGAGAACGATAATGGCGTATATTTTGTTGCGAATATGCCAACCGAAGAGATTTATTCCATGCCGCATCGTACAGGAGTAAATGGTACGGTTGCTAGTACACTTCCTTTGAATCTGAATGGGCGTTTGGTTGAAGGACTTTCGTTCACTTTTAAGGATGGTAAGGTTGTGGCCTATGAAGCTCAATCAGGTCGTGAGCATTTGACGTCATTGCTTGAGACAGATGAAGGTGCGTCTTATCTTGGAGAAGTGGCACTGGTGCAGCATGATTCTCCAATTTCTCGATTGAACCGAATCTTCTATAATACAGGGATTGATGAAAATGCCTCATGTCATTTTGCGCTCGGAAGCGCCTATCCGGTGAATATCGAAGGGGGCACGAAGCTTAGCAACGAAGAACTGCTGGCTAGAGGCGCGAACGTCAGCTTGACGCATGTCGACTTCATGATCGGCTCCGCAGAGCTGGACATTGATGGTGAACTAGCGGATGGAACAGTTGAACCTGTATTCCGTAAAGGGAATTGGGTACTGTAGCTGCTTTGAAAATAAACGTTGAAAAAGATAAGGCCGTAAACCTCACCAGTGAAGTGGGTTTACGGCCTTTTTGCTGTTGAGCAGGGCATGCATACCATCCAGCTGCCATTCCAGGGCAATAGTTTGGGATTAAAGTGTGGCGCCATGTCTATGGATTAACGGTGACGGTCATTCCTTTTATCGGATCTAGATTATTTTTCCATTGAATATTGATGGCTTGGGATTTGAAAAGATCTGCGCCGTCCGATACCTGGAAGTGCAGATGAGGTTCACTGGAATTGCCTGAGTTGCCGAGCAGTCCGATGACATCACCTGTTTTGACCTTGTCGCCGGGCTTTACGGTAGCTGAGCCCTTTTTGAGATGGGCCAAATAACTGTATTCGCCACCGTGATCAATGACTACCACATTGCCTTCAGGATGCTTTTCGTTCATTACTCCGACAGGTACATTGTCGGCGATATCATTCACTACGGAGACTACAGTTCCGTCGGCTGGCGCCAGTACATTTTGTCCAAAAGCGTGGTAGCTTTCATTCTTCAACGGATCGCCTTGGAAGGAGTAATGGTCAACTGCCCGGATAATGTCATAGGCGTAACGCTGGGCGGCAAAGGAGTAGTGTGCATTCTCCATTTCATTGTTCCCGCCCCAGAAGATGTACCAGTCCCCGTGCAGGGGCAACTCATAGGCAATCTTGGTTTTGATCTTGTCGGTATCCGGATGAGTCTCCAGGTGGGTGATGGCCATCTGAAAGATAGTCCCGTTTGGATCGAAAAGGGCCGTAATTCCTTTGTCTCCGGCATCGCTTTTCCAGAAGCGCTGATCTCCGCCATTTAGAAGGCTAACGTAGCCGGGAGTGAAGGACTTAACGCCTGCTATGAAGGAGGCGGACATCTCGCTGAATTCTTTTTCCGTAATATCTTCTTTAAAAGGGTCGCTGAAACGCTGGTAGATACCGCTGAAATTACCATTCAACATTTCCTGTGCCAGTGCCTCGGGTTGAACCTTGGATGTGGCTGTACTTCCTGGCTGCTGCTCTGCAGAAGTGTTCGTATTCGCCGTTGCCTGTGGTTGACCCGTTGCAGTTGTTGTCTCCTTATTCTCCACTGCCTTTCCTCCTCCACAAGCGGTGAGCAGAACGGCTAACGCTGCTGTTCCCGCTATCATTTTGGTATACCCTATCGTTCGCCTGCCATATGTCTTGTGCTTTTTGTTCATTTCTGTTCCTCCTTGGCTTGTTGCTTGCCATCTGTTCTTCTCACATCTTTATTGTAACAACGTAACTTTTCGGCTTATGTAACGGGGGCTTAGCAGTAGCTTAATTTTTAGCAGAGTAGGCCTAGAAGAATTAAGCTTCTGTTAAGGTGCGAGTCAACACTTCTATGTAATGAATTCATGTTAAGATGAGGGAAGACAAGAAGTGCGGAGGAGGACCCGGGATGAAAGATGCTTCCATTCTGCTCGTGGATGATGAGGATTCCATTATAGAGCTGATGAAGACCGTATTACGTAAGGAAGGATATACCCACGTTGATTCTGCCGGAAGCGGAGAAGAGGCCATTGCGGCCTGTTCCGTGACTACATATGATTTGATCGTGCTGGATGTGATGCTGCCGGGACGAAGCGGGATTGAGATCTGTCCTTTTCTTAGGCAAAAGACGAATGCACCGATCTTATTCCTATCAGCCCGCGTATCCGACTTTGACAAGCTGACCGGCTTCGCAGTTGGGGGCGATGATTACATAACAAAACCATTCAATCCGTTGGAACTGGTCGCGAGGATCAGATCGCAATTGCGTCGTTATCTGGAGAAAGAAGCCACTACCGGTAGACCAATAGAGCCAGGCAAGGACAGCAACAGCCAGTCGGCCAATGTGTATGATTTCGGAAGATTTCAGGTTGATGAGGTCGCCGGGGAGCTGAGGGTAGAGGGGCAAACGGTTGCCTGTCCCGCGTTAGTGTTTCAACTATTGCTGTTTATGTGCAAGCATCCCAACCGGTTATTCACCAAAACGGAGCTGTACGAAAGTGTATGGGGCGAGGAAGCCTTTTGCGATGACAATACGGTTATGGTTCATATCCACAGAATCAGAGAACGCATTGAACGGGAGCCATCCAACCCGGTCTTTCTGGTGAATGTAAGAGGAATGGGATACAAGCTCGTACAGGAAAACCAGAGGAGATCTTTGTAGACATGAACATCAAGCGACAATTAACATTGAGATTCGTTCTGCATGCCGTCATTGCTGGCCTGGTCGTGCTTTTGATCGCCGCTTGCACCATTTGGTGGGTGATGGGGCGCATGAATGATGTTAGACTGCAGAACAATTTTTACTCAGTAGGGCTGGAGCGACTTGTGGAGTCTTCCCAGTTCGGGGAGGATGGTGTTATCTTCGATCCCGAACTGCTGGAGCAGGTGAAGAAGAATCACGGCTGGCTGCAAAGCCTCAACGAAGAGGGAGAGGTAGAGAAATCCTACAATACGCCAAGCGATGTGCCCAAACAATATGCGCCGGGAGAGCTGATTGCTTACTGGCAAGGACAAAAGGAGTTTCCTTATGGCCTGTATTTGTGGATTCAGGAGAAAAACGGTGTTCTCTACACATTGCTGTATGGCGTTCCCAAAACCTTGGAGCCTTTGCTGAAAACGCTCACGGAAAGCAGTCCATCATATTCAGGTGGAAAGCTGTTGCTCCCGGAAGGCGTAGCCGATCGTATGTATGCCAAAAAAGGATATGTGCAGCTAATTGATAGTTCAGGCGCGGAACTAGCATCCTTCAACCGTCCCTCATCGGTCCCGGACCATTATAATGTTCAAGAACTAGCGCTGCGCTCAGAGTATGGTGACAGATACGGTTATGACATCTCATCTGCTTATGATGAAGATACTAGCTTGACCTGGGTGATTGGATTACCCCTTAACGCCAACATTTATTCGGCACAAGAGTTTTTTATTTCGGCAGAGACTCGCATCATTTGGACAGGCGCAGCAATTATGCTTATCGCAACCCTGATCATCTTTGCTCTACTTTCCCTTCTGAACGCTCATCGATTTGGCGGCCCTATGCTGCATATGCTGGCCTGGCTGGATTCGCTCGGCAAATCGTCCTTTAAAGAACCGGCTGACCGGAAAGGGCAGCCGCGCAGCCGGATGAAGTCAGGCAAATGGAGACGACGTTATCGCGTGTTCGGAGATGTCATGTTATCTATCGATAAATTGTCGGACAGCCTGCAGCGCGAGCAGGAGACCCGCCGCCAGACGGAAATCTTGCGTGAGGAATGGATCAGCGGGATTACCCATGATTTGAAGACGCCACTGTCCTCTATCAAGGGTTACGCCCATTTGCTGGCGGAAGAGGAATATGAATGGTCACCACTTGAAGTACGCAAGTTCTCCGCGATAATGCTGGAGAAATCTGCGCATATAGATACATTGATCAGTGATCTGGCGATCTCCTACCGTATCCGAAATGGCATCACGCCGCCGCTGACTGAAGAGATCGAGCTGAACGGCTGGTTGGCCAATGCGCTGGATCAAGCCGCAGCGAATCCCGCATACGGCGAGGGAAGGATCATCTATAAAGCTGCATCCAAAGAGATTAGGGTACATCTATATACGCCTTGGCTGGAGCGGATTGTCAATAATCTGACAGCCAATGCTTTGCTCCACAATTCTCCCGACACGAAGCTTACAGTTACCCTTACCGGTGATATGGGAAAGGGAATGATGATACATTTTAGCGACAATGGGCAGGGGATGGATCAGCGAACGGTCAGCAATCTGTTCGAGCGTTACTACCGTGGAGGCAATACCAGTGCTTCAACCGATGGATCTGGGCTGGGATTAGCCGTCTCCAAAGGACTCACTGAGGCGATGGGCGGCCGGATTGTTGTGCAGTCTCATCTTGGTAAAGGGACGTCGATTTGGTTAATTTGGAGTTGAAGGTGAGAACGATTATCACTTATAATGAAGCAGGCATGAATGGGAATTTACTATTAGGGGCAATTATAGGGGATTTTGAATAACTAGGTCGAATAGAGACTCTTCATTAAAGAGCGAAAAGGGCTGGAATGGAGATGATTGCGTATTGAATCTGGATGAGCATATTACGCTATGGAACCAAGCTGCTGTGAAAATATTGGACATCAGGCATAACGTGATGAATCCTAGCGAGCTGTTGGAAGCCTATTTGCTACCTGCAAGCGGGTTCCTTTATAGCATCCGCGGCTCAGCCAGCCTAAAGCTGGATGGTATGGTGCATGAAGTGAGGCAATTTCATGTGCTGCACGGGGGGAAGGGGATGCGCCTGGATATAGTAGTGAAGGAGGAGTTTGAATATTACTTATTGTTCTACAGGGCAGTAAATGCTCTTCCAAGGGGGAAAAAGCTTGCACTGCTTATGGAGCTGAACAAGCCGTTCTCGCTTCAATATGGCTTTAAACCGCAGGAACCATTGTCACTGCTTCGCTACCTCACAGGGATGGAGAAGGTATGGGTGCATGCGAGAGAGCTGGAGCGCTTTAAGGTCAAGGGACTCTTTTACCAATTCGTCCACGAGCTACTGTGGCAGTTGGATTCGCAGGGTGTAGAGACACACAAGCCGAATCTCGTCTCCCAGGCGATTCGTTATATCCAACAGCATTATCAGGAAAGCATATCACTGGATTCCATCGCAGAACAGCTGAACTACAGTCCCCGCCATCTATCGATGACTTTCAAGGCGCAGACTGGGGCAAGCCCGATTGACTATTTAATTCAAGTCAGGTTGAGCCATGCTAAGGAACTATTGCTCAGAACTGACGCAACCTTACGGGATATTGCGGCAGAAGTAGGATATTCGGATGTGTATTATTTTAGTCGAGTATTCAAAAAGTACACCAGTCTATCACCAGTTCGTTTCCGGACGATGGGAAGGCAGCGCGGCTTAGCAGAAGATCGTCCATTTATTTTATCGGGATTATCTATTGGAACCGGTAGGCGACCACGTTATATTGTTAATGATGATGATAATCATTATCGATTAAAACGTGGAGGGTCTATACAAATGAAAAGAAATTCTAAATCAAGCATGGCCTTGGTCTTGTTGTTCACCTTGACGCTGTTGCTGAGCGCGTGCTCGACAGGTGCAGGGAATACAGTGGTTGGAGGAGCTGGTTCACCATCAGGAAATACAGGATCGACCACGTCCTCTAATGCGACTGACAACAGTGGTACAGTGGCCAAGACGAGAACGGTATCAACGATCAATGGAGAGATTGAAATTCCGGCTGAGTCCAAGCGTATTATAGTTGATTTGTATTTGGGAAGCATGATTGCTCTCGGAATAACGCCGGTCGGGACGCCGGAATTGAATTTGAAAAATCCCTATTACAAAGAATTTCTTCAAGGTGTAGAGAATATTGGGGAATATGAAGCTATCTCGCTAGAGAAAGTACTGGCATTGGATCCGGATCTGATTATTACTGGCAATGATCAACTGTACGAGTCATTTAGCAAGATTGCCCCTACGGTCGTTGTTCCATTCGGAGAGTTAAAGAATGCGCATGAAGAAATCACTTATTTTGGTAAGGCGCTTGGTAAAGAGGCTGAGGCGAAAAAGTGGCTTGATGAGTATGATCGGCGCATTTCAAGTGCCAAAGAACGTGTAGCTAAGGCGATTCCTGCCAACAGTGAATTTTCAATTATGCAATACAATAAAAAAGGCACATTGGCTTTTGGAGACAATTTTGGCCGCGGAGGACAAGCTGTCTACACTGCGCTTGGACTGAAGCCTCCTGCAGCTAAGAAAGATCTGCTCATGAAGGAGCAGCTGGTGGAGATATCAGAGGAGGCGCTGCCTGATTTTGCAGGAGATTATATTGTAATTACAACGAATGAGCGTACTATAGAAGATTTCAAGGCTGATCCTGTATGGGGCTCACTGGAAGCGGTTAAAAATGATCGAATATATGTCTGGAGTCAGGATAAATCCTGGTACTTTGATCCCATCGCAACGCTCTCTCAGACGGAGGAGCTAGCTGACTGGTTAGCGGGTAAAGATTCCAACTAAATGAGGTTCTTATCTGTAAATGCCTCGATTAAATTGTCCGCCTGATATAACAACATCGGTTGGAGGGTTATCCATGAGTCTAAGCCACAAATTGAATCAGATTAGAGGCGTGAACCCATCAACCACGAAACAAAAGGTTGTTTCAATAGTAACTGCAATAATTATCGGAGCTATCTTGGGCCTAGCAGCAAAACTTGTGGATACACCGAATATGAACCCCATCTTTGACAATATCGGTGGGCGGCTTGGAATCTGGGTGTTTGTGGCCACACTGTTGTCGGTGTTTAGTTCCTCGCCCAAGTTAGCCTCTGTCAAAATATTTTCTTTTTTTGCTTCAATGCTTGCCGTTTATTATGTGTATACAGTGCTTGTTCTGCACTTTTTCCCGCGGAAAGAAATTATGTTTTGGGGGATATGTGCGCTGGTGTCTCCGGTTTGTGCCTATTGGATGTGGTATGCGCGTGGAAAAGGATGGTTGTCTTCTTTTATTATGGCTCTACCAATCACAGCCTTGCTGATAGAAGGGGTCCAATTGCGTCATGCGTTCTTACCTATTCACACGCATTATTACCTAATTCCATATCTAATGGGGATTTATCTAGGCATGATCCTTATTTTGCTATTTAACATTCCGAAAAAGAAAATGAAATTTATATACGTTCTGCCGATAGCCCTAATACTGTCAATTATCATGAGCTATTTTAATGTCTTTGGACTGATTTTTGGTGGAATGAACGGTTTTTTGTAGGAGCACTTCAACGTGAGTTGAGTGCTCCTTTTTCTCTGTTCGACGAAAAATTTTAGCCGGAAGTATGACGCTGCCTGGCTGCTTTGACGCAGAATCTGTTACCTATGATCTTTGGGAACGAGGCCACAGCAATACAGGCACAAGCAGCAGGGCAAGAATTCCCCCAGCTAAGGAAAGGATGCTATAGCTGGAGTGGGCTACTACCATTCCGGATAAGGCTCCGCCAGAGGCACCAGCCAGGGCGATTAAGACATCCACAGAACCTTGGACTTTGGCCCGGTTGGATGGAGTGGTGGCATCAACTACGAAAGCTGTTCCGCTGATTAAGCCGAAGTTCCAGCCCAGTCCAAGCAAGGCTAGAGCAATGATCAGTAAGATCATAGATTGTGCTGGTGCTATAGCTGCCAAGATCCCGGATAGAAGCAGGGTAACACCCGCGGCAATCGCCATTACCCTGCGACCAATTTTATCGACTAGCAAGCCTGTTACGAGCGAAGGCAGGTACATAGCTCCTACATGAATGCCAATAACAAGTCCTATTTGCCCTAACGCATGCCCATGATGCTTCATATGTACAGGCGTCATGGTCATAACCGCAACCATCACGATTTGCGTTAGGATCATGATGATTGCCCCAATAGCGATCCCGTTTTTATTTACGGATGTAGCACTCAGCTTTTCTTGAGACTGCTGCAGCTTATTTACACTTTGATGCTCAGCAATGGCTTTGGCTACCAGTAAAGGATCAGGACGCAGGAATATTAAAAATACCAATCCGGCTACAATATAAGCCGCAGCAGCAAGAATGAACGGACCAGAGAGAGCAGGGACTCCCAGCATTGCAGCAAACCGGCCCATAGGTTCAACCAGGTTGGGACCTGCAACCGCACCAAAGGTGGTAGCGACCATGGCTATACTAACCGCTGTAGCCCGTTTCTTGGAATCGGCCAAATCGGTCCCTGCATAGCGAGCCTGCAAATTCGTAGCTGTTCCGGCACCATAGATGAATAAGGAAATAAAAAGTAGTGGAAGATTAGTGGTTAGAGCTGCCAGCACAACGCCAATGGCACCCAGTCCGCCAGTCAGAAAACCTGCAGCCAGTCCGAGCCGCCGTCCAAAGCGTTGCGAAAGTCTGCCAACGATCCAAGCCGCAGCGGCAGAACCGAATGTAAAGAGAGCCGTAGGGACGCCTGTGAAGCTATCTGCACCCAGCATTTCCTGCGCCAGCAGTGCTCCGACGGTAATACCAGCAGCGAGCCCCGCGCCCCCGAACATTTGTGATAGTACTACAACGAACAATGACCTTCGATATAATCGTTGCTGCTCTTCCGGAGACTGAACATATTGTTCCAGCCTGGATGAGGTTCCTTTAGTTGATGCGTTAGCATCTATTTCTGTATTCATTGTAACGCTTTCCCCCTGCATCTAATGGAATAGAGAATCACTATCTTTGAATATTCAATTAAATAATTGAATTAAAATCATTATAGGATTGACACTTTTTGTTGTCAATTTATTTTCCTCTATTTTCATCCTTCATTATAGTTTAAAATCGCTATAGGATCTTGCGGGACAAAACATACTAAGGTAGTTGGGGTGACCATGGACATTGAAAAGCAACGTTTGAGCATACAAGCAGCGAGACTCTATTATCAGTCTGACTATAGCCAGCAGCAGATTGCCGTCAAAATGGGCTTATCCCGCCCGACTGTCTCCAGACTGCTGCAATATGCCAAGGACCAGGGCTACGTGAATATTACGATCATTGATCCCAGTGAGGATCTGGACCTTCTCGCCAGCGATTTGAAACGAAAATATGGACTGGATACCGTTGTTTTGTGCAATTCGCCCACCAATGACGCGGAAGAGATCAAGAAGCATATCAGTAAAAAAGCAGCGGACTATATCCACGAGACTGTGCAGGACGGCGATATTATCGGTGTAACCTGGGGCACCACAATGCATGCGGTAGCGCTTCAACTGCAATCCAAGCCCGTAAAGGGTGTGGAAGTGGTTCAACTGAAGGGTGGCGTTAGCCATTCTCAAGTTAATACTTATGCGGCGGAGATTGTCAATCTGTTTGCGGAAGCTTTTCGGACCATTGCGCGTTATTTGCCGTTGCCTGTGATATTTGACAGTGTTGCGGTGAAGACCATGGTGGAAGAGGACCGGCATATTCGGCGGATTATCGAGCTTGGCCGGCAAGCGAACATCGCAGCCTTTACAGTAGGAACGGTGGAGGAGGATACGCTGCTGTTTCGCCTTGGGTATTTCAATAAGGAAGAGCAGGAATTGCTGCGCCGGACAGGAGCGGGGGACATTTGCTCACGCTTTTTCGATAAAGATGGGACCATTTGCAGTGAAGAGTTAAACAATCGCACGGTTGGCATTGATCTTGCTGAATTGGGCAAAAAAGAGAAGTCCATTCTGGTCGCCGGCGGTCAGAGGAAAACCGAAGCGATACGCGCTGCGCTCAAGGGCAGATATGCTAATATTCTGATCACGGACCAGTTCACCGCACAAGCGTTATTGCGTTAAGGGGACTTTGTTTTTTTAGCAAAAGGATAAAGGGACTATACTTTACATGTACGTGTAAACCGACTCGTGAACGTAATTTCATACGTGTGTTTACAAGTGTTCAAGTGCATGATATGGTAGCATAGACTCAAGAATTGTTCACGAGAAAGGTGATGGCATAAATGTTGAATTTAGCAGGAATGATTGATCATACGCTTCTGCGTGCAGACGCAACGAAAGCGGAGATTTCGAAGTTGATAGAGGAAGCTAAGAAATATGAATTTGCATCTGTGTGTGTTAACCCTACATGGGTAAGCTATGCTGCTGAAGGGTTGGCTGGTACCAAAGTCAAAGTCTGTACTGTAATCGGATTCCCGCTGGGAGCGAGCACTAGCGCCACGAAGGCTTTTGAAGCGCAAAATGCGATTGCTGCCGGAGCCACTGAGGTGGATATGGTCATCAATATCGGTGCATTGAAAGATGGCGACCATGCTTATGTGGAGCAGGACATCAAGGCTGTAGTCGATGCAGCAGCTGGCAAAGCTATTGTAAAGGTTATTATTGAAACCAGCCTGCTGACGAATGAAGAAAAAGTGATCGCTTCTCAATTGTCAGTTAAGGCAGGCGCAGATTTCGTGAAGACATCGACTGGCTTCTCTACTGGTGGTGCTACTGCAGAGGACGTTGCGTTGATGCGTAAAACTGTCGGCGAGAATGTTGGTGTTAAGGCATCCGGCGGTGTACGTAACCTTCAGGACATGCAGAACATGATCGAAGCGGGCGCTTCCAGAATCGGAGCCAGCTCCGGCGTGAAAATCATGGAAGGCGAGCAGTCCAACTCTTCCTACTAAAACGTTGTAATCTCAGGTCTGTTCCTACAAGGGACAGGCCTTCTCAGGAGGGAATCATGATGAAAGAACAGTTAATCAAGGAAGCCATAGAAGCACGGAATGCTGCCTATGTACCCTATTCTAAATTTGCAGTCGGAGCGGCGATACTCACCGGGGGCAAGAAGATTTACAAAGGGTGCAATATTGAGAACGCATCCTATGGGCTGACCAATTGTGCTGAACGCACTGCCATCTTTAAAGCGGTCTCCGAAGGAGAGCATGTAATTGAAGCCATTGCTGTCGTAGCGGACACTGAAGGACCAGTGTCGCCATGTGGGGCCTGTCGTCAAGTGCTGGCCGAATTCTGCGACGAGAATACCAAGATTTATCTGACCAATCTAACCGGAAATACCGAGGAGTGGACTATGGCCAAACTGTTGCCGGGTGCTTTCCAAGCGGATGATATGAGTAAATAGAGAAGGGGTCTTCACGAATGAAGCCATTTGAACGAATCCATCTAATTGTTATGGACTCTGTAGGGATAGGAGAGGCGCCTGACGCTGCCGAGTTTGATGATTACGATGTAGATACACTGGGACATATTGCCCGTGAACGCGGGGGGCTGAACATGCCGAATCTCGCAGCACTCGGTTTATCCAACATCGAAGAAATTCAGGGCGTACCTGTTGCTGACCAGCCATTGGCCTATTATACGAAAATGCAGGAGGCTTCACGCGGTAAGGATACAATGACCGGTCACTGGGAAGTCATGGGGCTGTATATTGATACGCCTTTCCGTGTCTTTGAGCATGGCTTCCCGGAGGCGCTGATTACCCAAATCGAGCAAAAGACCGGGCGCAAAATCATCGGCAACAAGCCGGCTAGCGGAACAGAAATTATAGACGAGCTGGGTGAGGAGCATGTGAAGACAGGGGCGCTCATCGTATACACCTCTGCGGATTCCGTGCTGCAAATCGCAGCCCATGAGGACATTGTGCCGTTAAAAGAGCTGTATGAGATTTGTGAATACTGCCGGGAAATTACACTCGAAGATCCTTACATGCTGGGTAGAATTATTGCCAGACCGTTCGTTGGTGAGGCGGGTAACTTCAAACGTACCGCGAACCGTCATGATTATGCGCTGAAGCCATTCAGCCCAACGGTGATGAATGCCTTAAAGCACGCTAACTATGATGTTATTGCCTTGGGGAAAATATCGGATATTTATGATGGTGAAGGTGTTACACAGAGTATCCGTACAGTGTCCAATTCGGATGGGATGGATAAAATCATTGCCACGCTGGATGAACCTTTCCATGGACTCAGCTTCTTAAATCTGGTAGACTTTGATGCGTTGTACGGCCACCGCCGGGACCCGCAGGGCTATGCCGATGCTCTGGAGGATTTCGATACCAGGCTGCCTGAAGTGTTCGCCAAAATGACCAGTGACGATCTTCTGATCATCACCGCGGATCACGGAAATGATCCAACCTACCGCGGAACGGATCACACCCGTGAGTATGTGCCGCTTCTGGTCTATTCGCCGCGCTTTGCGGGAGGCGGACAAGCCTTGCCAATCCGGAAAACCTTTGCAGATATCGGAGCAACCGTGGCTGAGAACTTTAACGTCACCATGCCGGAGTATGGTAAGAGCTTTTTAGCGGATCTGAAATAATTAACCAGCCTAAAGGAGAAATGACCATGAGTGTTCATATTGGAGCCAAAGCAGGCGAGATTGCCGAAACGGTACTATTGCCGGGAGATCCGCTTCGTGCGAAGTTTATCGCCGAGACTTATCTTGAGGATGTTACCTGCTATAACCAGGTCCGCGGTATGCTCGGATTTACCGGAACCTATAAAGGCCAGAAGATTTCTGTACAAGGTACAGGAATGGGTGTACCTTCCATCAGTATCTATGTTAATGAATTGATCCGCGAGTATGGCGTGAAGAACCTGGTTCGCGTCGGTACCTGTGGTGCCATGCAGGAAAGTGTTCGTGTTCGCGAGGTCATTCTCGCCCAAGCTTCCTGTACGGATTCCAGTGTGAACCGTCACGTATTCGGGGGGTATGACTTCTCGCCGATCGCGAATTTCCAAATGCTAAAGTCTGCCTATGAGCGTGGTACTGCTAAAGGTCTGAAAATGCATGTCGGTAACGTCTTCTGTTCGGACACGTTCTACCGTGATGACAAAGCCATTGTGCAAAAGCTGATGGATCATGGTGTGCTGGGTGTAGAGATGGAGAGCACTGCTCTTTACACACTGGCTGCAAAATACGGCGTGAACGCTCTTACGATCCTGACTGTAAGCGACCATCTATTGACTGGAGAAGAAACAACCTCCGAAGAACGTCAAAGCACGTTCAACGACATGATGGAAGTAGCACTGGATACAGTGTATTCCCTGTAATGGCATAAGCAAGTAAAGACATCCTTGTACCGGAAACGGTCGGCAGGGATGTCTTTTTTTTATTTAATGAATAACAGCAATCGCTGAGAATTTCTCTACAAGTGGCTCGACATGCTCCTGCTGCCTTGTGCACATCACTATGGTGTTCTTCAACTTCACACCAGTGACGTTGACTTTAGCCAGCTCCCCGCGCGCCACGTATGGCTTAGCCACCAGTGATGAGATGAAGCTTGCTCCATAACCGGCACGAACGGCATGAATAGCCCCGCTCATTCCGTTAAATTGCAGTTCTATAGCAGGGGGTGTGAGCTGTTGCTCCCTGCATAATTCAATAAGCCGTTCCCGGGCTACGCTGCCTGCTTCCCGCATAATGAAGGGCTCTCCAAGCATGTCGACCAACGTGATTACCTCGTTGGCATACTTATGCTCTGGAGACACCACGAACCAGAACTCGTCATCATACAATTCTGTCCAGTGGAGCCCTTGCGCAATTGGCAGGGGCATGTCCCCGAGGCCGTAGATCGCGACATCTGCTTCGAAATTCATTAATTTCTCAAGGGCTTCCCGGGAATTGGCTGTGCTGATCTGCACCTCCACCTCCGCGTACTTCTTCTTGAACAAAGCGGCCCAGGACGGAATCAGAATACTGGTAGCCAGGTAATTGCCGACAATACGCAGCTTGCCCTTGGGATGTTTGTGATGTTCTTCGATGCGTAGCTGCACTTGTTCTTCAAGTGCAAAAAGCTTTTGCAGCGGCTGAATCAACTGCTCTCCAAGAGGTGTAAGTACAAGCTGTCTGCCCTGTATCTCAAATAATAGGATGTTGTGTTCCTTCTCAAACTTATGGATTTGGGCCGAAATGGCAGGTTGGCTGATATTCAGCTTCTGCGAGGCCCGAGTTACGCTGCCTGTAGTGGCAACTGTGTAGAACAGCCTCAAGACATGAAGATTTAACATAGATTACGCCGCACCTCTTTATATACTGAAGTTATATATTATAGATATTATATAATTTTAATCTATAGATATACTTAGTATACTCCAATTACATTCACAGTGAGGGAGAGATACAGCATGACTGAGACTACATTGTATTTGACGAGACATGGCCAGACCGAGTGGAATTTGCAGGGGCGGATGCAGGGACATCAGGATTCTCCGTTAACCATTACAGGGAAAGAGCAGGCGAAGTGGCTTCAAGAACGATTGCAGAAAGTGCCATTTGAGGCCATCTACAGCAGTACTAGTCCAAGGGCGATAAGCACGGCCCATATTATTCAGGGCGACAGACCTGGGGAACTGCGGACCAAAGCTGAGTTAAGAGAGATCAACATGGGTCTGTGGGAAGGACAGTTTATTGAAGACATTCAGGAGAAAGATGCGGAGCAGTTTCATAGTTTCTGGGAGGCTCCACACCTGTATCAGCCATCCGGCAAGGGAGAGAGCTACGCGGCACTGCTGGAACGGGTGATTCCTGCTGTGGAGGATATCATGGGCAGACATACTGGAGGCAATGTACTTTTGGTGACGCACCGTATTACCTTGAAGGTCATTATGGGATATTATCTGGGCAAAAAGCTGCACGAGCTAAGAGAGCTGCCCGACATTTTGTCGACCAGCCTTAGCAAAATCGTACTGTGCAACGGTGATGTTCACGTAGAACTCTATGGTGACACCTCACATTATAAAGAATAGGAATTACTCCCAATAGGGTGTTCCGGTAAACAGGAAGGACTCTTCATTGATATAGTGTCTGAATTCTCTATGTGCTAACTTGCTAATATGATCGGGGAACCATTCCATTACATCGGGCAGTCCGAGCCAGAAATTCATGGTTTCAAGCTGTGTAGCGACGAAAAAGCCTTCTAGTAGTAGGTTATGATCCTCGGGTAGTGGAAAATGCTTCGCATAGGCCGCAATCATTGGCTGTCTGAACGCCGGATGAATATAAGAGAACGCCCAGCCAAGGTCGCTCAGGAAATATCCATACCCGCATGCTCCAAAGTCGATCGGGCAGGCTTCACCGTTATTAAATATAAAATTACTTGGGATCAGGTCGGCGTGAATCATCCCCCAGTTGTCCTTATTTCTCTCTAAACGATCCTTCATCAGTATTGCCTTATTGCCTGCTTCAAGCAACACAGCCGTGTCTGCTGGATCGAGTGTACCACTTGCCGCCAAAGTTTTGATTTTATCAAGAGCTTGCAAAATACGGTTTCGGTCGAAAGAGGGACGTGTGAATGAGGCAGGAACGTTCCATGCTGCTGACTGCTTATGCAGCCTACCGATCATATGCCCAACCTGTTCAGCATCTTCTACGGTAGGGATAAAAGGCTTTTGTTCACCTTCTATCCAGCTGATTAATGTACAACTGATACCATTCACATCGGATACGAAATGTCCCTGTGTATTCCTGTACGGCCTTGGAGTGATTAGATCTTCCTTTTCAGCTAGAGCTTCCAGCCATACCATTTCTGATGCGAGGACATTCGGTTCAGTCCAGATATCCTCCATAGTCGCACTATTGGACTGGTGAAATCGCAGGCTATAGCTATTATTATGAATATCAGTAACCTTATAAATCAAATTTGCACTTTGACCGATAAGCTGAACGGAATCTGCCTGAATATGATATTGCTGTAGTGCTGAAGCGGCTTTACCTAAGATCTGATCCAAAATCATGCCCCCATCAATGAATTATTTGTTCCATTGTATCAAAGGAGTAGCGGGGAGCTTAAGTGAAAAATTGGTTATAAACGAATTATGCCGGAATACAGGGTTGTTGTACGCAGACTGGCTTTCCGAGTAATCACCCTGCTGGATGAACATATATCTTCGTGCGCTCACCATTGAAAATAAAACCCTCAGATAAATAGCTCCAGCCATATTTCTCGTAATAGTGCTCAAGATCGGTACAGAGATAGAGAGAATTATGTCCCATTTTATGCGTCTCATCAAGAGCATGCTGAAGTAACACTGCGCCGAAGCTATTGCCTCTGAACTCAGGAGCAACATACAAGCAGGCAAGCCAAGGGAATAGATCCTGACGGCTAATAAGGTCATTTCTGAGTAAAGCATATGTACCCACTATGGATGAATCTTGTTGCAGCGCCAAATAAAATTTCGGCAGACTCTGATCCGGCTGACAAGAGTGCTTCATGCAATCATAATAAAATGGGTAATTGGTCTCACTGCCCCATTCTTCCCAGAACAACGTTACAGCTTGTTCAAATAAATCCATTCGTTCATTTAACGCTACAATTTCATACAAAATACTCTCTCCATTCCATAAACTATTGTGTTTCCGCGCATGCCCAAGCAAGAGGCGAATGAACTACATATGTTGTGGTGTATTCAATTATGAGGGTTCATAACGAAGGAGGAAGAAAATTATGAGTGACAAAGTCGCAGGAGCAGCGTGGGGCCACCATCATCACCCTCACGTAGGTTTTACATCCACAGGTGCCATTCTTGTACTGTACATCTTGTTGGTCATTATTCTTAGTGCATGCTTTATCTAGATAATACTTTATTTTGTAAAGGAATATAAGTATTCCAGTGATGACCTCCGCTTGTTGGGGGTCATCTTTCATTGATTTTTCATTGAAAAGGGTTATTTATTTTTGTTTTATTTCTCATTCACCCAAGCGGAAAGGTCAGATATGCATATTCTAAGCTGTACTCAAAAATAAAGGAGGAATTACAAATGAGTGAAGTTGGCGGAGTTGGCGGAGTTGGCGGATACGGTGGTTTTACATCTACAACAGCAATTCTTGTTTTGTTTATTTTGCTGGTCATCATCTCTAAAGCATTCGTTATCTAATCTCTAATTTTTTCTTGTTTTAGGCTTTGCACCCATGTGACACATCGCCAGTATTCGTACTGGCGATTTTTGATGTACATACAACCCTTTAGGGAATCAAATGCTCTGAGGCTTAAGAAAGATTGACAATCCGGTGACGCTTGATGTAACCTACCTAAACCCATACAGCCGAAGGCTGAAGCGTTAAAGTATCATTTGATCTTATGGATAAGAGTGAAGACAGAGGGGAAGAGATGCTTTTGAAATGGCCAGGCTCTATCTATCGATGGCTGTCAGAGCCGTTTAAACGGACGATTCGCAGCAAGCTTATCTTGATTATGCTTTGTATTTCGGTCATTCCAATAATTGTGGTGACATGGCTGGCGACTGAGAATACCCGAAAAGTAATGGAACAAGAGGTAATCCAGTCTAATCTCTCCAAAATCGCCTGGTCTGGTGAAGCGGTAGATAAGAATTTTACCCAACTCAACAATATGATTTACACGATCCTTATCAGCCCGACACTAAATGAGTACACGAAGGAAGAGGACGGAAGTGTGTCAGACCAATTTACCGTCCAGCGCAATGTTATTAATAACATTACGTCGATCTTCTACTCCGGTTATAACAGTCTCGTGGAGATTCAGCTATATCTCAAGGAGAAGAACAAGCTGTTTACCATTAACGATATGCGGGACACTATTCAGTCTCCTGTAGTGGATACTCCAATCTGGCGTGATATTGTGGAGCAGCAAGCGGATTATATTATTAAAGATAGCGACGGGTCATCAGCGAACTTTAACCTGATCCGGAGCATCAATCGTTTTGAGAATAAAGACAAGCTGGGAAGCATCAGGTTCGAAGTAAAATGGAAAATGATGGATAATGCGTTGGGCCTATTGAACTCAGAGCAGGAAGCAGGGGTATATATCGTTAACTCCGGCGGGAAGGTGATGTATCAGCTCAAAGAAGGCACCATGCCAGCTACGAAAGACGTAGATTGGTCCGCTCAGGGAACTGGATATGTGCGTACTCCTGACCACTATATCTTTTATAATTATTTGGAGCCGTGGGGGCTGACGGTAGTTAAGGTGCTGCCTGTAAGCTATGTTATGCAAAGTGGCTCTGTCACTCAAACTTATGGTTTGATTATCGGAGTTATATCTGCTTTATTATCGGCATTGATTGCCGCATTTGTAGCCTACAGAGTGTCGGGGCCTATTATCCGTCTGGCCAGATCCATGAGCGGATTGAATTGGCTTAAGGGTGAGGGAGTTCCCCATTCCAACCGTGAAGACGAAATCGGGATGCTGGAGAAGAGATTCCAGACCATGTCCAGCCGGATTCGTGAGCATATTCGCAACGAATATACCATCAATCTGGAGAGGCAGACAGCCCAATTGAAAGCGCTGCAAGCACAGATCAATCCGCATTTTCTGCAAAACACACTGCAGATGATCGGTAGTATGGCCTATTCCAAGAAACCGAGTGATATCTACAGCATCATTCAATCACTCAGTGATATGTTCCGCTATACGATACGTGATCCAGGAGAGCTGACTACCCTGGGTATGGAAATCAAACATCTGAACAATTATATGAACATTCAACAGCAGCGTTATGCCGATAAGCTGAATTATGAAGTGGAGATACCTCCGCTGTGGGAGGATATTCTCGTTCCGAAGCTGTCGCTTCATCCCTTGGTGGAGAATGCGTTCATGCACGGTTTTGATCGTAAAAAAGGGGTATGGAAGCTCAGCCTCCGTCTGGTCCCACATCATAACGGTTTGCTGATTCAGGTCGAGGATAATGGGATGGGGATCTCTCCGGCCCGATTAGAAGAAGTTCGTGCCCGGTTGGCTGAGCCGCTCGACCCTTACTGGACCAGCGGGAATTCGATAGGTCTGTATAATGTAAGTGCCCGGATCAAGCTCTATTTTGGCGAAAAGTACGGAGTGATAATTAACAATCAACCTGATGGCGGTGCCCGGGTGAGTATGTATATCCCTATAGTGAAGGTTGGTGATCAGCATGAATATTAACGCCATGATCGTGGATGATGAGCAATGGAACCGAGAAATTATTAAAACCTTTGGAAATTGGGAACAGTATGGTATACACCTTGCAGCTGAAGCAGAGGATGGAGAGGAAGCGATCAAGGCAATAGAGACGGGAGATATTCATATCGTCATCACAGACATGAACATGCCCGGTGTAGATGGAGTCAGGCTGCTGCAGTATTTGAATGATCACCATCCAGACATTCGGATCATTGTGATCAGCGGGTATGATGATTTCATGTATACACGCCAAGCGATTCGCTGCAGAGCGGACGAATATTTGTTGAAGCCCGTCGATCCCCAGGAACTGAATCAGGTGCTGCTGCAGTGCCGGCAAAAGGCGGAAGATACGCTGCTTAAGAAGTCTGGTGATGGTATGGGTCTAAGATTGGATCTCCTTCAGGCTATCCTAACATTCAGGCCAGCATTGGCCGCTCATTATAATGACTTGAATGCGGAGAGTCTGCAGGACAGTCTGAATGAGCTGAAGGACAAGCTGATCCTGCTGGGGGTCACGCCTTCGACGCTCGCACGTATTGGAGAAGAGCTGCTGCTGCTGCTGCGGGATTTGATGCACAGTAATTCTCAAGAGATCGCGAATGAATATGCAGAGGAGAATCTGGCAGCACTCCATACGGTGGATGAGCTGATGCAGCAAGTGTCAGGGATGTATCTTTCTGCGTTGAAGGAACTTGTGCAGCATAGAAAAAATAAGAACCGCTTGAATTTGGAAGAAATTAAGCGTTTTGTGGATCAGAATTTTACAGAGAATATTAAACTGGAAGCCCTGGCGAGATCCTTTTTTGTCAGCAAGGAGTATTTGAGCAAGGTGTTTAAACAGGAATTTGGGCTGAATCTGACGGATTATATGACCAAATTGCGGATGGAGCGTGCACGGCATCTGCTGCTTCATGATCATCTCTCCATCAAGTCTGTGGCTGAGCTGTGCGGCTATGAGGAGCTGGGTTATTTTTACAGAGTGTTCAAGAAGCAATTTGGCCTGGCACCCGGTGAAATGCGAAAAGGAGAAGGTGAGGTTCAAAATAGTACAAGCTAAGAGACTAATTTCGTCTAATTAACCGCTTTCATTTTGGATGTACAATGAAAGCGTAAACAAGAACGAGACAACATTTGAGGGGGTTTACAGAATGAAGAAGTCATGGAAAGTAACAGCAAGCGCAATGATGACAGTATTGCTTCTGGCTGGTTGTGGTTCTAACAGTGGTGCGGGCAACGGAAGCAGTAATGCCGAAACTGGTGGAAAAGGCTCGGAAAAAACAGTTACGCTTAAAATGTTCATCGGGTTGCCGCGTTTTAAGGATCAGTTTGATCAATACATCGATAAATTTGTTGCCAAAGAAAAAGCAGAGAAAAACATAGATGTGAAAGTCCAATTGGAAATGCCTAACTCGGACAACGCATCCCAGATCCTTAAAACAAGACTTGCATCCAACGACGCGCCGGACATTTTCTCCATTCACGCGATCAACGAAATTCCATCTTTCTACAAAGCAGGCTATCTTGAAGACCTCACCAGCCAGCCATTTGTAGGCAAGCTGCTGGAAAGCGTGAAGCCTTCGGTAACCATCGACAACAAAGTCGTAGCAGTGCCGCTGGAAAGCGTATCTTGGGGTTACTTGTACAATAAGAAAATTTTCTCTGACCTCAAAGTAACGCCGCCAACTACACTGTCTGAAATGAAGACGCTTGTAGAAACACTGAAGAAAAACAACATCACACCGTTTGAACTTGCTTATAAAGAATCATGGATTCCGCAGTTGTTCCTGCCATTGTCAGTAGGGGCACAAATTGAGACAGGAAATAAAGACTTCATCGAACGGATGAACAAAAACGAAGGTTCCTTCGCAGAAATGAAATCCATGTTCGATATCATTGACCTGGTTAACGCCAACGGCACGAACAAAGCGCTTGAAGTCGGCGGTGACGACGGTGCGGCTGCCTTTGCGAACGGTAAAGCAGCAATGTGGGTACAAGGTCCATGGTATGCTGAAACCATTCAAAAAGCTAACCCGGACATCGACTTTGGCGTAGCACCACTGCCACTCAGCGACAACCCTGCTCAGACACTGATTAACCTGGGTGCTTCCACTTCCCTGGTTGTATCGCCTACAAGCAAGAACAAAGATGTTGCTCTTGATTTCATCAACTTCGTACTGGATGACAAAGAGTCCAGCGGATTCTACGAAAGCATGAAGTTTAACCCTGTAGCAAGTATTCATAACTATAAGAGCTACCCATGGGTTGACGACGCTACAGTGTATGTAAAAGAAGGAAAAGCTTACCGCGATCCATCCATCCCGCAAGCTGTAAAAGATGAAGTGGGTAAAGGGCTGCAAAGCTACTTCTCGAAACAATTGTCACAGGATGATGTTATTAAGGCACTCGACAAAGCTTGGAAAGACTACAATAAAGTAAACAAATAAAGACTAAAAATAATGGATAGGGAGGGCGGAAAGGCCATTTCAACCGAAATTGCCTTTCTCCCTCTGGTATTTTAAACCTAAAGAGGTGAGTGCCATCATGTTAAAGAAATCCCGCAACCTGCGCTCGATGTTATACTTCGTGGGCCCAGCCTTACTGTTCTACACTCTGTTTATGCTCATTCCAACCATTGGCGGGATGTTCTACAGTATTACAGACTGGAACGGGCTGAACCGAAATTATAGTTTTGTCGGCTTTGCCAACTTTGTCGAAGCTCTGACTGATGACCCTGATTTTATCAATGCTTTACTGTTTACCCTGAAGTACGTTGTAGTAATGGTAATTCTGCAAAACGTGCTGGCTTTGCTGCTAGCTGTGTTTATTGAATCACGGACACGTTTCAAAGGCTTCTTCCGAACCATCTTCTTCATGCCAAACATGATCAGTTTGATCATTAGTGCATTCATGTGGACGTTCGTCTTCACTCAGGTGCTCCCACAGCTCGCTGAAAAAACAGCCTTGCTGTTCCTGGATCAATCCTGGATCGGCGATCCTAAATTCTCCTTCTTCTCGATTGTCATCGTGTCGTTATGGAATGGTGTAGGATACATGATGATCATTTACTTAGCCGGCCTGCAAGGTGTTCCACAAAGCTTGAAGGAAGCGGCAGTTATTGACGGTGCCAATCCGGTGCAAACCTTTAGACATATTACACTGCCAATGATTTCTCATGCGATTACAATCTGTTTCTTCCTCACCCTAAACGGTGCGTTTAAAGTATTTGAAGTTGTATTCGGTTTGACAGGCGGCGGTCCTGGCCGTAGCACACAGGTTATTACGATGAATATTTATGAAGAAGCATTCTCCAATAACTTCCGTTATGGATATGCGAGTGCGAAATCGGTCATTCTGTTCATCATTATCCTGCTTGTCACCTTGATCCAAATTCGTGTAACGAAAAGAAATGAGGTGGAGGCATAATGAAAAGCAGCAAACTGTCCTCTACAATCATCCTGATTGTCCTGATCATCGGAGCTGCGCTAGCGTTTTTCCCGATCTATATGGCGATCATCAACTCCTTCAAGACGCAAGGAGAGATCTTCAAAAACATTTTGTCCTTACCTACCCAGCTTCATTTTGAGAACTACAGTCAGGCCTTCGCCAAGATTCACCTGTTCAATAGCGTGAAAAACTCTGTAATCGTCTCGATTGTCGGTATTGGGGGCATCCTGTTGTTCGCTTCCATGGCCGGATACAAGCTGTCCAGAACACCAGGCAAGCTGAGCAGTGCGTTGTTCTTCCTGTTCATCGCTTCGATGCTGGTACCATTCCACTCGATCATGATCTCGTTGTCCCGTGTCACCAGAACGCTGGATGTACAAGGTAGCGTGTTTGGTCTGGGACTGATCTATATCGGACTTGGCGTGAACATGGCCGTGTTCCTCTATCATGGATTTGTAAAAGGAATTCCTAAGGAGCTTGAAGAGTCGGCTCACATGGACGGATGTGGTGAGTTCCAGACCTTTTTCCGGATCATTCTGCCGCTGCTGCTTCCGATCACTGTTACCATTGGTATTCTTGACTTCCTGTGGATATGGAATGACTTCCTGCTTCCACTGCTTATGCTGACAGACGTGAACAAGTACACCTTGATCTTGTCCACAAACATGCTGTTCGGCGAGTACAACAAAGAATGGTCGCTGATTCTGGCCGCTCTGGTACTGACCGCGATTCCAGTTGTTATCATCTACGCTTTCTTCCAACGCTTTATCATGGAAGGAATCACAGAAGGTGCGGTTAAGGGTTAATACGAGTTATACTGAAGCAACAACTATACTTAATGGAAAACAAGCCGGCAAACACTCGAAAGAGAGGTTGCCGGCTTGTTCTTTATTTGAATAAGGTATCATTAATTGAACAAATTACAGAGGTGGACAATTGCTTGGTTCAGCACCGGTTTGCTTCCATCCGCGTGGATACGGAAATAAGCGCATTTTTGTACCTTAATTCCGCGGCAACGAAGGAGGAATGGTGATTAAGCGCATTTTTGTATGTTAATTCCTTGGGAAGGTCGTATTTTTTAGGATATGTAGGAAAATAAGGTGCAATAATGCTCTTAATTCCCTTTTTCACGCTAAAATCATCAATTTAAGGTACAAAAATGCCTTTATATAAACACTGAGTAGATTTTGGGAAACTATGCAGACCGGAGAACTCTAAGTGAAAGAGCCCCAGTCTGTTTTTTTAGTGGTCGGAATCATTTCTAAGGAACAGTAATGGATTTCAGGGCTTCGTTCCTTTCGATTTTAGGTAGATCAAAGCTCCAGTCCACATCGGTATACCGTTTGTCTGTGATGGTGCGTACCAGTGTCAGCTCCTCTGGCAAGGTAGTAAGTCCTTTGGCGATTAAATAAGAAGGACTATTGTCACTACCCTCTTTACTAATGACGGCCTGCTCTCCAAGACCAACCGCTCCTCTAAAAACAGTCTTATATTCTGTACCATCTTGATCATAGGCGGCCCACTGATCGGCCGAGAACTGGTTGGCAAAGCTTCCACTGACGGTCATCCAGCCGGAAACACCGGGTTCATCTTTTGTTTCAGTTATTTTTAAATCATGGATTTCCAGATGATCGCCTTGTTTATCGAAAATGGCCGGTCCCTGCTTCAGCTCTCCGGGTTGGAATGTAATACTATCATTGGATTTCACGGGAAGGGTATAGCCATCCAGTACAAAACGGATGTTCATGGTATCATACGGGAGTGACTGGAAGTAATAGGTCCAATGCAGGGTGCTGGAGCCATCTTTTTCCTTCCAAATGTAGGTGAAAGAAGTATTGTTAGCACCCCCATCCTTATAACTGTTAATTCTGGACAGCTCCTGTCCTTTCGCGTCCTCCAAATGGAACATCACCGTCAGCTTATTTCTCAGCTCCATTGGAGTGAGGGCAGCCGCAGCTTCGGAGAGCGAGGTCGTGAACTTTAGCTGCACACCTGCAGGCGTGTGGACAAGCTGATCCATCTTTACATGAAGTCCTTCCGGGGTAGTGTAGGACTCGTTCAGATCTGACGTCACGACTAGACTGTTCGCCTTTTCCATGTCAGCAGTGTAGCTGAAATTCCAGTTTCCCTTCAGCGATTTCTTTCCGTCTTTGCTAGTCTTTAGTTCGTTCACATTGCTCTGTATGAGAACTTTGTCTTTGGGCTGCTTATCTGGGAAAATGTAGATTAACATAACATACTTCTGTTTGGAATGGTCCGAACCAATGCGGGTTTCCATAGGCATAATTCCCCGAAGCTGTCCGATATCTTCGCCTTGCTGATCTTTGAGATGCAGTTGTTCAAAATCAAAACGGTCCATCGCCAGTTCTGCTGGCTGTCCCTTCTCGTCAACAATCTGCAAAGATAAGACCATTCGAGTAGGGTCTGCCACGACATCACGTAGCATAAGTGTATAGCCCTTGTCAGTAGCCTGAACATCAGCCTGTTGTACCACCCCAAGCGCTTGAGCCTCCATGAGACCGATATCGAAATCCGGTTTGTTCTCACCAAACATCAGGCTGGGCAGTGGTGCTGAGTAAGTGTAAGTCTGAACGATTTGTAGAGAATTTCGTACATAAGCCGAGTAAGATGCGACCAGCACAAAGGCCATAAAGGCCGTTCCGATGGTGACAGCACTGCCCCATTGCAGCTTTTTAATGACTCTGTTTCTGCGCATTCCGGATAATTTCCTTAAGTTCATTCCGGTTGGGGCATCCATTTCTGTGTGACGTACTTGTTCCATGACCTGTTCTGTGAAAAAATCAGGAAGCGTTGCCGGTATGCGCTGCATTTGGCGTGACATCAGCTCATCCGCATCACGATCATCGCGATTGGTAAAGCTCCATTTGCTCACTGGAATCCTCCTTTGCTTGAGACCATTGTTTCTTCAACTTCTGCCGGGAACGATGAAGACGGTTCTTGACCTGATGCATGGACAATCCTGTAATCTCGCAAATTTCCTCGTAGGTTAATTCATTGGCATAACGAAGCAGGAGGATGATGCGATAACGCTCCGGCAGCCTGACTAATCTTCCCTGCCATTCCAGTTCCTCTTCCTTACGCATATACTGTTCCTCTGGTGTAAGGGGGGGACTTGCCTCTCTCAGCAAGGGGAGAGCTGCAAGGCTGACTTTTTTGCGCCGCTTCAAATCTCTTAAACGATTGATCGCAATCGCGTATAACCAGGCGGCAAAGCTGCTCTGGCTGTTGTGGTCCGGGAGCTTCTGGTAGGCTTTAATAAAAGATTCCTGTGCCAGATCCTGCGCATCTTGAGCATTCGCGCCCATGCCTAGCAGCAGGCGGTATAAACCGGATTTGTATTTGTCCACCAGTAGCGCAAAGGCTTCCCGATTTCCGTCCAGTACCTCCCTGATCACCAGCTTGTCGTCTATCCCTTCATTCACTTGGATGCCTCCAGACAAAATCGATTTATATATAAGACGTTGCAGACCTGAAAACTTCTCACTTTATGGAAATAATAAAAGCCTGCGACATGCGCAGACCAAGAGAGGGAGAGTATTTTACTTGTATAATCTCTTTCTATGTACATTTAGATTTGTTTACTGCTGTCTGCTTTGAGGTTGCCTTCTCATGAATTTACCGTCTTCCTTCTCGAATCCGTACTGACTATACAGTCCATGAGCGTCTCGTGTAGCAAGGATACCAGACATCCATTCAAGATCAGGTGCATTCGTGATGACTTCGATCAGTTTCTTCGAGATGCCTTGCCCGCGGTAATCTTCCAGCACGAACACATCACACAAATAATAGGTTGTAGCCCCATCCGTGATCAGTCTTGCGAAAGCAATCATTTGATCCCCATCATACACACCATAGCAGACAGAGTTTTGAATCGATTTCTTGATCTTCTCAGGAGAGCGTTTATTGGCCCAGTAGCTGGTAGCCAAAAAATCGATTACTGTGGGGACGTGAACACGCTCTTGATCATCACTAATTACATATTCTTTGAATGGATACTCCATAAGACACCTCCGGCACACTATCTGCAGTTCTTATTTGTATTATTGAGGTATCTGGTATAAAAATCAATAACGGATGGAGGAAGTATATTCTCTTTTTCCTTTACGATGAGAATGGTTATCAATATAATGATAGGACAGAGTCGTCATAGTGTTGGGAGGATTGAAAAGGGCGATGAAGCTATACGATCACATTGCGTTATGGAATCATGCTTCCCTAAAAGTGCTGGATATCCGCCATGGCCTGCTGGAGACAGGCATGGAGATGCAGAGCTACCGTCTGCCGGTCAGTGCTTTTTTGTATGTTCAACGTGGGAATGCAAGCGTACGGATGGACGATGTGCTGCACACTATGAGCCGTAACCATGTACTGCATGGTGGTCGCGGTGCGCGTCTGAATATTTTAGCAGAGGAAGCCTTTGAATATTATCTGGTCTTGTACAAGGCTGTTCTGATGCTGCCTGCATCTAAGAAATTAATGCTGCAATTGGAGAGAGATAATCCGTTTCTTTATCAATATAGCTTCGTTCCGCTGTATCCACTTCCTCTGCGGCGGAAGCTGGAGGAGATGATGGCGAATTGGATGGGGCAGGATCCGCTGAATTCTTTTCATGCACGGTCGTTGTTGTATCAATTTGTTCATGAGCTGTTAAGTCAGATCAACACCCAAGGGATTCACCCTGTTCATCCAGATCTGCTGGCACAGGTTGTTCGTTACATTCAGGATCACTACATGGAGCCTATAACACTGGACATTTTGGCCGAAGAGTTTGACTGCAGTGTTAGTTACTTAAGCAAGCTTTTTAAACAGCGAATGAACGAAAGTCCGATCCGGTTTCTGACACGTATTCGTATGGAGCGGACTGTGAATGATCTGCTTCAAACTGACCTCTCACTACAAGAGATTGCCGAACGGGTCGGATATCCAGATGCCCATACGTTAAGCCGCAGCTTTAAGAAAATCTATGGATTACCTCCAATGCAATTCAAAACGAGAGTCCAAGCAGGGTCTCCTGTACCGGAAATGCCCGTGTCTAATACGAAATCTGCCCTTGTTGCTGTTGAGTCCCGATGCTATAGTTTCAATGGCTACGAGAATGATTATCATTTAGACAAAAGAGGGGGATATCCATTGCACAAAGTCACCAAGTCAACTTCTATGGCTACAGCGGCGCTGTTGTTATGCTTCATGCTGTTCATTAGTGCTTGCTCCAGCACATCAAATACCGTAAATAACAATACCGCTGCAAATCGTGCGCAATCCACAGCGACAAGCCAGGAAACAACCAAAGAGAATTCGAGTACAGGGAATGCAGTTGCAACAACAAAAACTTATACGGATGCTAAGGGGACAGTTACGATCCCCACTGATCCGAAACGGATTGTGGACTTAACTGGAAGTGCGATTGGTAATTTACTGACGCTGGGCGTTAAGCCTGTGGCTGCGACCCAAGATTCGTTAGCTAACCCTTATCACGAAGGAAAGCTGGACGGTATCATTAATATAGGTGAAGAGCCTAATATAGAGGCAATCCTCGCATTGGAACCGGACCTTATTATTGCATTTGATTACATTGAAGAAGCGCAATATGAACAACTCGCACAAGTTGCCCCGGTGATAAGACTTAAATATGGAGCGGGAACCCCGTCAGAACTCTTGATGGAGTTCGGGAAAATCACGGGCAAGGAAGATCTAGCGCAGGAATGGGCAGAGAAATGGAAAGCCAAAATTGCTGAGGTGAAGCCGAAGATTACGGAAGTTGTTGGAGACAAAACGGTATCGATCCTCCAGCCGTTCGCCAAAGGCATCTACGCTTGGGGAAATAAGGGCGGCCGAGGCGGCGAGATTCTATATGATGACCTTGGTCTAAAAGCTCCGGAAGTGATCCAGAAAGCGCTCATCGACGGTCCTGAATTCGGAACGGATTTATCACTTGAATTACTGCCCCAGTATGCTGGCGACTACATTTTTACAAGCAATTGGGGGTGGGACGACGGTAATGCGAATGTTGTGTACGACAGCAAACTGTGGAAATCACTCCCTGCGGTGAAGAATAGCCAGGTATATTTTATTAGTGAAAAGGGTTCCTATTACAACGATCCGATCTCATTGGAAGCGCAGCTGGATTTGATTGTTACGAGCTTTTTGGGCAAATAAGGGAGGGGCGGTATCCATTCCGTTCTCTAATCGAATAGGATAGACAAACAGGGCTACCTTGTACAGGTAGCCTTTTTCTATATGAGCCCCTTCTCCCTAAGGAGCAAACCAAACATTCTGAATAATATACCTAACCACAAAGAAAGCTATGATGATCGAAAAGGCTGTTCCGAGCAGGACCGAAACAATAGCTTTATCAGAGCGTGTAGATTTACTCATATCATCACCTCATGGATTTTCCTAAATTATACAATAAAGAATGGGATTTGTTCATCGGTAAAAGTAAATAAAACGGAAGTAACCTAAAGAAGTGAAGAAAATGCTTGACCCTCCAGTTAAATGGAGGGTTATTATTTTCTCTATACCATTGTAAATACATCGGAATAGGATTTATTTACTTAAGAGAGCTATTGGAGAGGAATGATTCTATATGAAATCAAGTTTATTCACCATACTGGGTATTACCGCTTTGTCGGCCACGCTCTTGTCTGGATGTGCGAGTAGTGGAAAAGAGCAAGCACAAGGTACCAAGCTGGAACCTACCAGCGTTATTCTGGACTGGACGCCCAATACGAATCATACAGGTTTATATGTTGCTTTAGAGAAGGGCTATTACAAGGATGAAGGATTAGACGTACAAATTGTGCAGCCGTCAGAAGGAACGGCTTCGACTTTGATCGCTGCTGGAAAAGGTGACTTTGGCGTCAGCTACCAGGAGGATGTAACTTATGCGCTAACCGGCAAGGAACCGCTGCCGATCAAGGCAGTCGCTACGATCATCCAGCATAATACCTCAGGGTTTGCAGCACCGAAGAGCAAGAACATTCAAGGTGTGAAGGATTTTGAGGGAAAAGTATATGGCGGCTGGGGTTCCCCGTCGGAGGAAGCGATTCTTCAAGCGGTTATGGAGAAGAATGGAGCCGACTTCAACAAGCTGAAGCTTGTGGATATCGGTAATGATGATTTCTTCGCGGCTACCCAGAAAAACGTTGATTTTGCCTGGATTTTTGAAGGCTGGACCGGCGTACAAGCCAAACTCAAAGGTGTTGAACTGAATTATATTCCGGCAAGAGAACTTGATCCGGCTTTGGATTATTACACACCGATTCTGATCACTGGAACCAAAACGATCGCCGAGAATCCTGACAAGGTACGCAAGTTCTTAAAGGCAACCGAAGAGGGCTACCAATATGCCATCGATCATCCAGAGGAAAGTGCGGAGCTTTTATTGAAGCATGCACCGGAAATTGATAAAACGCTCGCTGTGGAAAGTCAGAAATTTTTGGCGACTCAATATATTGCTGACGCACCGGCATGGGGGCAGATGAAGACCGAGATATGGAGCGGTTATGCGAAATTTCTCAAGGATAAAGGGCTAATTCCAACCGATTTGAAACCGGAAGAAGCTTTTACTAACGAATTCCTCCCGAAAAAATAATGAAAAGGATGTTGACTCCATGAAACACTTAAAGGTTATGCTTGAATATTTCTACCCTTGGACTAATTCAGCCGGGTTCTATTATGCGCGTGAGCAGGGTTGGTATAAGGATGCCGGACTCGATGTGGAGTTTACGGTGTACGATCCGCAGCGGGGCGACACCTTAGCCTATCTGGCGAGAGGAGAAGCGGATTTTGGTATTTTCCCTAGTAATCGGCTATTGGTACAAAGGGAGACACAGCCGGTGGTTGTGGGCGTAGCAGCCATTAACCATAGGGGAATGGAAACTGTACAGACGGTGCGAAGTACCGGAATTCGTCGCCCGGCAGATCTCAGTGGTAAGCGGGTGGCCTTGAATCCTACTCCACGGGGAATGGCTATGATTCGGCAGCTGGTTAGCGCGGATGGTGGGGACCCGGATGACATTATCGTTGTAGATAGTGGTTCAAGAGAGTTAACCCCGGATGATATTGCCGCCGGTGAGGCAGATGCAACCTTCGGAAGCTATTGGGCCTGGGAGATCCTTATGGACACCACAGTTCCGGAAGAAGAGCGAATCGTATGGCCTGTGGATGAGATCGGTGCGCCGCCTTATCACAGTTATCTACTAGGGACACAGGTGGAAAAGACTATTCAAGATCCTGAGACTGTCCGCGCTTTTTTGGCGGCTACGGAGAGAGGTTACCAGGCCTTGGTTGCTGATCCGCTGCTGGCCGCGCCAATCTATGAACGGATTATTCCATTTTTCCCTGCCCGCCTTGTGGAGCGTTCATTGCCGCTGATTGCTGGCACCTGGCTGCATAACGGAATTTGGGGCGTACAACGTACGGAATTGATCGAACCTTATTCCGAGTGGCTTGCTGATCATGGCATTTTGCAGGATCGGAATGGCTGGAAGACGGCTTACAGCAATGATTTTCTCCCTAAGGAGAATGAACGATGAACCGGGAAGGCAACGGTCCGGATCTACTGTCACATGGCATGGGAACAACCCTTGTCCGGCCGGATTGGGCACCGATTACCCTTGAGGAAGTCAATCAATTGTTAAGCTACTATCCAGAGTTAGAGGAAGCTTCGGAGCTGACTTGGCACAGCCCAAGGCCATTCTCCAGTGCGACGATTGTGATCACCGCTACGGAGCGCCTGTTTGTTAAAAGGCATCATCATACGGTACGTGATGTAGCGGGGCTTCTGGAGGAGCATCGTTTTATCCGCCACTTGCGAACCCAGGGAATTCCGGTGAGTAATATCGTCGCAGGGAGTGATGATCTAACAGCCTTTGCGCTCCAAGAATGGACGTATGAGGTGCATCGCTTGGCAAAAGGGGACGATTTGTACCGCGACGCAGTCTCGTGGAGTCCTTTTCTGACAGAGGATCACGCCTATGCGGCAGGTGAAGCGCTGGCCCTACTACATGATGCGGCGGAGGGCTTTGAAGCCCCGGCAAGACCAGTACGTGCCCTGGTATCAAGCTTCTCGATCTTTGCTTCAGCTGACCCACGCAAGGAAATGGCAGCTTATATTGCACCACGCGAAGCCTTGGGCAAGTATCTGGATAGCCGATCCTGGGAGCAGGATTTGGAAACGGTCTTCATGCCTTTTTACGCCAAACTTGCGCCTCTACTCGACGTGTTGAACCCGCTCTGGACACATAATGACTGGCATGCCTCCAATTTACTGTGGAATGACAGTGATGAACGGTCGGGTGTCGAGTCGATTCTGGATTTCGGCCTCGCAGACCGTACGAATGCTATCTATGATCTGGCTACGGCAATTGAGCGCAATGCGATAGAATGGCTGGCTTTAGATGATCAAGAAAAGGATGATATTGTACATTACGCCCAACTTGAGGCCTTGCTGTCAGGATATGAGTCGATTCGGCCCTTGAGCAGTAAGGAGACCGCTGCACTTGTGGCCATCCTTCCCCTAGTTCATGCGGAGTTTGCACTGAGCGAGATGGATTATTTTATGGGGATTGTGAAGTCCAAGTCCAACACAGATTTGGCCTACGACAGCTTCTGGCTTGGTCATGCGAAGTGGTTTCAAGGACAGCAGGGCCAAGATTTACTGACCTATCTGGAACAGAGGGCTACTGAGTGACCGGGTGGTACTGTATATAGAAGTCTAGAAGTCTAGAAGTGTAATTAGTGGCATTTTTGTACCTTAAATTCTCTGCAAAGAGGAGTTAGTGGAGATTAAGTGCAAAATTGTACCTTAAATCTTCCAGAATATCCGTACAGCGTGCTTTTTCGAAAATTAAGATACAAAAATGCTCTTATTTCCTTCATTTACCTATATTAAAGAAATATAAGGTACAAAAATGCTGTTAGTTGAGAAGGAGGCCCTTTTTCTCACTTCAAGACGACTGGTGAAGGGGAATATACCGCTTCTAGTGACATCGCTTCGCTAGTTTGAACAGCCTTGAATTATAGGTCTTGCTGTCGATAGTCTATATTCCAGTGAAAGCATTCCTATGGAAAGCCTTCAGGCGAGCGCTTTGCGGCTACAAAGCTCAAACGTCCCGTTCGCTCATCTTCGCTTTTTGTTAATTTCTTTTGTCGGCTTATATAGTTAAAGTTTAACATTGACAGAATGTTATGTGGTTGTTAATTTATAATATACACATAGGAATTATATGAATTTAAAAAATAGCGATAAAGGACCATATTGCCCATGATCCCGGGATATGGTCTCTTTACTAATCGCGGGAGATAACTACCATGGACAAACTTAAAAAGATAGACGAACGGATCTATCCGATTGCTACTCTGCTCATTGCCATTATTGTGTGGCAGCTAATCGTGACATTAAATCACGTACCACTTTATATTCTACCCTCGCCTCTGGCTACGGTCAGTGCCTTGATCAGCGACTTTGGCACCATTGCGGGTCATGTCGGAACAACGCTGTATGAATCTGTGCTCGGATTTGCATTATCGATCGCATTAGCTTTCGTTCTCGGGATATTGATGGACAGTTTTGTCGTTATCAAGAAATCGCTGTATCCCATCCTGATCGTCTCACAAACCATTCCGACCATTGCGCTAACACCGTTGTTAATCGTCTGGTTCGGTTTTGGCATACTGCCGAAAATCCTCATTATTGTGATGGTCTGCTTTTTCCCCATTTGTATTAGTCTGGTGGACGGGTTTGAGAAGGTGGACAAAGATTATTTGAACCTTTTCCATTCCTACAAGGCATCCAAACTGCAAACCTTCATCCATTTGAAGCTGCCGTATGCAATGGTGAATTTTTTCTCCGGACTCAAAATTGCAGCGACGTATATGATTATGGCGGCGATTATCGGGGAATGGCAAGGCGGGACGAAGGGGATCGGGGTGTATATGGTTCGCACCAAGAATGCTTATGCGCTTGATAAAGTGTTTGCCTCGATTCTGGTTATCGTGATCATCAGTGTGGGCTTTATTTACCTTATCAATTATATATCTAAAAAAACGACGCATTGGAAATAGTGGAGGTTACGATGCAAAATAAAGCACTATTGGAGAAGACTGTCCCTAATTCCGGCGAGAACAATACCTTAATTACACTTGATGGTATCAGCAAATCATATGGTTCTGCGGAGATATTGAAAGATGTCTCTCTGCATATCCGCAAGGGTGAATTCGTATCCATCCTGGGACCGAGCGGTTCCGGAAAAAGCACCTTGTTTAACATCATTACCGGCCTATTGCCGGCAGATAGAGGAACGCTGGACGTTCATGGAGAGATCGGCTATATGCAGCAGAAGGACCTGCTTTTGCCGTGGAAGACGGTTCTGGACAATATTGTTTTGCCGCTGGATCTGAAAGGCTCTAATAAGGAAGCTTCACGTTCAAAGGCGGTATCCTTAATGGACCGGATCGGGTTAAAAGGCTATGAGCATCGCTATCCGAGTGAGCTGTCCGGGGGAATGAAGCAGCGCGCGAGCTTTCTTCGCACTTTTCTGGCCTCTGGAGAGATTATGCTGCTAGACGAGCCCTTTGGTGCTCTGGATTCCATTACAAAAGGCAGTATGCAGGCATGGCTGCTGGAAGTTCAGGAAGCTTTTAACGTTACCATCCTGTTCATTACCCATGACATTGAAGAAGCGATCTTTCTGTCGGACAGGATCTATGTGCTGTCTTCAAGACCAGGAGTAGTGAAAGAAGAACTCACTGTTAGCTTTGACCAGAAGAATAAGAGAGATCGGCTCATTAATCCTGAATTATTAGTATTGAAGGAAACCATTAAAGGTCTTTTGTAATAGTAAGCTCTGAAAAGGGGGAGACGAATTGGAATGGTACACCATTGGAGAAGTGGCAAAGACATGCAATGTTCCGATTCGGACACTTCGTTATTATGACGATATCGGCTTGCTGACACCTGACCGCATCGCTCCTGAAAGTAACTATCGGTATTATTCTGTGGAAAGTATACGGAAGATCCCGCTGATTAAATATTACAAGCAACTGGGCTTTAAGCTCGATGATATTCGTCAGATGCTGGAGCGCTCCAACTTTGAAGTGCTGGAAGACTATATGACTAAAGAACTGCTGATCGTTGAGCAGCAAATGGCGGAGCTGCAGAAGAAACATTTTGCGATTAAGGAATGGCAGCGGCTGCTGAAGCAAGGGGAGACGCTGCTGGCGACACCGCGGAAGGATAAGGATATCGAGATTGCTCCTTTTCCACAATATCGTACGTTGAAGTTCCATTATGAGATTTCAGACCCTCAAGCCGCCAATATTGAAGTGCTTTATAGCAACGTGCTCGTCGGGCTCTGCAACCAGCATAATGTATTCGCGTATGGGCCTTTTATGCTGTTCTTCGAAGATTTTGATCAGCGTATCAATCATACCTTCACATCCGTAGATTGCTACACAGCGGTGATTGAGGATGAAGCCAATGCGGCGTTGACGACAGGGGTGGGAGGATTTCAGGCCATAAGTGTAGTTCACAAAGGAGATTACAGCACCCTCTCTGATACGTACCGGAAAGTGCAGCATTGGGCACAAGAGCAGGACATTCCGCTTCAAGGGGCTTCCTACGAAAGATACATCATTGATCCATGGAGTACCGCGGTCAGCGATAACTATGTAACTGAACTGATTTTGCCTATTGGAGGAACTGATTATGTCTAATTTAATTCATTCATCTGAGGCTGTATTGCGGCTGAATGATCCTAACACGGTATTTGCGGACGTTCGTTTTGTATTGGGTGAGCCATCAGCCGGTTATGAAGCCTATTTGCAGGGGCATATTCCCTGTGCTGTATTCTTTGATCTGAATACTGATCTTTCGGGTCCAAAAGAGATTCATGGAGGCGGCCACCCGCTCCCCGATTCTGCTGTGTTTGCGGAGAAGCTGGGACAAGCCGGGATTGATGAGGAAAAAGAAGTGATTGTGTATGACGATCAGGGAGGCAGTATTGCGTCACGGCTGTGGTGGATGCTAAAGCATGCCGGCCATGAGAAGGTGAAACTACTATCTGACGGTTTTTCTAGCTGGAGCCAAGCAGGTTATCCGGTAACGAATGAGCCGTCACGGCCTGTGCATACCAAGTTTTCATCCCGGATTAACGACAGTCTACAGGTGACGATCACGGAGGTTAAGGCCGGTATCGGTCAGGAACAAAGAGTATTAATTGATTCACGGATACATGATCGCTATACCGGTGAGGATACATCGAAATATCAGAAGGCAGGTCATATCCCTGGTGCCATTAATCATTACTGGGAAGAAGGTTCTCCGAGCGGGGTGTTCCTTGATGGCATACAGCAGCGTGAACGCTTTAAGGCCATCCCGTCCGACCGGGAAATTATCGTGTACTGTGGCGCAGGGGTAACGGCTTGCCCCAACGTGCTGGCATTAACCGAAGCAGGATACACAGATGTGAAGCTGTATGTGGGAAGCTGGAGCGATTGGGTTAGTTATGACGAGAACCCGGTTGCGACTGGGGAAGAGTAAGCATCGAGGGCATATAATAGTATTTTATCGTTGAATACATCGCCAAGCGGTTTGTATATCTTGGTGGTGTATTTTTAATGTCAACACGGAGATAAAATGAAGCAACAAATGAAGTAGGCGCAAACGGGTTTATACGACGAAAAACCGGACTCTTCTTTTCGTAAATAGGTCCGGTTTTTTGCTACAATGTACCAAATAGTAAAAATTGAAGATGTTAGAAAACGATTAGAAGGAGATGAATATGAATAAAAAAATTGGCGAGTTTATTATTTGGGCTACTGAAAACCGTTGGGATATAACCGAAAAATCCGGGTCTCAATTAAATTTGGATAGTAGCATTACATCAAGATTCAAAGAAATCCCAAATGAATATTTAGATTTTTTAAGTATGGTTGAAAAATGTATTACACCAAATGAGAAGACCTGGTTTATTTGTGAGGATGAGTTCAATAATAGCTCAGCTATTGCATTTAAATGGAATGAATATGAATCGCTTAGTTTAGAAGCAGCAATGGATGATTACATTTGGAAATCCGAAATAACGTCCTGGTGGGATAATTACTTGCCAATCGTGATGTCAGTTGATGGTGGATATTCCTTCTATGCGATTGATTTAACGAATGATAAAGGGGTTATTGTGCGTGGATGTGAGCCCGAATTTGAAGAAGTTGAAAAAGTAGCCAATACGCTTGAACAATTTTTTGATTTAATAATGTCAAATTCAGTAGAGTTCAGTGTAACATAAATAGTAAATAACAAAAATACGACCGGAGCGCAGTACACTAAATCGGTCGTATTTTTGTTACAATCATTCAGTTAATGGGCATCATAGTTGAGCTGAGAGAATACTTAAATAAGCGATAGGCATACAAAACAATGTTACTAGTCATTCAACGAAAACAAGGATTAGGCAACTTCCATTATCAAGTGCTGTGGTAATAATTGATATTTTATCGTTTACAACATGTGTTGAAGTTGCGAGTTTTCATATCCCTCCTGAAAATAAAAATGACCCCTCGAAAAGCGGTCTTGGTAATAGTCACAACTATGATGTATTTAAGTGATCATTATAAAAAAGAAACAACCATCCGGCGAAAGATGCCTTAAGACTTGCCTTTACAGATATCGCGGTGGATCATATCCTATGTTATATCTTTAGCACTGTACTCAGGAGTATCGAGGTCAACAGAGAGAACATCCCTAGAGCGGTCCTAAAATCGCGAAAGTCCACAAGGGTCAATGGAAGGCGACGACGTTACCGCCACGGGACAACCTAAAGTTTTGCAAAGTTAGGGTATGCCTGTACCTGCGGTTAATACCAAGACATCCGACTCCAGAAAAATATAGTGAATTAACAATAGGAATGTAGGCACTGTACCCGTTATTTTGTTGTGCTACAATATACAAAAAGTATAGCAACTGGAAATGAAAAAGGAGAGAGGATAACAGCCATGTACGAGCGTTTAGCAGATAAACTGAAGACAACCTCTGCATTGAAATGGTTTTCCGGTCATGGGGCAGAAGAGAGCTGGATAGCGGAAGTAGAAGAGGAATTAGGATTCAGCCTGCCTCCGTCCTACCGCTGGTGGCTGATCCATTACGGTAATGCGCGGTTGAATGGCGGAAATATTCTAACGGTTGGCGATCCAGAACATAGAGATTATGACGATAGTGAGCTGCTCTATATCCATAGACTGAATAAAGCTGAGGAGTGGTGGGTAAGTCGGTTTCCGGACAGACTGGACTTGTTCGTTCCAGATAGTGACGAGCTTTACTTTTTTGATTTATCTTCGCGAAACGAACAGGGTGAGTTTCCGGTTATGTGTTATGATCTAATGAATGATTTGATCGACACGTATGCCTCGACATTTGTGGAATTTCTAGAGCGGTTGATCGATGAGCATTCATAACTAAAAACCAAAAACAGGAATGGGCACCGCCTATTCCTTAGCTTTTGCCTAAGGGGTAACATGAAACAAGTTTCTTTATATTATCCACTGACGTATTTGAGGTCAACCCCATTGCGATGAGGCTAAATAGAGGGGGGATATGTGAAGCTGAATGATCTATGTAGTCGCGCGGTGCCATAATGGCTACAAAGATTTACTCAACTCATTTTGCACGGTATAGTTCTGGAACCCATGATCGTCATTTATTTGTATAGTTAATGAAACAATTCCCTGTCTTGGTGAAGGATGTTTCGGAGGAGAATATGAAACTCTTGTTGTTCATTTATTATAGAGAGTGAGTGAATTAAAATGCACTGTCTCAAGTCTTAGGGCTTGGATGGTGTGTTTTTTGTGTTAACAAAGAGATAAATTGAAGCAACAAATGAAAGTTGTTAAGGGAAGTTCAATATAAATTCAATATCTAGAGTTGAGGATTAATAACGGTGAACCGTATCGGAGATTCGAATGTAAAGTACAGTGGATTTTTTATCACAATTATTTATGATCGATTAAGCTTCTCTTGTGGTATGATTTTACAATATAGTAATTACTTCTAGAGAGAATATTATCAAATAGAACTAAATATTATTAAATAGAGGTGGAAATGATTTGTGAGAAAAGTAATTAAAAGTCTAGGAATCTTTAATATTTTTACTGCTTTAATTATAGGTATATTATGGAGTTGTGTGTTTTTTGTCCAAGGCTTATTTGGTGCTGTCTCATGGGGATTATTAAAGATGTATTTACCTTTTGCAGGCTTACTTGGTTTAATTGTTAGTATTTTAATTGTTATCATTCTATCTATAAAAAAGAAGCGGATTTTTCGTGGCGCGATATCGCTTGCGTTATGCACGGTTTTATTGTTTCCGATTCTTCTTACCTTGAATGTTATAAAATTTGCTTATCCTGCAAGTATCAATAAAACCAACCCATCTGTAACGATAGTATGGCCGATTAAAGAAAAGAGCGTTGTTGGTTGGGGAGGAGATACAGTTGAAAGCAACTTGCCTCATGTCATATGGGCATCTGAACGATGGGCATATGATATATTGATTGAACCCTATAATTCCGATAGTCCAGTGCTTGAGGATTATGGCATATGGAATGTTGAAGTGATATCCCCCGTTTCCGGCGTAGTAGTTGCGGCTTTTGATGATGAAGATGATATTATGCCTAATACAGAGGATTTTATATCAACTGAAGGGAACCATGTTTATATAAAAATAGAAGAAACCGGCACATACTTACTTCTTAACCATTTGAAAAAGGATAGCGTAACGGTAAAAGTGGGTGAACATGTGAATCCTGGCGACTTGATTGGATTTGTAGGTAATAGCGGATCTACCTCTGAACCACATTTGCATATTCATCATCAGCGTCAAGATCCAACCAAAGCTTTAATGCCTATTTTTGCCGAAGGATTACCGTTATACTTTAGAGATATCGACGGAAAGCCTATGCCAGAGAAGGGTGATATTTTAGTTCCCCATACTAAGTAATGGAGCTCTTAACTATATGAATGTGGGGAAAACGATAGGAGAAAATATGAGGAAATTAGAGTGGATTAAAGTAATTTTAGTAGTATCACTAATGGGCAATGTGACTTTATTTATGAATCATAAGCGTGACAACAAAAGACAAGAATTAAAATATGAGTTATTAAATGCAAATATTTACCGAGATCTAACCCAATTAGAAGCAACTATACAGCATCAAATAGATAATAATTGGGATACCGAACCTCTTGTTACTCAAAAATTAGATGATGCGATTGATTCAGTTATCTTACATATGGGAATGGAAAAAGATGATGATAAGGAAGCTATTCTTTGGAAGTTACATGATTACTTGAAAGAGTTCAAGGTTAGTGATGAAACCCTATCGGTTAGCTTAACCGATAAGCAACGAACCAATTACATTTATTTAGGGGAGAAGCTTCGTTCAAGCGGGTGGAACTATAATGTAGGATATGATACTAAATGGGATGTTTTTGAATCAAAAGTAAAGGAGATCATAGCGGAATCATAAAACTCAAAAAATTGAAAAAATATGGATGAGTATTGAAGAACCATATCCTAAGTTATATCTTTACTAGGGTGGTTGGATTTCTTACAGTGAGAACCCGATTGCGACTGGGGTAGAGTAGAAGGCTTAAGCAGGTGTAAAGTGTTTTAATTGGGAGTACATCGCTCATGTGGCGATGTACTCTTTTGTGTTGTGCTCAGGAGTATCGAGGTCAACAGCGGGACATTCCTCAAGTGGTCTTAAAATCGCGAGAGTCGACAATGATCTAATTCACCTCTTGGTTCCCGCTCGATGATTTCACTTGCGGCCAGACGTGCAATCAGGGGCGCCAGCGTAATAGCAGAATGCATCACCGCCAGATAAAGTCCCTTTATGTGATCTTGAAAGCCCACGATCGGGTAGCCGTCTTCAGGCATTGGTCTCATCCCGACCTTTATGCTCTCCAGTTCCAGTTGATTCCCGTCCTTCAGACTGCGACGCAACGTGTCGAACGCCCGCTTACCGACCGCCTCTGGTCCGTTTTCCTCCGACTCGTCGATATAATCTTCCGCAGCCAGTAGCGTATGATCTGTCAGTTGACGCGCTTCAAATTGCGCATTTGAGATTAATGTGCGTATCAGTTTATTCGGTGTTTTCATTTGAATCAGAATGGAAGGCGAAGAGGTTACCGGGACGGGACAACCTAACGGGTTGCAAAGCTCGGGTATGCTTGTACCTGCGGCCAATACCAAGACATCCGATTCCAGAAAACCCTTGGATGTGTGGACGCCAACCAGGCGGGAATCTTCTTGCTGCAGCTGTGTAACGTTGGTATCGAACTGAACCTTTGCTCCGTACTCCCGCGCTTTGCTCAATAACAGCTCCGTAACCCCAATAGGATCCACCGCACCTTCTTCGCTGACAAACATCGCTTCATCCGGATATTCCTGCAGATTCGGCTCCAATGCCTCAAGCTGCTCCCGGTTTAATTTTTGAAAGTGGGGTTGCTCCCTTAGGGGCGGAGTGCCCCAAGTCAGCGCTCCATGCCAATGAATTTTCAGTTCGGGCAGCTCTTGCTGAAGCGCATGATATTCTTCCAAAGCTGCATCGTACAAATGCCAGTATTCGGGAGCCACCTTATGAGTCGTATGTATCCAGGCAAAAGATTTTTCCGTGACTTCACGCGCCGCGGCGGGGTGTCGTTCAATAACGGTTACATCTTGATTTCGTTTAGCTAGATGATAGGCCACGGATGCCCCGACAATCCCTGCGCCCATAATCACGATTTTTTGTTTATCCAATAATGACTCCTCCTTTGCACCCCATTGTAACATAGGCCTTTGAGGAGGGGAGTTAAGCAAGACAGGATTCTTTAGCTTTAATTATTTTCTACGCATGGAGTGAATCTTGATTATGGTATAATTTCCTAATTATTATGTAGAGATTTCTATTGGAGGTAGACATATGTTAGAGATTGCTTTAGACGATATCAAGATTACAACAGATGGCAAAGACACAGATTATGACCAAGTATGTAACAACCTCTATGAATATAATGTTCGTGCGACCAATGGGCTGCTCAAAAATCCGGGTAAGGATATTAATTTATATCTCAAAGATGACTCAGGCGATGTCGTCGGTGGGTTGTTTTGCGAAACCTGGTTATGTGGTCTGTATTTAGATGTTTTTTGGATTGCCGATGAATACCGGAGCAAAGGTTATGGAAAGATCATGGTCACTGAAGCTGAGCGGCTAGGAAAAGAGTTGGGCTGCATATTCGCGCATACTTGCACATTTACTTATCAAGCACCGGAGTTTTATAAGCGGATGGGCTATGAAGTTTTCGCTGTGAATGATGAATACCCGGATGGAATAAAGCAATTTTTCTTAAAGAAGAAATTATAAACCTGCCTGTATCGAAAATAGTTCATTAATTCCACACTACAAAAGACAAGAATGCCATCTAACAGTTTGCTCCTTTCATCTTTTATACTGGGTAAATATTGCGTGAGGAGGTCAGCCATGCCACTGATTCAAGTCAAGCATCTGCGGAAAGAATTCAAACGGCAAAAGCGCAAGGACGGGTTCTGGCCATTGATGAAAAGTCTTGTATACCGGGAGTATGAACAGAAAGTTGCGGTCGAGGACATTTCGTTTACGATTGATCAGGGTGAGATTGTAGGTTACATCGGGCCCAACGGGGCTGGGAAATCGACAACGATCAAAATGATGGTAGGCATCCTCGTCCCGACCAGCGGCAATGTGCTTGTAAACGGACTCGTACCGTTCGAGAACCGCATTGAAAATGCGCGGAGAATCGGTGCTGTATTCGGCCAGAAAAGCCAGCTATGGTGGGATACGCCAGTTATCGAATCACTTAGGCTGACGAAATATATGTATGACATCCCGGAGGATCGTTATCTGCAGAACATGGCCTTATTCAGCGACATCTTAGGACTAGAGGAATTCAAAAATGTTGCTGTTCGTTCGCTAAGCCTTGGTCAGCGGATGCGCGCAGATCTGTGTGCGGCGTTGTTGCATGATCCACAAATCGTCTATCTCGACGAACCCACGATTGGGCTCGATGTTGTGGTAAAGGAACGCATCCGCGAATTCATCCGTCAGATTAACCGGGAAAGAGGAACCACCGTCATCTTAACGACCCATGATATGGCTGATATCGAGAAGCTCTGCAGTCGCGTTATGGTCGTCGATCACGGCCGGCTAATGTATGACGGCAACTTGCATACGCTCAAGAACGATTACGGCAACATGGAGAGCATGGAGCTGGATACGGAAGAGGATTTTGTCATGGATGATGCCCTCTTGCGAATGGGAATTTCGTTCAACCGGACTGAAGAGGCTAGAACCCAGCTTGTTTATGATAAGAATAAAATTAATTCATCCGCGGTGATCAAATGGATTATGGATCGCTATTCCGTTCGTGATTTCAAGGTCAAGGAAACGGAGATCGAAGAGATCATTCGAAATCTGTATGCCGGCTTTAGTCAGGAAGAGCCCAAGCGGCAGGAAGTGACCGTATGAGAATTGCACTTTATCGGGAAATGACGCTGAACGCCTTCCGTTCATTGCTTGCTTTTCGCGCTGAGGTACTGCTCTACCTGTTTGGGCAGCTATTTAAAGTCCTCGTGCAAATCTATATTTGGTACGCTTTGTTTGGAGATAATAATCTGTTGAGCTCACAAGCCGGTACAGTTAGTCTACAGGAAATGATCACCTATGTTGTGGTCAGCTCAGTGATCTCGGTGTTTGCCACAAATGACGTGATTTTTAGTGTAAGCTCGAAAGTATCGTCGGGCGAAATTGCAATGGATCTCATTAAGCCGATGAGCTTTCGCTCCGTCATTTTCTGTCAGGCTTTGGGCACGAACATGTACCGTATCTTATTTGAATTAATACCGTTAGTCATTATCAGCATGTCAATCTTCCACGTACAGCTCCCCTCGCTGGCTAACGGCCTCATCTTTCTAATTCTCGTCTTCAATGGCTTAATTCTTAATTTCCTGATTACGTATACGATTGGGCTTATCGCTTTCTGGTATATTCTCGTTTGGCAGGTGAACACGGTGCTGGGCGGGCTAATCCGGCTATTTTCGGGCGCTTTTATTCCAATCTGGTTTTTCTCGGACTCGCTTGTGCAGATTTCTTACATCCTTCCATTTCGTCTCATCTACTATGAACCAATCTCTGTATACTTGGGAAAAGTCACAGGCTGGTACGATCTGCTTGCCATCGTTCTTCAGCAATTAGCCTGGATGGCCGGTTTTTTGTTGTTGCAAAAATGGATGTGGTCGCGAGCTGTTCACAAGCTTGTCGTCCAGGGAGGCTAAGATGAGATACCTGAAACTCTACGCGCGGTTTATTCCTATTTACTTCAAAAGCAAAACAGAGCACGGCTTCGGCTTTTATATGGACTTTATCGGATTTGCACTTACGCATGTGGTCAGCTATACCGTGATTTGGGCGTTAATGAGCCGGTTTCAGACCATAAACGGTTGGAATATGTATGAGGTCATGATGCTGTACACCCTTAATATGCTCACCTATGCGGTAGCGGCTATCTTTTTCTTTTTTCAAATGAATGATGTTGAAGATGATGTGCATAAAGGCTCTTTTGATAGTCTGCTAGTCAAACCGATCAATCCTTTCATCCATATGATCATTCGCAGTTTTGGTCATTTCTTTCTCGGTGACATTGCCATCGCGGTAATCATGCTGGGTGTCTGCTTCAGCCACCTGAATATCCATCTTCATTGGAGTTCTTATCTTAGCTTTGTCGTCATGCTGCTGGGAGCGGTACTCGTTCAAGCTTCTTTTATTATCATTACTGGTTCGATGTGCTTCTGGATTGTTCGCGCGAGGTCGGTTAAGAATATTGTGATTTTCGGAATTCGCGGCTTTGTCGATTATCCCATTTCAATCTATAACAAGATTATGCGGATCCTATTAACTTTTGTCATTCCTTATGGCTTCGTCAATTTCTATCCATCCCATCTAATCCTGAATAAGGAGGGAGGCTCGCTGTTCGCATCATGGCTTCCGTATACCACTCCGATCATCGGTCTTCTCCTGTTCTTCATCGCTTATCGGGTATGGAATGCGGGGCTGAACCAATATCAGGGCACGGGGAGTTGAGAGGGGCGGATAAATCATGTTAACGTCATTAGAACATGTGCAGATTCCAGTCCGGCAGTTGGACCGGGCCATCCTGTGGTACACTGAAAACTTAGGGTTTCAATTGAGCAGCCGGGACGGGGAACGTATCGCGTTCCTGACCTTGCCGGAAGGGCCACTTCTGATGCTATGGCAGACCGAAGATGATTCAACATTTGCGCACTTTACAGTGGACGGGACAGATTTCCCCGTGTTGTTATATCGAACAACGAAGATTCATGAGCTGCATGAACATTTGGTAACACTCAATACCCGCATCCAGCTATATCAAGATGACGGTTTTGCCTGGGTACTCAAATTTTATGATCCAGAGGGAAATCTATGGGGTGCTTTACAGTATAATTAATAGATTATTAATACGGGGTGTTTGCGAGACAACGAGTGCACAAAAACAAAAAAACGCCACACGAAGGTTGAAACTTATGCCTGGGGCTAACGGACCCTATCGTCGTTATTTGCACAACAAGCAGCTTCTAGAACATGTAACGGACTCAGATGCCGCTATTTCCTCCAAAACAGTGGATTTCACACAGGATTTCTGCTCATAACGTCTCTGGAGTCCGTTACCAGATGCAACAAGAAGCAAGTAATACTGATTTCGAGATAGGTCCATTAATCAAGGGTTAAATGGATTTTCTCGAAACCACTACTTTCTCAACAGTCTGGCGCCACTCCTTCAGAGGAGTGGCGTTATTTGTATGTTGCATCAGACTCATCCGCCAAATCCATGCTATTCTTCAAAAGTAGCAATGAGTAATATCGATTTACATAATGTTACATTTGTAATACGATATGATAATGTTCAGCCTGTTGGTGCTTGTTTCTTTCAGAGAATAGCCAATAAGAGTTCTTTTACATGAGGGGGGTTGATAATGAAACGCTGGACAAAGCGTGGAGTGTTGGCCCTGCTCTTGCTGCTGTTCTTAGGTTCAGCCTATCTTTACTGTCAAAATAATTGGCTACAAGAAACAACGTACACTGTCACTTCTGAGAAAATTCCAGCCGAGTTTGAAGGCTTTCGTATCATCCAGTTGTCTGATTTGCACAGCAAAATGCTCGTCAACCGCGGTCTGGGCAGTACCGAATTTGGCTGGCGGCTTAACAATCGTCCGGAAATCTCAGTAGTGACACTGCGTGCGAAGTAGGCTGGAGCACTTATCAAACTATAATTTATTTTGGAGGGCCAATCTAATGAAAGCTAACGAGCGAAAAGAGATCATAAAAATTACGTATCCTATTCCATTTTACACGCAGCTAGTTGATTTTAATGATGTTAATCTACAAGGATTCAAAAGTAAACAGGATGCTGAACACTGGCAAGTACGTGGTTGCGGAATTGCATCTATCAAAATGATCATCGATGGATTTCAGATCTATCGAGGCAATAAACTAAGTGAGACCTATGGGGAATTCGTATATAGGGGAGTAGAGATCGGAGCGCATTGTGATCGAGGATGGATACATAAAGGATTAGTTGAGCTTGCAAAAGAATATAAAGTATCGGGTCAGGCATTTAGACAAAGCAATGTTAATGATGTGCTTTCTGAGATAGAAAAGAATAGGCCTTGTATTACATCCGTAACTGCCGGTTTTAATGGCGGAAAAATGGACAGTAACGGCGAGATCATCAAAGAGGGCGGTCATTTGATAGTTGTTGTCGGAGCTGTGAGAGAAAATGGGGAGCTGCACGGTTTTATTGTAAATCACCCATCATCTAGTACAGAGCTAAATTGGGAGAATCATTTTATACCCATTGATGATTTTAAAAGATCATTTTCTGGTGCCTTTATGTCCTTTTGGATGAACGAATAATACACAAGAACCGCCCAACCCAAAAGGGAGAGGCGGTTTTTCGCATTTGCTATTTTACAACATAATGAAGCTCAACGAATTCCCCTAGTGATTTCGACCCTTTAAGCAGGAGTTTCTGTTCTGGGTTATCACCTTTGAAGAGTGGAATGCCATTGCCAAGTACAATTGGAGTGATGGTGACTATGAATTCATCCACAAGCTTTTCTTTCATAAGCACATCGAGTACTTCAGCTCCGCCAACGATCCAAATCTTGGCACCGTCCTGTTCTTTTAGCTTGTGCACGAAGCCGGCCATATCTTCATGAATGAAGGTAACATGCGGGCTAGGCGGTTGCTCGGAACGGGAGAATACGTAACATTTTTTATCAGCATAGGGGAATTCATCTGCTAGCTCAAAGGTTTGATCATAGGTTTTTTTGCCAATCAGGACCGTATCAATGGTGTTATAAAAATCGCTATAACCATTGTCGCCTTCCCCCTCGACATCATTGAGCCAATCCACTCCGCCATCTTCTCTCGCAATGTAACCGTCTAGTGAGGCTGCGATGTATAGTACAACTGGTCGTTTCATAAATTTCATTTCTCCCCTCAAACATTAGATTCAACTTCATCATAGCAGTGATATACGTCATCCTCTGTCATATTAAAAAGAGTGAAAGGAGATTAATTGGAAGTATAGTAATTCGCTGTTACGCTGGATTCCCTGACTATGATTCGTGGTTCAAATTCAACACGCTCATATTCCGTCACGCTTGCGGATTGAATCCGCTTCAGCAGCAATTCCGCCGCCAGCCGGCCTACTTCACTCCCCATAATAGAAACCGAGGTGATTTGCGGTGTGGTCACTGTCGCCCACAGGTTATTGTCGATCCCGGCAATGGCCACATCCTCAGGTACTCGAACACCCAACTCTTTGAACCGATTAACAATTCCGATAGCGATCATATCATTGACAGCATAAATCGCATCCGGCATGTGCTTAAGGCTGTAAAAATAATTCGCCGCCATTCTACCTGTCTCAAATGAAAAATCCTCACCAAAATAGACAAGAGAAGCATCCAACTGCGGTAAAGACTGTTCATAGGCAAAATAACGCTCTTCTATTTTGTCCTTCGGTGCGCCGGCGTAAGCAATCCTTGTTCTCCCGATCCCCTTCAAATGCTCCATGACCAGGCGACCTTCCTGACGAGATAGACCAACTACATCAGCCTTCAAGTCTGGACTGAGTTTTTTACTATAATTGATAACGGATATGGGTAGATTGGCATGATTAATTAGGCTCTCCAGCTGTTTAGGATAGGCCAGGGGCATAATGACTAATCCATCTACATGAAGCTTCTTAATCTCGCGCAGCGTCTCTAGCTCCAGTCTTGCATTACCAAGGGTATTAATCTGCACCACCCGGTACCCATGCTGCTTGGCAGCTTGTTCTACGGCCCACGCTATATCCGGAATGATTGCGTTGCGGATATCCGGAACCGCAAGTGCGATCTGAGAGGTCTGACGGATTTTGAGGCTTTGGGCCGAGGTGTTCGGACTAAAACCCATCTCTTTAATGATCTCAAGGATCCGCTCCTTCGTCGCTGCGCTGATTCCTTCCTGATTGTTAAGTGCACGGGAGACGGTGGCAATGCCTACGCCTGCTTTTTTCGCGACATCTGCGATCGTCACTTTTTTTGGATCAGTCATATTATTCCTTCCAACTCGGAATCGTTTCCGAATCTATATTGATTATTTCATTTCTTATTTTTATTATAGCATAGCTGGCAGTACCGAGGATTATGACTTGTATACAGAAATTTCAATTACAGTATAAGACGAATAAAAGAAATTAACAAAAAGGCGACAACAGTGACCGGAAGTCCAAATATCGCCGCAATGATGATCGGTATTTACGTTCGGATCTTTAGTTTGTCTTATATGGATAGGTTGACACTTTGAACAATTTGTGACATGATATTTATCGGAAACGTTTCCGGTTTTGTTAAGAATTTTACTTAACTCATTCATTAAACAAGTGTATAGGAGATGACTCACATGCAAGCGCTCAGATGGCATGGTGTGAAGGACTTACGCGTAGAAACGATTCGTGAGCCCGAGGTTCAGAAAGGTCAAGTTAAAATCAAAGTGGAAGCCTGCGGCATTTGCGGTAGTGATTTGCATGAATACGCGGCAGGGCCGATCTTCATCCCGGAAGGAGCGCCTCATCCGTTAACGAATGAACAAGCTCCAATCGTCATGGGACATGAGTTTTCGGGTCAGATTGTCGAAGTTGGAGAAGGGGTATCATCCTTACAGATCGGTGATCGGGTAGTGGTTGAGCCTATCTTTGCGTGCGGAAAATGTGCTGCCTGCAAACAGGGTAAATACAATCTGTGCGATAAAATGGGATTCCTCGGTCTGGCCGGTGGAGGTGGAGGCTTCTCTGAATACGTGGCTGTTGATGTAAATATGGTGCACAAGATTCCGAGTAGCTTATCCTATGAACAGGGCGCGCTAGTCGAACCTTCTGCTGTTGCGCTGTACGCTGTTCGTTCCAGTCAATTCAAAGTTGGAGATCGTGCAGCCGTATTTGGTACAGGACCAATCGGGCTGCTTGTTATAGAGGCACTTAAAGCATCTGGCGCTTCCGAGATTTATGCCGTTGAGCTGTCGGAAGAACGCCGAAACAAGGCGGAAGAGCTTGGTGCGATAGGTATTAACCCAGCTGAGAAGGATGCTGTTCAGGAAATTATCAAGCTGACTAACGGTGGAGTAGATGTGGCTTATGAGGTTACAGGGGTTCCGGTCGTACTGACACAAGCGATTCAATCTACCGGTATCGGTGGACAAATTATGATTGTCAGTATCTTCGAACGGGAAGCATCCATTCATCCGAACCAGATCGTCATGCAGGAGAGAAACATTGCGGGCATTATCGGATACCGGGATGTATTCCCGGCGGTGATCAGCTTGATGGGCCAAGGCTATTTCCCAGCGGAAAAGCTGATTACCAAACGTATTGCGCTGGGTGATATTGTGGAGGAAGGTTTTGAGACCTTGTTAAAAGAGAAAAACCAAGTGAAAATCATGGTTTCTCCGAGACCTTAACGGAAAGTTATCCTATAACAAAACGCCGCCTTAGTGAGACTAAGGCGGCGTTTTTGCGTGGGCAGCTCGTACTTTGAGAAACGTTGATCCGAAGTGGATAATTCGGGCCACCAATAATTTAAAGGAAAAAAATCTAAATGGATTTTAAATAATGAATATGAAACCACAGGCAGCCAGCCTCTAGTAGGGGTGGGCTGCCTTTTTTATCAATACTTATTTGTTGACAAGGAAACAAAAGTGAAATAAGATATAAATGTTTCCAAGGAATCAAACTCACAACTCCTAAGGGGAGAATTACATGTTCAAATCTAGATCACACAATGAGCAGAATGTAGAACCAACCGTTGATAAACACGCTTTAATATTCGGTCTTATCTCTGTATTTCTTTGTGGGGTAGGCTTCAGTATCATAGCGCCTGTCGTTCCATTCTTAGTGCAACCTTATATTAGTAATCCGGGTCAACAAGCTATAGTTGTTACGCTGCTGACCTCTGCTTACGCATTTTGCGTGTTTTTTGCGGCTCCTGTACTTGGAGCTTTAAGTGATAGATATGGCCGCCGTCCATTACTTTTACTATGCCTATTGGGTTCCGCAATCGGGTACATCGTTTTTGGTATAGGAGGAGCTCTTTGGGTGCTATTTGTCGGGCGCATCATAGAGGGGATAACAGGCGGGAGCATAAGCACGATCTTCGCTTATTTTGCAGACATCATTCCTCCGCAGCAGAGAACCAAATACTTTGGATGGGTGAGTGCGGTTGTAGGTGTAGGTACCGTCATAGGCCCAACGCTAGGTGGCTTTCTGGCCAAGTTGGGTTATTCTGTACCCATGTATTTTGGGGCAGTCATCACTTTATTGAATGTTGCTTATGGATTCTTTTTTATGCCTGAGAGCCTTGATAAGCGTAATAGACTGAAAAAGATAACCTTTGTAAGACTGAATCCATTTGCACAGCTTGCAAACCTGCTTTCCATGAAAAACTTAAACAGACTACTTATCTCAGCGTTTTTACTTTGGATCCCTAACGGATCTCTACAGGCAGTTTTTTCACAATTTTCAATGGATACATTCAGTTGGAAGCCTGCAATAATCGGTCTTATGTTCTCAATTATGGGCGTTCAAGACATCGTTTCACAAGGCCTGGTAATGCCGCAGCTTTTGAAGAAATTTAATGATAAACAGATAGCCATTCTTGGAATGGTTTCGGAGATTATAGGCTACTGTCTAATTGCAGCATCTGCCTTGTTCTCATTCTATCCTCTCTTTATCGTTGGAATGTTTATATTCGGATTTGGTGATTCGATCTTTGGGCCTTCGTTCAATGGGATGCTCTCCAAGTCTGTCGATTCTAGTGAGCAAGGAAGGGTTCAAGGAGGCAGCCAATCTATTCAGGCTTTAGCAAGAATGATTGGGCCGATCATTGGAGGTCAAATCTACGTGTTACTTGGTCATGCCGCACCTGCTTTTATGGGTATCATCCTAATAGCAGCAGCAATACCGGTTTTATATAAGAGAACGCAAGTAAGTGTGTAAACTACCTACTCTGATTGGTGTCTATGCTAAAAGTTCGCGTCTTCCGATGCGGACTTTTTTGATTGTACATCCGCTCCTGAAGGATAAGCCTTCTTCTGATGATGCCATATACTGAAGAAAATTATGATAATACGGTGTCTAAAGGGGTTTCAACCTGTCCATAAGCAGAGGATCTAGATTATAATGGTAAAAACAGACAAGGGGATGAATTCAAGATGAGATGGAAAACCTTGGCGGTCGCTGGTGTGGCTGTTATCGCATTGGGGACGTATCTATTTGCGAGTAATGCCGGGAACAAAAGTAATCATGAAACTGCAGATATTAAGCAAATGGTGCAAGAACTCAGCACGCGCAAAGTAACGGCGACGTCGGCATCAATCACTTCGAAGCAACTGATCGTAACAGGCGAAGACGCTAAGGAAGTAGCCTATGATCTGCCGGATAACGAATTCTTTCTATCGATTGCCCCCTACATAGAACAAACGCATCCTTGTGCGATCCATAGCTTGACCGGCTGCCAAGGTGAATTGACGGATCAAGAGTTCAATGTGACGATCAACGACTCAGAGGGGAATTCAGTGATTGAGAAGACTGCAATGAAATCCCAGTCTAACGGATTTATTGATCTGTGGCTGCCGCGTGATAAATCATACCATATCATCGTGGAGCGTGAGGGGAAGACTGCAGAGTCGGTAATTTCCACATTTGAGAACGATAATACTTGTGTTACAACGCTGCAATTAAGTTAAAGGCGATCATTTTAAAAGCGACATGAACTTTGCTTCATCGAGATAGGTTAATATCTTGCTCAGGACACATTGCGAATACTGCAGTGTGTCTCTTTTTTATTCATATAGTTAAAAATATACAAAATTCACGTATGAATTATTACGTCATTATGTTACTATTGACTACACGAACGCATTAATTCATTAAAGTGGGGGATTTAAGCTTCCTTATTCTTTGTTTTACAAAAAAATAAAGAGTCAAAGTGATGAAAACTCACATTGGAAGCGGTGATTTAAGAGGAGGGGATGTCATGTTTAGTTGGCTGGGATGGAAAACAGGTTTACCGCTATGGTGGTCAAATCGGCTGAACCGGAACTTGGAGTCTGATATTGCCGATATCTTTGAAGGAATTGCAGAAACAAGGAAAGAGATATTACATAATTGGGCTGAATTGTATTGGGGTTACTTAAGCCGGTTGCATGAGCAATTACGGATGCTTCAGGGAGAGTCTCGTTTTCCTGAGGGGCATGACTATTCGACATGGGAATCCTTATTTGTTGCTACGCGTGGCAGAGCGGCAGACTTTTCGGAGATTTTTGTACTGAGCAAAGAGGGTGCGGTAATCTCGACCACTTTTCCCGCACATCGGGGAATGCAGTATGGAGAAGAGAGTGTAATTCGCAAGGGGTTGCAATATGCTTCCGAGGGTGTGGAGGGACAAAAATGCTTATTCGGGCCGTATGCTGATCCAGTTACCCTGCAAGCCGGACCAAGCACCTCATCCTTTTTTGATGAAATGACATTATTATTTATTTTACCAATTGAAAAACAGGGGCAAATCGAAGGTTTCTTGTGTGGACGTGTGCCTAATGATGTGATTGGGGATCTGATTCAGCGGGAGTCGGGACATATTTATCCTGATTCAGGCGACCATTATCTTTTTATGGCCGGGCCGCGCCTGCAAAGTGAGATTAAACCAGGTACTGCGTTATCCCGCAGCCGATTTGAGGACCGCACGTTCACACATGGCGAGAATCTGAAGGATGGTGTGACGACCCGCTGGGGTACAGTCAAGGTGGACAAGCATACGGAGTTGGAGCTGATGTTCACCGATCCTGCTTCAGGCGAGCTTCATCCAGGCGTGGCGAATACGATTGACAGCGGCAGCAATTTATTTGTTTCTTTTCCCGGATATTCGGATTACCGGCACATTCCTGTCATTGGCAAAGGGGTGACGCTCCAGCTTCCTCATTGCCCCGATGTATGGGGGATGATGTGCGAGGCTGACTTTGAGGAGGTCTATCGTACCCGCAGTCTTGGCTGGAATGTCACCAAAACGATGCTGCCACTATTGCTCGGTATGACTGTTCTGGTTGCAGTGATTGCTGGATTTTTGACAGGGAGTACAGAAGTTGGTGCGCTGGGTAGTGCTTCAATAATTGGTGCAGCAGTGCTGGTATATGGGTTGATTAGCTGGCAGATTATTCTCCGAAGAAGCCTTCTTCCGGAAACGGGGCGCATACGACAACTTAATCGCTTCATACGGCGTAGTACTGAAGGCAGCAGTGATCTAACGCAAAGAATCCCGCTGCAAGACTTTGGGAGAGACGAGCTGTTGGATACAGCCAAATGGATTAACAGTATGATTGACTCGCAGGAAGGCATTCTGGTGAAGGTCAAGCATGCGGCAGATGATGTGATGGTGAGCCAGCGGCAGCTGAGCATTTCAACTTCGGAGACAGAACAATCAACTGAACGTGTGAATGAACGGATTGAAATCATGGTGGAAAGCATCCTTCGTCAACTGCAGGATCTTGATGCTGTCAGCGATGCCGTAGGAGATATGCGCGTAACCCTGCAGGTGCTTGAACAACAGGCTGCGGATCAGATCCTTGTTGCCCGCCAAGAGGTGGAGAACATTGGAGATAAAATGGCTAACATCACCCAGCAGGTATCAGCGACACATGAGACCATGGACTCTTTTGTAGGCACAACGCGCAGTATTGAGGATGTTCTGCAGATTATTGAAAGAATATCTTCACAGACGAATCTGCTCGCCTTGAATGCTTCAATTGAAGCGGCAAGAGTAGGAGAGCATGGAAGAGGGTTTGCAGTTGTGGCTTCGGAAATCCGTAAACTGGCGGAGACAACAGGTCAATCTGTAGCGGAGATCCAGGGGACCATCGGTCAAATCTATGCCGGTTCTGAGCGAGCGCAGCAATCCATGGCAGAGGTTACACAGGTCGTGGAGGAGGGCAGTGTCAGGGTTGCGGCAGCAACCGAACTGCTGATTCAGGCTAATGATCGGGAGGCTACCAAATCCGAGGTCGTTGAACGGGTAGTGCGATTGATGGAGGAGATCACGGCCGTCAGCATGGATAACCGGAATATTTCCGCCGAGGTCGAACAGAAGCTGGCAGCCCTAAGGAACGATTATGTACATGTACAGCAAAGCGCTCAATATGTAGAGGTTATCGGTGAATTTTTGCAACAACTCATTGGGCAGTTCAGGTTAAAGGAAATCAGGAGAAATTAGATGATGCAGGGCTTGTAATTTAGGCATTAGCAACTGATTTATAGTATAGTGGTTAGGATGGACAACAAGAAAAGAGGGAACGAATGCCTACTATACTGGTTGCTGACGATGATGCGAACATTCGCGAACTTGTCTGTTTATTTCTTCGTAATGACGGATTTGAAACAGCCGAAGCGGCGGACGGTAAGGAAGCACTGAGTGTCTATGCTTCAGCACCTATCGATCTTGTCGTGCTTGATATTATGATGCCGATTATGGATGGTTGGACGTTATGCAAGGAGCTGCGAAGAGCCAATCCTGACCTTCCGTTACTTATGCTAACTGCGCGTGGTGAAACATGGGAGAAAGTGAAAGGCTTCGAGCTTGGTACGGATGATTATTTGACCAAACCCTTCGATCCGCTAGAGTTGACGGTTCGTGTCAGGTCATTGCTGAAACGATACCGGATTGGTTCCACGCAGACAATCCATTTCGGCGACGTCACCCTTGACAGGCAGACCTATAAGGTGATGAAAGGGTCGGAGGCGCTTGCATTACCGCTCAAGGAGTTCGAATTGCTGTATAAGCTGGCTGGAACACCCGGACAGGTCTATACACGTGAGCAATTGATCGATCAAATCTGGGGTCTTGATTACACTGGCGATGATCGAACGATAGACGTACATATTAAACGCCTGCGTGAACGGTTTGCGACTACGCATGAGTTTCGGATCGAGACGGTACGTGGTCTTGGCTACCGGCTCGAGGTGTATGAATGATCAGATCCATCTATACACGCGTTGTCCTGACATTCCTAGTCTCTGTGGTCGGAGGCTCACTCATTGCTTTGTTGGTGGCAACCTGGGTATTTAGAGGTCAAGTGAACGAAAACGCGCAGATTCCCTTGCGTAACTTTGCGCAGGATATCGTTCGGCTCTACAATACAATTCCGTTGCATGAAGCCGACGTTTTTGTAAGTGGAATGAAGCAACTCGATTCCTATCATATTCGAATTTACGATGACACAGGACAGTTCAAGTCTTACGGAGCGCGTAGCGAACACAATCCTGTCACTGTGACAAGGGAACAAGTGAAAAAAGTGCTCCACGGAGAAGTGATTCAACTTCATTTTTTTGGCGCTACCACTAATCTTTTAGGAATGCCGTTGAAAACGGAAATGGGAACGAAAGCGCTGTTTGTGGAGATGCTCACTCCCTCGACAATTTCTTTTAACAGAAAGCTGATATTAAATTTATTGACCTATGCTTTGATCGCAGGAAGCCTACTGATTCTGGTTGCTGCCATGTTCCTGGTCAGACCGATCAAGAAGCTGACAAAAGCGACCAGGCGTGTAGCAACCGGAGATTTCAACGTGAAGCTGAAGATTAAGCAAACGGATGAGCTGGGTACTTTGGCTCGCAGCTTTGAAGATATGATGCATGATCTACAGCAGCTTGAGCAGATGCGCAGGGAGTTCGTAACGAACGTCTCGCACGAGGTACAATCGCCGCTCACCTCGATATCTGGTTATGCTATTGCACTCAAGCAAGTAGACGTCCCAGAGCATGAGCGTCGCCGGTATCTCGATATTATCATCGCTGAGGCCGCCCGAATGTCCAAAATGAGCGATAGCCTGCTCAAGCTGAGTGTGCTTGAATCGCAGTCACAGCAACTGCGGCTGTCCACGTTCAGTCTGGATGAACAGATCAGAAGGGTCATTGTGGCGATCCAGCCTCAGTGGGCGGCCCGCAACATCACCTTCGATCTTCAATTGAAGGCAGTGAACCTGTCGGCGGACTATGACCTGTTAAATCAGGTATGGACGAACATACTCGGTAATGGCATCAAATTCTCCGAGGATAACGGTGTTATTCATGTCAGTATTCAAACAGATAGCAATAACGTAACCGTCCGAATATCAGACCATGGTATTGGAATTCCACTGGAAGATCAGCAGCGTATATTCGAGCGATTTTTCAAGGCCGATCGTTCGCATAGCCGTAAGTATGACGGTAGCGGCATGGGGCTTGCCATCGTTAAACAGATCGTAACGCTTCATCATGGCGACATCCGGGTAGAAAGCGAACCTGGTCAAGGAACGACATTCATTATAACTTTACCAATCACAACCTCAGAAGATTAGTCAGACTTATAGGGGTGACCAACGTATAGTCTAAATAGGTGGTCTCTAGATCCCTCATGCTACGGCATTATGTGCAAGCTTGCTTGCAGATGACGCTGTAGCATTTTTTTTGTTTGTTCATGCTCCGTTCATAATGCCGTCACGGGGAGTACATTTTCCAAGTATAAAATCCTCTAAGCGGCAGTTTATGACAACGCGGTATAAGCATAACGAGAAGGAGAGAACGCAAATGGAAAATCCAGAAGGACAGAACGCGAAGGAAAGGTCGAAAACAAGAAAAATACTAGTCCTTCTACTTAAAATAATAGGAGCAGTAATTATAGCAATAATCCTTTTTCTTGCCATTGTTTTTACAGTTAATATTATTAGCAACAAATCGGAGCAAGGGAAAATCGTGCCCTATGGCCAGTTAGTTCCAGTAGATGGAAAACATATGAATGCTTTGATCCAAGGGGAAGGTGAAGAAACCGTCGTGCTGCTACCAGGGTTTGGGACAGCATCACCAGTTCTGGATTTTAAATCGCTAATCGAAGAGCTATCGCCTTTCTACAAAGTCGTTGTACTTGAGCCTTTCGGTTATGGATTAAGTGATCAAACTGAAAAGGAACGAAGCACAGCGAATATTGTAAGTGAAATTCATGAAGCTTTACAGCGTCTTCAAATTGACCGTTACATTCTAATGGGTCACTCTATTTCAGGCATTTACGGATTGGATTATGTGAACAAATATCCAAACGAAGTAAGCGCATTTGTCGGGCTTGATAGTAGTGTTCCATCTCTAAGCGAGAAGGAGATTAGCTCATCAACAATAAGTGTTTTAAAGCTGCTCAAAAAATCAGGTGTGATCAGATTGAATAGCAAGCTAGTTGATGACCCTACTGCTGAACTTCCATTTGATGATGCTACAAAAGAACAATTAAGATTGTTTGCGAATAAAAACATGTATAATTCTACCACAATGAATGAAGCCGGAAGTATGTATTCTAATTTTAAGGCAGCTGAAGAATTGACCTTCCCTAAAGAGCTTCCGCTTATTTTCTTTGTACAAGCGCATCATCCGGCAACTGACAGATGGCTCCCGGAGCATGAAAAGCAAGTCAAAGATTCTGTACATGGAAAAGTGATGACATTTGACGGAGGACATTATTTACATCGTATTCATGCTAAAGATATCGTAGAAAATTTAAATGAATTTATGAAAGAAATAAAATAGGAGTTCATATTGTCATAACGGGAAAATTACAGTGAAACAAGGGGAGATAATGAAAATGAAGATGGGTCCGAAAATGAAAAAAGCGCTTAATATTTTTCTTAAAACAGTAGGCGTTATAGCAGTAGCAATTGTGCTTTTTCTAGTTGTTACATCTACAGTTAACGTTATTAGTACAAAGTCGGAGACTGCAAAAATACAATCCTATGGTCAGTTAGTGCCTGTAGACGGGAAAAAGATGAATGTAATGATTCAAGGAGATGGCGAGGAAACAGTTGTACTGCTGCCGGGTTACGGAACAGCATCGCCAGCGCTTGATTTCAAGCTGCTGATCGATGAGCTATCCTCACATTACAGAGTTGTAGCGGTTGAGCCTTTCGGTTATGGATTAAGTGATGGAACTAAAAAAGAGCGGACCACCGAGAACATTATTAGCGAAGTTCATGAAGCGTTGCAGCAGCTTAATATTGACCGCTATGTACTAGGAGGCCATTCTATTGCAGGTATTTACGGGATAGCTTATGTGAACAAGTATCCAAACGAAGTAACTGGATTTGTCGGGGTCGATACCAGTGTTCCAACACAAGCTGGAATGGATGCTAAATTGCCAATTAAAGGGTTCGCATTTCTTGAAAAAGCAGGTCTGGTAAGATTGATCAAGAAAGTAGGCAGTGATCCATATACTGGATTAGCATATGATGAGCAAACCAAAGAACAAATGAGATTGATTTCGAATAAAAACTCGAATAATTCCACTAACTTAGACGAAATGCAGCATATCGCTTCTAACTTTGAAGGAGCTAAGGGTTTAACATTCCCTAAAGAGCTGCCCCTAATCTTCTTTATCGATGCGAATAATACCGCTAACCAAGGCTGGCAACAGCTGCATGAAGATCAAATCAAAGACTCTGTACATGGAAAAGTAGTTCCATTGCCAGGAAGTCATTACTTGCACCATACGAAATATAAGGAAATCGCTGAAGGCTTTAAGGAATTCATGGAACAAGCGAAATAAGCGGAATGAATAGAATATACATCTAGTCAAAAGGGTTCGTGTCCGCACGAATCCTTTTTTGTATAGAATATGTTTATTTATACTATACCTTGATAGCAGATGGGGAATATTCCACAATATTACATGAGGGTGGCTAGATATGATTTTCATGATCCCTACTAGAACTAGAAGGAGTGATGGTGTTTTGAAAACAATGAATCCAACAAAAGAGCCTGTGAGAGGTTATTATTGGTAAAATAAGAACCTCTCGTTAGGCGACGGGAGGCAGATATAATATGATGTTGCTAAAAAATATGGTCCGGGAACAGCAGATGATTCCGTGGCTACACAATTGATTCAGCACTGGGAACATGATATGGGTACGTTGAAGTTTTGGAGAGCAAGCAGCAATTTTATCTATGAGTTTAAAAGAAACGCTGTAACGTATTTTCTTCGTTTCGTCCATGAAGAGGACAACAATATCGATAATATTCAAGCTGAGCTTGATTTTATGAATTACCTAAGATCTGAAGATTACTCGACGGTTGCTCCAATCCTTTCTGTCAACGGCAACTATATCGAAACGATAACGGTAACTGGTGAGGGTAGCTACTTCGGCGTTGTGTTTGAACAAGCGAGCGGAATCCATCTCCCGCTTGAGCAAATGACGAATCAGCAGGTCGAAGAGTGGGGGAGGTCGCTAGCTACTTTGCATATTTTATCGCAATCCTATTCTTCTAAAGAGGTATCCCGGAGAAGCTGGGACGATGCACTGACATTTGTCTCCGCTGTGTTAGAACGTGATCCCGGGGAACAGGCAGCCCTTCAAGAGCTTGAATATTTGCGCCGTCAGCTCTCGGAGCTTCCAACCGATGCAGAACATATGGGATTAATCCATTATGACTTTGAGACGGATAATATCTTCTACGAGGCCGAGAAATCACGGTACTGTGTCATCGACTTTGATGATGCAATGGTGCACTGGTACGCAATGGATATTGTATCGGCCATTTCAGATCTGCTGGATGAAGAAGATGATGATAGTCAGCGGAAAATAGAGCATTTTCTAACTGGCTATCGTTCCATTAAGCCGTTAGAGGATTTTTTTATCCAATCGTTTCCGCTCTTCCAAAGGTTTGCAGATCTTTATAAGTATGCACGGCTCCTCCGCAGTGTAGAGGGAATGGAAGTCCATTCTTCACCAGAGTGGGCAGTAAGTCTTAAGGGGAAGCTAGAGAGGGCGCGCCATGGACTGCGTGACCGATTATACAGTGGAGTGCAACTCAGTCCAATCGATCATAGTAATTGGTATGCCTGCACCCAGCTTGAGGTAACAGCAGAACAGAAGGAAGTGTTTCCAGTACCCGCGGTCTATTGGCTCGCAGAATCAGCTTATTGTGGCTTTACACCGCTGGCTATTTACTCTGACGCACAATTAGTGGGGTTGGCAGTCTATGCTGTCGATCCCGAGGATGGAGCTTATTGGATTATGGCCTATATGATCCATCATAAGTTTCAACACCGGGGGTTGGGAACAGCAGGTATGAGAGCGCTTCTACGAACGATCCAAGAAAAGCACGCTTGTGACAAAATAATTCTGGGTCATCGCGCTGAGAATGAGGTAGCCTCTAGGATGTATGTCTCACTGGGTTTTGCAGAAATAAGCCGTAACGAAGGTGAGGTTATACGTGAATTACGATTTATGGCGGACAGTCGATAGACTGTATTTAGCTTGAGGGTATTGTATATAAAAGAATCCACCGTCCAATGAGGGATCTCATCAAGCGGTGGATTGTTTATTTTTGCATAGAGACATTCTTACTGTTCAGTCACATAGTCGAAACTTATCTCATCATATTGATCGGCAGCATCCTCGAAAACCTCGATCACCGAGGAATAACGTTCACCGTGCTCGGAATCTGCAATCCATATGATCTTCAGGGGGAAGGGGAGATGTCCGGTGACACAATCCCACAACGCATCTAAATTGCGACCGTACCACTCAGGCAGCTCAAGACTTTGCTGTAGCCATTCATGTATGTTCTCGTAACGGTCTCCCTCAGACTGTCGTAGTTCCATAACGTTATTCATTCGGGGACACTGCCTTCCTTGGTAATATCCGTAAACGACTTATAATGATCGGTAGTCATGTAGATCAATCCGTCATTGGAGTAGAGAATACGATCTGCCCCGCGTGAACCCTTCTTATAGTTAATGTCTGCTTCGTACCAAATCCGGTTTTTCGCTTTGGGCAAGAGTCCTTCCCGGTTGCCAAAACGGTCCCCGCCGATGCTTTTACCAGGCGCTATTTGATTCAGATTCCCCTTGGCAGCTACCCAGCCGAGCCCTTCGGCTTCCTTCTTTGTAATAAAATTATCCGGAAGAGCATGATGCTGCCGGATATAATCCGAAACCTCCTTGAAGCCCGTAAGCGGAGCCTGGGACTTGTCCGGTGCCTTGGAAGTATTGGACTCTTTCGGGGCAAGGGTGGATTTGGGCGCTACCGCTTGACTGGATGACGTTGGACTTGGTTCATAGACTGCTGAAGAGTTGTTGTTGCTGGTCTCTCCGCAGCCGGTCAGTGCAATGACCAGAATAACCGCCATCGCGGCGAGCCAGGAACGCGACCAGCGGCTCAGTTGTTGCATTAATCCTTCAAACATGGTGTTACCTCACTTCTATTCATCTTTTTGTCCAAGTGTACCAAATTCATCAGGAATTAAAAAGTGTGGTATCGCTGTTGATTCGGAAGTGATGTTGTTATCTCCAGCAGGACTCCCGTTGACATCACGATATTGAAAAGTTAAAATTAGAATGATCATTCTGTTCAAGATGATGACTGTTTAAATTTCAATGGGGGATATATGCGGTATGTTTGAAAAATATAAGAAATCTAAAAAAGCTGTACTGGAAACAACGCTCAGGCTTCTCAGCAAGCATGATTTACAGGCGACCTCCATGTCCTTGATCTCCAGTGAATCGGGAGTTTCGATGGGCAGCATTTACAACAGCTTTTCGGGAAAAGAAGAGATTATCAACGAGCTGTACACCAGTATCGTGGAATACCAGACGGAATATGTGCTTCAAGGCTTCAATGACAGCGCGGATCTTTTCGAACGTTTCCAAAGAACTTGGCAGAGGGTTGTCCAGTCTAGTGTCGACAATCCCGAGGCGTTTCAGTTCATGGAGCAGTATTCTCTGTCGTCGTACATTTATGATGAATCCAAGAGGTTTGCTTATGAGAAGAACTGGTGCGGCCCATTGGCTGTGATGTATGCCGACGCTATGGAGCAACAAATCTTCAAGCAGAGCGATGCCCGGTTGATGGTTCAGATGCACTGGGGGACGTTTGTATTTCTGGTAAAAGGGCACTTGCAAGGCAACCTGAAGCTTACGTCTGAAGTGTTGGAAATGGCGGTTTCTTCGAGCTGGAACTCTGTAAGTACAGTGAAGGCTTTCTTGCCGTAGATTACGGCAGTTTTTCGGAATAATTAGAATGAATGCTCACTACAGATTAGAGTAATTCAATCGCTATTTCTTGGGCATAATATCCAAGGTCCCCCCGCTTGACAAGAAACAGAGAAGCGCATAATATCTAGAGTGAACGTTCATTCTAATTTTTAATATCAAACCATCGAGGGAGAGATTCAGATGTCAAAGACCATTTTTATCACCGGAACAAGCAGTGGTTTGGGAAAATTAACAGCGATTCATTTTGCGAAATTGGGCTGGAATGTGGCAGCAACGATGCGTTCGCCAGAGAAAGAGACTGAGCTGACGACTTACAGCAACATTAAAATATTCAAGCTGGATGTAACAGATGTGGAGCAAGTGCGTAGCGCAGTTCAGGAGGCAACCGAAGCTTTTGGCAAAATTGATGTAGTTGTCAATAACGCAGGAATGGGGGCTTACGGTGCATTGGAGCTTGCCGATGAAGAGACCATCGACTGGCAGTTCGCAGTGAATGTCCGGGGACCGATCAACGTCATACGCGGATTCCTTCCGCATTTTCGGGAACATGGGGTCGGCAAGTTCATTAACATCAGTTCGCTCATGGGTGTGACCTCAGCTGTACCAATTGGATCGCTGTACAACATGTCTAAGTTTGCTTTGGAGGGGCTGACAGAAGGATTGTACTATGAGTTGAAGCCGCTCAACATTGGGCTGCACTTGATCGAACAAGGCGGTTCGGCAGGTAACAATTTCTTGAACAACATCGTGTGGAGCAAGAGTGAAGACATTCGAGCCTATGATGACATTATCGCTAAAGTAAAACAAAGTTTTGAGCGTTCAGCTGAAAGTCCAGCCGATGATCCGCAAGAAATCGTAAATGCAATTGCCAAGCTGGCGACAGGCGAAAGCAACCAGTTCCGCACACTTGTCGGTAAGTCCACTGAAGATCTGGTAGCCTTCAGAAAGTCTGTTCCGATCGAGCAGTACTTGGAAACAGTGGCATCCAACTATAACTTGTAATCCACGGAAAGATCAATGCACCGTCATTTAGCCGAGAGGCTGTGGCGGTGTATTTTGTGTGATTGCCCTATATATAATTCCTATTAAGGATATAGCTCTTATATATTTCCATAATTAACCTCGTGTCTATAGAATGAAATTGTCATCATTATTTAAGAGAAGGGGTGGAGATTATATGAACGATTTGCTTAAATCACAATTCGATGCGGTAGCTCAAAGTTATGATCTGCAGCGGCGTCAATTGATTCCCTGCTTTGATGATTTCTATGGTGCAGCTGTTTCTTGGATGAACACGGAGATAGACACGCCACGAATACTGGATCTGGGGGCAGGAACGGGACTATTCTCTTCATTTGCGAAACAGCGCTACCCGAACGCTAAGTTTACCTTGGTGGATATAAGCGAAGAGATGCTTAAGGTGGCTCGTCAAAGATTCGGAAATGATCCGAATGTTCAGTACATAGCAGCCGATTACTGTAATTATCCTTTCACGGAGCAATTTGATATTATTCTCTCTTCCTTATCCATTCACCATTTAACTCACCCTGATAAAAGCACTCTTTTTCAAAAGATATTTAATCACCTCGCGAGTGGCGGGATCTTCATTAATGCAGATCAGGCAGCGGGTTCTTCCTCATACTTCAATAATCGGTATAAAGAACAGTGGGAAGAGGACGTGCGCAAGTCAGGATTAGCAGAACAAGCCATTGAAGCTTCCATCTTACGAAGAAAGCAAGACATCAACGCTACCGTAGAAGATCAACTAACATGGCTGCGTGCTGCCGGATTTACAGAGGTGAATGTTGTATATAGCTATAACGAGTTTACGGTATTCTTCGCCTTGAAGTAATTGAATTTCAACTGTGAAGAGGCACAAGGGGACTGCAAAAGGCTCTCCATTAGCAACCTGTCGCAGTCCCCGAAATAACGTCTGATGCATCTTCTTTAGTTCTAGCTTAAGAAATTTAAGGAATCCGTGACACGATCACACGCGAGACGTTAGCGCCACCCATGCCACCGCTCAGCTTAATCACGTTGTTCGTACCTGGTTGGAGATCGATGAGCCGGTTAGTCCGGCCAGTGTAATTACCCCAGCCTCCTGTACCCGGAAGGGAGAGGAAGTAACCATCTCCAGCCGTATCACCGCTGCTGTCTACCTTAAAAGCCGCACCGCTATCGCCGGAAGCATAAAGCACGGTAAGCAATGCCTTGCCGCCGTTCGTCCCCCCATTGATGCCAGACAACTGGAGGTAGGAACCGCTGATATGCATATTTTCAACACTGTTACCGGATAGAACAGCCCCGCCTCCGACGGATACGTTGCTGCTGGTTACCGGATATTCGGACTTCTGAGTGTATTGATCAAAATTTTCGTTAATTAAGTCATAATACTTTACTTCCGTAGCATTGGAACGTGGCCCGACAGCTGGAACACCTTCGGTGGTCTGTACAACCTTTTGGATGGTTCCATCTGAGTTGAAGAATAACTGATCTACACAGACAGAACGGAGCGTACCGTTTGAGGAGATTTTGGAGTTATGGTAGAACAGATACCAATTCCCTTTGTACTCCACGATAGAACCATGCGTTGTTTCACTGCTGGTAACCGGGTCCAGCATCACGCCGCGATTGATCCATGGTCCAAGCGGACTGCTGCTGGTAGCATACCGCATCTTGTTGGCACCGGGATTGTTGTCGGAGTACATTAAGTAATAGATACCGTTCCGTTTGAAGACCCATGAAGCCTCATGGAAGTCTTGCAGCTCAGTGAATTGCTTGACCGGGCCGTCGATCGATACCATATCGGCTCCCAGCTTGACGCCATAGCTTGTCCCACCGCCCCCGGCATAAAGGTAGTAACTGCCATCGTCATCACGGAACACCGCAGGATCGATCAGATTGCTGCCGGGAAGTCCCTGAATATAGCCTTGGACGGTAAAATCTGCGGCCGGTTTATCACTGGTTGCTACACCGATTTTCCAGGAATTGTTCCAATTCGTGTCACTGGGATGAGGGAAGTAGAAGTAGTAAGTTCCGTCTTTGTAAGCCGCATCAGGTGCCCACATAAAACCGCCCTCCGGACGTCCCCATGGCACATCATCAGAACGCAAAATCTCTCCTTCATCCACCCAATCCACCATGTTGTCTGATGAGAAGACGTGATATTTATCCATTAAGTCGCTGCCCCTGGAAGGGAAAATATCATGTGACGCATACACATAAATTCGTCCGTCAGCCCAGACATGGGCAGAGGGATCAGCGGTGAAAATACTAGTGAAAATAGGATTCCCAGATTTGATGTCGGCAGCCGTTGCGGAGGAAGAGGGGCTGAACGCAGGCAAAACGGACAACAGCATGGTTCCTGTCAAAAGCAGACGCAAAAATTTTTTTCTCATAAGTGTTACCTCCTCGTTACATGTATTGGTAATACATTCCCGATCTGCAGATTCGAATACCTACTCTAAGCCTGCTTGGTAACCACAAAACGATAATTTTCTAATCTCCACCCCCTTGGATTTTACATGGGAAATACTGTAAACTATGATTCAACATCAGTTTACAGTATGTGTAAGCGCTTTTATAATGAGAGGATCTTAAACTAATGATGTCATTCTTAGCTTGATGGATGATTATTGAATCTGAAAATTAATTTATGTCCATCCCAAGTATTCCCATGATTTTCCGCGTAATTCCCTAGGGTATAATTCGAAACCGTTCTTCTCCAAAATTTGTGTCCAACTATGTTCCGCTCAGACGGATTGGTAAAAAGCTCCCACTGACCTTTGAAATGGTCAAACACTTGAACTGCGGCATGCTCGGCAATACCGTTTCCTCGGAAGGGTTGCATCAAGAAGAAATCGTTCAAAAAATAGTCCGTTCCTTCAGAACAGTGAGGAGGAGTAGCAATTAGCGCAAATCCAGCGGGGATATTATCGACTTTCATTAAAAAAGGATACAGGCATCCCGGTTTTTCCCACCAGATGTTCTGGACATCGTATTGATCCATTAATGTTCTGAACTCCAGACCATCTTCAAAGATCCCATGTATATTAGGGGTATGCCCCTCAGTCAGACCATAATGTCCCGATAAGTCATATAAGTAGAGAGGATATAAATTTTTGATAATGTAAGCTTCGTCTTGATCTGTCAGGGTAACTTCTATTTTCATCACAAACCCTCCTTCATGTAAGTGTACGAGTAAATCGTTGATGCGCTTCCTCATTTTAAATTATTAAAGCCAATTGGTATGGATACATTTTCGATATAGTTAATCTTTATACCCGCTATTATCTAGCCATATAATGATTAACTACACACAGATTGACAGCGGAAGGTTATTATACTACAATCCGTAGTATGATGGAGCGTGATGATCATGAAGATTAAGAAAATGAATGTGGGCGGGGAGGGGCTGAATCGGTTTTTTGGGCCGCTCGAGGCTAAAATTATGGACATTCTTTGGTCCTCCGAGGGCCTCAAGATCAAGGAAGTACAGTCGATCCTGAATCAGGAAAGTCCCATATCGGTAAACGCGGTGATGACAGTGATGAACCGTTTGGAGAGTAAAGGACATCTGAAGAAAATACTAGTAGGAACCGGCAGAACTCAAGCGGCGCAATACAGTACCGTACAATCGAGAGAACAGTTTCTGTCCGAACAGACGAAAGCTGTATCGCATGGGTTAATCAAAGAATACGGCAGTCTTGTCGTAAGCCACATGATTGATGCACTGGACGAGGTAGATCCTGAGACCATCGCCAAGCTGGAACGCAAATTGGGTGAGCTCAAACGAGGAAAAAAAGAATGAGCTCTCGTGTGAAATTAAGATGGATCTTTACATTAATGGTGGTCTTTATAGCAGTGTTTAGCGTGCAGATGGGGATCTTCATTACCAGACAAGTGGGAGAGAGTGGGCTTAAAGCCTGCATCATGCTGTACTGGGTATTTGATGTGATTGTTGGCTATACGCTTGTCCGGGCGATTTGGCGGATCACTGCGCAAGCGTATTTATCGCGAAAATGGAACAAGCGGTTCGGCTCCATGAAGCACGATAAATTAACTAAGACGCTAAATTACAAATACCGCAGCCTGGAAACAGAAATTTTGGTTGTGCAGGACGAAGCCTTCGTAGCACTTGCGCTGGGTCTTTTTAAACCGAAAATAATCATCTCTACCTATGTCCTCGAACGGTTCAGTGACAAAGAAGTGAAGGCCATTCTACTGCATGAGTGGCATCATTGCTGCAACCGCGATAATGTGAAGCTATTTCTGGTGACCCTGCTGACGGAGGCTTTCGGCTATTGGCCGATCATGAAGCCGATCTTTCGCTATTACGAGACTTTGACTGAGCTGCTCGCCGACCGTTTTGTCATGACCCGGATGGGAACCGAGCTGCATCTGGCAAAAGTTCTGCTGAAGCTATCCAAATGGGGGAAGATTCAGCCTGCTGTAGCCGTACATTTTGCAGCATCCGCTATGAATTATCGTATGATGCAGGTTTTGGAGCCGGATCAGACGGTAAAGGTCAAGATAGCGTTGCTTAGACCATTGCTTGCTTCGATATCAATACTGCTATTGCTCATGTTGAGCGGGGATGCCTAAATCCCCTTTTTTTAATCAATTGTACTACATATTGTAGTTTAATTAACGGGAGGGCAATCTAATGAGAGTTGTCTTATTTACGATCGGAAATTACGAAGTTCATTCTTATGGTGTTATTGTGGCTTTGGCAGTTTTATTGGCACTGGGGATGGCACATTATTTGGCCAAAGGGACCATATACCGTGAGCATATCTTTAATATAGTGCCCTATGTGGCTGTGGGTGCGATTGTGACTGCACGCATTTGGCATGTGTTCTTTTTCCAATGGGGGTATTATTCGCAGCATGTAATGGAGATTTTGTACATTTGGCAGGGCGGCATTGCTATTCAAGGCGCACTAGTCGGCGGTTTTCTCGCTATCATCTATTATACGAAAAAGCATCGGCTATCCTTTTGGGAATTTGCAGATATTCTCGCCCCGGCTATTATTTTAGGACAGGCACTCGGCAGAATCGCTTGCTTCCTTAACGGAGATGCGTATGGTTCACCGACCGGATCGGGCTTTGGACTTGTTTACCCTCCGGGTTCGATGGCGTATGATGCTTATGGTTCACAGCCACTTTGGCCGGCAGAAATATGGGAAGGGCAATGGGATTTGATTGTATTCGTCCTTCTGATTCTGCTGAAGAATAGAAAATGGCCGACGGGCGTATTGTTCCTGGCCTACAATATTCTGTATTCGTTCGGGCGGTTTAACCTGGAATGGCTGCGGGGAGATTCACCAAGGTACATGTTTGATTGGACAGCAGGGCAGTGGACCAGCTTCGGCATGATTATAGTTAGCGTAGGTATGATCTTGTATCTTGTGCTGCGTGACAGGGGTAAAATACATTTTTCCGGTGCAGAGAAGGGAAACTGACGAATAACAAAACAACGAGCACTAGATTAATTCTAGTGGCCCGTTGTTAAAAATCTTTTAAAGAGGATAAACGCCCCTTATTTTACTTCATCCATGAACTTTCTGAAATCTTCAGCAATCACTTTGGACTGGGTGTGATGCAGATAATGATCTCCATCCAGTTTGATCACCTTACCGTGCACGGAATCTTTAATTTGCTCTTCATGCAGAGCCGTCCAGTCTTTCACACCTGTATTATTAGATTGGATAAAGAGGATCAGAGGCAAATCTGGTGGGAAGCTTAACTTGCGGGCATCCACGAAATTCTTATAAAGATTCTTCAATTCATTCAAGGTCGTGTCTTCGTTGCTGTTCCTGTTCGAAAGCAGTTTTAATTGTTCTCTAGTATGTTCATCATAGCCTAAAGAGGCATAAGGATCGCTGCCCACCTTCAATATTAATCTGAGCAGACCAGACTTATTAAGAAGTCTAAATTCTTGTATTGGTAATTTAGCGTCCATTCCGCCTTGTGTAGGTACACTGGTATCAATTCCGGCGAAGGCAGTGACCTCGCCAGGATATTTGTTCACATAGTCCAATCCGTAAATGCCTGTGATAGAGTGCCCCATGAGAATGAAGCGATCAATGCCGAGCTGCTGCAAGGCTTCATGAATTTCACTCACAATATTATCTGTAGTGCGTTCCTTATCCGTCTGGTCACTCAATCCATAACCGAAAGGCTCTACGGCGACTACTTTATAGTATGGGGAGAGTTCAGCAATCAGCGGTTTGAAATCAAGAGCTGGTCCTGCAGTTCCATAGCCGGGAAGCAGCACAATGGTTTCTTTGCCTGTTCCCTCAATGTATACACTCATTTTTTTTCCGTCTACAGGTACTAGCTGGCCATAAGCTTCTATTTTCTTTTCATCTGTTTTACTGCCAATTTTATCTGCAATAAAAGTGATCGCTAGAAAAAGTACGACGGCAGCAATAATCCCGCCTATTACTATAAGTGTGATTCTCCCTATTTTTTTTGCTCTTGATCTATTCTTCGTTTTCACTACCTCTGTCTGTGCCACGGTCATCTTCTCCTGTCCTGATCTGTATATTCAGCTGCTTGTATAGAAGCCATTGCAACAAGTCTAACCAACGAATATGTACTCTTCATGACTCTAATATGAACTGAATATGAACAGGCGAAAAAAAGCTGCGGCACCATATGCAAGCACACCTGCACACGAGCCCCAGCTTAAGGATATAACGATGAGGTTATGATCATCTGACATTTGTTCGAAACTGTGGACCAAGTCCAGAAAGATCAAGCTTCCGCGTATTAAAGAGTAGATGAAAAAGCTTCCGTATAGCGGCTAGCGGGAATGGACAGACCCAGATGCTCACGCAAAGTGTTGCCCTCATATTCGGTACGAACCAGTCCTCTTGCTTGCAGAATCGGAACGACCAGGTTAACAAAATCCTCTAGTCCGTCCGGTAAAGACGGGGCCATTAGCATAAAGCCGTCAGCGGCTTCTTCCTGGAACCATTGTTCCAGCGTATCCGCGATTTTCTCTGGCGTACCGACCAGATCGTTACTGCTGAATGCTCCAGTGAGTAAGGAATACAGCTCCCGCAGCGTCGGATTATCACGGGCGATGATCGGCTGATGCTTTTTGAAATCGGACTTGGATAGCTGAACCGTATGTAGTCCAAGCTCATGAGCTTTTGCAGCCAGAGTGTAGCCGCTAAAGTCTATATTCGGAAAATAATCGGACAAGAAGCGAAGGCCAGCCTCTTCCGTGATGAGTGATTCAAGCTGCCGCCGTTTCTGCTCGGCTTCTTCTTCCGTTTTCCCAATAATAGGTGAGATCCCTTGTAAAATGAATACCTTCTCAGGATCCCGCCCATGCTGCGCCAATTGGCTCTTATAAGAGCGGTAAAATTCCTGTGCATCTTCAAGATGATGTTTGATGGAGAAAATAACTTCAGCCAGCTGGAGAGAGAAGCTCTGTCCTGCATCAGAAGTTCCGGCCTGAACGAGCACCGGATGGCCTTGTGGTGACCGGGCAATATTAAGCGGCCCCTCTACTGAAAAGAACTCCCCTTTGTGATTCAGACGATGAAGCTTGGCCGTGTCAAAAAACTCGCCCTTCTCTTTGTCGTATGCAAAAGCATCATCCTCCCAGGAATCCCACAACCCTTGCACCACTTCCAGAAATTCCGATGCCCGCTTATATCGATGGCTGTGCTCCAAATGTTCTTCTGCACTAAAATTCCGGGCAGTATTGCCGGACAAATCCCGGGTAGTGACAATGTTCCAGCCTGCACGTCCCTTACTGATATGATCAACCGACATCAACAGGCGCGCCAGATTAAACGGCTCGATGTAAGACGTGGAGGCGGTGGCGACAAGCCCGATTTTAGAGGTGGCCCCAGCCAAAGCTGCAATAAGTGTGATCGGTTCAAAACGATTCAATATATTAGGATGAGAGACTTCGTTGATGGCCAGACTGTCCGCCAAAAACGCGATGTCAAATTTGCCGCGCTCTGCGGTCTGAGCCAGTTTCTTATAGTAGTCGATATCAATACTGGAGTTTGCTTGTGCTTGCGGCAATCTCCAGGAGGCTGTATGCATCCCCGTACCGACCAGGTAGGCAGAAAGCTTGATTTGTCGTTTATCGGTCATCTTATTCATCCTCCGTACTAGAGTATAAAATAATTCAATAAGAATAGTTGGATTTAATTTAGCGCTTTATGGATCTCGTGTCAATTTAAACTTTACATAGAATTTTATTTTAAAACTATTGACGTTTGGAAGATGTGATCCTATACTTTGGAAATAAACACACCAAAACACTAGGAATAGTTATCATTGTTCGTAAATGATCGATTGGCTTCGTCTAAGAACTAATGCAGTGTAGGTCCATACCATATGTATTGTTGAGTGACAGCCAAGATTAAGCGAGAGGGAGGTTGAAGCATTGATTACCGTTGAGGGACTTAGCAAGAGTTATAACACGGTGCAAGGCTCTATCCAGGTGCTAGACAATATTCAGTTGAATGTTAGAAAAGGGGATATTTTCGGAATTATCGGATTTAGCGGCGCTGGTAAATCTACGCTGATTCGCTGTCTGAACCGGCTTGAAGAACCCGACACGGGTCGCATCTTGATCGGCGACGAGGAGATCACAGCACTGAAGGGTGCGGCGCTTCGCAAGGCAAGGCAGAAGATCGGGATGATCTTTCAACAGTTCAACCTTCTAGATGCCAAAACAGTCTACCAGAATGTGGCCTTCCCGCTAGAGGTGGGGGGATATGACAAGGCGCATATTCGCACAAGGGTAAGAGAAATTTTGGATCTGGTTCAGCTGTCTGATAAGGAGAATAGTTATCCGTCACAGCTTAGCGGCGGACAGAAGCAGCGTGTCGGAATTGCCCGCGCGCTTGCTAATGACCCTACTGTGCTGCTGAGTGATGAAGCGACTTCGGCGCTTGATCCGGAGACAACCTATTCCATATTGGAACTGCTGAAGGACATTAACCGTCACTTGGGGTTGACGATCTTGCTTATCACACATGAGCTGGATGTGCTGCAGCATATCTGCAATCAGATGGCGGTTATCGAGAAAGGGAGGATCGTCGAGACAGGTACGGTCGATAAGCTCTTCTTCAATCCGGAGAGTCAGACGGCCCAGCGCTTTATAAACATTATCCATCAGTATCAGAGCAGGCGATTCGCCGTGGAGGGGGTAGGGGCAGGCATATGAAGGACGATCTGTATGAGTTGCTATTGGAGGGTCTGGGACAAACGTTATATATGGTGTTCTGGTCTTCGATCTTTGCGATATTATTGGGGCTTGCCTTGGGCATTAGTGTAGTTGTGACGGAAAGAGGAGGAATTTTGCCGGCTCCAGCGGTACATAAAGTCATCGGAACCTTCATTAATACAGTACGATCGTTGCCATTCATCATACTGATTGTTTTACTGCTTCCGTTATCCAGACTTATTGTTGGTACATCGCTTGGACCGACTGCGGCTATTGTCTCGTTGTCCATCGCTGCAGCGCCATTCCTGGCACGAATTATTGAGAATTCTCTCAAGGAGGTTGATACAGGCAAGATTGAAGCAGCCAAAGCGATTGGTGCCTCGCCATTTACGATCATTTTTCGGGTACTTATTCCTGAAGCGCTGCCTGCACTCATACGCGGGCTGACCATCGCTGTCATTGCTATTACAGAGTTTACAGCTGTCGCCGGAGCGATCGGGGCAGGGGGACTGGGAAGTCTGGCCATTCGCTTTGGGTACCAGCGGTTCCGGGAGGACATCTTATTCGCCACCGTCCTCATTATTATCTTACTTGTGCAGAGTATCCAGTGGACCGGGGATTATACGGCCAAGCGGATTGAACGCAAGCGTTTCAAAATGGACTAGAGAACAGTTTTCATGAAATGGACCTATACTTTAAACGAAAGCAGGGATTTATAATGAAAATGAAAAAATCGTATGTAGTGACATCTGCACTTATTCTCTTGTTCACGCTGGCTTTGACCGCTTGCGGTTCTGGCTCAAACAATGGCGGCACTAAGGAGAGCAAAGCTAACACCCCGGCCAAAGCGGAAGAACCAGCTAAGAAGACAGTGCTCAAGATTGGATCGGCTGCTGTACCGCATGCTGAGATCCTGAACTTCATTAAGCCAAAGCTGGCGGAGGAAGGTATTGATCTGGATGTCGTTGTCTTTGATGATGAAGGGCAGCTTAACCCGGCGCTGAAGGAAAAGCAGATTGATGCGAACTTCTTCCAGCATGTACCGTACCTTGATTCCGTGAAGGGCGAGCAAGGCTATGACTTTGCTGTGACAACAAAGGTTCATGTGGAGCCGATCGGATTCTACTCGGAGAAGATCAAATCTATCGATGAACTGAAAGACGGTGCACAAATTGGTATCCCGAACAACCCTTCCAACGAATACCGAACGCTGGTATTGCTTCAGCAAAAAGGTCTGATTAAGCTGAAAGACGGACTTACTACATATGAGGCTACTCCAAAGGATATTGTAGAAAATCCGAAAAACTTGAAGTTTGTTGAGGCTGATGTTCCTACACTTCCGCGAGCGCTGAAGGATTTGGACGGCGCGTTGATTAACACAAATATTGTTCTGGAGTCGGGCCTGGATCCGGCGTCAGCACTTTTCCGTGAAGACGCCGATTCTCCCTATGCCAACGTGATCGTTGTACGCAGTGGCGATGAAAACCGCGATGATATCAAAAAACTCGATGCGGCTCTAACCTCGCCTGAAGTGAAGAAGTTTATTGAAGACAAGTACGGTGTAGCGGTTGTCCCTGCATTCTAATGACAGCTGGCGCTTCGCGCACTCAGTCAAATTAAAAGCCGGTTCGTTCTGCCTGGTGGCAGAGCGGCCGGTGTTTTTTGCGTTGTGGGGAGTTAAGCGAAGATTGATCAAGAACGGATATAAGTATTTTTTACCAATACATATAGTGCACTGATTAGTAAAATTAAGTAATGGATGTTATGAGGGGGATATACTATGGAACAACATTTGGATGCGTTATTTAACGTGTATGCTAAGGAGCATCATTTTGCAGGGGCTGCTTTGATTAAAGGTAGGGGACACACCTTGTTCGCACGTGCGTATGGTTTTGCACATAGAGGCTTCAAAATTCCGAATACAATCAGCACGATGTTCGATACGGCGTCTGTTACGAAGCTGTTCACGGCAGTGGCCATTCTACAGCTTGTGGAGCAGGGGAGGCTGGGGCTTAATGAGCGAATTACGGATATCATCGATTTAACGGGTACTAAAATTCCAACAGATGTTACGATCAGGCATTTGCTTACCCACACTTCTGGCATTGCTGACGACGCAGACGAGGAACTGGGGGAGAGCTACGAAGAGCTCTTCATAGAGAAGCCTAACTATGCGATAAGAGGGTGCGGGGATTTCATCCCGCAGTTCGCGTACAAAGAGCCAAAGTTCAAAGCGGGAACGGACATCAGCTATAACAACTGTGCGTACGTCCTGCTAGGTCTTGCCATCGAAAAAGTAACCAATACGAGCTATCGGGACTTTGTTGAGCAGTACATTTTTCGGGTTTGCGGCATGAAGAATACATCTTTTTCCTCTAAAGATGAGGGCGACAGTGCGGTGGCCGAAGGCTATGCTGCGATTTTTAACAAGAATAACGAAATTACATGGAAAAAGAATATCTATTCATTTCCTCCAATAGGTACCTCTGACGGGGGAGCCTTTACGACCGTAGGTGATCTGGATCTCTTCATGCGAGCATTGGTAAATGGGCAGTTGTTATCTGCTGAGATGACAGAAGAAATCATGAAGCCGCAAACGGAGCACGTACGGAGATATGAATGGGGAAGCATCATCAACGGCTATGGTTTTCATTTTGTTTATGATCAAGCAGGAAAGCTTATGCGCATGTACAAGGACGGTTCTAATGCGGGAGTAGCCGCAATGTTGGCCTACTATCCAGAGACCGAGACGACAAGTGTCATACTGGGGAACCAGACCTGCAATATATGGGAGCTTCATTGGAAAGCGGAACAGGTGATAGGATCGAAATATTTTAAAAAATAAATAGGGGGGTGGACATAGTGAACTGGCAATCATCATCAACGGATATAATGTTCATTTTGTCTTTGTGCAAGGAGCTCAGACCTGGAAGGTCTGGAACAACACTCGTATGGGAAAAGGCTAATAAAAGTGATGAGAGGATCTACTTCGGTGCAAAAGAAAAACACTTGGCCGATATCAAGTCCAGAGAAGCATAACATGGATCAGGAGTATCTGGACAAACTCGATAAAGTATCATCTCCATTCTAATCGGGATCGCGATCGAGAAAGGATTCATACCTTCGCTTCATATGACGTTGGAGAATTATTTTCCGAAAATCTTGGATAAACAGGTAGACACTCGCAAGAAAGATATCACTATTGAGCACCTGCTGCAGATGAGCGTCGGCTTGGACTGGCCGGAATTTGGGGAATGGAATTACATGCCGTCTATGTTTGTCCACGATATCGTAAAGTTTGTATTAGACAGGCCGCTGGTGGATGAACCGGGCAGTCGAATGAATTATAACTCAGGATGTTCTCATGTCCTGTCTGCGATTATTACGAAAGCTACGGGCATGAAAACATCTGCTTTTGCTGAGCGATATTTATTGGGGCCGTTAGGAATTGAGGATTACTCTGGTTTGAGGATGCAAAAGGCATCAGTTATGGCTCAGATGGTCTTCGGCTGCTCCCGTATGATCTGGCCAAGATTGGTCAGTTGTATTTGCAGGAAGGAATGTGGAAGGGAAAGCAGATTGTATCTGCAGAGTGGGTTAAGGAGTCAACGGAGCCCCGCTTTTTGACTTATGATTATATTGGCCATTACGCTTCTCATTGGTGGGGAGCAAAGGTAGACTCTGATCAGCAAGATTTTTCTATGAACAACAGAATGATTTTTGCGATGGGAAGAAGCGGGCAATTTATTATTGTCATCCCAAGTCTGCAAACGGTAATTGTATTTACAAGCACGCTGGAGAATACCATCAAACCTTTGGCGTTCGTGCGAGATTACATAATGAAGTCGATGGTCTAGTGAACGAAAGCAATACTGGATATCCCTTCATCGCGCTTCAGCAGCATTAATATGAAATAGAACATGTTTGTTTAAAGGACTGTCTAGCTCAACTTTCGGATGATTGAAGGTTGAGCTAAAATTCATGCCGATTTTTTGCATTACATTCTTTGAAGGAGTATTCACGTCGGCAGTAAAACTATAAATGTCGCTAAAACCCAATGTGTTAAATCCATATTGTAAGCAGGCTGCGGCTCCTTCAGTCGCGTATCCTTTTCCCCATGCCTCTTTTTTCAGCCGCCATCCAATTTCTACGCAAGGTGTAAAATCCGCCTCAAAGGTTGCCTTATGAAATCCTATAAAACCAATAAACTCTTTCTGTTCCTTTACTTCTACAGCGTACAACCCAAATCCACACTCTGTAAACTCGGAGATTATGGATTGATAGAACGCAGTTGTTTCTTTGAAGGATAAGGTTTTAGGAAAAAAGGTCATAACCTCTTCATCCGCATTTAGTCGGCTAAATGGTTCTAAGTCTGCTTCTTCCCAGTCACGAAATAGCAATCTCGCTGTCTCAAAATATATCATTATTGCGCCTCCTTATAAAAATATTGTTCACCGCTTTGCAGTAGCATATTTTTTGGACGTAATTAAATCAATCTTGATGAAAATATATACGAGAGAGTAGCAAATTTGTTGCTGCTCATTTCACTCGAATAAATCAAAGTAAAATAATATGAATTTAAGGCTATTCAAATTTTAAGCTTCATGTTATAGTAATTTTGTAATTTAAATTACATGTAATCGATAAGGAGAATCATGCCAAAGAAGAAAAGTACCGCAGTGCTCTCCATCAGACTAGACGAAGAGGCCATCAAGGCCGTAGATCTGCTTGTCGAGTCGGGGCTCGAATCCAATCGATCGCGAGCGGTCGCCCACTTTGTGAATATGGGAGTGCGCGCTTCCCATGACCTGTTGGTGCGGGCAAGGGAACAGGCTGACAACCTGCAGCGACTGCGCAATGAGATGTTCGAAGCGGTTAAGCTTCGAGACATCGACAAGGTTGCTGAACTGATTCACAAGGATGCAAGTCTAGTGAACGCTAGTAATAAAAAGGGGGAAACTCCTGTTCTGCTGGCTACGTTCATGAGGGCAAATGACATTAAAGAGCTGCTGCTTCAGAACGGAGCGGGCAAGCTGAACGTATTCGAAGCCGCAGCCGTTGGGTATAGCTCACGGGTAAAAGAGCTGCTAGATCGTTCCCCGGAGCTGCTGAACAGCTACAGTCACGACGGATTTCCGCTACTCTCTCTGGCCGCACACTTTGGAAATACCGAGACAGTTGAGCTATTGCTTAGTCACGGTGTTGACATTCATGCTCGCAGTCGTGATGGCAGTCTTAACAATATGGCAATTCACGCCACCATATTCGGTGGATACGGGCATCTCGTGGACTTGCTGATAGAGGCTGGAGCAGACATTCATGCCAAGTGTGAAGGCGAACTGAGAAAAGGCTTCAATGTTTTGCATGTCGCGGCTTATTTTGATAACGTGCCGCTTATTGAGAAATTCCTCAGCTATGGAGCCGATAAGACAGAGAAGAACGCTAGTGGTGAAACGCCTTATGAACTAGCAATCTCTCTTGGTCATACAGCTTCTGCGAATTTACTGCAAATTTGATTAGGGACTACCATTAATTTACATACGACAACTCGACCGAACAGACGGAGAGACGCTGAAATTGTGAAGCGCGCTCGATGTCTGTTCTTTTTGTTGTATCCAAAGGAGAGAGAATAATAAAATGCTGTATAGAAAATTAGGCAGAACGGGTGTGAAGGTATCCGAAGTCAGCCTGGGAACAATGGCGTTCGGGAGATGGATTGATGAGGAAGCATCTGGAGCGGTACTAGATACGGCTCTGGGAGCAGGGATTAACCTGATTGACACTGCGGATGTGTACGGAAGCGGGATGGATACGCTCGACTATTCAAGACTTGGCGAATCCGAAGCCATTCTGGGCCGCCTCTTGCGCGGTCGCCGCGATGACATTCTGCTTGCCACGAAGTTCACTGCTCCTGTGGGACCGGGTGTTAATGATGGCGGACAGAGCCGGTACCACATTTATCGAGCGCTGGAGAACAGCCTGCGCCGGCTGCAGACTGACCATATTGATCTTTATCAGGTGCACTCGTTTGATCCCGAGACACCGATCGAAGAGACGCTCCGGGCACTTGACGATCTGGTTAAGCAGGGCAAGATCCGCTATCTGGGCTGCTCCAACTATGCGGCTTGGCAATTGGCGAAGGCGCACGGAGTTAGCGCGCTTCATAATTTGCATCGGTTCGAGAGTGTCCAACCGGAGTATAGTCTTATAACAAGAGGAATTGAACGGGAGCTCGTACCCTTCGTTCAATCCGAGAACGTTGGCATTATTAGTTACAGCCCGCTGGGCAGGGGGATTCTAAGCGGCAAGTATCGCCAAGGTGAAGCACCTCCAACTGACTCCAGGCTCGCGCTGGGCGAGAAAAGGCTGGAGCTGCTGCTCGAATCCAATCCATCATATGAGCTAGTGGACAAGATTGCACCGCTGGCGGAGGGAAGAGGATGGACGCTGGCTCAATTCGCACTCTCCTGGGTGCTAAGTCATTCTTATGTAACCTCTGCTATTCTTGGAGCGTCGAAGCCGGAACAGATTCGGGACGCATTGCAGCATGTCGAAGAGAAGCTGACGCTGGAGGAACTTGCAGAGCTCGACCGTATCTCCCGCAGTATTGGCCTCTTTTCGATCTAAAACATACTATTCATATAGAAAAAATAAATTCAGGAGGATGAACATCATGACTCAAACCAAGCGACAACTCCATCTCGGCTTGTTTCTGTTCTCAACGGGCTACCATCCAGCAGGCTGGCGGCTGCCGGAAGCGGTAACGGATGGAGCGTTCGATCCCAAGTTCTTGCATCGGGTCGCACAGCGACTGGAGGAAGCGAAGTTCGACTTCTTCTTTCTAGGGGATGCTCTGGCGACAAGCCCGGATATGCAGCATACTTTTCCTTCACAGATGGTTCGTCTCGAGCCGTTCACGATGATTGCCAGCATCGCGGCGGTAACAGAAAAAATCGGTCTTATCGTCACGGCAAACACGACTTACTCGGAGCCTTATACGATTGCACGCCTGACAGCGTCGCTTGATTACCTAAGCGGTGGTCGGCTGGCATGGAATGTTGTCACTGGCGCAGATGGGCGTGCGGCGCAGAATTATAGCCGTGAGAAGCACTGGGACAACTCCAAGCGTTACGATTATGCGGAAGAATTCGTGGGAATTGTGCAGGAGCTGTGGGATTCATGGGAAGATGACGCGTTTGTCCGTAACAAGGAAAGTGGTGTGTTCGTAGACGGAAGCAAGGTGCACCGAATCAATCACGTAGGGGAACACTTCTCCGTCGCTGGTCCATTGAACGTGGCCCGGCCCCCGCAAGGACAAATTCCACTCCTGAACGCTGGAACATCGGAGCGCAGCCGCGATCTTGGCGCCAAGCTCTCAAGTGCTGTCTTCTCGGGACAAATTCTGTTTGAGGTGTCCAAGCAGTTCTATGCTGAGGTCAAATCAAAGGCCGTAAAGTATGGCAGAAATCCCGATGAGGTATTCATTCTCCCGGGCCTTGTTCCTCTCGTTGGACATACCAAGGAAGAAGCGCATGCCAAGTACCGGGAGCTTAATAGTCTGCTCGTGACGAACTACGATTTAGCACCTCTGTCGGCAAGAATTGGCATCGATTTATCCCCTTCTCCGTTGGATGGACCGTTGCCGGATTTATCATTATCGACCCTCTCAGGCGACGAAACTAAGTGGCTTGTCGAATTGGCACAGCGAGCGGAAGGCCATGAGGACATCACTGTGCGTGAATTGTTCCACTACTTCGCCGCTACATCAAGAGGTCATCTGCTTATTGTCGGTGATCCAGAGGAAATCGCGGATCAGATGGAAGAATGGTTTCTTCAAAAAGCGGCCGACGGTTTCAATATTTGCCCTCCATATATGCCGGGTGGAATAGATCTCTTCATTGATTTAGTTATACCGATTCTTCAGGACCGCGGACTTTTCCGTACGGAATATGAAGGTGATACGTTCCAAGGACACTTCGGCCTTTCCCGCCCGGAGAACCGCTTTTCCCGAAAGGCAGCGCTGGAAGGTGCAAGCGAGTAACGGAAGAAGCTACTGCAAGGCGGCGGGCTGGAAGAAGGAGAGAATGATATGAGCAACCAGAATCATAGGAATCGCTATAGATGGCGTATTTTAATTGGACAAATCGTGCTCTTGATCGCTTGTCTGGGCATTATTGAATACCTCGTACGGGCGGGAATTGTCGGCAGTTTGTATCTGTCGAAACCAACACAAGTGATCGAAGAGATCTACAAACTGTTTTCGAATGGTGAAATCTTTCATCATTTAGCTATTACGCTTAAGGAATTCGCTGCGGGCTATCTGCTTAGTGCGTTCGCTGGAGTCGCAACGGGAATGCTTCTCGTACTTATCCCGCACGCGGAAGTGTTTTTCCGGCCGTTCCTCTCGGCGCTTCTTGCCATCCCGAAGGTAACGATTATTCCGCTGCTAATGCTTTGGCTCGGTATTGGGTTGTCGCACAAAATCGCAATTGTATTTCTCTTCTGCTTTTTCACGATTGCGTTCAATACCATTACTGGGATCAAGCAGACAGCAGAAGCTCATCTCAAGGTTGCCAGAGTGTTCGAGGCTTCCAAGCTGCAGACGATTATGAAGGTCATTCTTCCGTCAGCAGCACCAACCATCTTCGTTTCCCTGCGGGTATCGGCGGCAACGGGGCTTGTCGGTGCATTGTTCGGTGAGATGGTGGCATCGAAGGACGGACTCGGCAATCTGCTGGTGCAAGCGACGTCTCTGTATGATACGGCGAAGGCCTTTGCGATTATAACGATCGTGACGGTGATCTCCGTGCTTATTATTGCTGTAATCGATCTGCTGGAAAAGCGGATTGTGCTTAAATGGAAATCTTCATAAAGAAGCCTTAATTATAGGAGGATAAAGAAACCATGTTAAAGAGAAAATGGATAGGAACCGGAATTTTGACTCTTACGCTTGCACTCGTTGTCGCAGGCTGCGGCAGCAGCAATGCCTCACAAGGGGCTGCTTCTGAAGCTTCGAGTGAACCAACATCGACAAATTCAGCGTCGGATAACACTTCAGCCGGACTTCAGAAGATTAAATACGCACCTTTTAACGGAGTGAGCGGCTTAGCCGTACGGTTCGGAATCAAGAAGGGATTTTTCAAGGATGAAGGGCTGGATGTTGAACTGATCTCTACGCAGAACCCGATTGAGGCTCTAACAAGTAATGATGTTGATATCGCCGACAGTGCGACGACGAACGTTATTGTGGCTGCTGGCAAGGGAGCACCGCTCAAGATCGTTTCGTCGATGTTCCGTACAAAGGGACCGTTCTATCTGGTTGCAAAGCCGGGAATTGAGAGCATCGAGGATTTGAAGGGCAAGAAGGTCGGGGCAGCAGCACTCGGCAGCGGTCTTGACGTATACACCCAAACGATTCTAAAAAAACACGGCTTAAGCAAGAACGACGTTACGTATCTGGCCAACGGCGTAAATGATGCGGCATATGCGAGCCTGACTTCAGGACAAGTGGATGCGACTATCATTCATGAGCCATTCGCTTCTCTTGCAGAGAGTGAAGGAAAGGGCAAGATCCTCGCCAGAGGCTGGGATTATCTGCCGACCTTCCATACTGGCGTGCTAGTTTCAAGTGACAATTTTATTAAGGAGCACCCGGACCTCGTAGAGAAGCTGCTGAGTGGATACTTTAAGTCCCAGGAATATGCGAAGAGCCATCTGGATGAATACAAGAAATATTTCCTCGAAAATGTGAAGGTAGATACGGTCGTAGCTGATAAGGCGTTCGCACGCGAGGACGTGCTCTGGGAGAACAACCCGGACGTAGATTTGCAGGCGCTGCAGGATACGCAGGAGATCCAAGTCGAGCTTGGCTTTCAGGATAAAATTTATGATGTTAAGAATTTGTTGGATCTAAGATTTATTCCGAAAAAATAAATGGAGCGAGGTGATCGTATGGAGGGGTTCTCAATCCGTGGCGTATCTAAGGTATACGGGGGGGCGACTCCAACGGAGACGCTCTCGGATATTAATCTAACGATCGAAGACGGGGAGTTTCTCAGTATTCTTGGTCCAAGCGGTTGCGGTAAGAGCACGCTTCTTGAAATTCTGGCCGGACTCCAGCTGCCTACTTCGGGAGAGGTATGGTTCGGCGGAAAGAGACTTAAGGGACCGGGAATTGAACGTGGTGTTGTTTTTCAAGATCCATCGTTATATCCGTGGAGAACGGTATATAAGAACGTCGAGCTGGGTCTTGAATTCCGAGGGGTTGCCAAGAGTGAGCGTAGAGAGGCAGTCCAGCGGTATCTCGATCTGGTTGGGCTGTCGGGGTTTGAGCACAAGTATCCCCATCATCTATCAGGTGGTATGAAACAGAGGGCGGGTATTGCCCGGGCACTGGCGAACAATCCTGAGGTACTGCTGATGGATGAGCCCTTTGGCGCGGTCGACCATCTGACGAGGCTGCAACTGCAGGACGATCTGTTAAACATCTGGGAAGCGGAAAAGAAGACGGTCGTGTTCGTCACCCATGACGTTTCAGAGGCAGTGTTTCTGGGGGACAGGGTGATACTGCTATCCCCGCGACCGGGGCGGATCAATCAGATCTTTCAAGTGCCGAAGCATCGTCCGCGTAAGAGAGACGACATTGAGCTACTGAAAATTCAGAACGATATCTATGCGGCTATTCATGAAGTGAAGTCTTCGGACAGTCTTGAATTTACCATTTGAGAAATCAATGCAGAGGAGCGTACGAAATTATGTCATCTAACATAGTAAGCGTGGAGCAATTGAAAGCTAGACTGGAAAATGGAGAGCGGATTGTGCTGCTGGATGTGCGATTTGATCCGAAGGAGTCGTCGTATGGTCGTGAGGCTTACGCTAAGGGACATATTCCTGGAGCATTATTTATCGACTTCAAGGCTGATCTGACCGATCCAGCCGAAAAGCATGGAGGACGCAGTCCGCTCCCTTCGCCAGAGCGTCTTGCTACATTGTTCGGGTCGCTTGGTATCGAGCGTGATACAGCTGTTGTCGCCTATGAAGATGGTAATGGACCGGCCGCTTCAAGACTGTGGTGGGTGCTCCGCTACTTGGGTGCGGAGCAAGTGCAGATACTGAATGGCGGTTATTCTGCTTGGACTGACGCGGGTGAAGCTGTTTCAGCGGAGCAGGTAATCGTCACAGAGCCGCGCGAATTCGTGCCGGCACCACAAGCCGATTGGCTCGTTGGCGTAGAAGAGGTACGCGAAGTGGCTGGTGACCAAAGGCAAGGCGGCGCGAGACTTGTTGACTCGCGTGATGCCGCGCAGTACACAGGACTTGAGGCGCCGTTCGATCACATCTCGGGCCATATTCCTGGAGCGGCGAATTACTTCTGGAAGGACGCGCTTCAAGGGGACGGCTTCTGGAAGTCGCCGGAGCAGCTTCGCGAGCAATTTGCCAATCTGCCGAAGGAAGACGAGATCATCGTCTATTGCGGCTCCGGCATCTCGGCAACTCCGAACGTGCTGGCACTACGCGAGGCGGGTTATGAGAATGTGAAGTTGTATGCGGGAAGCTGGAGTGATTGGATTTCTTATGACGAGAATCCGATTGCGACAGGGGACGAGTAAGAGTCTTAAATAGATATACAGGATATGATTAAGAGTACATCGTTCAAGTGGCGATGTACTTTTTCGCGTTTTGCAGGGATGTGTCGAAATCCACAGAAAGTCAACGCTTGCTTCTTGAAAACATTTTCTTCAAGTCCCGAAGTGCTACCGTGGCATAGTCATGTCTAAACTACACGATATATTCAATTTATCTCGCTTACCTAAGCATAAATACAACGTCCTCTAAGAACGGTAGCTGAAGCGATGCATTGCCTTGGTGCATTCATATGGCTTTTTTAAAAATCAACAAGTATCCGGGATGGTCAACAACGAGTAAACAAAGCTTTGTTGAGATTAGATGTTGTCTGCTGTAAATATTGAGTTTCTGAGATATCACCTTCTGATTACAATTACAATTATACATGTTATCGTTAGCAATTCTTTTCAAGATGTGAGGCGATAGTTACTAATATTGACTTGACCTTAGGTCAAACCTAAGGTGTATGCTTCTTTATATAACAATGATTATTTAGAAGGAGGTTATCTGGATGAAAAAAGAACTCACCATCAGCGAGTTAGCAAAACTGATGAACGTGTCTGTTCATCAAATTCGTTATTTTGAGGAAAAAGGCGTATTGTATCCTGCCTACTTAGATGAAAATAAATATCGTATGTACGGTATTGACCAGATTTATCGACTGGCACATATATTACTCCTGCGAAAGCTGGGGTTGTCTGTACAAGCGATTGCAACTTGGAGTGAAGATGGGACTCCAGACGAAATGCAGGATTTGCTTCTACAATCTGTCTCTAGAATAGAGTCTCAAATGGACCAATTGCAAGCATTAAATGGCCTTATTCACAAAGTGTTGGATGAGCACAAACGCTTTGGACATGATACTTCTTCTATTAAAATCATTCAACGTGAGGCATTAGTTCTATCGTCATGGTTCGAAACTGAGTTTGAAGCGGAACTTGATGCACGTATGTTCGCCCAACAGGATAATGTGCTGACAGAGTTGTTTGAAGCGGATATCCATTACGTGTATGAGGAGGAATCTCGAGTAACAATTTGTACGGAAGTGAATGGTGTGGAAGGAAATATCATTTTGCCAGGAGGAGAATATTTGTCTTTTATGTTCTCCATTCAGAGTGAGGCAGACCTGGAGAGACACTTCGAGTTATTTCAAACCTTTGCCGATAAATCTTCCTTTATTCTAACAGGTCCAAAAATTCTTGTGGAGAAATCGTATCTGTCTCTATTTGCTCAGGAAAGTATACATTATGAGTTGCTTGCGTGTGTTGATCGTAGTTCCGAAGTAGCTATTAAACAGGAGAAGAAACGATGAACATTCATATTGAGTGTATGAAAGAGGAGTATGGCGTTCCAGTGAGCCAATTGCTTATACAAGGATTTCGTAGCAAATTTCAGTTTGGTACGAAGATAAATGACATGAAACTGCAGTTGCTATTGGGAAAAATGCTTGTGTTGGATAAACAACCAGGCAAAGGCAAACGTTTTGTTGCTGTACAGGAATCTTCTGTAATTGGCAGCTTCTCTATAAAATTTCAGGAACAAGTTAGAAACCAACATCCAAATATGACGATCACAGAGCTGTTATCTTTCTGGAAAGGAATTAAAGAAGTTGGTTTGGGAAATGCGCTTGGATTTTCTGTACGATTAATATGCTTGAATCATCGTCCAAGACGTGGTGAAGTGTACATTTCTGATCTAGTTGTTCATGAAAGGTTCCAGGGATCTGGTGTGGGCAAAACCATGTTGGAGTGGGCGATTGGAGAAGCAGCGTTGCAGCCAGGAAACCAATTTGTAAGTCTGCATGTTTCTAATAGCAACGTAGGAGCCAAACGCTTATATGAACGAATGGGATTTAGGACGTTGGAAATTCAGAATAGCACACTTTTAGCATGGTTGATTGGCGAAAAAAAATGGAGTTACATGATTTACGAGGGCTAAGACTATTATTAGAAAAGGAATTTAATAGAAGCATGAAAAAGAATTGGGGAATAATTCTATTAATCATCCTACTTTTTTTGGGAGGTACAGGTGCGTATGTTTTGCACCAAAATACCTTTGCTATGGATGAAAAAACGGTGGTAATCGAGTCACCACAAGGTAAGTTGACGGGTATTCTCACGCTACCTAAGACATATGAAGACAAGGTTGGTCTAGTGTTGTTCATTCACGGAGATGGTCCAATTGATGCTACCCATAATGATGGATATAAACCGCTTTGGGAGCGTCTTGCCTCACTTGGCTATGCATCACTCTCATTGGACAAGCGAGGCATCGGAGGTTCAGAAGGCAACTGGCTAGATCAGAGTATTGATGATCGAGTGCAAGAAGCACAGCAGGCTTTGGTCTGGGCAAGACAGCAACCAATAATCGATACATCTCGTATTGGCATATGGGGAGCAAGTCAGGCAGGATGGGTTGTCCCCAAACTGGCAGATAAAGAGTCACTTGCTTTCAGCATTCTTGTATCTCCTGCAATCAACTGGTTGAGGCAGGGTGAATACAATACACGCAGTCAAATGGCAAAGGAAGGACGATCCTCAGATGAGATAGAGCAGCAGGTGAAAGTAGATAACAAAGTCAAAGAACTCCTAAAATCAGGCGTCTCATATAATGAATACGTGAGCTTTGTAGGTAAGAAAGATGCCATGTCCAGAGAACGCTGGACGTTTGTTAGTCAGAACTATACAGCGGATGCAACAGAAGATATTGCAAATTTTAACTCCCCAGTACTGCTTATGCTTGGTGATCATGATGTTAATATAGATGTGAAGGAAACGGAGAAGGTATATCTGGAAAGTGTACGACCGTACGAATTATTGCGCGTCAAAGTGTTGCCCGATACAGAGCACTCCATGCTTCCTATCAAGACAGCCGACTCGCCGCTACGTACGTTGTTGATCAGCTTATTTGCGCCAAGGGATATTACCAAGAAGGGCTACATGGATGAAATCACAGATTTCCTACAAAATGTTTATGCTAACCAAGGGATACAGTAGATAAAATAAATTGAAATCCTCTGTGTTAAGGTATATTCTATGCGAAAATGTATGCAGGTAGCTGGAGTGATTGGATTTCTTATGACGAGAATCCGGTGGCGACAGGGGAAGAGTAAGAGCCGAAAGTCCGCGTTGGGCGCGGGTTTGGGGGCTGCGACAGGTTAGGAGCAAGTGACCTGTTGTGGTCCTCTTTGGGCTTTTCTGTAAACAGCTTGCAAACAAGAATCTGACGAAAGTAGTTACAAGAACCCCGGAGCCAGCCACAGTGAGGCAGTGGGGACAGGTTGTTGTTGAACTCTCATCGGCTTTGCTTCTGCTCCTTCGTGAACAGGCGTGGTGCAACCTTTCGTGCGGAGCAAGTGTACAATCACCTTGGGAGCAATTCGCTTGGTTTTCCTTGACGTTCCGGGTATCTCCCGGTTCGGTAGCATCGGCCGAAGCTATGGCAGCATTAATCCTCTTCATTTATAATGATTGTAAATTATGAAAACCTAAGCGGACAAGGCATATGCGTAGTATTTAAAGAAAGGCCGTTACGCTAACTGGCAGTTATGCGTAACTTCCAGGAATGTAAACATCTAAATAACGTAAGGAACGAGGAGGCAGACAATTCATGGGAGGAACGAATGTATGGGATGCGGAGTGGGAGGTTAACGAAGAGCAGGCGCGGACGCTGATCGGCAGACAATTCCCTCAGCTGTCATCGAAGCAAGTGAAGCGATTGGGCTGGGGCTGGGACAATACGGTTTTTCTCATCGGTGACGAGTACGTGTTCCGGTTTCCAAGAAGAACGATTGCAGTTGGCTCGATTCGTATGGAAGGGAAGCTGCTCCCGCAGCTGGAGGCATATATGACCATCCCCTATCCTAAACCGTTGTTATATGGCGAAGCAAGTGACGAATACCCGGCACCATTTCTTGGCTATGCCTACGTGCCAGGAGATTTCCCAATCGGTTTGACGGAAGAACGCCGGGCTTTATCGGCAGAGACGCTGGCGAAATTTTTGCGGAGATTGCATGAGTTTCCGGTGCAGGCGGCGCTGAAGTGCGGAGTTCAGCAAGATCATCGAAACTTGACGGACATAGCATCGCGCAAAGTGAAATTGAAGGGCTTTCTATCGAAGCTGGTTGAACACTTGTCGTCGGAGGAGTCCGGTGTGATCGAAGCGTATATTAGCAGACTGCAAAAGGACCGTGTCGAGGCGGTGAATGCACTGCTACATGGCGATCTTCATTTCAAAAATATGCTTGTGAATGAGAACGGGATCGTTTCCGGCATCATTGATTGGGGCGATCTGAGCGTAGGCCATCCAGCTTGCGATTTGAGCGTTGCTTATAGCTTTTTACCACCTTACGCTCGCGGCGTGTTTTTCGAAACGTACGGAGGAGCGGACGAGGAAACGAAGCTGCTGGCGCGGCTGATCGCGGTATATATCCCCATACTAATCTTAATGCAAGCGGTCGACGACGGGAATGAAGCGATTGCGGCAGAGGCGAAATCCAACATCATGCGGGCACTGTCGGATTAGGCTCATTATTCCGTTGCGGCTATGGGGCTACGGCTATCGGCACTATTTTGTCGTTTAGAGGCCGTGATAAGGTACGATCCGCCTTCTCTGATGCCGCTTTATGTTGAGGAACACGAAATCACGAAATTCAACAGAGTAAGTCGTTGCGCTAACGGGACACGATAGTTTAGTGTGTGCCGATTTGCCAACAACATGCCAATAATCTGACAACGACCATCCAACAACTTGCAAACAGCCCCCGTCCTCCACGGGCTTCTTGCTCTACAAGTCCTCCCAAGGTCGCCAAGGGAGGTTGTTGCACTTGGGCAATGGCATATCCTCCGAGACATTCCCGCCGCGCTGATCGTAACCCCATTTTTAGTTTCGGAACCATGGGAGTATAGAGGTTCGTGGGGGATAAAGAGCTGAAGTCATTGGATTAGTTATGAGGGATGGCAGTAGGAGAAGAAGAGAAGGTGTAAGCAGATATACAGGTTGTGGCTAGAAGTACATCGCATATGTGGCGATGTACTTTTTTACGTGGTGCTGGGAGGTGTTGAAGAGAGTCTTGAAGCTACTGGATTACGTTCGATGATAACAAGAATGGCGGAGCAATTATTAACAATGGAACATTTTTGTATCCATTTTAATATCAGGGCGTTGTGTATTGTCGATATCCTATAGAGCAACTATTTTACCTTCGGGTCGACTTGATAGCGCCACAAAAAGTAAATATCTAAATGCAACTGTAACGGAAGCTACATACGATCCAACGCTGGATAGTAACACTCTTACTATTACCATTGCTAAAGGCGGCTTTGATAATAAAGCTTCGATATTGAAATTGGTCTTGATTTTACATTGAATCAAACTGTAGAAGATCTATTTAAGATACCGCCAGCGGTACCTGCAAATAATATACAGACCTTAGGTGCAGTCACAGTTAATGTATTAGATTTGCACAAAAAAGAACTTGTGAATTTTAGTATTCCTGCATCGCCACCGGATGGAGGCACAACGCCAACTACGCCGGAGCAGAATGAAGGCATATCGCCATCTGCGCCGGAGCAGAATAAAGGACCCCAATTAAGCATGCTTCCAAAGACGGGTGAAGATAGCAGAGCTTTGTATTATATTTCAAGAGTAGCATTCATTATTGTTGGATTGTGGATGCACAGAAAAATGAAGCCATCTCAACAGTAGTTTATCTCTGTAATGCTATTGCCGTTTTATTCTAGGAAAGTCAACAAAATTCAGGTTTGTCCTGATCTTCGCTCGGCTTTTTTATCTATATAGAGGGTCGCACCGAAACATTTGGACGATCGTTCGATTAAGAGGGAAGTTTCAAATTTTGCGTTGTGAGCACTGAGGATCGGGTGGTGTTGCGTGTTAACGATAATGGAATTGGAATGAATATTCAAGATCTAAGTAAAGAGAAGGAACAGGGTTTGATGAACATTAAAAATGTTAAATGATCGGCGGGCACCAAATGAATCTAAGGCCAGTTTGTAACAAAAACACCTTCAAGAACCTGTATCTAAAACAATGGGTTCTTGAAGGTGTTTATGAATTTTATTACAGTTACCATATGCAGCCTCTAACCTTATCTTACCCCGTTGTCCGATATACTTCACGGATTGCGTCTTCAATGTCCGGCTCTTGAACGCTAAGGTCTCGAATTGGCAGCTTGCCTGACAGGTCAGCGATCAGCTCAGCTGCCGTAATTCCAGCCTTATCAAACTGATACCATAGCTTTAGCCCTTCCTGCCGGACAAGCTGTGCCCGCGAATGTTCCGGTGCCTGGGCTTCCTCTGACAATTCAATAACGAGCAGGCGGCTCGGAGCGAGCTTATTAACGATCGTGTCCAGTGGACCCTCTTCTACGATGTGGCCATGATTGACGACAAGAAGGCGTGAGCATAATTGCTCGACATCGTCTAAGTCGTGTGTTGTAAGGAAGACAGTCATACGGCGCTCCCGGTTCATTGTCCGAATAAACTGCCTGATCGCATGCTTGGCATCAGCATCAAGGCCAATGGTTGGCTCATCGAGGAAGAGTACGGAAGGCTCGTGGATCATCGAGGCAGCCAAATCGCCGCGCATACGTTGTCCAAGTGACAGCTGACGTACCGGTGTATCAATGAAATCCTGAATGCGTAGCACATCGTTTAACATGTCCAGAGTATGTTTGAACTTTTTATCTTCAATTCTATAGATCCGTTTTAGCAGCTCGAATGTTTCCCCAAGGCGCAGATCCCAGTACAGCTGTGTGCGCTGGCCGAATACGACACCGAGCTGTCGTACGACCGCTTTGCGTTCTTTTTGCGGAGACAATCCGCAGACATGGATGCTACCCGAGGTTGGATGGAGAATGCCCGTTAGCATCTTGATCGTGGTGCTTTTTCCAGCCCCATTAGGGCCGATATATCCTACAATGTCGCCTTGCTCAATATTGAAAGATAGGCCATCTACACCTCTTACAATCTTCTTATCGGGCATAACTAGACTGCGTACAGCACCTGCTAACCCTGTTTTTTTGCGGACAACCACAAATTCTTTAACTAAATCTTTGACTTCTATAATCGACATCATCAAGCCTCCTATGAACCAGCACTTTCATACCTGCGCAATCCTTGGCGAAAAACCATATAAGCGACAGCCATACAAACAAGCCCCACAATCAATGTTCCGATGGTCATATCAAACGGCAGCTCAAGCGATGCTTTTTTCTTCAGAAAGCTCTCTGCCGGGTAGAAGCTAATGAACCCGATAGGCAGCAAGAAAGTCAGCACTACTTGCACTACATAAGGGTATAGAGTGAGAGGATACATTGTTGTTCGTTCTAATGTTGCAATGGTCATACCAATGAGGTTGCCGCTGCGTTTGGTCCAGAACGCCACTGCCCCGACGATCGTGTAGATGCCTCCCCGAATCAGTACTCCACCGATAATGGTAATGACAAGCTTAAGAATGCTGAGAAGCCCCCAGTTGAAGCCCACTGCATGTGCAGCATACAAGAAGATGACGATGCCTGGAATAAGATCGATCAGACCGATAAAGTTAAAGTAACCGGTGATGAATTGGAAAAATACGTTCAGCGGACGCAGCAGAAGTCTATCGAATTCTCCGCGAAGTACCGCCGACTCAGTTCCCCAGGTGGGAATGAAGAATACAACAACAAGCCCGTGACTTAATAGGCCAAGACCATATAAGAACGCCAAATCATTGAAAGTCCACCCTTCTAAGGGCTGGAACTTGTCAACGATAATACGAAGCATCCATATACCGGCAAAATACTGCGTCGGGATCATCAGCAGCCAACTGACGAGAAATAACGGATATTCAAGCTGCCGCTGAATCGCAAGCTTCGCATAGTAGCCAAATACAGTGAAATAATGTTTGACGCCACTCATAACGGTATCATCCTCCTTGCACCATGACTTTGCCGCGCGCTCTTGACCATATCCAGCTGAGCAAACCACCGAGCAGAACAATCCAGATCAACTGTACGCCCATTCCGCGTAATGCTGCCTCTGGCTTCATGAGTCCGATGTATACACTGAGCGGCAGCTGGTAGGTATACTGGAACGGCAGCCAAGCCGATACTTGCTGGAGCCATTCCGGGAATAACCATAGCGGAATAAGGCTTCCGGATAGTATACGGACAAAGGCATCCTTCACCATTCCGAGATTACCAAGCTCTGACACCCAGAATGCCACAAGCCCGACCATGGCACTCATCAGCCATAGAATCAGAAAACTGAGTATGCAGCTGATAATGAACAACACTGCTGCTATCGTACTATCAGGCATCGGAAAGCCAAATAGCAGGGTAGCCACCAGTACGAGCGGAATGGCTTTATTCATCACTGAGCTGACAATGTTGCCTAAATCCTCGGACAAGTAGATGGCAAGCAGGTTCAAAGGACGCATGAAATCAAGAGCGATGTTGCCATCGCGCACTTGGTGGTAGATAGTATCCTGTACACCGGTACTAAATACTGAAGCCATTAATGTAGAGACCACCGTATACGTAATCATACCGTTCAGTCCGATAACGGAAGCGCCTGAGCCGAGAATGTCACCACCGTAAGCTGCTTTCCAGATGAATACTGACGCTGCAAGCAGGATAATATCGCCGATCATACCGATCCACACATCGAAACGATAGGCGAGTGCAGTCAGCATTCGCATTTTCATCAAATAACCGTAAGCTCTCATTTGCAACCTCTCCATAATTAGAAAAATAAGGATAGCAAAAAATACAATATCAGAGAAAGAGAGATTGGTCACGGTAAATTTTACTTTAATGGGTTTTTTACCAAATCATAAATGATCTTGTGTTCCATAAAGCTGAAAACGGAAAAAGCGGCTCTTGTGTATGCAAGGCCGCTACTTGGATATTTTTGAATCGACGACTCTATATGTTAGAGAGCGAATCTGTTTTTAATGATTTCGGCAACTTCATCAGCGTTTAGCTTCGTGTTGTTAATCCTGATATAATTTTCCCGCTTAATTTCGCCTTCGAATGAGTTCAATCGATGATGCGCCATCGTTTGTTTCAGATCGTGTTCAGAGCGAGCAATATCCCTCTTTGTGGGTTTATGTTCAAGTCTGTGAGGGGTTTTGTTACGCTCAATTCTCTCTTCAAGATCGGCTTCAAGTTCAACAAAGTAAACTTCTCCGCCCTTGTCTCCGAATATTTTACAAACGTTATCTAGATAGTCCCAGTCGTCCTGCATATCGAATGCCCACACATAAGTGAAAATCATTCCATACATACCGCTTGTAGCAGTGGCTTCAAAAATGTCTTGCCGAAACTTACTTACTAATGTCCACATTTCAGGACTAAAGTTAAAGTAGGGAGCTAACAATTCAATAGTCATATGGTTGTGGAATAACTTTAACTCAGTGATCTTTTCAAGCTCATGTCCGACTGTCATTTTCCCTACTGCCTGCGGACCAAATATTACAACAAATTTCATGAGGTCACCTCTTTGGAATATATTTCAATATAATAGCAACCCCATATCTGTATGTAAACATATAAATATACGGAGTCCCGTAGTGGTTTCCGTTTCAATTACTGGTGTTTACAGCTACCAACAAACCGAAATGCTTAGTCTTTGGCTGATCTTATCCTTTTAACAAATTGATTAGTACTTTAGTATTGTTGCTAGATTATATAAAGATTATATATATTAGGATTGGGAGGTGGATTATATTCACACTGGAGGAACTGCAATGAAACGTGCTTACCTGTTGCTAGTGATTTTATTTACTCTTAGTGCATGCGACCAGGCTAATACTAGTACCAACGAAAATAACACTGCTGTTATTGCGGGAGATATCAATGTGAAGGATGCTACAAACACAGAAGTCTCACCCATCACGGTAGGAGATTTATCGAAAGAGTCCTCCGAATTTCTAGCTGAAGACGAAAGCGATCCCTCTGTTTCGAATTTTGAGACGGCTTATAAAATGTGCACGGAAGCTCTGTCTGAATATTATAAGGCGATTTGGAATGGCATGGATATTGATTTGGATACTTATATCGATAACGAAAAGCTAAAACAATACATGCACACAAAGATAACTTCTCAATATGAGCTTTTCCTGAAGAACAACCTTACAGATAATCTGGTGACTGGTATTGATATTAGTGTTAACAAAGCAGAGCAGGTTGGCGGGGATAAGCGTTTTTTCTATTTAAAATTAGATGCACGGGTTGAAAAGGATGTAGGCAGCTATGCTGAAGCCACTGAATTTCTTGTGCAGGTTTTGAATGGAAGGCTAGTTATTGTGGATTGGTATACCAATGGAAAGGATAGTTATGATGCTATTGTACGTGGAGAAAATCAGACTATTAACAATCCTGATATCTGGAATAATAGTGAATGGGTTAATAAATTAGCGGACAGGATTCTGGTCCAGCCTCAGTGAGGCGTGAAGTAAGCTATTCTATATAATCCTATTCTTTTTTTAAATGGCGTTCTATTGTATAATACCGAGTAAGTATATATGTATTATATAATATGATGTATAGGAGGCTGAGGAGATGAGTAAAAAACTAGCGGTAATCATAGGTGCAGGACCAGGGGTAAGTCTGCATGTAGCACATAAATTTGGTCAAAATGGATTTCACGTTGTATTGGCAGCACGCAATAAAGTCGCGCTTGAGGAGTTTACATCGCAATTGCGGGAAGAAGGTATTGCTGCTGACTATATCATCGTGGATGCGGGTAGCACTGCTTCTATTGAAGCTGGCTTCAAAAGTATCAAAGAGCAATATGGCTCACCGGATCTGTTAATTTATAACGCAGCAGTTATTGCTGGCGGTAAGCCGTCTTCCTTGACAAGCGAAGTGCTCACTCAGCATTTGCAGGTGGATGTTGTCGGAGCGCTGGAAAGCACACGTCAAGTTTTGCCTGATTTACTTGCCAAGAAATCCGGCACCATTTTATTTACCGGAGGCGGACTATCTCTGTTCCCTTCAGCCCAGAATGCTTCTTTATCGATCGGCAAAGCCGCAGTGCGCAATTTCGCGCTAACACTTGCTGAGGAATTGAAGCCAGAAGGTATATTTGTCGGTACAGTAACCATTGCCGGTACAGTAAAGCCTGATACATATTATGATCCGGCGATCATAGCAGATGCTTATTGGAAGTTGTATACCGAGCGCGAGGAACATGAAATTCTGTTTAAGCAGCCGTAATAACTAATCTTTTATAGAATAGATCAGGATTTAAGCCAGTCATTCTCATATAGAGTGAACTGGCTTTTTTGCTGTATATCTGATCAAAGACTCACATAGGCCTTGTTCACATGATATGAAACGACGATTGACAAAATAGAGGATCTCCCTAATACTAATTGATAATGATTATCAATAATTTGAGATAAAAACCTTAAATAGATTGTGGAACAGAACGGAGTGAAAGGCAAAAATGAAGCTGGAAGATCATATTGTCGCATGGAATCATGCTGCTGTTAAAGTATTGGACATTCGACACACTGTGATGGAGCCTGGGGAGAAGTTGCAAGGCTATATATTACCTGCATGTGGATTTATCTATACTGTGAAGGGCAAGGCCAGCATGAATCTGGGCGGCATAGATTACGACGTAGACAGTTACTTTATTATGCATGGTGGCAAAGGAATGAGACTCAGCATAGAACCAGAGGAGATTTTTGAATATTACCTCTTATTCTATAGAGCTTCGTTGCCAGGGAGAAAGGATTTAGCAAGACTTTTGGAACGCAGCAATCCATTTCGGATGCAGTATGGCTTCGAGTTATTGGAGCCATTGCCATTGCACTATCAACTAATGGCAATGGAACAACTCTGGGCCCAAGGAAGTCTATTGGATAGAATCCAAGTTAAGGGCTTGTTCTATCAGTTCGTGCATGAATTAATGAAGCAGTTTACAAAGGATGGAATTAATCTCAGGCAACCGGATGTCATTGGGCAGGTTGTTCGCTATATCGAGGAGCATTATCGTCACAATTTATCACTAGAATCTATAGCCGAGCAATTTAATTACAGCCCGCGTCATTTATCGACGCGCTTTAAGGGAGAGACGGGCTTCAGCTTGATCGAATATTTGATCCGATTCCGGCTTCAACAAGCAGAAGAACTATTACGATTTACCGATGCTCCACTTCGCGCTATTGCAGAAGAAGTTGGATATAACGATGTATATTATTTCAGTCGTATGTTCCGTAAATATAATGGTCAATCTCCTATCCGATTCCGCAAGGAAAGCAGGCAGATGATCCCATCGGAGAATTCTCCATTTACCGCCGCCGGATTATCCATTGGCGAGAACATATCATCCCGCTATAATGTGTTTGAATATGATAATCATTATCAACACAAAAATATCGGAGGGTCTTCACCTATGCGAGTAACAAAGACATCAAGTTTTATTGTAGTGATGCTACTGAGCTTTACTTTGCTTTTAAGTGCATGTGGATCTGCAAACGTGGGTTCGAATGCCGCGAATTCTAATGGATCTAAAGCTTCAGAAGTCACAACATCAGCAGCTAATAATGCAACTGACAATACCAATAAGGAGGCACAGACAAGAACCATCTCTACGCTGAAGGGAGATATTGTCGTGCCGGCTAATCCCGAGCGGGTTGTCGTGTTATATCTTCAAGGAGATCTTATTGCACTTGGCATTAAGCCGGTAGGTACTTCGGATGTCTTCGAAGGAGCGCCCTTTGCAGAAATGATGGAGGGTGTTAAAAATCTGGGTGCGTGGTATGAGCCTAATCCAGAGGCTATTATGGCACTAAAGCCGGATTTGATCTTAGTTCCTTCTGAAGAAACTTACGATAGGGTTAAGGATATAGCACCGACCGTTTATATTCCTCAAGATACAATGGCGACGGATGAACGTGTAATGAAGATTGGCGAAGTGTTTGGTAAGGAGCAGGAGGCACAAGCTCTATTAGATCATTTCCACGAGAAGGTGGAGAAGAGCAAGCAGAAGCTTGATGAACTGGGAATTTTGGATAAGACAGTAACCATTATCGAAGGCGGCAAAAAAGAGATGGCGGTGATCGATAGCAAGCTTTACGGAAGGGGCTCTCAGATCATCTATGAATATTTAGGGCTAAAAGCGCCAGAAATTATTCAGAAGAAGATTGATGGAAGGGAGAAGGCGACTGGAGGGTTTGTTTCCTTAGAAGTGTTACCTGAGTACATAGGAGACTTTGTGTTCCGTTCTGTATGGGATGGGGCTGATGATTTGACGGATAATCCAATTTGGAACAGCATTCCAGCCATCAAAGAAGGTAGATTGATCGAAATTGGATTTGATTTTTCATATTATTCCGATATTTACTCTCTTGATAAACAGCTCGATTTTGTAGTTGAGAAGCTAGTGTCAGCGTATGAAAAAAAATAGAAAGCTAGATGATAGAACAACCGTAATACCTCATCTTGAGCGGAAATCGTATTTCGGTCTGTTTTTACTCATAGGGATACTGCTGCTGCTGCTTTCGGCAGCAGCTTCTATCTCTTTTGGCTCTGCTTCCATGAGCCTGACAACGGCATGGACAGCGATTTTTAATTTTGATCCAGAATTGACTGAACATCAGATTATTCATGCCCTGCGTATTCCGCGTACGGCGGCTGATATTATTGCAGGCATGTGTCTCGCAGTAGCAGGAGCGGTGATGCAAGGCTATACGCGAAATCCGCTGGCTGATTCGGGATTAATGGGAGTAAATGCAGGAGCAGCTTTTGCAATGGCCGTTACACTAGCTTTCCTTCCAGGGCAACTGCAGACAACTACACTGCTAGTTAGCTTTATTGGCGCAGGGCTTGGTGCAGGATTAACGTATCTTGCCTCTTCATTGAATCGTTCAGGAATGACGCCGCAACGACTGGTGCTAGCTGGAATGTCAATTACTATGCTATTTGGCGCTATAGGATCATTTATCTCATTAAACTATGGAATTGGTTATGCCCTTGCTTATTGGACATCAGGTAGTGTGGCAGGAGCGACATGGATGGAGATAAAACTAGTCATTCCCTGGTTCTTGGGCGGGCTGGCTTTATCACTATTCATTTCACGCTCCATTACTGTTTTAAACTTGGGAGAAGAGATCGCGAAAGGATTCGGGCAGCGGATCGGTTTCGTTAAGATGCTAGCTACGCTTGCAGTTCTTTTACTTGCTGGTGTATCTGTTGCACTTGTAGGGCCAATCGGCTTTGTAGGGTTGATTGTACCGCATATCATGCGTTTTTTTGTAGGCGTAGATTATCGTTACATTATTCCGGCGTCAGCCATTTATGGGGGCGTACTTATGGTTGTGGCGGATATTGCGGGAAGGTTGATTAATCGTCCGGCAGAGACAGCACTGGGCATTATTTTTGCAATGATCGGTGTGCCTTTCTTCTTGCTAATTGCGAGTAAAGAGAGGAGAGCTGTCAAATGAGTGTTGTTAAATCTTATAAGGCGACAATATGGGTTCTATCTCTCTTAATACTGCTTATTGTAGGAGCTATTCTAAGTCTTAATATGGGAAAAATGTCTCTCAATCCACTTGAAGTATTCCAAGTATTGATTGGACAGGGTCCTGAAGAGCATCATCTCGTTGTTTATAAGTTTCGTCTTCCGCGAATTGTATTAGCGATACTTGTTGGATTTGGGATGGCCCTGGCAGGTGCTGTTATGCAGGCGCTGTTGCGCAATGATCTAGCTGATCCCGGCATGCTTGGTATTAGCTCAGGTTCAGGTCTTATGGTGCTATTAATTATCTCGACTGTAGGCATTCAAGGTGCCACTACAGCATTTTTATTGCCGTCTATGGCATTCGTGGGTGGTCTGCTCGCCGCAGCGCTGATTTATGTTCTAGCTTATAGAAAACATCGTATGATTTCATCTACACGACTTGTTCTGACTGGTGTTGCGATTAATGTGGGGTTAAGTGCCCTAACGTTATTTCTGACGTTAAAGCTGGATGACCAAAAGTATGAGTTTGCACAGCGTTGGCAAGCGGGATATTTATGGGGAGACAAGTGGCCCTATATTAGTTTGTTGTTACCATGGGTGTTGTTATTATTCATATACATTGTGGCCAATGCACGAATATTAAATGTTTTGGTGTTAGGCAATGAAACATCGATAGGACTAGGAGTTGCTTTAAAGCGGAAATTTCTATGGCTGTCGATTGCGGCTGTCGCCATTGCTTCTGGTTGTGTAGCGCTGGGGGGCTCCATTTTCTTTATTGGCTTGATTAGTCCGCATGTGGCTCGCAAGCTGGTAGGTCACGATTACAAAGTACTTCTACCAGCTTCAGCGCTAATTGGTGCGATATTGCTGCTTGCAGCAGATACGATTGCCCGAACGGTCAGCTTTAAGACGGATATTCCAGCAGGGATTATTGTTACGATGCTGAGTGTGCCTTACTTCCTATATCTATTAATGCGTTCCAAATGAATATGGATTATGTTAAAAGCCTTTGAGTATGCTCGAAGGCTTTTTGGCATACGAAAATGATACGAAGCTGTTTGAAAGTGAGCTGTAAGCTAGTAATGCATAAATACATAGCTTATCTTTCCTGTTTCTGTTTTTTAACGTATAATACCAAGTAAACATATGAGTTTTAATTTGTTGGAGGATGAAGAGGCGAGAGTTAGCGGTTAGCTCCGACTCGTAACTGCGAGAAATGAAGTAGACAGAGCAGTGGAATCCATTGGTTAGAAGGTCGTTAGATACAAATTATGAGAGCGGCAAATCCGCTCACTACAGGAGGGTATACTTATGAGTACACAACAAGCAGCAATTTCAGCAGAGAGATTGCAAAAGGCTTTTGCAGATGCGCTGACATTTGAACAGTTCGTCGATCAGGCTGAAGTGAATCAAGAAAGATTACAAGCGAATTTTGAAGGCTTTGTGTTAAACGATGAAGACCGGGCTTATTTTGCAACATGGGCTGAACCGGTGAATGTGCTGGTGTTGGCTCACGATTGGTGCGGCGATGTTGTATCTAATTTGCCGCTCTTCGCCAAAATTGAGCAGGAAACCGGCAAGCTGAAACTGCATATACTGAACCGCGATCCTGATAACCTGGATATCGCAGAATTATACCCACATCCGGATGGCAAAAGCCATATTCCTACGTATGTGTTTTTTAATGATAAGGGAGAAGAGCAGGGCATCTTTATTGAAAGACCCGAACAAATTACAGCTTTGTTCCCTAAGTGGGGAGAGCAGTTCTGGGACCTGAATCCGGAATTGGAAGGACGGAATCAAGCGATTGCTGAATTAGACCCGGCAGTGAAACAGGCTTATTATAAATATTTGCTTTCACAGCGTGCAGATACTAAGGATGTCGAAAAACAAGGAATCATCAGCATCATTCAATCCATCGTAAAATACTGACATACTGATTATTGCCGCCGCAGTTTGGCGGTTTTTTTTGTGCAGCCACAGACGTTAAATGGTCTTTACGAATCATTTTCCCAGGAAGGACTTGTACCTCCACCCACTGGAGAATGTAAGCTGTGTTTTAGCTAGCGGCTAGCAGTCAACTATAAACGGAGGTTCAATGCTAATGAGGTTTTTTGAAGTTTTGATTGTTGTTTTTAATATTTTGTTGATTGGCTGGATTCTATTATTCAAGAACAAATCGCAACGAGAACTGCTTATTGGCTTCGGTGTTTCCGCGATTATTATGTTGGTGCATGGGGTCGTTGAAGGGATGCGCTGGCCGATGATTCCGGCTTATGTCATGACGGCGGCGCCACTCGTGATCTTCGCTGTCAGATTGAAGTCGAAGTCTGGGAAAGCGGAGGGACAGATTGTTCGAAAAAGATCCAAGGTCAAGTTCATCTTCGTGACAACACTGGCAGTTATTTATTCATCCGTAGCCGTAGTGTTGCCGATCTTGTTTCCGATATTCACCTTTAACAAGCCGGCAGGCCCTTACAAAATCGGCACAGTCACTTATGATTGGAAAGATGATCAGCGGGACGAAGTCCTCACCCCAGAGACGAGCGACAAGCGCGAGTTAATGGTCCAAGTCTGGTATCCTGCTGATGCAAAAGCGAAAGGAAAAACAGAATTCTATCATGCTGAGCCTGATATTTTTGCGGAAGGATATAGTAAAGTTTTTAATATGCCCAAGCTATTGTTTACGGCTTTCGGTAAGGTTCGTACACATGCCATAGAAAATGCGGAAATTTCCAATGTGGAGTCGTCTTATCCGGTGCTTATTTTTCCGCATGGCCTGAGCGGAACTAAAATGCAGAACACCTTTCAGGTTGAACAATTAGTTAGTCATGGTTACATTGTAGTGGGCATAGATCATACCTACAGCAGTACAGTTTCCATTTTCCCTGATGGGCGTGTGGCGTATTATCAGCCGATAGACATGACATCCACGGGCCCCATGGATGAATTGAATGATCAATGGGTAGGAGATGCTGAATTTGTGCTGGATCAAGTAGAGAAGCTCGCGGCGAATGATCCGGAACATCGTTTTACAGGCCGAATGGATATGAATAATGTGGGGATGTTTGGCCATTCCTTTGGCGGGGCGACAAGCGTTCAAATGGTAATGAAGGATTCAAGAGTGAAGGCCGCTATTAATATGGATGGAGTATTATATGGTAAACTGCGTATTCCGGAAGAAGGCCTGAACAAGCCGTTTCTGATGATGAGTGCGGATAGCAGCCTGGAGGCTTTACAAAGCACGGATAATAGTGAGCTCTCTGATCTTGGGAAGAAACTCATGGAACGCTTTGATCATATAGCTGACGGTGGTAATTACTGGATGACCATAAAGAACATGACACACATGGGCTTTACCGATATTTATCTGCTCTCACCATTGTTTCAATTACTTCAAAAGGGTAATATTCGAGAGGCTCAGAGCCTTATTAATGAGTATTCGCTGGATTTCTTCGATCATTATTTAAAAAATAAGCCACTTCGTCTACTAGAACAAAATATCGGTGAGCATCCGGCGTTCAATCTTCAAAAAGACTGATATGAAAAAAAGACTTGAATCTCCACCTACTGGAGATTGTAAGCTGTATATTAGCTAGTGCTAGCAACTTACTATCAACATGGAGGTTCAATGCTTATGAGGTTTTTTGAAATTGTGTTGCTTGTTTTCAATATTTTGCTGATGGGCTGGATTCTATTTTTCAAGAACAAGACACAGCGTAGTTTTCTAATTGGATCCGGGATTTCCGTCATCCTTATGCTGCTGCACGGGATCATCGAAGGCATGCGCTGGGCGATGATTCCGGCGTATGTGTTGTCGGTAGTGGCATTATTGTTGTTCGTTGTCAGATTGAGATCGAAGTCTCGCCAAGCGGGGGAACAGCCTGCCCGAAAAAGATCCATTGTAAAGCTCGTCTTGCTGACCTTACTGACTGTTATTTATTCAGCTGTAGCGGTAGCCTTGCCGATATTACTTCCCGTATTCACCTTTGATAAACCAACGGGTTCTTACAAAATCGGTACAGTTACTTATGATTGGAAAGATGATAGTCGGGACGAGGTCCTCACGCCAGATCCAAATGACAAACGCGAGCTAATGGTACAAATCTGGTATCCTGCTGACGCCAAAGCAAAAGGGAAGACTGCGGCCTATCATTCGGATGCCAATGCATTTGCCGAGGGATATAGCAAGATGTTTAACTTCCCTAAACTGTTATTTTCATCTATAGGTTATGTCAAGACACATGCCATAGAGAATGCAGAAATTGCAAATGGGGAACCGTCCTACCCGGTGCTTCTATTTTCGCATGGTCTGACCGGAAATAAAATGCAGAACACTTTCCAAGTCGAACAATTGGTTAGTCATGGTTACATTGTGGTCGGCATAGACCATACCTATAGCAGTACCACTTCTGTTTTCCCGGATGGACGGGTAGCCCCATTAATTATGCAAGACATAAAGTCTATTACTGATCTGGATCATGCCAATGAACAATGGGTAGAAGATGCCAAGTTTGTATTGGATGAGGTCGAAAAGCTGGCAGCGAATGATCCAGACCAACGTTTTACCGGCCGGATGGATATGAATCATGTGGGGATGTTCGGCCATTCCTATGGGGGGGCGACAAGTACGCAAGTGTTGATGGCGGATTCCAGAATCAAGGCAGCCATTAACATGGATGGTGTATTATATGGCCAGCGGCTTATTCCGGAAGAAGGGCTTGGCAAGCCGTTTATGATGATGAGTGCGGATTCCAGTGTAGAGAATATTAACTCCACTACAGAAGGAAGCCCGATCGATATGAAGAAGGAAGTCCTGCCGCGGTTCGCTAATATCACTAAGGGCGGTAACTATTGGATGATTCTGAACAAGACGACGCATATCAGCTTCACTGATTTTGTTCGGTTCTCACCACTTTTACAATTGATGCAAGGACGCAATATTGGGGAGGCTTACAGCCTAATTAACGATTATTCACAGGACTTCTTCGATCATTACTTGAAAAATCAGCCTTTCCGGCTATTGGAGCAAAATATTGGAGAGCATCCGGATTTTACGATTTTACATGACTAATTATAACTATGAACAGCCCAAAGGTCTTAGTCTTTGGGCTGTTCGTTGTTATAGGTTATGCTACAAATTCATCTTTCGCTGCAAGTTTTGAAAGAACACGAGATTCCCTTCTGAGAATAAATTTATTTGCGGACTCATGATGGAACATAGCCTGTTGAGGCGTTCAATAAGAGGTGTACGAGTCTGCCGGGCATGTCTCATATAGGATTTTAGGAAATCCTCGTTATAGATGGTTTGTTCTACATTGCCGTATAGCGAGAACGAATCTTCAATGATCGCCTGAACTTCAGGACTGTCAGCTGGCTTTTTGGTCTCCACCGCCTGGGTCAATCGAAGATAAAAATGATCCAGTTTCTTGATCCATGTAGCTGCATCATAGCGGGGCTGAAGTTCTTTAATGAAGAATGTATAGTTAGTGTTTTTCAGATCTTCGAAATATTGAGGATCATTTAAGATTTCTTGCAGCTCATTCCAGGCAGCTATTTGTTTCGCTGTTGTTTTCTCTTGATTCACAATATATTTATTGAAATAATGCAGCATAGGATCCTGCCATTCTGGAGGAACTCCATCAAAGAGATCAGAAGATTCCACTTTCTCGCCAATAAATTGTTTGCGTTTATCAGTATTTGATGCTTTAGCTTGAACGAGATCGTAAATGTAATTTATGGATGGATCCCCTTGTTGCTGCTTTGCTTGTTGTAAAATAGAGATCATATTCGTAAGCGCGCTAACCTGAATGGACAATGATTCAATTTGCCAATCGAGTGCTTTGTCAACCGATAAGGCCCCGGATAAGAGCTGACTGATGTCTTCAATACCAAAATCCAAATAGCGTAGCGTTGTAGTAAGCTCCAAACGCCGTATATCTTCCATCGTATATAACCGGTGCCTTCCCTCCGTATGAGTGGAGGGTTTAACTAATCCAATCTCATCGTAATAGCGGATGGTTCTGACCTTAGAGCCAATCATTTTGGCAACTTCCCCGATCGAAAAGGTCTGTAGTTCTGTATCGCTGTCTGAATACAAATGATGTGCCTCCAATGCTAGAACTTCTGTCTTCATGACTAAAGGTTTAATGCAATTATACTGCGCACTGCTTGCTGAATTCCAGCCGCATTTATGATATTAAGATAGAATCAAACGGATTCGAATCTCACCTACTGGAGATAATAAGTTGTATTAGCTAGTGCTAGCAACTTTTTATCGACATGGAGGTTCATTTGCGTATGAGGGTTTTTGAAATTTTGTTAGTGGTTTTTAATATCTTACTATTGGGCTGGATTCTATTCGCTAAGAATAAGACACAGCGCGGCCTGTTCATTGGATTCGCGATTTCCGCCATCATCATGTTGATGCAAGGAATCATAGAAGGCATGCGCTGGCCGATGATCCCGGCATATGTGTTGACGGCTGTGCCGCTTGTGTTTTTCGTTATCAGGTTGAGGCCGAAGTCTCACAAAGCTGGAGTACAAACATCTCGAAAAAAATCAACTGCAAAACTCATTGTGGTGACCTTGCTGACTGTTATTTATTCAGCTGTAGTGGTAGCTTTGCCGCTTTTGCTTCCCGTATTCACCTTTGAGAGGCCGAGAGGTCCTTACAAAATCGGTACGGTTACTTATGATTGGAAAGATAATAGCCGGGATGAGGTCCTCACGCCTGATCCTAATGACAAACGCGAATTAATGGTACAAGTCTGGTATCCTGCTGATGCTCAAGCGAAAGGGAAGGTTGGGGCTTATCATTCGGACATCAAAGCCTTTGCTGAGGGATATAGCAAGATGTTTCATGTCCCTAAGATGTTGTTTACTTCTATAGGTTATGTTAAGACACATGCGATAGAGAATGCAGCAATTTCTAATGCAGAGCCGTCCTATCCGGTGCTTCTATTTTCACATGGTCTAACTGGGAATAAAATGCAGAATACCTACCAGGTCGAACAATTGGTCAGTCATGGTTACATCGTGGTCGGCATAGATCATACCTATAGCAGTACCGCTTCTGTGTTCCCGGATGGACGGGTGGCACCATTAATCCAGGAAGAGAGCAAATCCATCGCTGATCTGGATCATGCCAATGAGCAATGGGTAGAGGATGCCAAATTTGTACTGAATCAGGTGGAGAGGCTGGCGGCGAATGATCCAGACCAGCGTTTTACCGGCCGGATGGATATGAATCATGTGGGGATGTTCGGTCATTCCTTCGGCGGAGCGACCAGTGTGCAAATGTTAATGACGGATTCCAGAATTAAGGCAGGACTTAACATGGATGGCATATTATATGGCCAGCGGCGTATTCCGGAAGAAGGGCTGAGTAAGCCGTTTCTGATGATGAGTGCGGATTCCACTGTAGAGTATATTCATACAAGCACAGATGGCCCGATTGATATGAAGAAGGAAGTACTACCGCGGTTTGATAATATCACTAAGGGCGGAAACTACTGGATGATCCTGAACAAAATAAGGCATGGCAGCTTCACGGATTTTGTTCTGTTCACACCGGTTTTCCAATGGATGCAGGGAAGCGATATTCGAGAGACCCATGATCTCATTAGCGATTATTCGCAGGATTTCTTTGATCATTACTTGAAAAAGAAGCCTTTCCGGCTATTGGAGCAAAATATCGGAGAGCATCCGGATTTTACGATTTTACATGACTAAATATAACTTCGAACAACCCAAAGGCCTTAGCTTTTGGGCTGTTCGCTTGTTTGGTTATCTAACTCCAGCTTCCGTTGCAAGTTTTGAATAAAGACAAGATTTGCTTCTGCGAGCAAGTTTAATTGGGGGCTCATAATGGCACATAACCTGTCTATGCGTTCAATAAGAGGTGTACGAGTCTGCTCGGCCCGGTCGAGATAGGATTTAAGGAAATCCTCGTTATAGAATGTTTCCTCAGTATTCGCATATAGCGAGAGTGTCTCTTCTATAATGGCCTGAACCTCAGGACTGTCAGCAGATTTCTTTTTCTCCACCGCTTGCGTCAATTGGACATAGAACAGATCCAGCTTCTTGATCCAGGTATCTGCGTCATAGCGGGGCTGAAGTTCTTTGGTAGATGAGGCAAAACCCGTGTTTTTCACATCTTTAATAAACTGGGGATCGTTGATGATTTCTTGCAGCTCATTCCAGGCGGCTATTTGTTTTGGTGTGGTTTTTTCTTGTTGAACAATGCATTTATTGAAAAAATACAGCATGGGATCCTGCCATTCCAAGGGAACTCCGTCAAAGAGTTCAGTAGCGGCTACCTTTTCAGCAATAAACTGTTTTCGTTTTTCAACATTTGAGGCTTTGGCTTGAACAAGATCGTACAGATAACGCATGGAATCCCCTTGCTGCTGCTTCGCTTGCTGTAAAATAGAGATCATATGAGTAAGCGCATTAACCTGGATGGAGAGGGATTCCATCTGCCAATCGAGTGCTTTATCGACCGATAAGGACCCTGATAGGAGCTGGCTGATATCTTCAATGCCAAAATCCAGATAGCGCAACGTTGCTGTAAGTTCTAGACGCCATATATCTTCCATTGTATATAAGCGATGTTTACCCTCAGTATGGCTAGTGGACTTCACTAATCCAATTTCATCGTAGTAACGAATGGTTCTGATTTTAGATCCAATCATCTTGGCCACTTCCCCAATGGTAAAGGTCTGCGCCGGAAGGTTTGAATCCATGCCTTCTTGATCTTTTAGTTCGGTCTCGGTGTGCGAATACAAATGATTTCCCCCCAATGATGTCACTCTCGATCACTATCAACTATATGTTTAGTAATCATTATACTGCTCAGATCACTCATCTTCTACTTGGGGGAATATTCCAGATCTGATATATGCCAAAACTCACATCTGTATTTTATAAATGATGGCTGTTTAAGCTACCGCAAGCCTTTACTAAATATCCATGAGTAAAAGAGCTCTTGTTGAGGCTTGATATATTCGTAATCAGACAGTGTTGTTGCATGATCAATAAGTTCTATTGCCTCAAGCATAACTTGTTGTGGTGTTTTATCGTTAATATCGATTTCAAATTCATTGATGAGTAAGGGCCTGGTTGGGATTTTTAAATACATATTTTCAAGAAGTTCAACATCGACAAGTCCACCAGTTTCGCGATTAACCAGTTGGTTTAAATTCTGTTCATAGTTACTACATACAAGCTTTAAGGTTATATAGTTAAATCCTTTGAAAACCTCTGGGATATCTCTTGTTCTTAAATCGTCAAAATCTAATCCAATGATATTTTTGTATCCCAACGTATTAAAATTTTTAAGAAGCGCAACTGTATTTGACCAACAGGTTTCTTCTTCAAACGCCCCAGTGATCTCTGTCTCGCCATCAAGGGTTAAAAATTCAGGAATCATATTTTGTTCAATATAAACACTCTTGTAGTGTGTAAATAGTTGTTTAGCTAGAGTTGTTTTACCTACACCGCTTGGTCCGATAATAAAAATAAAGTCTCTCATGTAATTGTTCACCACGATTATTGGTATGGATGTTAGTTTGATTTTTTTGTAAGAAGTATTTCCAATGGTTGTGTGTCAAGTATTAAGCATCCTGCATCTTTGTATCCTAGTTTTCTATAAAAATGTTGGGCTTCCTCATCAGCCTGAGTGGATGTCATAATCAGATTGTAGCCCTTTTGCTTCATTTGTTCTTCCCAGAAGAGGAGAGCTTGCGTTCCTAGCCCCTTGGCTCGATATGGTTCATCGATCCAAATCATGTTTAAGAAAGGGATGTTGTCCCAAAAGTAGCCATACCTCATCCATCCGATATTCTTTTCATCCTGATTCCGTAGAATATATATCTCATTTTCCTTTATTTTTGTCAGTATTAAGCTCTCAGAAATATGCTGATCACGGTTTCGGATGTATTCATAGTCTGAGTCAGTTGCATAGACGATCCTCAACTTTATTCCTCCTATATGCCACACTAAAATCTAATGATATTTTAACAAAACCCAATTAAACACAAACAATAAAGAACGTTTTTAATTAAACTCTACTGTCCGTTTACCTAGAATACGTTAGAGATATCAATCTTGAGGAATTTAGCAAATTCATTTATAATCCGAAGCTAACTAGCAAAAAGCCGCATTGCAACAATCAAGATACGGATTCCAAGACATGCTCAACCTAATCGGGGAGATTTGGTAACAACCTACAAGATATTGAATCTGTTGGTTCTGAACAAAATTATGCAGTTACGCTCCAAGCAGAAGATCGGAATGTAAGACCGGGTACGCATGTTTACACAGTCACAGCAGAAAATCGTACAGCAAATACAAGAGCTGATGTTGTCGGTCCTATATCGTTTAGTGGAATAGCCGTAAAAACGAGAACCTAAAAACCACTTACATTAATAACATCTCTAGTTGTCTCATTTTCGTTGCCAAGGAACTGTACTTCATGCTTATATGAAAAAAGGCTGCATGAAAAGCCACTTCGTCATGAAGTGGCTTTTTTTTAAGACTGATGGGGACTATCCTTGTTTTTTTCTGCCGAATAAACGTCTATCAATAAATAACGCAAAGATCACAGCGAGCATACTAAGTAAAACAGGTATACCAAACGCTTCAAGGGAGAAAGGCTTACCTTCCAGCTTCAGGTGGTCTGTGGCACGATATTCAAGACGTTTCGCGGCAAATTTCGCAGTTTGAACATCTTCCTGTTTAGCCAAATCCTCAAATGCAGGATCCATCGCAAATCGCTCTGACATATCACGGTGTAGGAATAGTAACTCTGCACTATTGCCGCTGTTATTCCATTGCTTAATGTCCTCGGCCGCTTTAGTCTCAGCATCTGAACCAACGACAATCATTTTAGAGAGATTAGATACGTTTTGTGTCTGATAACGTGCGACTAGATTCAGGCCATGCTTCGTTACAATGGGTTCATTTTTACTGGATACCGTAAGTGTTCTTGTCGTCCCGGAAGCACCGTATGTATCAAATGCAGCCGACAAATCGAGTTCATCCGCGCCATTGTACAAGAGTACACCTGCTTTAGGTTTGTTCCATTGAAAAGCATTATTTAGTACGTATGTAATATCGCTAATTCCGGCATTAAAGGGTTTTACATTTGGATCTATAACGTAGTTATAAGAAGGATAGTTCATATTTTCTGCTATCTTTTTTGCAGCCGCATCACCCAACTGCTGCGAGATAACGTATAGAGTAGCATCAATTCCTGAGGTCAGACCCGCGGAAGATATGATATTTCCTTGCGGCACATAACGTTGATCCTTAATCCACTGAATGTCCGGGTATTTTTTAATCAGGCGGTTAATATCTCCCCAATGTGTAGTGGCTGATTTACTCTTTAATAATCCGGTATCGGCCAGGTTTTCTGCTCCGTTACAAATAGAGAGTAATATCGTATGGTTGTTCGAATGCTTTTGAATCCATTCACGAACGGGTGCATACTTTGTATCGTTCAGAATCGGCATAAAAGGAATGACGATAATATCCGGACTTTTACCTAACATCGTATCCATCTCGCTGAATGAATAATGCGGGATAACATCCAGCCCCCCGGTAAGCGATTTGATTTTACGATCTGGAGCAACACCATACACATTGTAAGCTTCTGTCATCGCAAACATCTCGTAAGGAACGAGGAAGTCGAATACCTCTGTCACTTCGTTCGCCAGTAGCACTGCCACTGTTGGTTTACTGATGTCATATGGGGGTGTTTGTACATCCGCTAATGAAGGCGGGGTTTTATCGTAAAGTGACATCCCGGAATTCATTGTATGGATAAATCCGATAGCTCCTGTTCCTCCCATGATTAATATAAAGACGATTAGAAAGAGGGTGATGCGTAATACGGTTTTCATTTGATTTTCTCCTCAGCGGCAAATTATCTAGCCAGTAAAATATAACAAGCGGGGCGGGATTTATCATCAGCCTTGAGGGTGGAGTGGAGCTGGACCTAATGAGGGGAAGGGGCTAGCCTTAAGTCTGTGCTGTTCTTTTCACAAGACTCTTTTGGGCTATTGAGATCTTCTTATTGTGAAAATAGTTTGAATTCAAATAAAACACTGCAAATGACGGGTAGTCTATTTTGCAGTGTGATCAAGATTTACTTCATATATTTTATGCGGCCAAACAACTCAATTGTGCTATAGGCTACGGGGGATTCCAGCTACACAAAGACCAATATTCTTTTTGTTTAATTATGTATAATATAGGAGGATTAAATATAGCTCATAAAGGGGTATGAAATGAAGAAAAAATGGATTCTATTTTTAGCAACTACAATTAGCGTAACAACGGCGCTGTCTGCAGCTGTTCCTGTTTCAAATGCTGGTGCTGAATCGGTGAAAGCGACAACGAGTTATTCCAATGCTGTCTATTACGGGGAAACGAAAAACGATCTGCCGAATGGAAAAGGAAAATTAGAATGGAGTGACAAAAAGTGGTATTCGGGCGAATTCGTACAAGGCAAACGCTCAGGTACTGGAAAGTATTATAACGAATACATAGGTGAATATGGAAGAACATATCGGCTTGTCTATAATGGGGACTGGAAGAATGACCGGATGAACGGCTCAGGCACGCTGACTGAAAAAATCACCGAAGCGTCCGGAGAAGTGATTCAAAATAGTATTACAACGGGCGAATTTGTTAACGATGTTTGGAAAAGCGGTTATAAGGTTAGACATGCTGTGGCAGATCCTGATTTCGAATTTATTTACAAGGGGAACGAGACGACGATATCCATCTGGGATACCAATGGAAGTCTTTTAGAACATTGGAAAGAAGGCAAGCTATTCCGTGTGCAATATCAAAAAGGATCTGTGTATAAAGAATATTGGATTTTTCCAACAGAAACAGCTAAAGAAGAAAAAACAAAGCAAGCCTCTATCAGATATTTGCAAAGCATTACTTCCCAGGTCGCTCCGTACCTGAAGAAGTTTGAGCAATTTGCCAAGCAAGTGCCTCTTAAATGAAAAGCAAGTCCAAAAAGCCCGCATTCCCTGCGGGCTTTTCTATTTTTATAAAACCAATATTTTTCCCCTCGAATAATCGATTTTTCGCTGTACGAGGTCCAATCGATCCAGTTATGAGGTCTTAGAGGGTGATTTCATAGTACTAGAACGAATAGTATATCGTTTTACCCTGAATAAAATTCATGCACAAAGGTGCAAAAATGATCTTACTTGGTGACTTTTGCTTCTTCATAGAGGAGGCAGCGAAGCGTCTTATCCGGGTAGCGCAACTCTGCAGTATAGCTGCTGCCGTCTTCGAGTAACATTTTGACGTCAACCATACCGCGACTATCATTTTTGTCGGTATCTACCAGGTAGGCCATAGTGATTTTTCGGGTCTCTCCTTGCTTGTCAGTTACTATTTTCGTAGCCTCGTGAATCCATGTCGCATCCTTTTGGATAGCCTTGGCAGCTTCAGCACTAATCGGGGTTCTTTTTAGAGTGAAATTAGCGGCTGTCGTGTCCACTACCGTCCGGGTAGTATAATCAATGATTACGTTATATTGCCAGAAATCTTTACCCTGTGCTCTTAAGGTGTCCGCTTTATAAGGAGCAAATGTAATTAGCCAGGATTTTTTATTTAATATCACGGCATCATTTAAATTAGCATATACTTCTAATTTGGAGACATCAGCACCAAATAGCTTTTTTACACTTGTAGCGGCGAGGGCGACGGCATCAGCCTGAACCAAATCTTTGGAATCCAGCGGTGTTACAATGTTCCGTTTGGATAGACCATAGTTTAGCCGATAGTACCAGTCCGTAGTTTCCAAGAGCTCCTCGTCAGTCAATGGTCGATTCGGATAATGGATCCTGTTATTGTCCAAGTCCCAATAATACTCCGATTGTCCCGGCTTTAACGGAAGGGACTGCTTGGGGCGGAGACCCTCATACAAATACTGGTCTTGCAATATTAGCCTCCGATTCGCTTCTTCCTCGGTCATCTCTCTGTTGGAGGTAAGCTCGTTATCGGGCTTGTCCGCAAAATTATAAATTTGCTGAAATTCTTCTTGGGTCATCAGCTGCTCCAACTCTTTGTTCACGTCGGAGACCGTAGTCTTTGCTGTTTCTGCCTCTACCTTTAATACAGGCGTCTTGCTGCTGGTCAAGGTCTGCTTGCCCGTATCCTGCACGACAGGAATACTCTTGGCAACGCTGGTATTCACAAATCCTGGGACAATCATTGCGCTGACCACCAAAACGCTACCAGAGAACAAAAGCACTGTAAGTGTAGTTGCAATCTTCTTGTTGTTCATTAACTTAACCTCCATAGGGATTGGATGATGAATCTACCTAACCTTAATCCAAAGATGTTATAGAGTAGGAGGGCAGTTGTTATGAAGTTGTAAAAAGATACGTACGCAAGTCCCCTTGCCAAGGTTAGAGTCTAATGTTAACCTGGCCTGATGTGCTTCGGCAATTTGCCGGCATAAGGATAATCCCAGGCCAGCGCCGCCGTATTCGCGTGAACGCGCCTGATCTCCCCGGTAGAACGGTTCAAATACGCGTTTAGCCTGTTCTGCCGAGAGTCCGGCACCCGTATCGCGGATTTCCAGCACGGCTTCTCCGTTCAGCTCATAGGCCAGCATATAGATCTCGCTACCTCGCTTGGAGGCATGAATCGCATTTTCAATGAGATTGACTAAAAAAGAAGCCAGCAAATCTTCGTCTCCCCAAACAGTAGCGATCTTATGTTGAACAAGAAGTCGTATGTCTGCACTCGCTAATTTGGGGTGTTCCGTGTGTTGGACAGTTTGAAACAGTTCCGGAATGTCCACCTGCCGGGGTGTCAGCGGTTGATGCCGGAGGACAGACAAATCCAGCAGCTTAAAGGCCAGGTTCTTGAGACGGAGAGTTTCGCTAAGAATATAGTCGCCCGCAGTTTGCTGTTCTTCCTGTCCAATGTTGGCCGTGGTCAGAAACTCGGCGAATCCCTGCATGCTGGTCAACGGTGTACGCAATTCATGGGCCAAATTATCTACCATCCGCTGTTTCTCTTCAGCCATGTCCGAGAGTTCGGTGACCCGCTGCTCCACAGCCTCTGCCATCCGGTTGAAGTTCAAGGCCAGTTCGCCAAATTCATCCTTACTGTGCAGCTCTACCCGTTTCGTATAGTCACCTTCGGCGATCGTTTTGCTGGTCTCTGAGAGGAGCTTCAGAGGCTTACTTAGCTGCCGGATCAGCAGATAAAGCAGTAGCAGTAGAACTGGACCCGCAATCAGGTTAATCATTACAAAAAAGCGGTTCAGCTCCTGTTGCTTGGCGAAGAGCTCGCTGATTTCACGCTGATAGACAAGCCGCAAATGCTGGTAAGGAGCAGGAAGCGGGGTGGAGAGCTGAATAGACCGAGCGTCTAAGGCTTCAGTCTCGCTGCCGTTTCCCGAGCTTTGCGCTGTGAAGTTTTCATTCTGGGGAGGATAAATCATCCCGTCGCTATCCCAGAGCTGCAAATAGATTCCTTGCTTATGATAATAATCGCCATAGGATTGAGCCACGCTGGCCAGTAGAATAGGAGTCAATGGGTTACCCCGCGCCTGAATAGAATTAAGGTTCTCATAAATATTATTGGCAATTAACAATTGATCACTGGAGGCTCTCTGTGTCTCACTATCTATATTGAGCTGCCAGCTTTTTTTCATCACCATAATCACACTTACATCCAGGGTGATGATGAAGAGGGGAAGTACCGACAGTAGAATTTTATGCCAGAATCTCATGATTAACTCTGAACTTCCAGGCGGTAGCCTAGTTTGAAAATGGTTTTGATCCGTTCTTCCCAGCCCAGTTTTTTGCGTAGCTGCCGGATGTGGACATCCACGGTGCGGGTGTCGCCCTCAAAATCATAACCCCAGGCCAATTCCAGGAGCTTTTCCCTCGATAATGCAATATTCCGGTTACGGATTAACACCTCAAGCAGTTCGAATTCCCTGACAGTCAAGTCAACTGGCGTCTGATTCACCAAAACCTGCCGTTCCAGGTAACGCACCTCAACGTCATCGCAAATGAAGCTGGAGGTGCCTTTTTCCCCTCTACGCAGCGCTACATTGATTCTTGCCAGCAATTCAAGGATTTCAAATGGCTTGATGATATAATCATCCGCGCCCAGCTCGAAGCCTTTGATGCGGTCAGCCAAAGAATTTTTGGCGGTGATCAAAATCACTGGAATCTGCAAATGTGCAATCCGCCCCATAACCTCAAAACCATCCAGCTCTGGAAGCATAACATCGAGCAGAATCAAATCGATTTTCTCACGCTCCAGAATTTCAAAAACCTCCGGTCCACGGTAGGCCTTGCTATATGTATGTCCAACCAGCTTCAGATTCATTGTAATTAAATCACTGATTGCTCGTTCATCTTCTACTACCAATAGATTTGCCATTCCGTATTTCTCCTCCTGATCCCTTACTGACTAAGTGCTTCTTCCCGTTATACACTATATACAACTAGAGGAAGGATTGTCCAGAAAATTGGGAGTTTCATCAGGCGGTGTTACCTATTAGAATAGAAAAGAATATTAAAGAGAGAGGGGCATAAGTCTATCAATAGTATAATCAGCCAGGTATGGCCGGAGTGGAATGGGGAGCTGCGCAAACAGCCAGGGGGCTGGAACAATACAACTTATATTGTGGAAAAGGAAGGACGGTGCGCAGTGCTGCGTATTTATAATACGCACAGGGACAGACACAAAATCGAATTTGAGCATGAAGTGCTGCAAAAGCTGGCAACCATGAGTTTGCCTTTTAAAGTACCTTCACCAATCCTTACCTCCGCAGGGGAGTCTTTGGTTCAGTTAGAAGATTACAATGACAAATTTGCTTGTCTGTGCACATATATCGAAGGAGATTCGCCCTCAGAGGGGAATTTTGACTTTTATGAATCGTTTGGTGAAGCGGCAGGAGTGTTGTCTGTAGTCCTAGCGGATGTAAATCCGGAACTTCCTGCGGCGTATCTTCCATATTATGAGCTGGGTCAGTCCTATCCGCTATGTACCAGGGGAACGATCCGGGAATTATACTTGAATCCTCCAGAATCCTTCATAGATCTCGCCGAGGAACTGAAGATTCTCAGTGACACCGTGGACAACATTGAGGATTCACTGTGGAAACTGAAGAGACTGCCGCATCAGTTGGTGCATGGGGATCTGAATGCTTCTAATTTGCTAGTGGAGGCCACCGCTCCCTGGCAAGTGGCTGGGTTGCTTGATTTTGAATTTTGTACATACGACGTGCGGGCAATGGAACCTGCAGTTATCCTATCTGGACTACTGGGCAATGCGGAGAAAGATGTTGTGATCCGGGATTTTTGGCGGGGATATAGCCGCCAGGTTCGTCTCTCTATTGATGAAATCCAGGCCATTCCAATGCTGATATTGCTGAGAAAAATGGATGTATTCCTCCATTTTCTTACCCGCTATCTGGAAGGGACCGATGAAGCTGACGTCCTGCGTGAACATGTGAAGAGGTTGTCTGTAGAGGTGCCACGGTTGGCAGGAGACGCTGCTTGGCTTCAGGGGATTTTAATGGAGAATTTAGCGAGCGGAAGAGAGTGATAGGAAAGTTACGAAGAGAGTTAATACAAAAGTGAATCCACCGCCAGAGGTGTGTGCCTCACCATTCGGTGGATTCACGTACTAACCTTTTGAAGAATGCTCTTTTTTATTAGGTCAGCGGACCAATATTTTGCCTTCGCCAGCCAGCTTACGAAGTACCCCCGGAAGACGATCACGGTCAGATTCAGGGATGTCCAGTTGGATACCGTAATGAAAACTGCCGTCCTGTTCCTTATTCCACTTCATTGTACCTTCTATGTACGTAGGTTCTACTGTGAGGTCTATCTCCATGCCAACGCGCACTAGATTGTTTTCCAGATTTATATTAATGGGGAGCGATAGGTGACAGCCGGAACGACTGATGTCAAACAGTACAGCTCTTACAGGCTTGGAAGGAACCGGGAGCCCGTTAATAGCAAGGATATGAAGATCAAATGTAAAAGGTTCCTTAAGGGTATAGCGAAAAGGTTCGGTTCTACGATTAGTGTTCATATTCTCCTCCATACTTTTCCATGTGTATTCTAAATTTATCGACATGAAGGCGTGATAAGTGAAGAGTTGGTATTTAAGGTTGACATATGTTTACTTGCCGTGTAGCATATGAAAAGTCGTCATGTTGATGATAACCGCATATTTGTTCTCGTATAACTCCGCATTCAGGAAATGCTACAAGGGCGGAGGTTTCTACAGGAAGCCTATTCTTCCTAACTACGATGATAAGGAATTGCTTCAGTTCCCTTATTACGAAGTTAGGTTTATTTGCGTTATGTCAACGGTTTGAAATATTGTGGAGGTGCAAGATGAAAGATTTGAAGTACTTAATATCCGTCCTAGTGGGGGCTATGAGCTACGGTATATTATCAACAATTGTTGTGTTGGCTTACGATAAGGGATACCAGTTGGGTGAAGTGGTCGGCACGCAGTTAGTGACGGGCTGCATACTTGCCTGGCTGTTAGCACTTTACACAAAGGTTAGAGAGAAGCGTACACAGGGCAGACAAGGTACAGTGGGTGGTAGCTCAGCTGTAGTTAGAAGTAGATTATCTTGGAAAAATAGAATAGTGCTGATGCTGGCTGGAGCGCCAACGGTCGTAACCGGTCTGATGTACTATCAATCCCTGCGTTACATCCCGGCTTCACTCGCGATCATTCTATTGTTTCAGTTCACTTGGATCAGCGTGCTGATTCAAGCGGTCAGCAAACGCAAATGGCCTGATAAGGTCACCCTGCTAACCTTGCTATTGCTGTTCGGAGGAACGCTGCTTGCAGCGGGAATTATGGATCAGGGCGAAGCTCGTTTCAATGTCCTGGGTCTTACACTTGGGCTTCTGTCTGCAGTAAGTTATTCTATGTTTATTATTTTTAGTGGTAAAGCTGTTCCTGACGTTCATCCAGCGTACCGAAGCGCGTGGATGGTTACCGGAGGAATGCTGCTGCTATTCATTTTATTCCCGCCATACTTCCTGTTTAACGGGTTGCTATGGAGTCAGTTACTGCTATTTGGTTTCTTGCTTGGTTTGTTCGGAGCGTTTATCCCACCTGTGTTATTTGCGATAGGTGTTCCTCATATCGGAGGCGGCATGGCGGGAATTCTCGGTGCTGCCGAGCTGCCGGTTGCCGTATTGTTGTCCTCATTCGTGCTTCATGAGCAAGTCAGCGGACTTCAATGGGTCGGGGTTATCGTAGTGCTGCTGGGTGTTGTGCTTCCTGAGCTAAGCAAGTTACGCTTGAATAGCGTTGACGCAAAAAAAGTATAATCCATCCTTATTCGCTTAAACGCTATGTCCTCGGCATATCGCTGCAGACAACGGTTGCTGAAGTGCTGTGTTTGGGGATAAGGCGGAGGTACGAGGCGTAAGTCCGGCCCGGAGCTCTCTCGCCTGGCTGCTATCCAAATTGGTTGTTACTTCCGTAATCGTTGGTGCCAAACGCCTTGAGCAATTGGAGGTTAATATGGCCGCTGCGGAAAAGGAGCTTACCCTTGAAGAATTCCAGCAGCTTGACGAAGTCAGCGCTCTGACGCCGGAATAGTAAAACCAAGAAGACGATATAGTTGTTCAAAAAAACGGCGCATTCCCTCCAAACAAGGGAGAATGCGCCGTAATTTCTTTACGGGACAATATTTAAGGGGCTTCCTTTTTTTTGGTTGTGTTGAACCAAAGTGAAAGGGGGCTATTGATGATTATTTTGGTGAGTACAGTGAATTTGTCCATCGCTCTTGATTTCCTTCAACACTGCGTATTCATTACCCCAATCACACATTGTATTTAGAACGGGTACAAAAGATTGCCCCAGCTCTGTGAGACTGTACTCTACTTTTGGTGGAATCTCCTGAAAGATTTCTCTTTTCACAAGTCCGTCTTTCTCCAACTGCCGCAATTGATCTGTTAATACTTTTTGTGTGATCCCAGGTATCAGCGCATAAAACTCTTTGGTTCGAACTGAATTTCGACTCAAAAAGAAAAGGATTAAGCACTTCCATTTTCCACCCACAATATTCATAAAAACATTTATCCCTGTATTAAAATGGATCAAATCCCGTTCCTCCTCAGATAGGCACTTAAAGGTGGCTTACCCACAATTTTGTGCGTTATTTTCCTGTTTAGTATTAACTACTATAATTTGAAAAGTAATATAAATAAAGATGGGAGTGAACAACATGAGTGTTAAAAGTATTCTGGAGCATAGAAATTCAGTCCGACATTATGACACGAGCTATAAAATCAGCCCGGACATGCTGGTTTCATTGATTGAAAGTGCAGGCAAATCACCGAATGGGAATAATATCCAGTCGGTAAGGTATCTAATTATAGATGATCCCCAAATCCAAAAATCTCTATTGCCCATCGCTTTCAATCAACAACAAGTAGCAGACGCCTCAGCTTTAATTGTGATGCTAGGTGATTATAAAGCGTTCCAAGCAGAGAATATTGTACAGATCCATGAGGAAGGTTTTCAATCCGGTTATTTCGATGAAACTTTAAGAGACTTTCTAGCACAGGCTGCAATTGATTATTATGCAGTTAAATCAGACGAGGAACTTCGGATGGAATTAACCAGAGATGTAAGTCTTGCCGCAATGTCATTAGTCTTGCTGGCAAAGGAAGCTGGACTTGATACGGTGATGATGTCCGGTTATGATTCCAAGCAGTTAAAAGCAGCTTTAAATATTTCCGAAAGATATCTTGATGTAATGCTTATCGCTATCGGAAAAGGGATTAAAGCTGGGCATCGAACGGTGAGACATGATGTCCATAAAGTAATCTATAGAAATAAACTAACTTAAAGAGACGCACATTGAAAAAAGAGAGCCGAACGGCTCTCTTAGTATTGTGGAGATTGAAATGTTTCTCCCGAAATCCTCGCTAGATTTATTGCTCCTCGGAAGTTGAATTAGTCTGAGGATACTGAGATGCAATAAACTCATGAATGATTTGACGGAAGTATTCGTGATTATCATAGCTGTTGTACATGCGGAAGGCCAAGGTTTGGGAGTTTCCGAAAAATAAGCGTTCAAACTGGGTTTGCCGGCCGCCGAATGCTCCCGCTCCCAGTTCCCAAGCAAGCCGGAATAAGGCATTTCGATACCAGGCATCCGAGACATTACCCTTCAAATACTGACTGAGGTACGAACCGGCACTTGAAATGAAGTCGGATTCGGAGGGGATCATGATGAGACCGCTTGAACTGAACTTTTGGACCATTTCAACCATCTCTGGATAAAACTCTGAAAAGTGAATGGTTGAAGCCAGAAGTGGACCTTTATCTGGAATGAGATATCCAAATTTGTCTGGGGATGCCCCTATTTCAGAAGCCAATCTTAATGCTTTGAATGTTTCTAAAAAAGTTATTGTTCTTGAAATCTGCTGAAAATTGTAGGGCTCAAGGACAGAATTTTGTTCTTCCGCCAATGATTCTAGTACACCCAGAAAAAATTCGGTCTTTGCAATATAACGGGTGATAATTTGATGAGCCATATGTGTATGAAAGTGACTTTCGTCGAACAATCGTGCACCATACGCTTCATCTCCGTAATAAAATATACGATCATGAGGAACCAGCACACGGTCAAATACAACAAGCGTATCCATTTCTTCATACCTTGAACTTAGCGGATGGTCGTAGAGGGATGAGGCTGCGTAGCTTTCACGGCAAAAAAATGTCATTCCAGGCAGGTCATTGGGTACTGCAAAGGCAAATGCGAATGGGTTATCATCATCCACAAATGATGGTGAAGGCGTCGGAAATACAAGCATTTCATCGCATGTAGCACCTTGTGTTGCCATCATAAAAGCTCCTGTTACAGTCATCCCTTCATCATTGATCTCTACAACTTTCGCAGCGATAGAATCCTCTGTAGCATCGATCTGACCGGATATTTTGCTTGCTTGAGGCTGGATGAATGCATGGGATAAGGTAATGTCCTGATCTCGGCAGTAGGCGTAGTACTTCCTGAGGTTCTCAGCATATTTAGGATTTAGGTCTTCGAGAATATCGGCAGCTGTAAACAAAGACATGATGGCCGTGTTCATATAATCGGGGGAACGTCCTAAAAATCCATGATGCTTGCCTGACCAGAGTTCAATCATTTTTCTCCGGCGTTGTAAGTCTTCAGCATTTTTGGGAGGGAGAAAAGAGAGACCGACAGGCTCTCCTGTTTCTGGTGAAGGATAGGTCATCTGCGCTAAATATTGCTCATCACACTGCATGTTGTACATTTCGGCTTGAGTTTGTATGAGGCCTTGAAATGCGGGGTGCTTCGATAAAGGGCCTTCGATCTGCACTCCTTTATACCAGATATTAATGTTTTGCCGGTCGATTCGTTCGATGTATTGATCACCCGTTTTAATGGGCACACGTCTTCACCTCTTTGGAGAGCGTCTTTTGCTAAAAAAGCTGTGTTATTGCTTATAATGTACGTACTTATGATCAACCTTGTACATTGTCCTTAAAAGGTGTGGGGGAAGAGGGCGCCTAAAGTTAAAGTGCTATAGAAATAGGGTATCTCATTCGCCTTTAAGCGGTGGAATACCCTATGATCCAGACTTTATACATCGAGGAATATTACATGCTGCTGAAATTCAAACGGTTACCGTCGGGATCATATGCATGAAAGCTGACCATTCCTCTAGTTATAAATCCGCCAATATCCGAGGTTTCGATACCGCTGTCAGATAGGAACGTATGATAATTAAAAAAATCCTCACGGTCAGTAACCCAGCAAATTGGCCGCACAGGTCCATCTACTTTTCCAATATAAGCATCTTCTGTTAACTGCTCTAATACCCATAAGGATTTTTGATCTCGTTGATGATTTAATTGAAGGCTCATGATGACATAACCATCTTTGCTTAAATCGTTCTCCATTTCCATCCCCAAATAGTTACGATACCACTGGATGGATTTTTCCAGGTCGCTAACACCTAATCTAATCCAGGAGGGGACGATTCCTTGTTCTTGTATTTGTTTATCTTCCTGAGCCGTAAATCGAATTCCCTCGTATGTTGCCCAGAAGTCAAAGTAAGTCGTACCGCCTGGCCCTTTATAAATATCGGTCACCCGAACCCCGTTTGATTTATAGTGACTGTGCAGTTGTTTCAGGTTTCGAGTCCTCCAGCACAACCGGATGTTGGACTCCACGGTCCCGCGTTCAGCAAAATGATGGGGCAGTCTTACAGACGATAGACTTGAAATCAGCCAAGTACCCCAATTCATTCGCGTCATTTTGCCCTCCGTACATCTTGGATCAGGCTTCCAGTTCTCCTTTTGGCCTACTTCCCACGACATGAACTTCTCAAACCAATGAATGGCCTCTTCGTGGTTGTCCCAAAGTACGTCGACAGTCGAACCATCAAAATGTAATTTCGGTACTGCAAAGGTTGTCATAAGCAATCTCCCATCTTATTATTTTTGCAAGATTTCCCTGTCCCTTATTTTAAACAAACCCATTATGTACGGTTTGACGAATCTTGCTATTTTAAAAAATTGGCTATTTACCTCTGATTGGCAAGCACCACTGGCTGCGGAAATGCCGCTCAGGATCTGTGCGCGGATTGGAGAAGTGTTTTTCAATAATAGGACGATTATCATCCAGTACATAACCGCTCTGCGGCAACCAGCTTTGGGCAAGAAGTCCGCTGAGCAGCCAAAGGAGATGAATACTGCCCCTAATTTCAATTACGGCATACTTGCCGCCGGGCAAGGTTGAAATCTCCAGATCATCTCTGGATTCTGAATGGGGTGTGACGGTTACGCATGCATCATATCGGCACTTTTCAAGAGGGATCAAGTAGGGATCGTCGTAGGATACGCCGATAATCTCAGGCTCAGAAGAGAGCAACCCATTATGATGAGCCTGACGAAAAGCTTTGTCGAAGGCATGTGATAATTCCGGGGTCAATCCCGTATCTGATAGACCGGAATGACGTATGGAAAGTACTTTGACAGGTGGGAAATGGACAATCTGAGCCGTATGAACGTAATGGTGTGCCCACCTGATCGTTTCATCTATATCGATTGACAGATACCCTGCGGCCTGCATTTTGTGCCTGAAATGCTTCTCCGCAAAAGTTACACTCCGTGACTTAAATATATTAAATTGTAAACGGTAGTTAGTGGGAGACATACCGTAGAATACTTTGAACGAACGGGAGAACCCTGCACTGGACGAAAATCCGCATTCCAATCCAATTTCAGTGAGCGACATGTTTTCATGAAAAACAAGGAGTTTCGAGGCTTTCTCAATGCGGACCCGGTTCACATATTTATTCAGAGTTTCTTTGACGACATGTTTAAACATTCGATGAAAATGATATGGAGAGAATCCAGCAACCTCAGCGAGCTGCTCCAAGGAAAGATCATCGTCCAGATTAGTGTGAATATAATCTAGAACAGCATTCACTCGTCTAGTATAAATGGCCATTTCATGGATGTTCGGGGATTGCAATAGACTATCCTCCTAGCTGTATATCTGTCTGTATTTTCTTATTGAAAAATTCTACGTAATTTTGAAATTCTCAAATTTCTTTCGCCTTTGCCGAATCATTCTCACGGTATTTGTAGGCTTCATCACAAAAGCTCTTGATCTTTGTTTTCTGGACCTTGTTTTATGTTGATTAGCTAGACTCCAAGACCAGTATCGATTAATCTAGATAAATGGAACCTGGAGTTTGCTTGAATTGTGAACTTGAAAATTAGAGTGTAAAGAAAAAAGGAGGCTGGCTATGACTTATTCACAAATGTGGAACAACGCAGGAAATGAAGCTGAAATTCTCTACTTGGAAGAGCAGATTGAGGCAGTCAAAAAAGAAATAAAACAAGCAAAAGCCGCAGAGCTTCAGGAAATATTGGAACAAGCGAATCGCAAATTGGCTGAACTGGAAGATAAGCTGGATGAGCTAGAGGAGTAGGGGCAGTACAGTATGGTTTGATCTAAGGCGAGATATATCCATGCACAAACAGTATAAAAGAAGATGGTTACAGGGAGCAAATATTGACTCTCTGTTGACTTCGATACACATCTGCATAATGCCAAAAAGTACATCGCCAAATGAACGATGTACTTCGAGTCACAACCTGTACATCTATTTGAGCCTACTTTTCTTCCCCCGTCGCAACCGGATTCTCTTCATACGAAATCCAATCACTCCAGCTCCCCGCATACAGCTTCACATTTGTAAAACCCGCTTCATTCAAAGCCAGCACATTTGGCGTTGCAGATACACCTGAACCACAGTAGACGATAATCTCCTTATACTCTTTTAGATCAGCGAAACGTTCAGCTTGTTCTTCCGTACGCTTAAACAGTCCCTGCCCGTTTAGGCTATCCTTCCAGAAATGATTTTTAGCACCTGGAATATGGCCAGCAGCCTTATCTAGGGGCTCAATTTCACCAAGATATCGCGGATTTTCACGAGAGTCGATTATTACAACACTTTCGTTCTGTATCGCATTCTGTACATGATATACCTCAGCCAGTATAGCGTGATCTACAACAGCAAGGAAGGTGCCATCCACAATATTGGTTTGCTCTGCCGTTACCGGATACCCTGCCTCCAGCCACGCAGACCAGCCTCCATCCAAAATCGCAGCTTGCTCATGCCCAAGATAACGAAGCAGCCACCACAATCTTGAGGCCATCATGCCTCCCTGGCTGTCATAAGCAAAGACTTTGCTAGCATTGCTAATACCAACCTGGCTTAGACGATGTGCTAAGGTAGCGGGATCAGGAAGTGGATGTCTGCCACCATGCTCTTCAATTGGACCAGACAAATCCTTCTCTAAATCCAGATATACTGCCCCTGCAATATGGGAAGACTCGTAGGCTTGACGACCTGCCTCAGCATCTCCCATAACAAATCGACAATCTACAATGACAACATTCGGGTCCTGCATATTAGCTTTTAGCCATTCTACTGATACGATTGAGTTCCATTGGCTCATTGTACTTGTCCCTCCACTAGTTTATAACTGCGACAACTTCTCGTACTAAAAATACACACGAGATATCGCAGTTGTCAATAAAGTAATACGAAGGGGCTGTCCCGTATGTAGAAATTAAAGATAGCGGGAGACACCGCAACTTGAGTGGAGGTAACTGATTATACGAAAAAAGGAAAATATATTCATTGACTCGCTCTACTGATTGGGAGTATATTTACCACACACTTATTAAATGCATTTAATAACTATGATTATTTTGAAATAATAAAACCAACTAATCACATTTGTCGACTGATCAATCAGAGACACGGCTATCCATTTAGGATAACTGTGTCTTTTTTAATAGATACCTATCGGAAAAAGGAGGTGAACCATAATGCGTGGTTATATGACCAAAAGATTATTATTTGCTATTCCAACATTGCTTAGCGCTTCGTTAATTATTTTCTTTATTTTTGCTCTAACGCCAGGGGATTTCGTGGATAATGATCCTTCCTTGCCTGCAACTCGGGCAGCTGAGCTGAAAGCTATCTATGGACTCGATAAACCTGTCTTAGAAAGATATTTGCACTGGATCAGTCAAGCTATACATGGCGATCTGGGCTATTCTCTTAAATACCAAATGCCAGTAATTAGTGTTCTAAAGACATATATACTAAATTCTTTTATTCTCTCTAGTGTGTCATTGGCTTTGACTTGGATCATTTCCATCGTATTAGGCATATTATCAGCGGTGAGGCGTTATTCTTGGTACGATAGCCTAGTCACACTCCTTGTTTTTGCTACAATGTCATTTCCTACTTTTTTTCTGGGACTACTACTCATTAAAGTGTTTTCTGTGGATTTGGGTTGGTTCCCTGTCGGTGGAATGCAAACAACGAATACTAACGCTACAGGCCTGGCTTATATATGGGATGTTTCAAAACATGCTTTTCTACCGGTCGCTGTGTTGACGATTGCAAGCATCGGCTCGATCACACGAATTGTCCGTACAGATATGATGAACATCATTAAGCAGGACTTTATTCGCACAGCCCGCGCGAAAGGCCTCAAGGAGAAGACGGTTGTTTACAAGCATGCTTTACGTAACGCTCTTTTACCGGCAATCACATTGCTCGGGCTTGAAATTCCATTTCTGTTTTCAGGGGCGATTATAACGGAGCAGGTATTTAATTGGCCTGGCATTGGTTTCATCAACATGCAGGCAATTTCGTTCCGAGATTACCCTGTGTTAATGGGGTTTACCTTGTTAGTGACGGTGGTTACGATTGTAGGAAACTTGCTTGCAGAATGGTTGTACGCAGTCGCTGATCCACGGATTCGATTGAAGTAACTGATGCTTATAAGCCTAATTAACTTTAGAAAATGTGAAGGAGAATCGTATATGTCTGCAGATTTCATCCCAATGTCTAGCACGACAATTGTGCGGAAGAAAGCTTCCGTATCATCATCGCCTTGGCGGCAGGCATTACAGCGGTTGAGAAGGGACAAGCTCGCTATCCTCGGGCTTAGCATTTTGGTCATTACACTATTGTTATGCTACATTGGACCTTTGTTTACGAGCAGCACAGCCAATCGTGTAACCGCATCGTTGATAAACAAACCGCCGTCATGGTCCCATTGGCTAGGTACGGATGCGGTCGGTCGCGATGTATTTTCCAGGCTTCTCCAGGGTGGACGGATATCGATCATGGTTGGGGTTTTATCCATGTTGTCGACCATTGTGGTGGGTACGATGGTAGGTCTCTTGGCCGGATTTTACGGTCGCTGGGTCGATCACCTGGTGACACGGATTGCCGATGTTTTTCTTGCTCTACCAGGTATACCACTGTTGATCATATTTGGCGCTATATTATCTGATTTGAAGGTTCCAGCCGGCTACCGGATTTATCTGGTCATCCTGCTCATCAGCCTGATTTCGTGGCCAACGCTGGCGTTACTCATCCGAGGGCAGATTTTGTCTTTTAAAGAGCGTGCATTCATGCTGGCTACAGAGACGCTAGGGTTAGGAAATCGTAGAAAGATCTATCATCTTCTGTTAAATGTTACGCCAACTATTATCGTCATAGCTACGCTGACCGTAGGTAAAGCTATCTTAAGCGAGACGGTCCTGAGCTTTCTAGGGCTTGGTGTCATCCCACCTACACCTTCATGGGGCAACATGTTAACATCGGCCAATTCGCTGATTGATTTCCAATTGCGGCCATGGCTTTGGGTTCCTCCGGGTGCGGCAATTTTTATTACGGTCATATCGATTAATTTCTTGGGAGAAGGATTAAGGGATGCACTGGACCCCAAACGAAAAGGAAGGTGAACGTCTTGGCTAGAGTGGTTGCTGAAGTTAAGAATCTGCATACCTATTTTCACACCGAGGAAGGCGTGGTCAAGTCAGTGAACGGCGTCAGCTTCCGTGTTCATGAAGGAGAGACTGTTGCGATTGTCGGCGAATCCGGTTGCGGGAAAAGTGTGACGGCTCTATCAATAATGGGATTAATTGATGAACCAGCAGGTCAGATCGTTAGCGGGGAAATTCAATTCGATAACCTTAATTTGGTCCAAGCAGGAAGAAAAGAGCTGGAGCGCATTCGCGGGAAAGATATCGCTATGATTTTTCAAGAGCCGATGTCCGCCCTCAATCCCGTACTGTCGATTGGGGAGCAGGTTTCGGAGGCATTAATTGAGCATTTGCATTTATCGAAGAAAGCAGCGCTGATCAAGTCGGAGGAATTAATCACGCAAGTAGGTATTCCGAGAGCCAAAGAGATGATGAAGTCGTATCCACATGAGTTAAGTGGAGGCATGCTGCAGCGCATAGTCATTGCAATAGCCGTAAGCTGCAACCCCAAGCTACTGATTGCAGATGAACCGACGACTGCTTTGGATGTGACGACTCAGGCGCAAATTCTGGATTTATTGCTAGAGATGAAGACCAAGCGTGACATGTCTATGTTACTCATCACACATGATTTGGGTGTTGTTGCTGAAATGGCTGATTATGTTGTTGTCATGTATGGAGGAAAAGTGATTGAGCAAGCACCAGTTATTTTTTTATTCCAAAATCCCAAGCATCCATATACGAAAAGTTTGTTAAATGCAAGGCCAGTGCTTGGACAGCGTAAAAAAAGGCTGCACGCCATACCAGGTCAAGTTCCGAATCCTCTTGAATTAGGTGAAGCATGTTATTTCGTAGATCGTTGTGAGCATAGCCTGGATATTTGCAGGCAGGCACAGCCAGCATTGAAGGCTCACAGCAGTGGTCATTACGCGGCATGCTGGCTTTATGAGGAGGTGACGGCGGATGTCCGAAGCACTCATTCAGGTTAAACAGCTAGTGAAATATTTTCCAGTCAATAATGGCTTGTTTGGTAAAGCAAGCGGGCAGGTGCAAGCTGTTGACAGCGTTGATCTCACCATCCGCAAGGGTGAAACTTTCGGTCTTGTTGGTGAGTCGGGAAGTGGTAAAAGCACGATTGGTCGCATGCTTTTGCGTCTTGGGGAGAAGACAGGCGGGGAGGTACGCTATAACGGCATTGACTTGTATGCTTTATCCCGCGAAGAGCTTAGACTGCTGAGACCTGAGATTCAGATGGTGTTTCAGGATCCCTATTCTTCACTTAATCCAAGGATTAGAGTTGGCGAGGCGATCGGGGAAGCACTGGTCGAACATGGCATTTCAAATAAAAAGGAAGTAAGAGAACGCGTATTGGAGGTAATGAACCTATGCGGGCTCGCATCTCATCATATTGATCGATTTCCGCATGAATTCTCGGGCGGACAACGTCAACGAATCGGAATTGCGCGGGCCATCGCGCTCAACCCGTCGTTCATTGTAGCCGATGAGCCAGTTTCGGCCCTGGATGTTTCGATTCAGGCGCAGATCATCAATCTTCTGAATGATTTACAGGAAACAAGGAATCTAACGTATTTATTCATATCACATGACCTGAGTGTCGTAGAGCATTTGTGCTCCACGATTGGGGTTCTGTATCTAGGCTCTCTAGTGGAAGTCTCAGGGAGGGATGACCTATTTTGTAACCCGCTGCACCCGTATACACGCGCTTTGCTGTCGGCTGTTCCCATTGCGGACCCCACAGTTAAACGAGAGAAAATTATTTTAAAAGGAGATATTCCAAGCCCGTTGAACCCGCCAAGCGGCTGCAAATTTCATACCCGGTGTCCCCTAGCTCAAGAAGTTTGTCAAGTGGAAAGACCTGTACTTAGGGACGTTGGTTCTGGTCATCTAGTAGCTTGTCACCTGGTTTGAGCAATTAAATATAAAAGTGGAGGTTTATTCATGTCCAACTATTTATCCAGATTATTATCGATCATCCTGCTTGCAACGGTTGTAACCGCATGCGGCAGCAATGCAGAACCCGTCAGCACAAACGCGTCCAGTAACGATTCTTCTTCAGCAACAAAAATAAGCAGTAGCATCCAAGACGGTATTCTGCCTGCAGCTGACAAATCGAAAAATCCGAAAATAGCTTTAGACCGCAAAGACACTTTTATTGTGGGCTTAAACAATGCTCCGGAAGGTAAATATAATCCATTACTTGGTGCTTACTGGGATTCGAATGTGAATGAGCTAGTATTCTCTTCTTTGGTGACTATTGATAAAAACGGTCTTCCTGTTCCTTCACTGGCAGAGAAATGGGATATTTCAGATGACGGCTTGAAGTACACATTCCACTTGCGTCCAGGTTTGAAATTTAGTGATGGCTCGCCGCTTACGGCCGAAGATGCTGCCTTTTCTCTAACGGTACTGCATGATCCTGTGTATGACGGGCCAACAGATATTTCTCAGGCGTACATCAAGGGGGGGGATGACTACAAGAAAGGTAATGCAACTTCTATAGAAGGGATAAAGGTTATAGACTCGTTAACGTTACAGATTGAGACTACAAAATCCAGTGCGCTAGCGCTTCAACTTATCGGTGGTTATATCATTCCTAAAGCTTATTATGGGCCCAAATATAAGAAGGGTGACCTGCTCGCCCTCAAGGAATTAAATTCAAAACCTTTAGGTGCAGGGCCGTACACATTTGATAAAGAAGTAAAAGGGCAAGAAATTCGCTTGGTTGCCAATCCTCTGTACTATAAAGGCAAGCCGGAAATTAAGAACTGGATTTTTAAAATAGTGAATGAAGCAACAGCTTTGCAAAATTTGTCAGCAGGTGAAACGGATTATCAGGTATTTACTACTGCGAACAAAGACATCGCTGACCAACTGAAGCTGCTTGGTTTTATTGACACAAATACCTATTCAACGAATCAATTCGCATATGTCGAATTTAACACCAGAAGCCCGCTCCTTCAGGACAAAAACGTGCGTATAGCTTTGGAATATGCACTTGACCGTCAGAAGCTGGTTGACATTCTTTATCAAGGTTATGGAGAAGTTGGTGATTACCCAGTCTCGCCTACTTCATGGGCATACCCGAAAGATATCAAGGGTGTAAGCTTTGATCCAGAGAAAGCGAAAGAACTGCTGGATCAAGCTGGATGGAAGGTCGGATCTAGCGGTATTCGCGAAAAAGAGGGTAAAAAGCTCAGCCTTCGTTATTTGAGCCGAGATAGTGCTGTGGATAAAGTGCTTATTCCGATTATGAAAGAAAACTATAACGATATTGGTATTGATGTTCAGTTTGAAACGTTGGACTATAACGCGCTTTTGGCTAAGCGGAATACCGGAGAATATGAACTCGTCTATTTCTACGATAGTATGAACGATCCTTATGATCAATTGAGAGCCTATTACAGTAAAGGCCCGGAAGTTATTGAGGCCAGAAAGTACACTAATGCAAAGGTAGATGAATTGATTGAGCAAAGCACAAGCATTCTTGACCGAAACAAGAGACTCCCGTTATTAAGAGATGTTTATCAAGAATTAATCAATGATCCTCCAGCGTTTATTCTTTCCTATTATAAAGTCGTGTCTGCCACTAATTCCCGAATGAAAGGTGTTGCACCCAACACGTATCAGGGAATTGTTAATCAAATTGATTCTTTGAATATCAAGATTGATAAATAAATGTAATAAGAAACAAAATAAAGGTGGTAAACTGTAATGAGCAAACAGAAACAGATCATTCTTAACTTTTTCTTAAATAGTACGGGTGTTCATGAAATGGGCTGGAAACATCCAGATGCGCAGCCTGAACGAGTATCGGATCTCTCTCATTATATCAAGCTTGTTCAAATTGCCGAAGCTGCAAAGTTTCATGCTGTATTTTTAGCAGATGATTTATCATTGAACCCGCTAGTTTCAACCCATGGCTTGATCTTGGGATTCGAACCCGTATCGTTATTGTCGTCATTGGCTGCAGTGACGAGCCGTATCGGTTTGATTGCTACAGTATCGTCGACGTATACTGAACCTTTTAATACGGCTCGTATATTTGCATCATTGGATCACTTGAGCGGAGGGCGTGCAGGCTGGAATATTGTTACAACAGCGGACAATCGAAACAGTCAATTGAATTTTCAGAATGAAGAAGCCATTTCTCATGAAACCTACTACAGCCGTGCGGAAGAGTTCGTTCAAGTTGCCAAGAAGTTCTGGGATAGCTGGGAAGATGACGCGCTTGTTTTTGATCGTAAGGAAGGCATCTATGCAGACAGCAATAAAATCCATACCTTTGATCATCATGGGGAATTTTATCATGCCAAAGGCCCCCTTAATATCCCGCGATCGCCTCAAGGCTATCCGGTACTTGTGCAAGCAGGAGCTTCTGAGATTGGAAGGAATTTCGCTGCAAGAACCGCAGAAATTGTGTATACGATGCAGTCTTCATGGGAAACAGCGCAAGCCTTTTATGCCGACATGAAGTCTCGTGTTGAGAAATTTGGTCGTGATCGGGATGATTTGAAAATAATTCCTGGGATTTGTCCGATTATTGGGAAAACGGAATCAGAAGCCAAGGAGAAGGCAGCGGAGTTCAATGAATTGCTTGATGTTCGTAGCGGTGTTAAGCGATTATCCTTGGCCTTAGAGCATGACTTATCAGGATATCCACTTGATGAGCCTTTGCCGGACGTATCCACAATATCTAATCAAAGCACCCACTCCCAGCTCATCCTGGCTATTGCCAGAAACGAACAATTAACACTAAGGGAACTGGTACATCGTGTATCGAGCGGAAACGGTCATCTTACCTTTGTCGGAACGCCGGTTCAAGTCGCGGATCAACTGGAGGCATGGTTTCTGAAAGCTGCTGATGGATTTGCCATAAGACCACAGCTTTCTCCGAGTGGACTAGAGGATTTTGCAAAATGGGTTGTTCCTGAGTTACAACGTAGAGGCTTATTTCATAAGGAGTACAGCGGGAAAACACTGCGTGAAAATTTGGGCCTTAAAAGGCCAGCCAATTCCTTAAGCAAGCAGTTCAGCTAACGTTTTTCGACCGAAGAATGTAGCGGAAAACGTCTATGCTGTGCAGCATTTTCTATCTAATCTAAAAAAAGAGGCTGAGACAAAACCGACCTCGAAATAAAAAATCCCGAAATTTTATGAATCGTAAAATTTCGGGATTTCGTTTTTGAATCGCTCACAGCTAGACTGAAATGGAATGCCCTGCTGGGCAGATTCATAGATAAACTGGAGGCGATAACTGCTGTCCGCAGATTGAATCCAGCTGTCTGCAGGAACAGCAGAAATTTTGGTGATGTTGCAAGAAGAGCAGGGAAGCGCAAGCAGGCTATAGCTTAGTTTTCGCTATTAGGTTGCACCGTCGCTCCTTTGCTGTTCAGGATTTTTTTATACACCTCAATCGCCAGCGCCCGTGACTGCTTAAGATCAACGATAGCATGTGGTCTAGGCAGGTGGATATCTTTATCGGACAAATCTGCCAGCTCCGGCAACCAGGTACGTATATAATCTCCGCTGGGGTCATGAGTCTGGGACTGGGTTACCGGATTCATGATCCTGAAGTAAGGGGAGGCATCGAATCCAAGCGAGGAGCTCCACAACCAGCCACCGCGGTTCAGCACATTATCATAATCGCTCAGTTTCAGCCGGTAGTAACGCTCCCCGTAAATAAATGGACAGCCCAGATTTTTGGTAAGAAACATTGCGGTAATCATTCGCAGTCGGTTCGGCATCCAGCCGGTTGTGTTCAGTTGGGTCATGGCGGCATCGATTACCGGAATACCAGTTCTTCCTGAAGACCAGGCCTCAAAGTATTTCGTACCCAGAACGCTCAAATCATACACCTTCTCATAGCTGAAGAAATCAGAATCGAGCCGGGCCTGATACAGATAGAAGTCCCGCCAGGCCAGCTGTCGCAGCCATTCTTCCCCACCTGTGTCTTCATCCGCCAGCCGAGTATACACAGTACGTGCAGAAATGGTACCCGTATTGAGATGTCGGCTGATCCGGCTGGTACCCTCCTGTGCATATCTGTCACGGCTCACATGATAATCCCGTAAATGCAAGTCTATAAATTGCTCAAGCGTATCGTGTACATCGATCTGCTTTCCGGAAGGCGCTAGCTCTTCAAGCTGTAGTGTGATCTCTTCAGGAATCTTGAAATCTTCAGCAATTCTCTCGTCCAGCGTGGATGTTGACAGATCAGCTAAGGTCGAAGAATAGGGCGGACGAAACCGCTCTGCCAAGTAGCTGCGCCAGCGGCGGTAGAACGGTGTGAATACCTTGAAAGGCTCTCGCCGCCCGCACCAATCCATGAAGTCTTCCAGATCGCAGAGCATGCTGTCGTGATAAATTTTAAAACGGATGCCGAGTGCAGGCGATGTATCGCGCAGGTTCATGTCTCTTTGTAATGCATAAGGGGTGTAATCGGCATGGAGCAACAATTCCTGAATGGGGTAGGTTTCGCTAAGCCTTTTGACAATAATATCAGGCTCGCCGTATAGAATATGTAGCTGCTTGCCCTCAGCGCGGTACTCCTGTTGAAGTCTTGAAACCTGCGTCAGGAAGTTAACCCCGCTATGCTCAAGATAACGTTGTTTGCGCAGTAGAAAAGGCTCCAGAATCAACACATGAAGGCTGCGGGCTCCAGAAGAACGTATGGCTTCAAAGGCTGGAAGATCGCTAGTCCGCAGATCCTTGCGGTGAATGAAGAGAATCATTAGAAGTATTTCCTTTCTGTTATCTGAGGGAATAAAACTCCTGTCCATAATACGATAGATTTGAAGTTTTGGCGATGAGCTGTTCCTGCTGCAAGCGGGAAACTCGGCGGAAACGGACCTTTCCTAAAGAACTACTACTAATTTCCATGATATAATCATTAAAAACTATATTCACATGGAAAGAAGAAATTTCAGTCGGGAGCGTGATGAAATGCTGAGAGGAAACAAGAGTACAGAAAATATATCGGTTTTCAGGGTAATAGCCAATGCGATACGATCTTAAGCGCGCAAGAGAGCTGGCTATTCGTGTGTGTGTTGCTTCTGGTGCAAGCAAAGCAGTAGCAATCTCTCTTGCAGAAGCAACTATCGCTGCAGAATGTTCCGGTCGTAGTTCGGTTGGATTTGCTCATCTTCCTGATTATCTGGAAGGCTTCTTGGATGGTCGCATTACTAGCACAGAAGAGCCTGCGCTCTTTTTTCCAGCTCCAACTCTCATTCAGGTCGATGCCAAGGGTGGTATTGCCCAACTTGGTTTTGATCGTGCATTCGAGGAATTGCAAACACGGGCAAACACTTATGGTGTAGCCGTATTAGCGTTAAAGAACAGCTATACGGCTGGAGAGTTGGGCTACTACGTAAGGCGTCTCGCCCGCAAAGGAATGGTAGCATTGGCTGCGACCAATGGATCTGCCTTAATGGCTGCCGGACAAAGTAAGGAGTCTGTTTATGGTACCAATCCTCTCTCATTCGCTGCGCCTGTCGACAACAGAGCTCCCTTGGTTATCGATCAGGCGTCCAGTGCCACGGCCTTTGTTAACATACGGCAAGCGGCAGAACGCGGTGAGATGATCCCTTAAGGCTGGGCCATCGATGAGAAGGGGCAAAGCACTATGGATTCGCGTGAAGCGATCAAGGGGGCTTTGCTTACATTCGGCGGTGCGCGTGGTGCCAATATCGCACTTATGGTTGAAATACTCGCCGCAGGTACGACAGGCGCGAACTGGTCACTTGATGCTCCGTCCTTTGAGGAAGGGAGCCACTCGCCTGGTGTAGGCCTGTTCATTGTTGCCCTAAACCCCGAACTACTCGCCCCAGGTTTTTCAGCTCGTATGGCGGATCAAATCGAACGTTTGTCCTCCAAAGGCATTCACATTCCCGGGGGCAGCTTTGTTAAGGAAGAAATAGATCTCCCGTCTTCACTTGTTACAACCCTTGAGAAGTATTGTCAGGACTAGCGATTATTTAAGCTATTATGACATGAAACGGAAACCACCTAAGATAGCCAAGACAAAGGTTTGGACAGATAAGTAACGCGTTACCTTTTATAGGAGAAGAAGCGTACATCGGATACATCGGGTAGTTTTGGCATGACAACCCAGCAGCAGGACTTCGGAACTCAAAGAAGATGTTTTCAAGGAGTGAGCGTTGACTTTCTGTTGACTTCGATACATCCTTGCATGACGCAAAAAAAGTACATCGCCACATGAGCGATGTACTTTAATACATAACCTGTATGTCTGCTTTCGCTACTTTTCGTCCCCCGTCGCAACTGGATTCGCCTCATAACTAATCCAATCACTCCAGCTCCCCGCATACAATCTCACATTCTTGTACCCACCCTTTTCAAGTGCTAGCACATTCGGGCAGGCGGTGACACCGGAGCCACAGTAGACGATGATTTCCGCATCTTTGTCCAGCTCAGCGAAATGTTCTTGCAACTCTTCGGCGCTCTTGAGGCTGCCATCTTCATTCTGAGTCTCTTTCCAGAAGTAGTTAACGGCACCAGGAATGTGCCCGGCCTTCTTGTCCAAGGTTTCTTCCTGACCCAGGAAGCGTTCACGGGCGCGAGAATCGATGAGGACCGAAGAAAGGCCAGCTGGAGAAGCCGAAGGCTCCATATCAGCGGATACCTGTTGTACCTTGCGGACGTCAGCCAGCATCTGCGGCTGCACATTTGCTATAAATGTACTCGGTACCCGGACCGGCTGAGTCCGTCACCGGGAATTTCTCAGCCTTCCAGGCGCTGAAGCCGCCTTCTAGAATGAATACCTGCTCATACCCGAGATAGCGCAGCAGCTACCAGAGGCGTGCAGCGTTCATGCCGCTCTCATCGTCGTGGGCGATGAAAATGGTTAAGACTATATCATTTATTGTATTCTTTCCTAAGATTACTCATTTTTTTATCGCCTCTTGCATTCCCGCCATCCGCTCTATTTAACTGAATTGAACCAGCAGGTAGGCCGTAGTCTTTCTCGATTCTCTTCTCAATAGAATCAACTCTTGCATCGTTCCTAGCATTCCGAAATCTTCTTCCTTCTTCTTCTCTACCTGCCATTAACTTCGCCCGCCTTTATAGTTTTTTATTTGTTCTTTGCATTTTACCTTCAGAGTTCCTCTCAAGATATCCTCTACTTTCAAGTTCTTTTCCATACCCAACTCTTTCAACTCCAGAGGAGCTTTTAAATTTCTCCACTAATTCTCTATCATTTTCGATTCTTGAAGCTTTTTGCTGACTTCTATCTATTGCTTCTTGGCGTTGTTCCATTTGCCTTTGATTCGATTCTTGCATTCTCTGGAGACCATCATTAACAAAGTTCATAACTTTCTCTGCTTTTTCCCAAAAAGCCAAGCTATCAGCTCCTTTCCATTATCATGTGCAATTACTTCACATCAATTATATATACGAGGAGGAATTTCAGTCAATAAATTCCTTTTGGAGTTTCTTGTCGCTTTGGGCTCTCAATGCTGGATAATATTTTACAATCTAGAAATTCAAAACTGAGTAATGGTACAACCTAAGGTGGTATTAATAGTTAGTTCTATTGTTTGCAGCGTGTTGACAGGTTGTTTGCGTATCTATTTCAATCATTAGTTATAATGTATTATGCGTTTGTTTTAAATCTTCCGAGTCATGGGGAGGGTGGAATCTGAAATGAGATTTGCGTGTGTTCACAATTTGTACATAGTAGACACCTTGCTTATATGCACTTTAAAGATTAATTATACAATTCTATGTAATTTAATTGAATCCTATTGATAATCGAAGTGAGGGGCGTAGATGAAGTTTATAATCTATATAATGTTTAATAAAATATTAAATAACAATGAATATACACTATATGTAGATTTGGATGATGGCTTATGGAGAGGGCGTTATTATAGATTTGCTGATGAATATACTTGAATATTTCATGAATATAAGTATAATAAAAGTATGGATAAACTTAGAGAGGGGGCTCAATATTTGGCGCAGACCTAAGCACATCTGCTAGTAACTATTATGAGTAGTGGAACTGGCAGTTAATTTCATAATAAGCTCGTAGTCTGTAATGACTACTTTATAGGGCTGCGCCACAGATGTCTCTCTGTCAAAAGGGGATTTCTGCTGGGGCAGCCTTTTTTGTGACCCGCTCATTAAAGGCTAGGGGGTGCCATATGAACTAACCACTTGTGTTTCAACTATGTTTAGATTGAAAATAAGGTTCACCTGGAGGAGTGCCAAATGTTTACGAATAATGAGTTAGATCAGAGATTTTCAGTTTCTTATAAAAAGATTATTGAGTGGAAAAATTCCTCAATCTACCCTTTACCTTACCAAGGAACTTTGGAATATAGTGCTAATTGGGTTAGGCAACAAGTTTTGTTTATTGCAATGGGGATTCCGATCATTAAAATTACGAAAGCTAATGAACTAACTCGTATTATTTCAACAAAAGCAAATACGGACTTCTTTTGGAATCACTTGTCTTGTGGTCTTACAGGTGAAGAACTAAGAGAGTTATGAAGGCCCAAATCGATCAACTTTTCCAATATTTCTATGGAGGTTTGAATCGCAATGCTTGGTTTTTAGCATAAAAAAGGATATTGTTATATCCCGCTCTGGAAGAATTAAAGAGTTGGTGATAGTAAAAAGACACTTCTAGGATTTAAGTGCCGAATGTACGCTCTCTATATTAGAAGTTTAGTTGATTCTGATGATAAGAATCATCCGGACCTTAAAAATTATATATCTGGTCTCCTTGGAGCAGGTACATTCGATCATTGGAGTGAAGAACTTGTAGTGAAAGCAAAATGGAAGTATGGATATTCATTAAATAAGGGGCTTGTTAAAGGCTCCAGCTATTGGACTAATTAAGTACAGATGTATAGCTCCACTAAATCAGAAATGAAAATAGATGCTTACAGTATAAGAATCTAGAATTTTGAATCAAGCGGTGCAGAGTAGAAATTCCTCGGTCTGACTTTATAAAGGATACAGCTGCATTTCTTGTTGATTACTCCAATCATGAGATAAGATTCCTTATCATTTATAGAATCTTATCTCATTGGAGGAGTCGATATGATCGTATACGGAGTGAACAGAATTGCAAAGGTATTGGGGTGCAGCCCAATTACTGTGCGTAGAATTATAAGCAAACACGAAGATTTTCCATTCAATTGGCTTTGCGATATCGGAACCTTTGAGTTCAATACCGATGCGTGCCAAGAATGGTGGGACACTCACCGCAACGTGGTGATGAAGGAACAAATCCCTACAAACGCTCTATAGCAAAGTAAGTTTGCTCAGAAGCTTGGTGTTAGCACTCGTCTGATAGCAATATGGAGACAGCGAGGATTACCAGCGGAGAAGTTAACTGATGGATCGGTATGGATTAATGGGAAATATCGAATAAATGGTTTATTGAACAGATAGATGAAAGAACCCAAAAACATGCACAAAAGCTATAAATTGTTTTGCAAGCAAAGCTGGGCTATAGAATCATTAAATTTAATATAAACTCGACAAGCTAAGGGGTTATGTTGGGTAATGCAGTCATCAAGAAGAAAGGAGTACTCACACAATGACCACACCTACCCCACAACAAACACGTTTGATGTTAGACCTATTTGCACATAGGCGGAGTGCGAACGCTATGAAAAAGGAAAACTATCCTGGTCAGAAAGGATGGGCACCCGTCAAAGATGCAGGCTTCAATCGGCCTTTCGGAGAAGGACAAGTGCGAACGCATGTAGAGGGAATTCAAAGCTTAGGTATCTATCCATTGGAACCTGCACCGAAGAACACATGTATCTTCGTCTCTGCTGACTTTGATGAGCACTCCGAAGCGTTTGAACATGCTTGGAGACTCCACAAACACTTACAGGCTGCTGGGATATTCTCTCTAGTAGAACAGAGCTTTTCCGGAGTTGGGTTTCGAGCAACCTGTCGAAGGCCACATGGCACGAACGGCTCATGCTTAATGCTCTTATTGAAACGGAAATACCGATTAATGGAGAATTCAAAAAAGGTAGTGACACTGGTAAATCGTTTGATCGGCTATTTCCGACTCAAGACGATACAAATAATTAAGGGAACCCAATCGGGCTTTCTTTTCAAGGGAAGGCTGTGCTTAAGGATAATTGTGTTTTTATTGATGGTGACCAACAGTCATTTCCAGATCAATGGGCCCAACTTGAAGAGGCCTATGCAAATCGTGTTCCTGTCGATCATCCAAAGCTTAAGGAGAAGAGGCATCCGGCAGCACCACCTATCCAGTGGATCAAAACGGCAAAGGATTCAGACGAAGGTCGCTGGTTAGAACTAGGACAATTGGAAGGACAATTGAAATGGATACAAGGGTGTGAAGCAATTAAGGCTAGTCTAAACGATTCTAACCAGTTCAGCAGTACCATATGGACAAGCTTTCTCACCCATATTGCCATATTTGAAGAAGCTGGAAAAGAACTGGCCCATACTGTTAGTAGAAATTATGATCGCACTATAATTGACAATGATCCTAGTAAAGTGCACTCGGAGCAGGATACCAATCGGACATTTTACAACAAGCTTAATTACTTGAAGCGATCGGGAGAACCACCTTTCTGTAGGTTCCTGGAGGAGAACGGTTGGAGTTGTCCAAAGAGAGAGGCAAAAACTTGTGCTCTTAACTTCATTTCATTGTATGGTGCGCCCCCAAGCTACAGTTACTATAGTTCAACAATTTCTCTGACGGCCGAAGACAGAGCACAACTATATAAATGGGAGCAGAATGGCGGGTATGAGTCATTCCTGCGATACTTTTCTGATTCGACAGACTTTGGTGTTTACAAAGGGGATGCGATTCGGGGAGTTAAAGCAAAAGAATACTGGATTTTGAAATATCTGCTTGGAGACACTCGACTCTTCGCTAAATATCCGAACTTTAATAACCGAGTTCGCTCTATCTGGTTTGAGTGGGATACAGACGAAGACGCTAATCGTTTTGAACATCAAATAAGACAAATGAAATATAGTTATGAACGTGAAGAGCGAGCATTCTGGCTCCTACAACAAGACGGAGAATTTACAGCGGGTGCTGCAGAGGAGTTAATTCGTAGGATTGCACTTTTAGCTGGAATACAACTGGCACAACATTGGAACGATCCTTTAATTTTAATGGACCCCTATAAATCAGTCCCCTACTTTGGAAAGTGGAAGGAGTTTTGTTGCTAATGGATAAGAATCTATTGCAAGATACATTGAACGAAACCGTTGAGGAACGTCCAGATTTGGCACTGCCATTAACGCTTAAGAGCTTCTTTCCTGTGTTGCCTAATCAAGTTGATCTAAAAATTCCTGAAGGTTATGCTTTTAGTCGGGAGCATGGCATAACTGCAACAACTAGCCAAACAACAGTAGAATCAGTGTATGGATCTGTTATTGTACCCACGGCCATTATTAAGACGGATGAGGATTATCATGAGCCGGTATTGCGCCTATATTTCTGGAATAACAACAAGCAAACTTGGATAAAACATCATCTTTTGGTTGATTATCAGATGTTGACAACAACTAAGGACATTTCTAAGTTGAATAAGGCAATGCAAATAGTACTAAAAGAACAGCAAAAACCAGCACTCACTAATTACTTTGTAATGTTGTGGGAAGCTAATGAGCGTTTTGAAAGCTTACCAACAATTATCCAAACGCAACGATGTGGCTGGGACGGTCCAAACAACTTTTATCCATTCATTATTACTAATGAAGAAACATTCGTGAAGACTAAGATCAAGACACTGATGAACGCTATCATTCGAACAGCAATAGACTTACCAAAAGGTAATAAAGATGAAGCCTTAGAGATAATAGCGGAACTTCAGGACAATCCAGTTTTTGCAGTATGTCTAGCTGGTTGTCTTGCGAGTCCTATTGTACCATTGGTTGCTGGAAAGCTTGATGAGAATATTGGCATAGACATCTATGGGAAGACAACTGCTGGGAAGGCAGCCATTCAAAAATTGGCAATAGACTTGGTGTACGGAATGGGAAATCTATTCCGACTAAGTTGGGCAAATTTTAAATCTGCCGGTATGTGGAATATGGCTCGAGTAGCTAACAATCTTGTGTTTATCTGTAACATATAGTGCAGGAATTGTTTGGTCTAGTTTCTTTTGAGGTTGTAACGATTGTGAAATTTGTTGTAGATACCTAATCATTTCAATAATTCTACCAGGTCTGTTCTTAGCGAATTCGGTTACTACCTGATTAGGAATTAGTAACCGCCCTTCTTGCGCAAGTTGATTTAAAGCATCTAGCACTTCGTTTACAGTAACTTCCTTCCACTGGTAAGCAGCTAATAGAACATTTGTATCAACTACTATGTTTGCAGAATCAATTATTTCTGCAAGTGATTTCGGTTGAAAAATAGACTTTTTCCATGCCCCCATTAACTCACCACATTTAATTGGGGATTTTTGTAATCAGTAATGTTAGTATAACTCATGGAAATGAAAATTTATAGGGATTTCTAAGTTATATATGTTTGTGGCTGGAAGAAGTCAAACGCAACGCAAATAAAAGCTAATTGTAGCAAGGGAACATCCACATAAGGACGGGGTGGAGTGTAGACTGAAGGGAGTTGTTTGTAAGTTGTTGAGCTAATTTTCAATGCTGAAAATACTATATATATGAATGTTCTTATGAATACGAACACAACATGTTGATTTTTGGGACTGGTTATAGTAGTATGAATTTAGGAAGTGTTTTCCCTAAATATTGGAGGTGGGTAACATGCCAAACCAGCACGTTGTGCCTCATGGTGACAAGTGGGCTGTTAGAGGGGCAGGTAATGACAAAGTGAATCGAATTACAGATACAAAAAGAGAGGCCACTAACATTGCTCGTATGATTTCACAAAATCAAGGCACAGAACTGCTTATCCATGGCAGGGACGAAAAGATTCAGTCCCGTGACAGTCATGGGACTGATCCTTATCCTCCAAGAGGCTAAACTAACTTCTCCAACCAACATTTTTGTGGGGGTTCTTTTTACGCCACAAAATTTTAAATATTCCATCAATTCGATGCTATAGTACTATACAAATTAGTCTAAAGGACGTGATTATTATTAAGCTGCCCTGGAAGAAGAACTTTCTAAAAATACCTGATAGCATTTTGGTAAAATCGAAAGAGCTTAAGTCAGATCTCCAAGTTGTTGGGTGTGTCAAAAAAATCCCGATTGGTGATATTCAAAGCAATGTGTATAGACATATCGGTATAGCTATATCGAACAGCGAAATAGATATTGTAACCTCGTCTCTTCCGAGGCAATCTACGGGTAGATATTCCAACTACAACGTTAACGGAAGAACAATTACTCGCCGTGACTTGCCCAAAGTAGATAAATCTTTTTCCGTTGAAGTTCCAAACTTCGGGGATTGGAGCAAGGGGTCCCATGATATGTCATGGACTCGTCCTGTTTTCCAAAAAAACCATTGGTTGCCCCGCGAAATACATGTGCTGGTTGAGATAATTGAAAGCGATGAACTGACTGTGACAATCAAATTTAGCTTAGACCAGTATATTGATAGACAAAGTTCTACATATGAGGAAGACCTACTCTTCCATTGTAATCTTCTGCAGGAGAATACTGGTGTTTGCAATATTCTTGAAGCTGATGCAACCAACGACGATTATTTGAACACACTGTATGTGAACTGGGAAATATTGCCTCCTGGAGAACTGAATATTGAACGGAATATTAATTTTCTGATTTCAAAATTTAGAAACCCTACAAAAGAAATCCAAGAAATTATTGCTGATAGGATTAACTTCTTTGAATCCCTTAATCCAATTCAGTACATTGTTGGTGAAAGTAAATTTAGTCAATACATTGGGGCTATGATAAAAGAAGATTTAGTTCTTTTGGAGAATGTTCGATATGGAAATGCAATATATATCTTATTTGAAAACTGGAAGGAATTAAGTAAGCTAAGTAAGACTGAGCTGTTAAACAGCAACCATAGGAACTTTGTTAGAATCACTCACCGAGGTAATTGGAAGAATAAAGTAGTTAATGAGCTTCGCTAAACCCCTAGAATAATATTTCAAATCTGAAAGAGTCGCTATATTATTGCGGCTCTTTAATGTTTTGCGGCTTATTAAATAGTCAGAAGGGCATGAATTCATTCAATACTAACCTAATTTGAACATGTTGATACTTAATTTTGTGTCTGAAACTATTTTCTCAATGTTCTTGGCTGCAGATTGTTTGCAAAAGAACCCAAAAAGGACTGAACTGGGATCTTCCGTATCACCCAGTTCAGTCCACAAAACCACTTATCCAAAGTCCTTGCGTTTCTTATTCGTCCCCCGTCGCAATCGGATTCTCCTCATAAGAGATCCAATCACTCCAGCTCCCCGCATACAACCGCACATTCTTGTACCCGGCCTTCTCAAGTGCCAGCACGTTTGGGCAGGCGGTGACGCCGGAGCCGCAGTAGACGATGATTTCCGAATCTTTGTCCAGATTAGCGAAGTGTTCTTGCAACTCTTCGGCGCTCTTGAGGCTGCCATCTTCATTCTGTGTCTCTTTCCAGAAGTAGTTAACGGCACCAAGAATGTGCCCGGCCTTCTTGTCCAAGGTTTCTTCGAGACCTAAGTATCTTTCCCGCGCACGGGAATCAATTAGCACGGGAAGAGCAGGGGATAAGGCGGAATCTGCAATATTCGTAAGCGTGTGCCCGGACATCAGGCGAACCTCATCGACACCCACTAGCATCTGTGATTGTACGTTTGGCTCGAACGAACTTGGTATCCTAATAGGCTGATGATCCGTAACAGGGAAGCGTTCGGCTTTCCAAGCACTGAAGCCACCTTCCAGGATGAATACTTGCTCATGGCCCAAATAACGCAGCAGCCACCAAAGCCGGGCGGCGTTCATACCACTCTCATCGTCATAAGCGACTACGCGCGTCGTGTTGCCGATACCAAGTTTCGCCAGACGTGCAGCTAATAGTTGTGGGTCGGGGAGAGGGTGGCGTCCACCATGCTCTGATACAGGGCCCGACAAGTCCAGCTCCAGATCTAGATAGATCGCACCAGGAATATGCTCCTGCTCAAAACTTTCTTTGCCAGCCAGCGGTTTACCTAGCGTAAATCGGCAGTCTACAATGGTCTGCTCAGGTTCATAGAGTCGTGCCAGCAGCCAGCGTTTGGAAACGGTAGCTTCCATAAGTATCCCATCCTTTATTTGAATCAGTATAAAAATCATTATAGCAAAATATGATTGTTCGTGGAGTTGTAGTCAACGCAAAAATCCTAACCGCAGAGGACAGGGGAAGTTGCCCTTGCAGTTAGGATTCTAGGATTTGAACTAGAAATTATTAACCAGGATCGCTTGTGGTATCGACCACGTTCTACTATGTTTGTTAATATTCGTAACAGTCCATAGAAAGAATATTTTAATGCAAGTTATCAGCTGCTACTCACAGCCCCAACCGATTACCCTTCTCCAACCGCAGAATTTGCTTCTCACCATTATCAGCCAGTTCCCGGAACTGGACGATGGTATCACGCATCTTAGGGAGAGCGTCCTGCTTGTAGGTGCTAATCGAATCCAGCGCTGAGAGGACGTCGGAGAACGCCTGCTTAAGCGTGTCGGCAGAAACGCTGGTCTCCAGCGCCTGCTTGTGGATGGCTGCGCCTTGCTCTTTAAGCATTCTGGAAGTGCCACTGATCAGCGTGTCAGTGGTCTGGTTAAGCAGTTCGATTTTTTTCAGAACAATTCTTTGATTATAAAGGGCACTGGCGACCGTAACGGAAATTTTCAGCGCGGACACGGTAACGTTTCTGGCTCTGTCTACCCCACGGATTAGCTCTTTATTATTTCGAATAACGACTTCAATGGCCATAATGCCTTGCTGATTGACCACCAGCATTTGCTGCAGATCCATCACCCGTTGACGGAGAGGGAAGAGGACTTCTTCCGTAATGAAACGGATTTTGTCTTCGGACTCCCCACGCACCTTGGCAGCTTCGATCTGTGTTTCAATCTCCTGGTCCATTAAGATGCCGAGCTGAATTTCTTTTTGCAGCCTTTTCGTTAGCTCCCGTAAGGTCTGCTGTTCAATTTCCAATGTTGTATTGTCGTTACGCAAAACGGTTTTGCCTTTATCCAGAGAGATAATAATATCGGAAATGACGGCATCGGCCTTCTGGAATTTGGCAAAGTAAGAGCGTAGCGGATTGAACAGCTTGCCTAGCAGCCCGCTTTTGGCAAAATCGACAGCGCTCGGGTCCAGATCCTTCAGCTGCAATTGCAGCTCAGTTAAGCCTTTGGCAACATCGCCGCCTTCATCGCCTGTTTTGGACAAATTACCTACGGTTACTTGCAGCAAGGCATTCTTATCGGATGAGGAGCGCATTGTTCCCATGCCGAAGCTGTCAATGGACTGCAGAACGGCTCTTCGCTTCTCCAGTGAATCAATGTCCAGTTCCAGAATGGAAGAGACGTTGTTGATCGCGAGTTCCTTCAGCTGTGTGACCTCTTCCGGCTCCGGTTTTACCTGTTCTTCAATAACCGACTTCAATTTCTCTGCACTTGGCACTTCCATAGTGAATGACATGGCAATCCTCCTATATGTGAATGGTTAATAAAAAAATTACATTTGCACATTGAGCAGATTGCCGATTTTGTACACGACGTCATCTGTATCTGCATTGATATTGGCAGCTTCATTAATGATGGATATACTCTCCAGAGCTTTAATATTCGCATTGTAACCAATGGTATAGATCGGAATTTTATAGGTTTGAATAAGTCCTCTGATATCATCTAGTGAATGTCCCTCGTTGGTCTCCCCGTCACTTAGTACAAAGATCAGCGGCTTGATCTCCGGATTAACTTTGACTTGATCTTGAAGCATCTTCATGGCAACAACCATAGCGTCAAACGTAGCGGTACCTCCCGCAGCTTGCAGACTATTAATAGCACCTACGAACATAGATTGCTGATTGGTATCATATTTTGCAATGGGAAGATTGACGGTAACGTCACTGGAGTAAGAGACAAAGCCGATACTGTTGTCTTTTCCTAAATACTTCTGCCCCTTAAGCAATGACTCTTTCAGACGATTGAGTGGTTCGCCAGCCATGCTTCCCGATACATCGGCAACAAATACCGCTGCGATCGGTGTATTTCCGTCTTTCTTTTCCTTCCAGAGCTTCTGGGCGGACGAGAGTACACTGCCATCTACTGGGTCAAGCTCGGCAACATAATCATTCAGACCGTTAAATCCATTGTCTGCTCCAGATTTTTGATATTTAGCCTGTTCAACAAAGTCAGCGAATTTCTTAATGATCTCCAGCTTTTCCTTAGGTATATTACCAAGCGCGTACAGCGGGCTGTCATGTCTTACGCCGAATGGAGTAAATACATAACCGCTCTTTAAATCAGGTGTGTTGACATAAGTCTGATATTCCAGCACGAATGCGTCGAGTCTGCCAGTTTTTGCGGCTTCACGCATTTGCAGGGTGGTGGAAGCAATGAAGGGAACGTTGGCCTGGAACTTCTCGAAGCCTTGCACTGCCTTATCCCCCAGCAGATCAGAACTGTCAAAAGTGGATAGGGCCGTTACCAGAAAGTTCAATCCGGTGGAACTGGCAAAGGGATCGGTGTATCCCATCGCCAGCTCGTTGTCAGCGATTGCATCTGTTATGGTTTTAACATTGAGCGAACCGTACTTATTCACCAGTTCATCATACTTCTTCTTGTTGGTCACAACACCGGTTACATTACCGATCAGGCGCTTGGCGACAAGTTCAGTTTGAACGCCGCTGGCTTTGACCATTTCTCCCCACAACTCATTAGAAGGGGTATAGGCGTCCGGCACATATTTACCGGATCTTATGTAGTCGGCCGCTGTTCCTGAAGCGATATTGCGGATTTTGACCGAAACGGGTTTTCCGTCTACCAGTGTATTAGAATCATTGAAGTCTTTAGCCACACCATTCAACCATCCATCTTTGCCAGTTCCGGATTTCTCTATAGAAGAGAAGATTTCAATGAAGTTGTCGGTTGTAGGCTCAACAGAAATCGTGAACTTGGAGATATCAGGTAGGGAGTCGCCGACGGCTACAGGATCAAGATCGATTTGACCTTTGACCAGTGGCGCAGTGGTTACTTTAATATCTTTATAGAGCTTCTCCAGTCGTTTCGTGGCATCCTCCGCCGAAATTTCGGTCTTGGATTTACCCAAGTTAGAGGTAAGGGTGATTCCAAAGTATACAAGTGCAAAGACCGATACCGCAATAATTGCTAATACCGCAAATGTTTTTCCTTTCCTCGCCATCATCATCTTCCTTTCTATTGCTGGTAGAGTTTTGTTTGTTTGATTAAGTCATTGATTTCTCTCATGCAGGGCATTTCTTCGATCGTTTTATAGTCTGTACTGTCTAACAGGGAGATTTCCAGCAACAGCTGATCAAGCTTCAGTAGAATTTCTTCGTTGGCACCTAAATACCCGGCCACATAGGCAAAGTATTCGTTGAAAAGATTCCTTTTCTGCTGTACCAGTTTATCGGAGAACTGTCCAGGGTTATGAGAATCCGTAAAAAGCGAGAATTCTTCGGCATCGAATACGCTTAACTTGTTAAGAATCCCTTTGATATTCAGATAAAAGAGTTTTTCAACGGACCCGATCACCGCAATAAACTTTTGATAACTCAGTTCTGTTTGCTCAAATCGCTGCGACAGGACGTTCAGCAACGTATCCTTCTTCTTATCGATTCGCTCGAGCTGATCCAGAGCAAGGACAACATCTTTTTTAAGTACTTTAACATTACGGTATTTATGCAGCTCGGCTATATAATCCACCTGGGTCTCCAGCTTCCGGATGGATTTCGCAGGTGAAGGTTTGAATAGCAAGATATAACTTCCGTAAAGGACAATCAGCAAACTGAGGACTAACAGAGTTACGCCGGAGGCGGTCTCAAGGGCACTTCCGCTGACAATGTCCACGCCCAGCAGCCCCGGTGACAATACCGCGATGTTCAGTAACACAATGCCTGCAATTAGGCCGAGCAGTTTGAAAAGTCTTGAGCTGTTCAGGGTTTACACCTCCTCCAAGAGTATATTTTGACAAGGGTCATTCTGATTCATTTTATCAGAGAATAGCGAAATTGGCTTTCAAATCTTTCCAATAAAACAGGAACTATACGGAAAAATGATGGCTGATTAGTGGTTATTACGTGAAATCAAGGATATTTGTTTCAAAATAAAATATAAATTGGGCTTTACACGGTTATAATGTTAGTGTACTATTCAACTATGACACCGACACAATAAAACTTTTACCATAACAATCTTTCTAAAGAGGGAGGCATATGCATGAGCCAAAGAGGTGTACAGCAAGCGCAACACGAACGGGAAGACATTGTCCTGCAGATGAATGAAGTCAGCAAGGTCATTAAGGGAAAAGCTATTGTTGATAAGCTTTCTTTTCAAATTCGCAAGGGTGAGATCGTAGGGCTGCTAGGACCAAACGGTGCGGGGAAGACGACAACGATCCGCATGATGACTGGGCTGATTCGGATGAGTGAAGGAGATATTGAGGTACAGGGCCACAGCATCAAGAAGAATTTCAAATCGGCTATTGCCCACATCGGCGCCATTATTGAGAACCCGGAGTTCTATCCCTACATGACCGGACTCGATAATTTACGGCAGTATGAGCGGATGACTGATGATGTGGATGATGACCGGATTGATGAAGTGGTTCAGCTGGTGGGACTTCAGGAGGCAATGAACAAGAAAGTCAGATCTTATTCGCTGGGTATGCGCCAACGGCTGGGGATTGCCCAGGCTCTACTGCAGCGGCCTAAGCTGTTGATTCTGGATGAGCCGACTAACGGACTTGACCCGGCGGGTATTCGGGAAATGCGCGACTACATGCGAACCATTGCTGAAGTGGAAGGCATCTCCATTCTGATCTCTAGTCACATGTTGTCGGAGGTGGAGCAGATCTGCCACCGTGCGGTTGTGATTCAGAACGGAAAGCTCGTGACGGTTACAGAACTTGGAGCAGAGAACAGCGTTTCAGAAGAGGTTACGTTAACGTTCCGAGTAGATGCTATTGAACCGGCAATTGCGATAGCTCATGGAACAGAAGGTATACAGGTGGTCCGCACCGACTTTATTAGGGATCAGTTGACGGTCACGATGAACAATAAGAATGTACCAGAACTGGTAGGGGCTCTGGGTGCAGCAGGCGTGGGTCTGTACCGGATTGAAGAGAACAGGCAGAGCCTGGAAGAAGATTTCCTGAAATGGACAGGAGGGAATCGTATTGCATAACCTGAAACGGCTGGTCGTCAACGAATGGTTGAAATTGTTTAAGAAACGTTCGTTTTTTGTACCGTATGCCTTGTTAATAGGAATGTCTTTCATAGCAGGATACGTTATACATTCTTTTGCAGCAGGGATGTTTGGCTCGGTCTATGACTTTACAGTAACGATGTCCTACATCCAAGGACTGGGCCAGGTCGTAACGATTATGGCGATTATCGGTTCCTCCGGAATAGTAGCCAAGGAATACAGCCAGGGAACCATTAAATTTTTGCTGATTCGTGCCCGCAGCCGGACGTCTATACTGGCCTCTAAATATATAACAGCATTGATCTACGGCTTGTCATTGACGCTTGCAACAGCGGTTGCGCTATTCATTTCCGGGTCAATCTGGTTTGGCATTAGCGGTGCTGAAGGAAGATGGCTCGACGTTCTTGGTTCACTTGGGTATAGCTATGTCTATACCGTGGTCTATATAACGCTTGCTTTTATGATAGGAATACTAACGACCTCGGGAGGGGCGACGATAGGGATTACGATGCTCATGCTTATGCTCGACAAGACAATTATTCAGAAGGAATTTTATAAATATATGCTGTTCCCCAACTTGGATCTGTCTGTCTATAGCGATGGAGGAGCTCCGCTACCGGGAATGACGTTATCCTTCTCGATCATGATGCTTGCCGTGTATGTGCTTCTATTTCTCCTTGCCGGGTTTGTTGTGTTCAGACGAAGGGATGTTGCATAACTATGACGATTGAATTTGATAACAACCTGCCTATTTACATCCAGATTATGAATTATATCAAAGGTGAGATTGTGACCGGGAAGCTGAAGCCGGGCGATAAAATTCCTTCCGTACGTGAGCTGGCCAGCGATTTACAGATCAACCCGAATACGGTGCAACGGACCTTTCAGGAATTGGAGCGTGAGACAATCGTGGAGACAAGACGCGGGATGGGACGATATGTGACTAGTGAGGAAGGTAAAATTATGACCATCAAGAAGGAAATGGCCAAAGATGTGCTGGACCGGTTTATCCGCGGGATGAGAGAGCTCGGTTTTCAAGGAGAAGATATTGTTGCTGCCGTAGCAGAGAGCGTGAACCACAAAGATGGAGAATAAGGGGATGTATAGTGTGGAGGATATCTTACAGGTACAGCAAGTCAGCAAGAAGTATTGGTCCAAGCAGGCTGTTCGCGATATTTCTTTTACATTGGGACCTGGGAAAATCATCGGTCTCTTGGGCAGCAACGGCAGCGGCAAAACTACAATTATGAAAATGATCGCCGGTCTGGCTCATCCAACCTCTGGAAAAATTTCTGTTTATGGTAATCCTGTAGGTTTTGAGACCAAATCTTTAATCTCATTTATGCCAGACCAGCCGCTAACTGAGTCGTGGATGACGGTGGGGGATGCACTGCGCTTTTACAGTGATTTCTTCGCGGATTTCGATCAAGCCAAGGCGGAGCGGATGCTGGACTTTATGAAGTTATCGCTGGCTGACAAGGTCAGATCACTGTCCAAAGGGATGAGTGAACGTCTGCAGCTGACATTGGCATTATCACGTAAGGCCAGTCTCTATCTGCTGGACGAACCGCTGGGCGGTGTGGACCCCGTGGCGAGAACCAGAATCCTGAATGCGTTGGTAGAGTTCTATGAAGAAGACAGCAGTATTCTGATCTCCACGCATCTGGTGTCTGATATTGAGCGGATTTTTGATGAAGTCATTATGGTCAAGAATGGGGAAATGGTCATGCACGGGAATGTGGAAGAGCTCCGGCTGCAGCATGGGAAAAGTATGGATGAACTGTTCAGAGAGGTGTTTGCCGAATGCTAAAGCTAATGAAATATGATTTCAGGCGTAATCGTGATCAGATTCTGGGGCTGTATGCAGTCACACTGCTGCTTGAGGCTGTGATTTGGATCTTGGCGGAGGTTTATCATTGGGAGAATCTTAGCATGCTTGTGCTTCAGGCCGTTACTTATTTCTCTGCCGCTATCTTCCTTGTAGTTCTGGCTTGCCGAACTTATAGTACCAATCTGAAGTCCTATGGTCGCAAACTACTTCCGTTAAAAACATATTATACCGTGCTCTCCCCGCTGCTGTTGAATCTGATTCTGTTGATAGTCTTAATTGCACTAGGAATGCTGCATGTGGCAGTCTATGGCTGGGTCTATCCGGACATTCTGCCAACAGATTTCTGGTATATTGCTTTCATCAGTGTACTGAATTTGCTAGGCGCAGCCATGGTCTTTTTGATTGCGCTGACGTTCTCTATTACGGTTTCCTACAGTCTGCCTTTCCGCAGCAAAGTCTGGATCGGGATCGTCACACTGTTTGTTCTGAATCTGATTCTGGGACTGGTAGAAGGGAAATTGTTTCCAGATTCAGGGGGATGGATGGAACTTGCTTTCCGGTATAATTTCACTTCAGGTGAGTATTTGAACCCTAACGGAATTGAAGCGGCTGGTAAAGCTTTTGACATCGGTCCGGCACTAATTGAAACTGTATTTTGCCTGATTCTATTATATACATCCACCTGGCTTGTTAAAAAGAAGGTAGAGATCTAATTTCTTGACTCTCTACTATAGAGTATAATAAACAGACGCCTCTCCAAGCGGAGCGGCGTCTGTTCTATGTCTATTTACATTCCCTCCGCACTGCGGCCATGGGTCCATGAGTCCAGTTCCCGGATCAGCATTTCTTCTTCAATTTCACTCAAATCCAGTCGAACACCATATTTGTACTGTCCGAGACCGAACATCCAGCCCCAGCGCACACTGCCTTGTAATCTGAGTTTGTTCTCATTTAGCTGAAAATGAATAATCAGCTTCGTATCTCCAGCTGTGAAGCGAAGGTTCAGGGAAGTCCGTACCTTACATCCGGAACGGCTGAGATCGAGCATTACGCCTTCGGTCAGCTTCCCGGCACCGGGGCCGGTATTGCCGGCCGGCACTTCAAGCCAGCATTCGATCGGTTGGTTCATGACATACCGGAATGGTTCTTTTCTGCTCGACCCGTCCATAATTTACCTCCGCTAGTTTATTTGCTATTATATCGAAATGAAGAGAGTGCGACAATCTACTAAAGTGTTATTTTTCAGATTTTGTAGTAAAAATTTACATTCATATCGAATAAGGGTGGGTCAGACATGTATCAATACGATAATGAAACTTTTCACCATCATAATTTTGACCAAAGTAATTTGCAGGATGGTGAACTGAACGGCTGTATCTTCGAACAATGCTCGTTCAAGGGCGCATCAATGGAAGAAATGACCTCTACGGGATGTCAGTTTATTGATTGTGATTTTACGGGAGCCTATCTGAATGCATCTCTGCACAGGGGCTCAGCGTTCACGAATTGTAAATTCAGCGGGACTAATCTGTTCGTCGTAAAATTTGAAGATTGCAAAATGGTCGGTTCGGATTTCTCCAACGCAGCGCTTGACGGACTGACGATTACAGGTGGTGATTGGTCATACACCAATCTGAGACACGCGAATTTGAGCAAGCAGAATCTGCGTGGGATAAGATTTTTGGATGCGGATCTGTTTGGCTGTGATCTGCAGAAATGTGACCTCCGCGGAGCGGATTTAAGCAGAGTGCAACTTGGTCAATGTAAGCTGAAGGGAGCAGATCTTCGGGACGCGAAGCTGGAAGGTATTGATCTGAAAAGCCTTGATTGGCAAGGTGTAAGAATGGATGTAGAGCAAGCTGTACTTCTGGCACGCTCGCTTGGTGCGAAGGTAGGCTGAGCTGAGAAAACAGACTGTTAAAAACTTAAGAGGAATCCGATGATAGATCAGTGGCGTTTTCACTCAAGCAGCATCAGATAAGGAGAATGAAGTGTGACATTGAATTTGCGCCGGTGGCTATTCTTATCTGACCGGGTATGCCTACGGTGATGGGGATATGGACTATCCCGGCTTAGAGGTTAACAACCTTAAAAGCACAGAAACTGCGCTAGGGTTCGTGTCCGATATCGCGCTCGCAGGAGGCGAAGGTAGTAGCCAAACGTTTTATTAACACGATAACCAACCCTTTGATTTGGAGGAGTCAGTGAATGTCGGCTGCATTATTGGCGCAGCTGTCTGGAATGCGGAAAGCGGGCAGGACACACGCGAGACGATGCGCCTCGCGGATGAAGCCCATTATATATCCAAACGTACCGGCAAAAACCGGATTGCGTTCGAAGCTAATTCTTAATCAAACCGAAAAAGGCTGGTTGAGCACTAAGTGCACTGTATTCCTGGTAAAGGATAAGGTGCCATACTGCTTAACGCAGCCTTTTTCTCGGTTTGGACCACCATTTGATCCAGAGGTAACCTTCATCGTCCCGGAAATATTTGATCCCAATCCAACGCAGAGGCGTCCAAATTTCCTTAAAATAATATGATGGCATAGTCTTTTAGACCCCCTTAATAGGCATATAATACTATATTTTACGCTACAAATATGAAAATCTCAACTTTTATTTGCTTAAAATTTCCACAATAGAATAAAAGCGCCTAATTAAATCTCCTAAACTATCCTCCTAACATTACGATTAATCATATAGTTCTTTAGCACCTTACTTTTATTATATTTCTCCTCAATGACGGGAAAATGACAAATTATAGATTTATAGAATTTTTGTATGTTTTAACTTGGAAATAGGGTGGAGCAAGGGGAGAAGCACAAGCATTTTGCGCGGACTGGCATTAGATAGTAGTAGAAAGGATGTGATGATATGAAAGAGGCGGATTTCATCGCAAAAATTGCACCTTTTGCGGTGGACAACATGCGAAGCAGCAGGGTCGCAGCTTCCTTGACGATTGCGCAAGCCGCTCTTGAATCCGGCTGGGGCAGCAGCGGACTGACGGTGAAAGCCAATAATTTATTTGGTATAAAAGGCAGCGGGCCGGCTGGAAGTATCACCATGCTGACTACGGAATATGTCAATGGAAAGCCGGTTCGGGTTCAGGCGGCCTTTCGTGCCTATAACAATTGGGGCGAATCCGTTGCCGACCATTCCAGATTACTGGTCAATGGAGTGTCCTGGAATCCTAAAATTTATAGCAAGGTTATCGGGACTACTGGCAAAGCAGCAGCCCAAGCCATTGCCGCTGCCGGCTATGCCACCGACCCGGGTTACGCAGCCAAGCTGATTTTAATGATGGACACCTATAATCTTTACCAATTTGATGAGCAAGGAAAGGAGGACGACGAGATGTCGGCTGAAGATAAGCAGAAGCTAGCAAGCCTGGAGGAGCAAGTCAAGACGCTTAATGGATTGATAGCCAGTCTGAATGTCAGCAGGGATACGCTGAAGACGGGTGTGCAGGAGCAGGGTCAGGCGATCAAAAATGTCACCGACCGTATAGCTGCTGTCGAGAACCGGGCGGTTATGAATGTGCCGGATTGGGCCGAACCCGCGGTTAAAGCGGCAACCGCAGCCGGGCTACTGGATACCCCTTCCGGAGGAAGCTATGATTTTTACCGCATTTTGACGGTATTGAATCGTGCAGGTCTTTTAATAACTAAGAAAGGATGATCCTATATGAACGTTGCGCTCAATACGGTACTGGCCTTTGCTTCGATGCTCGCAGTATTTGTAATGGCTCTCGTGCAACTGGTGAAGAACAGCTTCAACCTGCCACGCAATCTGGTGCCTGTTGTGGGTCTGGCCCTTGGCCTGGTGGTGGGGGTTGTTTCTTACCCGTTTACCAATATGGATTTGATTATGCGTCTTTGGGCAGGCGGACTGGCAGGGCTATCTGCTACAGGGCTGTTTGAATTGGCTTTTAATAAACGGGACGGTACAACGAAAGAGTGATAGAAGCATAAGCATCATAGTTTTACTCACAGATAAGGCTTGTTTCTCTAGTAAAACAAGCTTTTGATAGAGGAGATTTAACCAAACCAACTAGTGGTATCGTTAATACAATAGAGTATGTTAAAAAAGAAAGGAGGTGCATTCTCATGGGAACCTATGTTGATGGCAGAACATCTCAGAATGCCAGTTACGCCAACTCGATTGCAATTCCGATTACCGTCATTAATACTCCACAACTCTTTGGTCAAATCGGTCTGGTAACAGCTGGTATTGGTGCTAACCCTCGGGTTATATTGAAAGGAACGATTTCTGTACAGATTCCTCTGGCTTTGGTAGGAATTAGAGTTACTATTGTTAGAGGAACCCTCCCAACCGACCCAGCTGTATATTCTGCGACCTCTACCTTTGATCTTAGCGTGTTGGCTCCGCAGGTTATCACTTTCTCGGCTACGGATTTTCAGCCGCCGGTCACGCCACAGATCACGTATACAGCTTTCGTCTCTTCTTCATTACTGGGAACAGTTCGTGTTGGTCCTGAAAGCTTCGACGGTATTATTGTTTCGGATTAATGTACTTCTGACACAATTAATCAAATCTTTATATTCCTTTCAGGTAGATTTAAGCTGGAATGAGTATAGTAATCCCATGACCCCCTTATAATATAGACTTTGACCCTGCCGGATCTCGGTGGGGTCCCTTTTTTGTATAGATAAGATTCTATTCTTCTAAAAAAGACCTACTCTTCGTTATTATCACCCGGTACAATAAAATCATCAAAGTACTTACGGAGAGTCAGGTGGTGTCATAGTTATGGATATCAGGAAGATGGGACCGCATGAAGCTCCCCCGATGGAGCTGCTGCTGTTGGCCGATCCCTCGGTGCCGGTTATTGAAGGGTACATAGAAAGAGGAGAGTGTTACATCGCGTTAATCGAGCGGGAAATCGTTGGCGTGTCTGTACTGCTTCCAACCCGGCCGGGGACGGCAGAATTGATCAATATTGCGGTGGTGGAACATCTTCATGGCCAGGGCATAGGGAAGCGACTGGTACAGCATGCCATAGCGACAGCCAAGTCGCAGGGCTACAAAACTCTAGAAATCGGAACAGGAAATTCCAGCTTGCATCAGCTGAGTCTTTATCAAAAATGCGGTTTCAGAATCATTGGGGTGGATCGTGATTATTTTATCAGGCATTATCCTGAAGCGATCTTCGAGAATGGTCTGCAGTGTATCGACATGATCCGGCTGGCGCAAGATCTCATAGCAGATTCAGTATGCCTCCCGCAAATAAAAATGAACCAAGAATAATGGTTACTAGACCTCCGAATTTGGCCATGTCTATATAGGCATCGCTGGGTTCGGAGTCATTTTTAACTTTCCAAGCTTCGTTCATCTTCCACCCAAAGGTGGGCTTGCGAATCGTAAAGATGCCCAGTGCAATAATCAGACCGCCTAGAATAATGAGAAAAAAGCCATTCAATTTAGGAGTCTCTCCTTTCGTTATGAATTACCTAAACTATATTCTATTTTTGTCGGGATATCCAAATACGGATGCCGACTGTAAGCAGAACGAAAATAATGATAAAAATTACTAATTGAGACATATGTATTCACCTCCAATACAATTGTAAATGATTGGAAGGAAAAAATCTGTGAAAAAAATCCAAGGGGATGATAAGGTGTCGGAGACTTCTGAACAACACTATATGAACATACATGGGGTAAAAGTATACGGGGTCCAAATGGATTCCCAAACCCGCTGCAGGCATTACCATTCTCCAATAGATATTATAGCGATCCGTTTTCCATGCTGTGATGCATATTATCCTTGTTACAAGTGCCACGAAGAAGTCGGAGGTCATGCTGCAGCGAGGTGGGGAAAACATCAGAGGGATGAACAAGCAATTCTGTGCGGGGCCTGTGGTCACCAGTTAACCATCCATGAATACATGGCCTGCGGCTCATCGTGCCCTGCCTGTCAGGCTGCTTTCAATCCAGGTTGTCAAAATCATTATGATTTGTATTTTGAAGTGTGAATTTGATATGTCTCACTTGTGACGAAATCGAATTATCAACATATTTCTCAGCAAGCGTTGAAGTTTTCTCAACACGATCTCAATGGACCTGCACTCATCTCAACACTTTATCATATGCTGATTTCAAAATAGGTTAGGGTGGTGAAAATCAAAAATGATGTCATACAATTCATCCGTTCTTATTAGTGGTATTGCAGCATTTTCCGATGGGGTACAGCAAACGTAATCAGTTTACGTTCAAATTACCCAATCTGGAGGTCACAACCAAACCACATGAGCTAACCAAGCTAATTAGAAGAAAGCACCCATGCTAATGGTAAAGAAACACCCCAAGCAAATCACACAAGCAAACGATAATCAAACTTTAACCAAACGACACAGAGAGATAACCGAATCACACAGAGAGATAACCAAAGTTAGGTCGATCTCAATACTAATCGTATTTAGAATAGCGGGGATAGTGTCCTCACACTCGGAATTTAGATTTGAACAATTTTATAAGAAGAGGTGATTATGTATGTATTATTGCATCGTTTGTTCACAAATACATCAAGGGAAAAATAGCCAAGGAAGTGTTTTCAAGAAAGGACTTTATGTAGACCCAGGAACTGGGGCGATGATCCATTTGGGGATGTGCGAAGAAGAACACAGAGGGACACAAGACAATATACAATTAACAATCGATAATGATTATGTGCAATTAAAAACCATTAATAGTTGGTTACCCGTTCAGCAATCTGCTATAGAAAATTCAGAATTTAGCGAATATCATTAGACGGCAAAAACGGGTGTTATCCTCAATTGAGGACAGCATCCGTTTTTTGTGTTCATTCATTCCATTTATTTTCATTTATTTTCATCTATTGCATCGTAAAATTGGCCTAGTTTGCTGTGTTCCTAACTAAGGGCAATTTTGTACCTTATTTCAACCTTTTTGGGCCAAATTAAGGAAATAAGGGCATTTTTGTATGCTATTTTATGGAGAATTCGGATTAAAGCATGATATCAGAAGATTTAAGGTGCAAAAATGCTCTTAATTTGAGCTGGCCATCATCTTCACACAATTTAAGGTACAAAAATGCCGTAATTTACACTTTGGTGAGGTACAAGGCGATCTCCGTTTTATTCGAGTGGCACATTTTGCAGTTAGAATGCTTTGTATTGCTTTCTTTTGTTCATCGTACAAAGTTAACATTGTTATGGAGAATCGTAAATGGTGTTTTATAAATAGAGGCTCATAAAATGGACTCATGTAAATATAAATTTGGTGTATTGAAAATGAAATCCCCTTGCTAAGTAAGGGGTTATAAACAAAAAAATCGAGACCCTATTTCTAGGGTCTCTTTCATGGGAGAGGAGAAACCGGACGAAGAGCTTATGGGGAAACGTAAGCCTGCTCCGCGGTTGTCTACGACATTTTGTGATGTCGATAACTACATGATGTCCCGGCTTGCTCGTTCTTATACATACGGCTTTAGAAATTGCTCGGAAAAGGTGGGATACCGCTAGATCCGACATAATGATACAAACTTTTTATTTCGGCGGGCGAATGTGGTACGATAGGCGTGAACTTGTGCCCTTTTTGGCATAATAAACAGAGATATAAGCAGGTGAGCAAAGTCGTGAGAGTGGTATCGGGAAGTGCAAAGGGGAGGCCCCTTAAAAGTGTTCCGGGAAGTGGGACAAGGCCAACAACGGACAAGGTCAAGGAAGCGCTATTCAGCATGATTGGCCCTTATTTTGACGGGGGATCGGCGCTTGATTTGTTTGCCGGTACAGGCGGATTGGGGATAGAAGCCCTGAGCAGAGGTATGGACAAGGCCGTATTTGTGGACATGGAGCCTAAAAGCATAGACACGGTGCGTGCCAACCTGAAGGCAACCAAGCTTGAAGGTCAGGCAGAAGTTTACCGGAACGATGCGGGCAGAGCGATCAGCGCTTTGGAAAAACGGGGGAGACGGTTCGATCTGGTGTTTTTGGACCCGCCCTACCGGCTGAAGCACGGGGATGAACTGATGCTGGCTCTGGCCGAAAAAGGGCTGCTGGAAGAAGATGCGACGATCGTCCTTGAACATGAATCAGGATATGACTACCCTGAGGATATCAAGGGATTCTACAGAGTGCGGCAAGCTGTGTACGGAGAAACGACAGTCTCGATTTATCAGTATGAAGCCGTTGGACCGGATGAAACCGGAAGCGGTGGGGAGGAACAGGATGAGTCAGCCAATTAGAAAAGAACGTATTGCCATATATCCGGGAACGTTTGATCCGGTCACCATGGGGCATATGGATATTATTCATCGTGCGGCCAAGCAGTTTGACCGTCTGATCGTGGCGGTGCTGAACAATTTAAGCAAAAATCCACTGTTCACCGTGGAGGAACGTACTGACCTGCTGCGCCAGGCTACAGCGGACATCCCTAACGTGGAGATCGACAGCTTCAGGGATCTGCTAGTTAACTATGTCCGGCAAAAAGATGCACAGGTCATCGTACGTGGAATACGCACCGTAACAGATTTTGAATACGAACTGCAGAACGCTTCCATCAATCATAGTCTTAGTCCGACAGCGGAGACTATTTTTATGATGACTAACCCGAAATATTCTTATCTAAGTTCCAGTGTGGTGAAGGAAATTGCCCATTTCGGCGGCAATGTCACTGAGTTTGTCACACCAGAGGTAGAGCAGGCGATGAAGCTCAAGTTCAACCGGAACGCCGACGAAGTGAAGTAAAGAGGTACACTGCACCCGAAAGAAGCATGAGCAGGGCTAGCAGGGAGATTTGCACACCCAGCAGCTGTGGAAATGCGCTCCATAATGTATAAGTCTGTACGTCTCCGGCGGGCAGAATTTGTGTTCCCGTAAAAGTCGGCAGGGTCTTCTCTTGCAGTGACATAAGCGGCTTCCAGAGCAGCAACGTCAATACAAAAGCGTAGCTGCCATGCAGCAGACGGACTGCTGCGAAGGGCAGGAAACGTAAGCCTGCTGATTTTAGCAGTGTCAGTACCTGAAGCTGTGCACAGATGCCGCTCCAGCCCAGTGCAGCAGACAGCAGGGCGAAGCCCAGGATACCGGCTGTTCCGTTGGGTGATGAAGCGGCAGTAGCTCTGGCTGTTTCAGTCATGCCGGTCAAAGCCTGGGCCCCCAGGTGAAGCTCCAGCAGGCTGGCCGGCAAGGCTGCGGGTAGTCCGGGGAACAAACGGACCAGGATGTTGATGATTACGGCAAACATAATAATGTAACCACCTACGACCATCAGGTTCTGTACCGCATTGCCTACAGCTTCGCCCAGCAGCTTGCCGAAGCTCCGGCCATCTTGTGCCCGGGCATGAGCAGCAGCATTCGTGACCCGGTGATACAGAGAGTCTCGCTTGCTGTCCGATACGGTCGCCGGAGCAGGTGGCTTTGAAGGCTGCCACCCCAGCCGGGAGGCAGTGAAGCCTGCCAGTAGGCCCGCCAGCCAATGCAGGATCAGCAGGCTATAGCCTGCTGCAGGATTGTGCAGCAGCGCTGCTCCTATAACGATAAGCAGCGTTACTGGACTTGCAAAATGGACGAGCGAGGCGAGCCTTCCCGCTTCTTTGCCGGTGAGGCTGCCCTGCTTGTGAAGCTGGAGGACGCCCCCAGCACCGCCGGGGAATCCGGCAGTGGCCCCCAGGGCAAGCGTCCAGCCCCCGGCCCCGGGCAGCCGGAAGACCCGCGTCATCAGCGGCTCCAGCAGCACGCCGATTCCGTGTACAAAGCCTGATGCAGTCAGCATCTCTGACAGCATCAGGAATGGCAGCAGCGCCGGGAAGACGAGGCTCCACCAGAGCTTCAGACCTTGCAGCGAGGCTGCAAAGGACGACTCTGGCGAAGCCACGATGGCTGCGGCGAGCAGAATGGCCAGCATCCCGGAGAGAAACGGGATGGACCGGGCGCCGAGCCTGCGTATTTTAGTGTTCATTTCTGGGATCACCTCTTCATAACTTAGGACAGGGTGGTAATGTTATCAATTTATGCAGGGGAGACAACTGTCATGCCAAAGGCTGGTGGCGGTGTTTTTTTGAAATATAAGGATTTATATGTTTTACGCTAGAGTCAGGGGAAAGAAGGGAACAACCGTGAAACAACTGAAGCGCCGGGCAGGACTTCGCTCTATAGTCTACCTTTGCACGTTTATAGTGGTCGTTTATGTATTTGTATTTATGAGTACGCCATACATCATGTACCAGCCGGGCAGCGCTTCGGAGGTCGCTCCGATGATTAAGGTGGAGAATGGTGATCCCGCCGAACAAGGAACCTTCATGATGACGACGGTTTCGGCCAGTTATGCCAATGTGGCGTTACTGGTGGCTAATATGTTCAACAGCAATGCAGAAATTGCCCGTAAGGATACGCGGCTTGGAGATAAGTCTGAAGCAGAATATGCAGCAGAACAGGTCTATTATATGAACAGCTCTCAGTCTCTGGCAGTGCAGGCAGCCTATCATGCGGCAGGCATTCCTTATAAGGATGTTACCGACTATCTCTATGTATTCTCCGTTCCTAATCAAAGCAACAAGAGCCAGTTCCAGCCGGGAGACAAGATCTTGAATGTGGATGGTAAACCGGTAACGGATCCGGCGGCCCTCTCTACCCTGTTATCTGCGCGAAGCATTGGCGATAAGGTGAAAGTAACTTTGCAGCGTGCGGATAAGAAGCTGGAAGAAGAAGTTACGCTTGTGGAAGTGAAGGATAAAGACGCGGCAGCTGGGCGTCCGGGTCTTGGTGTGGTCATTGGTGCGGTTCAAAGAGTGGAGCCTCAGGAACCTGGGAAAAGCGTAAGCTTTGTCAACACAGATGTTGGCGGTCCCTCGGCAGGTCTGATGTTTACTATGGAAATTTACAATCGTTTGACGCCTGGTGATCTTACCAAAGGACATCGGGTAGCCGGAACCGGCACCATTGATGCAGATGGTGTGGTAGGACCGATTGGCGGGGTGAAGCACAAAATTGTAGCCGCCGACCGGGCTGGAGCGGAGTTCTTCTTCGTGCCTGTCAAAAATTACGATGAGGCGAAGGCAAAGGCGGATAAGATCGGTACAGCTATGAAGCTGGTACCCGTATCTACGCTTACAGAGGCACTGGATTATATGAAAAAGCTTCCGGTCAAACCCTGACCGGAGGCTCCAGATAATCGCGGTACAGGTCCGCACGCAAGGGGTGCTGGAAGGCACCGGCATAAGCAGCAGCGGCCTGAATATCACGGGTAAGCTGTGGATGGGGGCAAAGCGCAGGCCGCAAGACGACGGGCAGGGAGGCGCTTTGCTTCATTTTTTTGAGCAGAGGCCGGCCACTTTCCCTAAATCCGAGGACACGGATATAGCCGGGACCCTCTGCCAGTGCGGAAGAAGCCAGTTCCTCCTTGCTGTGCCCCAGCAAAAGATGGAGCAATAGCCGCTGGAGGCGAGTGCGGGTGTAGCGTTTGCTCTTCACTGACTGGAGCAAGCTCTCTATCGTGAACTGCTCCAGCTCGGGCATGACGCGCAGCAGCCGGTTCTCCAGGCCTTCATTCATATCATGGAAGGCCCGCAGCTCGTCTGCGGTGCGGGTGGAGAGCAGATGACGCAGAGGAGCGCGGAAGCTCTCCCAGTCTAGTGGGCCGCGGCCAGCCGCGCGCTCGCGCTCAAGGATGGACAGGCTATATTCCGGCATATAGGGTGCCGGAGAGCCGCCTTCTCCCAGCAGCCGGCGGATAGCCGTCGCGCTGGCGATCGAGGAGCCGGGCTGGAGCGGATCATGGAAGCCTGCGCCGGTCCGCGGCACAGTAAGCGGAGTGATCTTGCTCTTTAGCCGCTGGAGCGCGATGAGATAATGCAAGCCGAGGCTGTTGTTCGGCTGGCGCAGAAGCTCAGCTGCGCTGCCGCCGTCCGGTTTCTCCTCTCCCAGGAGAAACCCCTCCCAAGCGACCGCCGCCGCTGCGCTGTAGGCGGCAGGGAAGCTCTCTCCGAGCGCCATCCGGCGGCGGATTTCGCCCTGAAGCTCGCTGCTCTCGTCGGCAAGGTATGCCGCGAGGGGCACCAGCGAGCCCAAAGTGCCCGCTTCGGAGCCGAAGCACAGGCTGTCCACGACTCCGGTCGCTTCCAGCAGGGCCACGGCTCCGTGGGCGAACCATTCTGCCGGTTGAACGGCATAGGCCACCGGCAGCTCAATCACGAGATCGGCGCCCATATGGAGCGCCATCTCCGTGCGGGCTTGCTTGCTCACCGCCGCCGGCTCGCCGCGCTGGGTGAAGGGGCCGCTCATCACTACAACAGTGTGCTCGGCGCCGGAGATCTTTTTCGCCTCTCTGTAATGATGAACATGCCCGTTATGTAAAGGATTATATTCTGCAATAATACCTACCGTTGTCACGGATACCTCACTCCTGTATTGTTATAATAGTCGGCTTTTGGCTCCTGCCAATAGTTATATCATAATTCTCCGTCTTTTCTGAAACAATATAAAGGGAAAATGGTTGACAAAGCTAACCAATGCTAGGTATAATAAATTTTGTTTGTTTGGAGTGATACTGATGAAGATTCACTTTCGCAAAATTGCGAATGCCGACGAACCCTTGCAGATCCATGAAACCATGGATGTAAGCGAGGTTGTCAGAGGGCGTAAGGATATTCTGGACATTAGCCCCCTCTCAGTTAACCTTAATGCGCTGCCCGCGGGTACCGATCAGGTGAACGTGGTGGGAACGCTGAGTGGAGATGTGGACATGTTATGTGGCCGCTGTCTCAATGAGGCTCATAGTCATTTGAAGATTCCTTTTGCCGAGACTTTCAAGTGGCTGAAGCAGCCAGATCTTCCGGAAGAAGATGAAGATGATGAACTCATCTACGTCAAGGACGAGATTGTGGATCTTGTTCCGCATCTGGAAGAAACTTTCGTACTGCACTTGCCGGATTCGGCATTGTGCAAGGCAGACTGTCTTGGTCTTTGTCAGACTTGCGGACAAAATTTGAACGAAGGCACCTGCAGTTGCGACAACACAGTGGTCGATCCTCGACTTGCTGGGTTGAAAGACTTTTTCAAATGATACATTAAATGAACCTGTCTTCCGCGCTTCGCGGGTTAAAACAAATTAGGAGGTGGAATCACATGGCAGTACCTCAACGTAGAACGTCCAAGACACGCCGTGACAAACGTCGCACTCACTTTAAATTGGCTGTGCCGGGCATGGTTAAATGTGAACAATGCGGAGAATTGAAGCTTGCTCACCACGTATGCAAAGTGTGCGGAACGTACAAAGCAAGAGAAATCATCAAGCAATAGTTTTTGGCGAGATGACGAGCGCTCTCCTTTTATTATAAGAGGAGGGCGTTTCTTTTAATCATTAACTTACATAGTTTTAGATACAAATGAGAAGCCGCTTTGGAAGTCAATGCTTTATTTTTCCGGCGGCATGCTTTATACTACATATTAGTACCTGGTTCTAAAATGAAGTTATAAGATTTTATATCCATATAGACAGCGGCCATTGTGTGGCCGGATGCTTTTGTTTTCAGCACGTGCCAGGAGGTGAGCCGCCATCGAGCGGATGTCTAAAAAGGATCGTCAGCAGCATATGCTTCAGATTATCGGAAGCAATCCTTTCATGACTGACCGGGAACTGACCCGGCAGTTGAAGGTGAGCATTCAGACGATTCGTCTGGATCGGATGGAACTCGGAATTCCGGAGCTGCGTGAGCGTATGAAGCAGATGGCTGAGCATTCCTATGATCAGGTGCGCTCACTGCCTGCGGATGAAGTGATAGGGGATATAGTAGACTTGCAGCTCGACAGGAGCGGCATTTCAATATTTGAGATTAGTGAGGATCATGTCTTCTCCAGAAACGGCATTGCACGCGGACATTACGTATTCGCCCAGGCCAATTCGCTTGCAGTCGCCGTGATTGACGATGAGATCGCCCTGACGGCTTCAGCTGATATCCGTTTCTTGCGTATGATTCATTTGGGAGAGAAATGCATTGCCAAAGCTCAGGTGCGTTCGCTCGCTGGGCGCGGAGGCAAGGCTGAAGTGGATGTATTCACATATGTTGGTGAGGAAATGGTGTTTCAGGGCCATTTTATTGTGTATCGGTCTGCAGTTGAAGAAAACAGCGAAGGGGGAAACCGCAGTGCGGATCGCCATTGATGCCATGGGCGGGGACAATGCTCCTGAATGTAACGTAGAGGGTGCATTGTCCGCGGCCGCGGAGTGGCAGGATACACAGCTCGTGCTCGTCGGAGACGAAGCCAGACTGTTACCACTGCTGAAGAATATGCCGTCTAATGTGACGGTACGCCATGCAGGAGAGGTTATTGAGGCGGACGAAGAGCCTGTAAGAGCGGTGCGCCGCAAAAAGGACTCGTCGATGGTCGTTGCCGGACGTATGGTGCGTGAAGGAGAAGCGGACGCCATGATCTCGTCCGGTAATACAGGGGCACTCATGACCACCGGTTTGCTGATTGTTGGCCGGATGGAGGGCATCGAGCGTCCTGCATTGGCGCCGATGATTCCGACGTTGGACGATGTCGGTGTGCTTGCACTGGATCTTGGTGCCAATATGGATGCCAAGCCTCAGCATTTGGCACAGTATGCCCTGATGGGCAGCATCTACCGTAACAAGGTGCACGGTATTGCCAAGCCGCGTGTTGGTTTACTTAACGTAGGTACAGAGCCAGGGAAGGGCAATGAACTGACGAAGGAAGCCTATCCGCTATTGGAGAATGTACCGGGTATTCATTTTATCGGGAACGTTGAAGCTCGTGATGTACTGACCGGCAACTGCGACGTACTGGTCTGTGACGGCTTTGCCGGAAATATTTTGCTGAAATCGCTGGAAGGTACAGCCGGGGCGATCTTCTCGCTTTTGAAAGAGCAATTCAGCAAGTCGCTTAAGACCAAGCTCGGCGCAGCGATGCTGATGCCTGAACTGCGGAGCCTTAAAGGCAAGATGGACTACAAGGAACATGGCGGTGCGCCGCTGCTCGGTCTTGGCGGGTTGGTCGTCAAAGGTCATGGCTCATCCGACGGCAACGCGGTCAAGAATGCGGTTCGTCAGGCGCGCATTGCCCTGCAGGCTGATCTTGTACCAAGCATATCGAAGGAAATTAGCGGGAAGTGAGTGACAATATGAAGAATTTGCGGCCGGTTGGGATTATCGGGACAGGAAAGTATGTGCCTGAGAAGATCCTGACCAACAGTGATCTGGAAAAAATCGTGGACACCAATGATGAATGGATTGTGAGCCGGACAGGGATTCGGGAACGCCATATTGCAGCTCCACATGAAGCAACCTCCGATCTGGCGTATGAAGCTTCGCTGAAAGCGCTGGAATCTGCTGGAATGAAGGCGGAAGATCTGGATCTGATTATCGTAGCAACGATTACTCCTGATAGTGCATTTCCTTCCACAGCCTGCATCCTGCAGGATAAGCTTGGAGCGAAAGGCGCTGCGGCCTTCGATTTGTCCGCCGCCTGTTCAGGATTCGTATACAGTTTGGCAACTGCTGTGGGCTTTATTCAGAACGGAATGTACAATAACGCACTGATTATCGGCGCCGACACGCTTTCTCGCATTACAGATTATACTGACCGTAATACTTGCGTGCTGTTCGGTGATGGTGCGGGTGCGGTAATTATCGGTGAAGTGCCTGAAGGCCGTGGCTTCCAGTCCTTTGATCTCGGTGCCGAAGGTTCCGGCGGCGATCTGCTCAAGCAAGAAGCGGGCGGATCCCGTCTCCCAGCCTCACAAAGCACTGTAGAAGACAAGAAGCACTTCATCTATATGAACGGGCGTGAAGTGTTCAAGTTCGCAGTCCGCATCATGGGGACAGCTACGGAACGCGTGCTTACTAAAGCTGGTCTGGCTAAAGAAGATGTGGATCTGTTCGTACCACATCAGGCGAATATCCGTATCATTCAGTCGGCGATGCAGCGGCTGGATTTGCCGCCAGAGAAATGTGTAATTAACGTAGATAGATATGCCAATACCTCGGCAGCGTCTATTCCGCTGGCACTGGTTGAAGCGGCGGAAGAAGGCCGGATGAAGGAAGGCGACAAAGTGCTTATGGTCGGCTTCGGTGGAGGCCTCACATGGGGTGCATCCGTTCTGGTATGGTAATATAACGTTGAACTGAAGAAGATAAAGGTAGATCGCCGGTAGTTTGGCAGCTACCTTTTACGGGAAGGGGATCAACATTATGGGTAAAATTGCATTTGTCTTTCCCGGGCAAGGTGCGCAGGCAGTTGGCATGGGTAAAGATGTATATGATGCGCTCCCGGTCAGTCGTGCAGTATTCGACAAGGGAGACGAAGTACTTGGGTTTCCACTGAGTCAGCTGGTATTCGAAGGCCCGGACAGTGATTTGAAGCAGACGGTTAACACTCAACCTGCGCTGCTGACAGCAAGTGTGGCGTATCTTGAAGCACTGCACGGTCTTGGCGTGAAGCCGGATTATGTGGCTGGTCACAGTCTTGGCGAATACAGCGCGCTTGTAGCGGCAGGTGTTCTTTCCTACGAAGATGCAGTTAGACTTGTGCGTCTGCGTGGCCGCTTCATGGAAGAGGCTGTGCCAGGTGGACAAGGGGCTATGGCCGCGGTGCTTGGCGCAGAGCGTGATGCACTGGCAGAGCTGTGCCGCAGCATTTCCGAAGAGAGTGGTCTGGTGGAACTGGCGAACGTGAATTGCCCGGGACAGATCGTCGTATCTGGTTCCCAGGCTGGCGTAGAGAGTGTTGTACAACGCGTCAAGGAAGCCGGTGGCAAGCGGGCTATTCCACTTGAAGTCAGCGGACCGTTCCATTCTTCTTTAATGAAGGAAGCAGCGGATCGTCTGGCTGCTGAATTGAAGAACATTACTTTCAATGCTCCATCCGTCCCTGTCGTTGTCAACGTCACAGCAGCACCGGTCAGTGATCCTGAAGAAATTCGTGAATTGCTGGTTCGTCAGGTGTATTCGCCTGTGTTGTGGCATGATAGTGTAGAGTGGATGATTAGCGAAGGTGTAGACACTTTTGTAGAGATTGGTTCCGGCAGCGTACTAACAGGTTTAATCCGTAAAATTGACAAGAGCGTTAAGCTCGTCAACATCAACAGCCTGGAGAGTGCGCAAACATCCTGGTAAGCAAATGGCGGATCAGGTGCGATAATAGCAGGAAGCATATCGAATGAAAGGGGATAAAACTATGTTCTCAGCATTACGGGGCCAGACAGCCCTCGTTACCGGCGCTTCGCGCGGCATTGGCCGAAGTATCGCGCTGGCGCTGGCGGAGCAAGGCGTGAAGGTGGCCGTAAACTTCGCCGGCAGTGAAGAAGCGGCACAGGAGACTGTGGCGCGGATTGTCGAGCTGGGCTCAGAGGGCATTGCCCTCCGGGGCAATGTCGGCAATGCTCAGCAGGCAGACCAGCTCGTGAAAGAGGTGCTGGACACTTGGGGCCGGATTGACATTCTTGTCAATAACGCTGGCATTACCCGGGATAATCTGATTATGCGTATGAAAGAGGAAGAGTTCGATCAGGTCATCGAAACGAATCTCAAAGGCGTGTTCAACTGTCTGAAGGCAGCTACACGTCCGATGATGAAACAACGTTACGGACGGATCATTAACATCTCCTCGGTCGTAGGTGTAACAGGGAATCCTGGCCAAAGCAACTACTCGGCAGCCAAAGCAGGCATTATCGGCCTGACGAAGTCAGCGGCGCGTGAACTGTCCTCACGGGGAATTACCGTGAACTGTATCGCACCGGGCTTCATTGATACCGATATGACCCGTGAGCTGTCCGAGGAAGTCCGCAGCGGACTGGTGGAAGGTATTCCACTGGCTCGCCTGGGACGGCCGGAAGACATCGCTAATGCGACAGTATTCCTGGCTTCCGAAGGGGCTGCTTACATGACAGGCCAGACACTTCACGTGGATGGCGGTATGTACATGTAAGCCCCGAAATGGGTCCAAAGCCTTGCTGGACAAGGGATTTGAGGAAGCCGGAAAGCGTTTATATCCGTCTATGGCATTTTGACTTCATATCTCGTATAATACCAAAAGAGGAGGTGAACCGGATGTCCGATGTATTGGAGCGTGTAAAGCGCATTGTCATCGACCGCTTAGGTGCCGATGAAGCTGAGGTAACATTAGAAGCGTCTTTCAAAGATGATTTAGGTGCTGATTCTCTTGATGTAGTAGAATTGGTTATGGAATTGGAAGATGAATTCGATATGGAAATCTCTGATGAAGATGCAGAGAAGATTACGACCGTGGGTGAAGTTGTGAAGTACATACAATCTCATACCTAGAGTCATATGATTGAGAGTCCCGATCCTGCTAAGGCGGGACTTCTCCTCATTTTTGCATCGTAATGGGCTTTGCAGGTGCTTGTAGAGCGCCGCTTATGGGGATAATTACTGAACCGCAGATGGCTTGTACTGCTGCGGAAATTGCAGTTTATATAGGTTTGATCTTACAGTTAACAGATGAGGTGATTGCGTTTGAGTCATAGAGTGGTTATTACCGGAATGGGCGTAGTGACGTCATTGGGCAAGGATCTGAATACGTTCTGGGACAGTCTGATGAATGGTAAATCCGGGGTTTCCTTAGTTGAAGCATTTGACGTTAGTGAATACCCGACGAGAATTGCAGCTTCTATCAAGGATTTCGATCCGGAAGAGCGCTTTGGTCGTAAAGAAGCCCGCAAGATGGACCGTTTTGTACAGTTTGCGGTAGCAGCTGGCGAGGAAGCACTGAAGGATAGCGGCCTGAAGATTGGCGATGACATTGACGCTGAGCGTATTGGTGTAGCTGTCGGTTCAGGGATTGGCGGACTTGGAACATGGGAAGATCAGCATAACCTTCTGCTTGAGAAGGGACCTAAACGTGTCAGCCCGTTCTTCATTCCGATGATGATCGCCAACATGGGATCTGGACAAGTATCTATCAACCTTGGAGCGAAAGGCCCGAACACAACAACAGTAACTGCTTGTGCAACGGGTAGCCATTCTATTGGGGAATCTCTGCGGCTTATCCAACGTGGGGATGCGGATGCTATGATTTGTGGCGGTGCAGAAGCGACGATTCGCCCGACAGGCATGGCCGGTTTCTGTGCAATGAGAGCGATGTCTACGCGCAACGACGAGCCGGAGAAGGCAAGCCGTCCGTTTGACACTGACCGTGACGGTTTTGTCATGGGAGAGGGCGCAGGAATCCTGATTCTTGAATCGCTGGAGCATGCACAAAAGCGTGGTGCGAAGATTTACGCGGAAGTTATTGGTTACGGCCTCAGTGGTGACGCGCATCACATGACAGAGCCAGATCCGGACGGAGCGGCACGCTGCATGAAGATGGCCATCCGTGATGCGGGGATTAAGCCAGAGGACATTGATTACATCAATGCTCATGGTACATCGACTCCTGTAGGGGACAAGTCCGAGACTGAAGCTGTCAAGAAGGCACTTGGAGATCATGCTTACAAGGTAGCGATCAGCTCCACCAAGTCGATGACAGGTCACCTGCTTGGCGCGGCCGGCGGAGTGGAAGCAATCATCTGTGGGCTTTCCCTGCAGAACGGTATGATTGCACCAACCATCAACCTCGACAATCAAGACCCGGAATGCGATCTTGATTATGTACCGAATGTTCCGCGTAAAGCAGATTTGAACATTGTAATGTCGAATTCATTTGGATTCGGTGGACATAACGCAACCGTTATTTTGAAAAAATTCAACTAGTAAGGGGACAGTGCGGTGAAAGGAGACCTGAAGCAGTTACAGCATCAACTTCAAATCCAATTTCACGATTCTGTGCTTCTGAAGCAGGCCTTTACCCATGCGTCATACGTGAATGAACACCGATTTAATCAGCATCAGGACAATGAACGTCTGGAGTTTCTAGGCGACGCTGTCCTGGAGCTGACAGTCTCCGAGTATCTGTATAATCTGCTGCCGGACAGGCCAGAAGGAGAGCTGACCAAGCTGCGGGCCGCAATTGTATGCGAGCCATCACTAGTGAAGTTCGCCGAGAAACTGGGCTTTGGACGGTATGTGCTCCTGGGAAAAGGGGAAGAACTTACGGGCGGACGTACTCGCCCTGCCCTGCTTGCAGATGTGTTCGAATCATTCGTGGGAGCGCTTTACCTGGATCAGGGGTTGGAGGCAGCACGCTCCTTCCTGGATAACCATGTATTTCCCCTTGTGGAAACGGACGGCAAGCTTCAAATGCAGATTAGCGATTTCAAGACGGAACTGCAGGAACTGATTCAGCATCACAACATGGGTACGCTGGAGTATCGGATCATTGAAGAACGGGGACCCGCGCATGAGCGCGAATTTGTCTCTGAGGTATACATGGCCAGCCGTTCACTTGGCCGGGGAAGCGGACGCTCCAAGAAAGAAGCGGAGCAGCAAGCAGCAGCAGCGGCGCTGTTGCGTCTCAAGGAAGATGGTGCCTGATAACGCACCCGCTGTTCTGTAAAGGGGCAGCCGATGAGAGAGAGCAGCAATGGTCTGAATGCCGGCGTAGAGGCGGAGGTCAGACCGTTGCTGCTCTTTTTTGAAAATATAAGAATTCATATGTTCTACGCTATAAATCATCCTTATATTTCTCGCTGAAACGGATGCCGTCCCTTAGAGGACGGCAAAAGCCGTTTCTACTTGTGAGAATTGAAGTTTAGGTAATGTCTGAGTTCGGTCAGAAGTTATAAAGCCTTGTCGTGCAAGGGGATTCTTGCAGGGCGAGGTTGTTTTAGGGTGCTGAACGCTATGGTATAATGGGTCAGAGGTGATTGGCGAGTCATGTTTTTGAAACGGATTGAATTAGCGGGTTTTAAATCTTTTGCCGATAAGACAGAAATGGAATTTGTACGCGGGATTACGGCTGTAGTTGGGCCTAACGGTAGCGGCAAAAGTAACATTTCTGACGGCATCCGCTGGGTGCTTGGTGAACAAAGCGCCAAATCGCTGCGCGGCGGCAAGATGGAGGATATCATTTTTGCCGGAAGCGATGCGCGCAAAGCGGTGAATTACGGTGAAGTCTCGCTGACGCTGGACAATGAAGACCATACGCTGCCGCTTGATTTCAGCGAGGTCACAGTGACCCGGCGTGTTCACCGCAGCGGAGAAAGTGAATATTTGATCAATAAGCAGTCCTGCCGTCTGAAGGACATCACGGAATTGTTCATGGACACAGGGATCGGACGGGAAGCCTACTCTATTATTGGACAAGGCCGTATTGAGGAGATTCTCAGTACCCGTTCTGAGGACCGGCGGGGAATTTTCGAAGAAGCCTCAGGTATTGTCAAATACAAATCACGCAAGAAGGATGCTGGCCGCAAGCTGGATGAGACCGAGCAGAACTTGCTCCGTATCCACGACTTGCTTAGTGAGCTGGAAGATCAGGTGGGGCCGCTGAAGGAGCAATCCGAGAAGGCGATCCGCTACAAGGAACTGCGTGAACAGTTGAAACACCTGGAAATCTCGGTGTATGTACATCAGATTGAAGGCATTCATACGTCCTGGCAGGAAGGTAATGCCAAGCTTGAAACGCTACGTAACGAGCAATTGGAGCTGGCGACGGTAGTCTCCGCTCATGACGCGAAGCTGGAGAGCGGGCGATCCGCCTTACGTGCGCTAGAGGCACAGGTTGAGGAGCAGCAGGGGCAGTTACTGCGCTATAGTGAAGCCTATGAGAAAAGCGAAGGCTTGGGTGAGGTGCTCAAGGAACGTCACCGCAACTTGGAGAGCAACCGGGAACAGTTGTTACTTACGCTTGGTTCTGTAGGTGAGCGTTCAGCGGATCGCCAGCGTGAGCTGGCTGCCCTGGAGCAGAAGCTGGAACAGTCCAGGTCCGCACTGGCTGAGCTGCGTGGTCAACTGAGTGATGAGGAAGCGAAGCTGGAAGGCGTTGCGGACGGTATCAGCCAAAGTAAGGAAGAGAAGCTCAAAAGCGCACTGCTGGAGCTGATGAATCTCATGGCTCAGGCTCGCAACGAAATCCGTTATGCGGATCAGCAGAAGGAGAACCTGGAGCGGCGGATGAGCCGCAGTGATGAAGAAGGCGACAAGTGGAATGTTCGCCATGAAGAGTTGACTTCTGCCCAGAAGGGGCTGAAGGACAAGATTACTCTTCTGGGTAAGGAGCTAGGCGAGCTGCGCAATGCCTATATTTCCGAGAGCGAACAGCTGAGCAAACGGCAGAAGCTGATCGAGGAGACTGGAGCGGGCTTGCGCAAATGGGAGCAGAAGCGGGAAGCGCAGGTTTCCCGCCATGAGACCATGAAGGAAATGCAGGATGACTTCGATGGCTTCATGCTTGGGGTTAAAGAAGTGCTCAAAGGCGCACGTAAAGGCCAGTTGAGCGGGGTACACGGTGCCGTTGCTGAGCTGATCTCGGTTCCCGAGAACCTGGAACTGGCAGTTGAGACGGCTATGGGGGCGTCTCTACAACATGTCGTGATGGAGAATGAGGCAGTCTCCCGGCAGGCGATTGCTTTTCTAAAGCAGCGCCAGCTTGGACGGGCAACATTCCTGCCACTCGACGTCATTCGCCCACGGCAGATTACGGGCAGTGACCGTAGTCTGGTGGAAGGCGCAGAAGGCTTTGTTGGGATCGGTTCGGAGCTTGTCGGCTTCGACGACAAATATGCCAACATCGTAGGCAGTCTGCTTGGTAATGTAGTCATTGCTGAGAGTCTGGAGCAAGCGAACCGGATTGCGGCGAAATGCCAGTATCGTTACAGGGTCGTGACCCTTGAAGGCGATGTTGTCAATGCCGGCGGTTCGATGACCGGTGGTAGCCAGCATAAGAAGAACAACAGCCTGCTAAGCCGCAAACGCCAGTTGGATCAGCTGAGCGGTGAGATAGAAGAGACGGAACGGCAAATTGCCAAGCTGAAGCAGGGCATTGATCGACTTCGCGAGGAGCAGGAGAAGGCCAGCGTGAAGCTGGAGGAGCTGCGTCATAGCGGAGACGAGAAGCGGCTGGAAGAACAGCGCGTGACTGGTGATCTGAAGCAGCTCGAGCAAGAGCTGCGTCATGTGCTGGAGCAGGTCGAAAGTGCCAGTGTACAGCGCAGCAGCTTTGAGACTGAAGCCCGTAACCTGGAAGAGTCGCGAAAGCAGGCTACAGCTGAGCTAGAGCGGCTGGAGAAGGAAGAGAAGGAGGCCCATGAGGCCATCCGTAGTGCTGAATCTGCCCGCAAAGCGAACGAATCCGCTAAGGAAGAGCTGCAGAGCAAGCTGACAAGTATGAAGGTCGCTGAAGGGAAGCTTGATCAGGAGATTTTCTCCCTGGAGGAACAGCTTCGCCGGATGAGACAGGATGTCGGCTCACAGGATAAAGAACTGCGTCAGAATCGGAATTTGCTGAATACGATTGAACAGGATCTTGCCGACAATGAGCTTAAAGCCGTCAAGCAGAAGGAAGATATGAACAGCTACCGGATCAAGAAGGAAGAAACGGCCAGTAAACTGGATTTCTCACGTGCTGAGCGATCTGCGTTAACCCGCAAGCTGGAGCTGGAAGAAGGCGAGACCAAGGACCAGCGGCAGGCACTGAAGGTCGTGGATGACAAGCTGCGCTCTACAGAAGTCGCTGTCGGTAGACTCGATGTGGAACTGGACAACATTCTGCGCAAGCTGAGTGACGACTACGAGCTGAGCTATGAACTGGCGAAGCAACGCTATCCGGTTCCAGAAGATGTCCCTGCTACGCAGATGGAAGTACAACGTCTGAAGCGCAGCATTTCTACACTCGGCGAAGTCAATCTGGGCGCTATTGAGGAATATCAGCGCGTCCATGAACGCTTCACGTTCCTGAGTGGCCAGAAGGATGACCTTGTGGAAGCCAAGACAACCTTGTATCATGTGATCCGTGAGATGGAAGATGAAATGTCGAAGCGCTTCAAGCAGACCTTTGATGCCATCCGCAAGGAGTTCGGGACTGTGTTCACGAAGCTGTTTGGCGGGGGCCGAGCCGATCTGCAGCTGCTGGACCCGGATCATATGCTGGATACGGGAATCGACATTGTCGCGCAGCCGCCAGGGAAGAAGCTGCAGAACTTGCAGCTGCTCTCTGGTGGAGAGCGCGCACTTACAGCGATGGCACTGCTCTTCGCTATCCTGCAGGTCAAGCCGGTACCATTCTGTGTACTGGATGAGGTCGAAGCCGCACTGGATGAAGCCAATGTGGTGCGTTTCGCCCAGTATTTGCGTGAGTTCTCTGAGCAGACGCAGTTCATCGTCGTTACCCACCGGAAAGGGACGATGGAGGAAGCGGATGTGCTGTACGGGGTCACAATGGAAGAAGGCGGCGTATCCAAGCTTGTCTCTGTGAAGCTGGAGGATGAGGAAGCCGAGATTGCTTGATGCAGGATAGTTGCGGTTGAGCGCGACTAGATGTAGCCTGACACGACAGAGAAAATAATGAACAAGCTTTGTAATATGAGTGGAGTGGGGGAAGACAATGAGCTTTTTCAGAAAACTAAAAGAAAGCATCGCCAGCAAAACGGAGAGTGTAACCAAGCAATTCCGTGACGGTCTGGAGAAGACCCGCCAAGGGTTCGTCGAGAAGGTAGCAGACCTGATTACCCGCCGTAAAAAAATTGATGAGGAGTTCTACGAAGAACTCGAAGAAATCCTGATCGGTGCGGACGTCGGCGTCAATACGGTAATGACACTGGTAGAAGAGCTGCGTGCTGAGGTCAAGAAGCAACGGATCGAAGACGCTGCAGAGCTGCGGCCGATTCTGTCAGGCAAGCTGATGGATCTGCTGCGCGGCGACGATGACAACAGCCTGAAAGAGAACCCTGACGGTATCACCGTCATTCTCTTCGTTGGCGTTAACGGTGTTGGTAAAACTACGACGATCGGGAAGCTGGCTCACCGCTATAAGCAGGAGGGCAAAAAGGTTCTGCTTGCAGCAGGCGACACCTTCCGTGCAGGAGCGATTGAGCAGTTGGAAGTTTGGGGCCAACGTGCGGGTGTAGACGTTATTAAGCAGAACCCAGGCTCTGACCCAGCGGCAGTAATGTACGATGCTGTGCAGGCAGCTAAGCAGCGTAATGTGGATATTCTGATCTGCGATACCGCAGGCCGACTGCAGAACAAGAGCAACCTGATGGAAGAGCTGAACAAAATCTTCCGCGTCATTCAGCGTGAGATCCCAAGTGCGCCGCATGAAGTGCTAATGGTGCTGGATGCGACCACTGGACAAAACGCTTTGACCCAGGCCAAGCTCTTTGGTGAGAAGAGCGGTGTAACGGGTCTGGTCCTGACCAAGCTGGACGGAACAGCCAAAGGTGGTATCGTTGTAGCGATCCGCCAGGAGATGAACCTTCCGGTGAAGCTCGTTGGACTGGGTGAGAAAATGGAGGATCTTCAGCCATTCGACTCCCAACAGTTCGTTCATGCCCTGTTCGCAGGTATGATCGACGAGGAAGAGAAGGCTGAAGAGTAAGTCTGCATGACAGACGAATCATAACCACAACGAGATTCGCATTACAATATTGAAATTAGAAAAGTGCGGAGTAGAGGAATGGGTCCTCATGCTCCGCACTTTTTTCAATCTCACGTATTGTAGTTGATAACATGTTATACAGCCATTTTATTCGATGTGCACATTTTCTTTATTTTCCGAAAAATCAGCAAGCTGGCGGTTCATCTCTTCAATCGTTTGCTCGACACTCAGTACACCGTTCAGCATTTTTTCAAGGGATAACCCGATTACCAGTTCGAGCTTCTTGGTGTTGATTCCTGTGCCTTTCAGTGTTTTGGTTTCTCTGATCCCCTGAGCGCTCCATTTGCTCGCATCCTGAAGCCAAGGGTACAGCGTGCGTATGGTATAATTGTCGTTGATCTCCGTCTTGCCAGTCGTTCCCCCAAGTAAGCTGATCTGCTCCGCAATTTCAGTTTGATTCACCCATTTCATGAACTGAATGGCCGCCTCAATCTTATTGCTGCTTTTCGAAATCCCGATCACTCCACCACCAAGCAGCGGAGCATTCCCCGGAACAGGCGCCGAGCCGATAAACGAGCCGACATCACTGTGCGCAATCCGCGAGACATGGTTCATAAAGCCGATAACCATCGCCGTTTCTCCTCTGGCAAAACTATTGACCGACTCTCCCCACCAGGATTCATCTAATTTCTGAGCTACGTTTAACGTTTCTATAAAGTTGTGCAGCGCTTGTGTAGCCTTTGGCAAGTCCAACGTCATCCCATTACCGGTTATTAATCGTCCGCCCTCTGCGTAATAACGGGTTAAGAACTCAAGCGCGATAATTTCCGGTCTGCCCAGCGTTACGCTTGTACCATATGGTGTCGGAGACTGACTGAAGCAGGACTGAGTGAAGAAGGTCACCAGTTTGGTGTACGCTTCGTAGTCTGCGGGCTCCGTCAACTGCTCTTTATATTTCTCAAAGTACATCCGCTTGATCATCTGGTCTTCAAATAAATCTTTTCGGTAAAAGAGCATCTGAACGCTGGGGTCAAAAGGAAACGTATATGCAACCCCTTCGACATTCATATAATTGTCTTTGATATGAAGCGGGAGGGCATGAATAATCTTATCGAACTCCCCGTCCAGACCCTGAAGCGGATGAAAGGACGTCTTACCGAACCAGGACAGCCATGCCATATCCATCCGGACAATGTCATAACCTGGATTGCCTGAAGCCTCCGAGAGAACCTGATAAATTTCCTCATAGGTATGGATCGCCAGCGATACATGGATGCCTGTTTTCTTGGTGAAATGAGGGAGCAGCTTCTTCAGCGCATCTGTAGTCGGACTGGGAATCGTTAGCATCGTCAGGTTTGTCTCACTTGGATTGTTAACTGTCGGCGCATGTACTGGCTCTAGACCGCTGTTCGCAAAAATCGTATTCTTCGCAATTTTCTCCTGTCCATTCACTTGTTTCATTAAAGACTCGGCGATATGATGCCCGAATAGCTGATAATTTTGCTGATATTTGATGAACTGGTCGTCAAAAGCCGCTTCGGTTGGCGCAAGGCATAGGATCGGCGGCTGCTGATCATCGGAACCGTAATAATGAGCGTTTTTGATAAGCTGGGCCCGGCTCAGACTGGAAGTCACAATAATGTCTGGTATCCCATTTTCCCAAAATTCAAAAGCTCTGCTGTAAGACTGCCCCAGGGGAGAGGCGATCATTTTGACCGAAGCTCGCTTCATTTCCCCCGCAATAGTCTCCGCGAACTGCTGCTCGCTTGAATACTTCTGCTCATCCACGAAAATCCCGATCGACTGATACCGTTTCTCCGATAGATAGCTTGAAACATCTTTCCCGGCCTGCACGAAGTCAAAAGCAGCAAAAGCTTTGCTGTTCTTGATTTTCCGATTCACAAATAGGATGTTCTCTTTCGGAATATTGAGTTCATTGTAATAGATAGAGGCATCGTCCAGGCAAGAGATGGTGATAATTCCGGTAACGCGTTCTTCGGCAATTTCCTTCAGTATGTTTTGTTCGTTCAGCTGCAGATCGTAGGTTATGTAGAGATGGGTGCGGTAGCCCCATTCGGTGAGTGTCTTATCGAGACCCTTGTACAGCTGGGCATACTCCTCCGATTCAATGCTCGGAATGATGATAGAGATCGATTTAGTTACGCCAGAACGCAGGGACTGCGCCTTATAGTTGATTTTATATCCAAGCTGCCGGGCAGCCTCTTCCACCAGCCGAATCTTCTTGGCACTGACGTTGCCTCTTCCGTTCAATACATTAGACACCGTTCCATGCGAGACGCCGGCTGCTTTTGCAATATCCTTGATTGTAGCCATCTTACAATCCTCCTACTTTTTTGGCTCATATTAAAATCACTACTGACGAAACGACGAAGTGGAGTGGAGGGGCGAAGGGATTCTGGAGAAGCGTAGCTTTCGCCTTTAAAGACCGACTTCATCCGATAAAATGTTCTTCCAATTCAGAAGCCGGTCTTTAACAGCGATCGGAAGAACCCTTCGCACCCGTAGCGACTCCTAGCACGTAGTAAGCCAAGCTCTGATTTTCTGCTGAGCCATATTCCTTCATCATACTCATTATAATTTTTACGTTCAATAAGAGATTTGTAAAAAGATGAAGGGATGTCTCTAGTATGACCAAATCATTCGAAATTGACACGTTCCAATTATTTTGATAAGATGAATTTGATCCAGTACACTCAGGAGCAGGAGGCACATTTAGATGTTTGGAAAATCTATATTCAGCAAGATCAATGGGCTACTTAATCAACGGTTTAATGAGCGGGGAATATTGATTGCCGTACATAGAGGAAGCTTCGGCGGTAATATTATTGAAAATACGCTCCCCGCATTTAAAGTCGCACTGCAGCAGGGCGGCGATATGATCGAAATCGATTTGGCCAAATCGACAGATGGAGCAATCTATTTGTTTCATGATGGAGGAGAGCCGCGGCTGCTGAACGAGACTGATAACATCACTACGATGGATTCTTCCCGGATTGCCGGGTTGTCTTACTACAATAGTCTGTTTTGTCGGACGAACACTAAGCTGGATCGTTTGGAACAGGTGCTGCCCCACTTAAAAGGCGACACATTGATAAACATCGACCGCGCCTGGGATTTCTGGCCTGAGCTCGTAGAGATTCTGGACCAACATGACATGATGAATCAACTGATTTTAAAAGGACCTGTGAACAAGGAGACACTGGAATTTTTCGATAATTACGAGAAAAAGTATATGTTTATGCCGATTGTTTACTCTGTTCAAGAGATCGAGACCGTGTTGTCTTACACCAATATTAATCTGGTGGGTATGGAACTGATCGTTAAGACAGACAGCGACCCGCTGTTCCAGAACGACGTTATAGAAAGACTGCATGAGCAAAATCTCTTTGTATGGGCCAACGCCATTACACTGGACGATTACACATTCCTATACGGCGGCTTGGATGATGATACGTCGATTATTCAAAGCCCTGATCTGGGATGGGGAAAAATAATCGAGAAGAAGGTCGACATTATTCAAACGGATTGGCCTTCGTTATTGTCTCCCTACAGGAATGAACGGCTGAAACAGATAGAACTTCATCGTTCATAAAATAACAATAAGTAACCCGCCCTGGATGAAACCGGAGGCGGGTTTTATAATATCAAGCATCAACCAATCCGTCAGTGAGTAATCAGTCGCAGCTCGCTTTTATCTGAACTACAAGTGAGCCGAGATTGTATTATTCAGGCGATGACGCTGTATATAAAAATAGACCAAGTGATTGCTGTCCATTGACGGAGGGAATCATTTGGTCTATTTTTCAAGCACTATATCTATGGATTCAAAATCCACTTTGTATTTAGCTCTTATCATAAAATCAATCAGATCAGCAGCTAGTGCATAGGATTCAAAACGGTTGCCGCACTCCTGAGAAAAACTCCTCCACGACCTCAACATCGTTTCTGCACGTATGAAATACATATAGCTCACGAGTCGGGTGGTGCTTGTGCAGCTCCTTATAGCCGCCCCACGCCTCTTGCGGATTATCGTAGTCTTGAATGACCGCCATATCCTCTAATTGAAGCACGAAGTAAATGAATGATTCAATCCATCTATGGGTGGACTTAAACCGTGACGAATTCGGATAAACTAGATGTACACCGAAGAACACATGGAGAAAGTGAGGAAACAAGCATGATGAATATTTTGATTACAGTTGTAATTATTCTAATGATATCTATGAAAGAAAAGGAGATCAAGACTACCCGTTTATGGCTTTTACCTGCCATCCTGGCGTATGTAGTGTTCACCAGCATAGCCCAAACAACGTTGAGCGTGAATAGTATGCTGCTATATATTCTATGCCTTGTGATCGGTTGTGGTATTGGTGCATGGCGTGCTTATTTGGAAGAGATTCGAATTCATCCGGAGTCAGGCAAAATTACGTCGAAAGGATCGTGGGCGAGCAGCATTCTCTTGATCGTAGTTTTGTTGCTACGCCAGCTCGTCAGTTCATTAGATGTGCATAATACTTTCCACATCCTGAGCAGTGCGCTGCTGTTTCTTCCCTTGGGAAGCATTGCTGCTCGCAGGTATTTCCTGTATACCAAAGTTCGGCGTTTACAGGAACGAGGCGTTTAATCTAAAGTTTATTCGTAATTTTAAATTCTATAGGATTTTATTATTTGTTTAGTATGTTGGTCATACTTAGGTTAATAAAAAATTAAGGTGGAGGCTTTTATTGTGACTACTAACCATTCGTCTTCTTTATTAATTAACATACTGCGTTCAATTGTCCTTGTTATTGGGGGTTTGGTGAGTATCTTGGTAGTGTTTGCTGCCTTGACGCTATTTGTTCCCGCTAAAGGGAATTCAATAATAACTATTGGAATCATGACTTGGTCCGTATTGGGTCCGCTCTTTATTGTTGCTAGTTTGGCTGTGGTTATCGTTACCTTAGCGTTGCGCAAAAAAGTGAAACGCTGGTTGGCGAATACAACCGTTGTTTTGTCCGTATTGGCCTTATTGTCCTCCAGCGGGATCGTAGGAAATTTTATAAAGGCAACCTATGACAATGGCGGCTCGATAAATGTGCTATCGACGATTTGGCCCTTCTCGGCAAAACCTGCACTTCCTGATGTCACGCAAACTTATCAGGTAGCAGATGGTAAAGAGCTGAAGGCACTCGTGTATAAGCCCCCAATCCACACAAATAAAGCACCGGTTATCATGTATATCCACGGCGGTGGTTGGATAAGCGGCCAGGCATCAGATTTGTCTTCCATCATGAGGTGGTATGCAGATCAAGGTTGGCTAGTGGTAAGTGTAGACTATCGATTAGCTTCAGATCAATATGCTACATGGGATAAGGCGCCTGCTGATGTTGCGTATGGTCTGACTTGGGTGTCCAAACATGCTGAAGAATGGGGCGGAGACAATAATCGGTTAATTGTTATGGGAGACTCAGCAGGCGGTAATTTGGCTGTCAACCTCGGTTGGGCGGCAGCAACTAACGAGGCTATGCAAGATATAACAATTCCAAAGCCGAAGGCAGTGATCGCGGGATATCCTGTTGTTAACCCCGGTTATACTTATGACTACGGGCAAAAATGGTGGAATGGTCAAAGACCGAAGGATTTTACAGCAGATTATATCGGTGGTTCACCTAAAGAGCATCCAGAACGGCTGTCAGCTATCTCCTCATTAACCTACGCCTCTCCTTCTGCACCCCCTACACTTATAGTTGCAGCAGAAAACGATGACTTTATTCCAGCACAAGGAACTTACGAGGTAGTGCAGAAAGCAAAGGATATGGGCGTTAACATTACACTTAGAAAATTCCCATCTACGCATCATGGATTTGATGTCATCCCGGGAACCCTTGGAGACATGGCTAAAAAGTCAGTGGTCACTCAATTTCTAAAAGAACAAGGACTTGGTCCAAATTAAAAGTAAGGCTAATCAGCAAGCTTTCCAAATGAATCACAATACAAAGCCCCTATGATTATAACAATCATTAGGGGCTTTATTTTTTACCATCAGCCAAAACCTCAAGCTTTTGATTTTCTCCCATAAACCAAATAGAGTGCAACAGACGAGATTACCATTAACATGACCGAATACACAAGTCCGAGCGCCCGGGTATCGGAAGAGGTTTGTCCGCTGGTCGCATTTTGAATAGCGATGCCCAGCGGTTTGAACAGCGGGTGGTACAGGAAGACTGTCAGATCATAGTCTGCTAATTGACTGTTGAAGTTGAGCGCAAGCACCGCCAGTGTTGAAGGAAGAACGATGGGGAGCAGGACTCTTCTGAACGTATAGAAAGCACTAGCCCCGAGACTCCGGCCGGCATCCTCCAGGGAGGCATCAATGCTGAAGAAGGCAGCTTTGAGCATTCGCAACGTAAACGGGATCAACACAATGATATAAGCGATCATTAAGATCCACATCGAACCGGTCAGCACCTGGTTGGCCATAATCCATTTTGGCGAGTCATAAGTAAGGATCAACCCTAGCGCAATTAGCGTAGAAGGTAGCAGCCAAGGGATTAGCATTGCGTACTCCAGCGCTGTAGTAAAGAGATTGCTGTACTTATGCAGAATGCGAGATACAAGAAGTGACAAGGTGACGACAATCACAGCTGCCCCGGCAGCGTACACAATACTGATGAGATACGGCTGATACGCATCCGCGTTGGTAAACAGCAGCTTATAGTTGCTGACCGTAAAATGATCCCAGGACAAGGTGGAAGTAGAGATGCTATAAGCATCCGTAAAGGAAAAGATGACTGTCAATAGAATTGGTACGGTATAGATTATAAATAGAAGGTAAGCAACGACGTGAACCAGTGTGTTCAACCATTTGTTGGTGATTTTTTGTTTTACTATCTCTGATTTCACCTTGGAGACCGAGATAAAGTTCCCTTTTTTCTCCGCCTTACGAAGAAAGGTCAACAGAATCAGTGTAGCAACTCCCAAGATGATCGCCAGTACGGAAGCCATGTCCCGGGAGGTTGGGCTTTTCGAAAAGGCCAGAATTAACGGGGTAATCGTCTGAAATTCAGTTCCCCCTACAATCAGCGGCGCGGAGGTGGCGCCAAGACCGGTCAGAAACAGCAGGATCGTAATCGCGAATAAAGAGGGCTGCAACACTGGCAATACCACTCTTCTTAAAATGTAAAAGGGGGACGCACCCATATTACGTGCAGCCTCCACAGTTTGGTAATCGATTTTGCGAATGGCATTCGATAAGAACAACACGTGATTGGACGTACAAGCAAACGTCATGACGAACAGCACTGCCCAGTAACCGTGGAACCAGTCCGCCGGAAAAGAAGGGAAGAGCAGGAGCAGAAATTTCGTAATAAAGCCCTGCTCGCCGTACAGAAATTTGTAGCCTGACACCAGCACAATGCCGCTGTATACAAGTGTAGTATAATAGCCGATCCGCAGCAGCTTGGACCCTTTAATATCGAAATAGTCGGTTACAAATACTAGAAAAATGCCGACGATATTCACCGTAATGACCATCGAGACGGCCAGAATAAAGCTGTTTAACAAGCCCTTCAGCGCTCTTTTGGAGTGCAGCAGTTTTTGAAAAGGTTCGATCGAGAAGCTTCCGTTTGCCCAAAACACGCTCTTCAGCAGATTAAGATTGGGATAAACCAGAAAAGCAATAATAAACCAGGTTAAGAACAAACCCGCAATGAGCAGGGACAGTCTCCCCGGCGTTACGTATCTTTTAATGCGCTCTATTGTCATGGGGAAAGCCTCCTAATATTGCAAAATATCGTCCGGGCGAATAAAAATATCTATTTCATTTCCGATGATGCAGCGGCTTCGTCCGTCCTCAATCTCCACCTTTTTCAGGAGGGCCCCACCTATTTCAAACGTATATTTCGTGTATAAACCGTAGTATTCAGCGTCGATCACGCGTGCTGTTAGTGTAGTAAACGCCTCGGCGTTCCCCTCTGCCAGGGAGGTGTAGATTTTCTCAGTTCTTAGATAGGCGGCTTTAGCCGGGTCGAATGACTTGCCTGTTGTTGTGTTAACCTTTTCGATGATAGAACGTTCCAATGTATTGATGTCTCCGATAAAATTGCATACAAACTCGGTCGCAGACTGACTGTAAATTTCGTACGGTGTGCCGACCTGCTCCACGGCTCCGTGATTGAACACGGCGATGCGGTCCGATAAGGTCAGGGCTTCCTCCTGGTCATGGGTTACATAGATCGTAGTGATACCAAACTTCTTCTGTAGACTTTTCAGCTCATTTCGCAGTTGGACCCGCAGGCTGGCATCGAGATTGGAGAGGGGCTCGTCCAATACTAGAATGCTGGGCTTCAGCACTAGCGCTCTGGCGATAGCTACACGTTGCTGCTGGCCCCCTGACAGCTCGGACACTTTTTTGCGTAATTGCGCTTGACTCAGGTCCACTTTCTGGGCGATTTCTACCACTTCGGCTTCAATCTGTTCTTTGGGCATTTTCTTGACCTTCAGGCCGAAGGAGATGTTCTCATATACATTAAGAGTCGGGAACAGGGCGTAACTTTGAAAAACCATACTGATGTCCCGTTTCTCTACAGGTAATTGCGTGATGTCCTTGCCATTCACATGAATGGATCCATGCGTCGGGCTGACAAATCCAACAAGGCTTCGCAATGTAGTCGTTTTGCCACAACCGGAAGGGCCCAGCATGGTGAAAAACTCACCTTCAGCAATCTTCAAATTCAAGTTCTTCACTGCGATAAAATCGTTATATTTAATTTCTATGTCTCTAAATTCGATCATGATTCCCCGGCTCCTCACTACTTGTTGTATAAAAATAAAGCCACCCGGCAGAGGGGGCTGGCGCGCCATAAATGAGGCGCCTGTGCTCCTGCTGCCGGGATGGTCATGATGCTGAATTACGGCAAAAGCTCAAGCTGGATTTTCTCAACCCAGTTGTTGATGTTCTTGTTCACAAACTCCCAATCGATCGGCTGTTGTTTGAGGGAAGCGTCCAGATCTTTAAGATCCTGCGCGGCGTTCTCGAGCGCTTTGCTGTTAGCTGGCATAGTGGAGAACTGCTTGGACCATTCTGTCTGTACCTCGCTGCTACCGAACCAATCGACAAAGGCTTTGGCGGTATCCAGGTTCTTCGTACCTTTGACAATCGCTACTTGCTCAACAATATAAGGGACACCAATGGCTGGTTTTACAATTCCGGCTTTGACGTTGTACTGCTTCTCTCTCGAAGCGATACCGCTAGAGAACATCGGGCCAAAAGGTGACTTTCCACTAGCCAGGTTGGCATAGAAATCGTCGCCTTCGGCTTTATAAAAACCGTATTTCAGGTAGTTCTTCATGGCATCCCAACCCTGCTGGGAGATTCCGTACTCACCATTCGGGTCCTGATAGCGCACGAGAATGCCAGCCAGAACCGCACGAACGGTAGCGCCGCCGAGATCGTTCGTTCCCGGTGCATCATATTTATTATGGAATTGCGGGTTGGTCCACAGATCCGACCAGTCTTTAGGAGCGGTGCTTTCGTTGTACAGCTTAGAGTTGTAAATCAGGAGGATCGCTTGCTTAACAATCCCATGGTAATAATCGTCTTTATCGCTTAAGCCCTCAGGAACTTCGCTTGCCCACGCGGGCTTGTACTGCTCCAGCATGTCCTGCGACTTGAATTCCACATAGTTCACCGTACTTAAACCATAAATAATGTCGGCTACCGGCTTGTTTTTTTCGGCAATCAGACGGTTAGCAATATCGCCGCCGCCACCTTCTACGATTTGCAGGTCGAAGCCTTTTTCTTTGGCTTTCTCTTTCAGCCAATCACCTCTGCCGTCAGAAGCGGAATTAGTGTAGACAACGAGTGGAGCCTTAGCAGAACTAGCAGCCTCAGTCGGGCTTACGGCATTGGTTGCATTTGTGGTGGAGGATTGATTTCCACATGCAGCGAGCGTGCTGGTGAGTACAAGACCGAGTAGAGGCAGGACCATCCGTTTGAATTTGGTGTTCATAAAAGTCTCCCTTTTTCATTATTTTTGGAACGTGTCAATTTCAAATTGATTATAGCAACATCCGAAAATCACCGTCAATCGAATTGATGTTATTTAACATAGCCTTAATAAAGTTAACAAAACTTCTGAAAAGAGCTGAACACGATATATAAGCCGAACAAAAGAAATTAACAAAAAGCGAAGATGAGCGAACGGGGAAGTTTGGAACTGTAGGGGCAAAGCATTCGCCTGCAAGCTTTCCATAGAACAGCTGGCGCCGGAACGTAGACTGTCGACAGATTTCAACCACTAGAAACGGTAATTCCCCCTTCAACAATCGTCTTAACATTGGAAAAGAGGGGGCACCGCCTCAACTAACGGCATTTTTGCACCTTATTTTTCTTCAATGCAGAAAAATATGTGAAATAAGGGCATTATTGTATTTTATTTTTCGGTAAATTATGCTGAACGGGGTGTTCTGGAAGTTTTAAGGTACATTATTGCACTTAATCTCTACTAACCCTTAGCTGCAGAGGATTTAAGGTACAGAAATGCCGTTAATTACACTTCGACTTCGATCCTTCTTATATAAACTCTCTTTTTCTTGGCCATCTTTGTTTTTTAAATGCGTTCTATATAGTCGGTGAGCTGTGCCCATTCACACCGCTATTATGCCTTGATCTCCTGGTTATATCCGGGGAACATGCCATGGATGATGAAGAGACTGAAGATATAGGCTAAAAGTTCAATAAGTAAAAAATACAATATATGAAAAATTCACAATAATAGAAATATCCAGAGCATTGATCCTACAATTGCTGTGAAATTTGCATAGACGCTCTTACTATACACAGAAAAGCTATAAGGAAGCGATTACATAATAGCTGTCAGGGTGAAAACAACATTTTGTTGTTATGTATATTGACATGAGTACGTGTGAATACGTAGAATGAAAATAAAAACAGCGTTAATTCACATTTTTTTCTAGAATGGATGAATTCACTGTCAGAAAACATTACATTTATCCGAAAGGAGAGTCGGGCTCATGTCCAAACTCGATCCACTGCTCGGCCTATCCCCGTATCCGCTATTTCATTACTATGATGAGATGTATGCTGATGCGCGGAGTGTTAGGCCCCACTATCAACATGTGAGCCGTATGTTTGCCGGAATGAGTCCCGAAGAGCTGCAGGGGAAGCAGAACCTTATGCAGCGTCGGATGATGGAAGAAGGCATTACATTTACACTATACAATCCGGCTCAGGACCATCCAATGGAACGGACGATCCCCTTTGATATGGTGCCGCGGATTATCCCGAAGGGGGAATGGGAGCGGATGGAGGCCGGGATCGTACAGCGCATTACAGCGCTCAATTTGTTCATTCATGATATTTATCATGAGCAGAACATTGTGAGGGATGGAATTGTGCCGCGTCGAATGATCCTCTCCAATTGTTATTTTCGGCCAGAGATGGCGGGACTACGTGTTCCAGGCGGGGCCTATGTCACTACATCCGGTATTGATCTCATCCGCCATCATGACGGAAAGTATTATGTACTGGAGGATAACCTGCGTACACCATCAGGGTTCTCTTATTTGTTCAAAGGGAGATCACTGATGAATCAGCTGTTCCCTGAACTTTCCCTGGCCAGCTCCATTCGAGATGTGGATCACAGCCTCAACTGCTTTTTATCCGTGCTACGCAGCTTGTCTCCTTCACGGACGCGGGACCCGGTCATCGCACTGCTGACACCAGGTGAATACAACTCGGCGTATTACGAGCATGCCTTCCTCGCACAACAGATGGGAATTCATCTGGTCGAGGGACGTGATCTGGTCGCCCGTGATCATAAAATCTATTTGAAATCCATGGATGGTCTGCGCCGTGTGGATGTGCTGTACCGAAGATTGGATGATGATTATATTGATCCACTGGCCTTTCAGCCCGATTCGTTACTCGGTGTAGCCGGACTCATGAATGCCTACAGGGCTGGCAATATTGCGATTGCCAATGCTCCGGGAACAGGGGTGGCGGACGACAAGGCTATTTACGTGTATGTACCGGACATGATTCGATATTATCTCAAGGAAGAACCGATACTGGACAACGTGCCTACCTATTTGCTGTCTAAAGCGGAGGAGCGCCAGTACGTGCTGGAACACTTGGAGGATATGGTTGTGAAAGAAACTTCGCTATCCGGCGGATACGGCATGCTGATTGGTAGCGAGGCGACCCGGGAAGAACAAAACGAGTTCCGCTTGAAGATTCTGGCCGATCCGGAGCGTTATATTGCCCAGCCCATCATGTCCTTGTCTAGAGCGCCGGTACTGTCGGAGTCCGGGGGAATGACGCCACGGCACATCGACCTTAGAGCATTTGTCCTGATGGGAGCGGACTGCAAGCCGCATGTGATTCCCGGCGGACTAACTCGCGTGGCCATGAAAGAAGGTTCGCTTGTTGTCAATTCCTCACAGGGTGGAGGGGTTAAGGATACCTGGGTGATGGCCTGATATTTTATATTAGAAAAAGGGGTGGCTGACGATGCTGAATCGCAATGCAGAAGCGTTATTTTGGATAGGCCGGTATATTGAACGGGCAGAGAACCACGCACGGCTGATCGACGTCCATTATCATGTTCAGCAAGAGGCGGATTTTCAGCAGGAAGGTCATAAATGGTCACGGCTGATCGATGCGCTTGGGGTACGAAGTGAATACAGTCAACAGTTCGAAACCTTCTCTGAACAGGATGTGTTGTCCTTCATTACGCTGGATCTCGGCAACCCCAATTCCCTCTTCTCCTGTGTCCATCATGCAAGAAATAATCTGCGTACACTGCGTCAGCATCTGCCCAGCGAGCTATGGGATATCGTGAATAGCTTTAATCTCTGGCTGGGGGAACGCTCAGTGGCGGATATTATGCGCGGACCGCATCAGTTCTATCGTCACGTTAAGGAGCGGACGGCCATGTTCCTCGGCGCAGAACAATCGGTGATGGTGCGGGGAAATGAGTGGCATTTTATTGAGAGCGGTCGTTTCCTGGAACGTGCGGAGAATACAACACGGATCCTTCAGTCGGTCACGGCATCATGCAAGGACAAGGACATCAATGCGATGTACACTCAGCTTCAGGCGGTACTCAAATCCGTGAGCGGATACCAAGCCTTCCGGCGGTATTATGCCGATGCTGTCTCACCGGAGAGTATTCTGGAGTTTCTGATTGGAAGTGCGCAATTTCCGAGGTCGATCTGTTTTTCCTTTCATAAGCTGGGTGAACATCTGGCAGCACTAGAGCTTGACGGATCTGACAAAGGGTCAGGGTATGAGCGAGTGATCCGGCAAGCGGGTAGAATCCAGGCGGAGCTGGATTATATGGAGAAGGAGGAAATGTCCGGCGACATGGTAGAGCATGTGCTGCAAGCGCTGGTACAATCCTGCGAGCGGCTGGGTAAAACAATGGAAGGCGCCTTTTTTCGGCGGGAAGGCATCTCAGCATGAAAATCCAAATCCATCATACAACAACATATACTTACCCCGAGCCGGTTACGGACAGTGTCAATGAAATTCGCCTCACGCCGCGCACCAATTATCGTCAGTCCTGTTATCACCATGAGGTGGAGGTGCATCCGCCGGCGAATCTGCTGACATACGAGGATTTTTTCGGCAACCGCGTCCACGCTTATTCGGTCAATAAGCCGCATACTGAGATGGTTATCCATACCAAAGCTACGGTGGTGACACTCGATAAAGCGCAGGGCGCTGGTTTGCCGTCCATCCCCCTGGCAGAGCAGGTGAAGCTGCTGGGGGATTCCAGGTTCCAGAACCGGTATATCGAATTTATTTTGCCAACTAGCTATACGGAAGTGACGCCTGAACTCGTTGAGTTTGCTTCACAGTATCCTTTTGACGCTGCCGAAGGGATGTATGAATGGGTCAAACAGCTATCTTCGACGATCTTTGAGCAGTTCACGTACGACCCGGAGGCAACGAGCGTGAATACAACGGTTAAAAAAGCATTAAAGCTCAAACGCGGCGTCTGTCAGGATTATGCGCATCTGATGATCGCGGTCTGCCGTAGCGTCGGGTTGCCATCAAGGTATGTGAGCGGATATCATTTTGTTGGGGATTTGCAGGGAGGTAATGCGGATTTTGAACAGGCTTCGCATGCATGGGTAGAGACGCACATTCCGGGTACGGGCTGGCTGGGCTTTGATCCTACTAACGACACTGAAGTGAACTGGAGATACATTAAGCTGGGACACGGAAGAGACTATAAGGATATTGTACCTGTCAAAGGGGTATACCGGGGTAATGCGGGATCTCTAACGGTCAAGGTGGATGTAACTCGCCTGGATAATTAGAAGTAGAGGGGCTGGCCTGATTGTGAAAATCAGGTTAGTCCCTATTTATGTTTGGGATAGATTAGAAGGGGGCACAAATTGTCATTAATGATGCAGAATTACTGTTATCTTAAGAAAGCTAATGTAGATCTGCTAAAAAACATACATGTTCCGCCCGGGATACGTTCGTTCAATCCCTGGTCTGACCTGTACATAGCATTTATAATTATATCAACGGGCTATACCCAGTGCTGCGCCCCTTGCTTCCGAAACAGGTGATCTCTCTCTGGAGGAGATTGGCCAAGCCTTGAACAACAGTGTTAATAGAGGCTTTGAGCGAAACGTTCTGAAGAATGCTAATATTGCAGCTTTAACGGCCAAAGGATAAGGATAAAATAACAGAATAACACAAACATTGGAGGTGTAATATGATTATTAAAGAAGTAACACTTTGGACTGGGAATTTAGAAAAGACTCGCAGCTACTATAAAGACAAGCTGGAACTTGAGATCTCCGAGGAAGCTCCAGGACAGTTTGCCGTACAGATTGGCACTACGAAAGTAACCTTTCATGCAGTAGACATGCCAGAGAAACCCTACTACCATCTGGCATTTAATATACCGGCGCAGCAATTTGCCGAAGCTAAAGCATGGGCCAAGTCAAGGCTTACGCTGAACGAGGTGAAGGGGGAGGATGAGGTGTTCTTTGAAAGCTGGAACGCACATGCCTTTTACTTTGAAGACCCTTCAGGAAATCTGCTGGAATTCATCGCTCGTCATAATCTGGAGCATCCTGCCGAGGTGCCTTTCTCAGCCAGTGCGCTCCTTGGCGTCAGCGAAGTTGGAATAGTCACCGATGAAGTGCTTCCGCTTGTGAGACAGTTAAACGATTTTGGTATTCCGAGCTGGGGAGAGGTGAGTGAAGGCTTCACTCCAGTTGGGGATGAAACCGGCTTGGGCATTGTGGTAAAAAGGGGCCGTCAGTGGTTCTTCTCCAATCTGAACGCCGAATTTTATCCCCTGGAGATGCTGGTAGAAGGCATCGGAAGACTTTCGTTTCCAGAGTTAAATGTTGTGAACAAAAAAACCAACGATATTGATTGAACTAAAAAACTTAACGTAAGGGGAACGGAATGGAGGGGAAGTTTGGAACTGAAGGTGCGAAAGTGACTGCCTAAAAGTTTTTCGTAGAAAAGCTGGCATCGGAAGCAAAGGCTGTCTCCGGATTTTATCCGCGAATAGCGGTACAATCTAAAGAAATCTGGGAACAACATCGGCCGGGAGTTCAAGCGTTTTCCGCAATGACGATCTAACCCTGTGTAAGAACTCTAAGTTCAATCTATATCATACGTATCAAGATTTCGTGTTGGTCATTTGGATTCTTCTTGGTATACTGTTTTTAAGCATGACCTGTATCTTTTCGTTGGTGTGAAGGTTATGGGGAACTGGATATCAAGTTTGGAAGGGTAGGTTTTTACAAAGGAAGCGTATACGTGATAGAGAGCCTTGTTAGCGCAAGCGATCACGCCCCCCTTTGTAGGACTTGCCCTCTTTTCTTTTTTTATAATAATTACTCTTGGATTTTAGGGATCTACCTCAATATCAGTGCTTGCTTAGCCATGTAACGGACACCAGAGACTTTATTGTCTATCGATTCAAGCATTTAGAAAGATAACGGACTCCAGAGACCTTATGGGCAGTAATTAAGCTCAACAACCACGGTTTGGGAGAAAATAGCGTCCCCTGAGTCCTCTGCATGTTCCAGGAGCAGCTTCATGTGCAAAATAACGGCTATACGGTCCGTTAGGTCTCATGCGTGAGTTTCAATCTTATGAAAGCCGTGGTAACAGGCTCGGGAGCAAATCCTCTGAGAAGACGAATAATGATGATATTAACAGATAACGGAGAGATACGATGGAACAACTTCCAATACACCAGGTGCTGCCTGACCTGAAGAATATACTGGCTTCTAGTACAAACGCTATTCTCGTGGCAGAACCGGGAGCGGGTAAAACTACCGGAACGCCCCCGGCTTTTCTAGATGAGCCATGGATGGAGGGCAAGACCATCCTGATGCTGGAGCCCCGCAGACTGGCGGCTCGTTCTGCTGCGACCTACATTGCTTCCCAATTGGGTGAAAGTGTAGGACAGACAGTAGGTTACCGAATGCGCATGGATACTAAAGTCGGCCCTCAGACACGAATTATTGTCGTTACTGAAGGCGTGCTGACCCGGATGCTGCAAAGCGATCCTACACTTGGCGATGTGGGTCTTGTGATCTTCGATGAATTCCACGAACGTAGCCTGCATGCCGATCTGGGGCTGGCTCTGACGCTGGAAGCTCAGACGGTGCTTCGGGAGGATCTTCGCATCCTGATCATGTCGGCGACACTGGAGACGGAGCGGGTGTCAGCTCTGCTAGGGGGCGCCCCTGTAGTAGATTGTCCTGGACGGACTTATCCGGTAGAAACGGTCTATTCGCCTGTTCCTGCGGCTTCCCGCATCGAGAAATCCGCGGCTGCGGCTGTGCGGAGGGCCTTAGCTGAGCAGCCGGGGGATGTTCTCGTGTTCCTGCCGGGGGAACGGGAAATCCGCCGGACCCAACGGGAGCTGGAAGCCGCTATTCTGCCGCAAGAAACGGTCCTGCGTCCGCTTTATGGACAGCTGCCGCAGAATGCACAAGACGCTGCGGTTGCTCCAGCGGTGCCGGGCCAACGTAAGGTTGTGCTGGCCACTTCTATCGCCGAGACGAGCTTGACGATTCAAGGCGTACGCACAGTCATTGATACCGGATTGCGGCGTACACAGGTGTTCTCACCGCGTACGGGGATGCCGCGGCTGGAGACGGTGCCGGTGTCGAAGGCTTCAGCCGACCAGCGGCGCGGCCGGGCGGGCCGTACAGCTCCCGGCGTCTGCTACAGGCTGTGGAGCCAGGAGGAGCACTACCGGCTCCCGGACGAGAACGTGCCGGAGATCATGGAAGCCGATCTGACGCAGCTCGCTCTTGAACTGGCCGTATGGGGCGTGCCGGACCCGGCAGCCCTGCCGTGGCTGGACGCGCCGCCCGCCGCGCCTTACGCGCAGGGCGCGGCGCTGCTGCGCCAGCTTGGCGCGCTGGACGCCAGCGGCGCCATCACCCCGCACGGCCGCAGCATGGCCGCGCTGGGTGCGCACCCGCGCATCGCGCACATGCTGCTGCGCGGGCAAGGGCTTGGCGCTGCCCCGCTGGCCTGCCGGCTGGCAGCGCTGCTGCAGGAGCGGGACCTGCTGCGCGGTCCCGCCGGGGGCGATTGCGACCTCACGCTGCGCGTAGAGGCGCTGCTCCGGTTCGAGCGCTCCGCCGGTGCTGACGGCGGCGGAGCTGATCTTGCGGCGCTGCGCACGGTGCAGCGCGAGAGCCGGAACTACCTGGCACAGCTGAAGGCCTCGCCAGGGGAAGAGCCGGACAGCAGCCAATGCGGACTGCTGCTGTCGTTCGCCTACCCCGACCGGATCGGGCAGAGACGCGGCGAAGGCGCGTTTCTGCTGTCAGGAGGCCGGGGGGCGGCGATGAAAGAAGGGCAGCCGTTGGAACGCTCCGCGTATATTGTGGCTGCCTCTGTGGATGATCAGGGTACGCACAGCCGGATTTTGCTGGCTGCAGAGCTGAGTGAAGTGCAGTTGCTATCCCACCATGGGGACAGCATCGTGGAAGAAGCCGAAGTCTATTGGGACAAGGATAACGGGAGCGTGAAGGCGCGGCGTCGCACGCGACTGGGTGCCCTTATTCTTAAGGAGACGACTCATGAGCGCCCTTCGGCAGAAGAGGCTGCAGAGGGATTACTGGCGGCCATTGCGTCTGAAGGGCTGGAGGTACTGCCCTGGGAGAAGGGGCCGCAGCAGCTTCGCCAGCGGATGATGTTCATGCATGGTCTGCGAGAGGATTGGCCGGATGTATCTGATTCCGCACTTTTGGAGTCACTTGCTGACTGGCTGGGTCCCTATCTGCACGGGATGCGTAGCCTGCGCGATCTTCAGCGGCTGCCACTGGCCCGAGCGCTGGAGGATCTGCTGGATTGGAAGCAGCGTCAGACACTGGAGCAGGAAGCACCCACCCATATTACCGTGCCAAGCGGCTCGCGGCTACCTATAGATTACGGGAATCCGGCAGCTCCAGTGCTCGCGGTGCGACTGCAGGAAATGTTCGGTCAACAGGATACGCCGAGACTTGGTGGGGGACGGGTGCCGGTTCTGCTGCATCTCTTGTCGCCAGCAAGAAGACCCATGCAGGTTACATCGGATCTTGCGAGCTTTTGGCGTAATACATATTTCGAGGTCAAGAAAGATTTGAAGGGCCGTTATCCCAAGCATTATTGGCCGGATGATCCGCTGCAGGCGGTGCCGACGAGCCGCACCCGGCCTGTAAAATAGGGGCTGCATTTACACGCGCTGAAGATTCTTCTACTGATTTGTCCTTCGCCGATGGGGTAATAACATAGCGAACGATAATAACGAAGGAGGACTTTCAAATGACGAAGAAAATCGCAGGTGTGTTTGACACAGAACAGGAAGCGACCCGAGCCATTGAAGGACTTCAAAGCCGCGGGTACCGCACGGATGAAATTTCCATAATTACACGTAATCGTGATGAATTTAAGCATATTTCCGACGAGACCGGAACCATGGCACCCGAGGGTGTTGCAACTGGAGTGGCATCGGGCGGAGTCTTAGGTGGAATTGCCGGGCTTCTTGCCGGTATAGGGGCGCTGGCGATTCCGGGCATCGGACCGATTCTGGCGGCTGGCCCGATCGCCGCTACATTGACTGGTGCAGCCGTAGGCGCGGGAGCAGGTGGACTTGTTGGCGGCCTGATCGGACTTGGCATCCCCGAGGAGGAAGCGAGGGAGTATGAAGGCTATGTGGACCGCGGAAAAATCCTTGTGCTGGTGGAGGACCGCGGCCGTGACAGAGAGGTCCATAGTCTTTTCCGGGATAACCGTTCGTTGAATACACATCGTTATGAAGATCAATACAAGGATCATCCTGATGTTCTGCCGGAGGATACCCGAATAGGAAATTCACAAAAGAATCATTAAAAACGGGAGCCAAAGACTGCATTTTCTACGAACAACCGTAGATATGCAGTCTTTTTTTTACACCTACCGACCACATTTCAACATATGAAAAATTCACAATAGAAAAGATCAAAAACCGGTTCTTCTCCTCCCATAACTTCTCCAAAGGCAAACGACTACTCTCCTCAAATACTAAGCTCATGGAAAAAGTAGACCCCTTGCCTTTATTTCAGGTTGTGAAAGTTGGAAAATAGTGCTTATACTAGATTCATAGCAGGAATAAATAGGATTGGGTATTTACACATCAGGAGGTGTATCTTGGCATGGCTTTTATGATTGCCCAACGGGCTTTTATTAAGGTGTATCTGATAACAATGGTGGAGCAGCATCGCGGATATGGTTATCAGATGCTGGAGGATATGCGACGGGAATTCAAATCACACGGATACTCTCCTCCGCAGAGCGAGATTTACCGTGCGCTGCACGAGCTGGTGCAGCAGGGCATTTTGTACCGTACCAAGCAGTTGAAGGGGAATGATCCCAAGGTTGATTTTCAGGAAATCGTCCTCTATCACTTCACCTCGGATGGTGAGGAGAAAGCCAAACTTTATAAAAAACAGGTAAAGACCGACCTGGACCGTTGTCTCGGAATTCTGAACAAAGCCGTCACCGATAATTTTTAATAGGGAGGTCTTGAATCTGTGCTATTAGGCTCTCTTATCCCTGCATTTGGAAAAGCTTCGACTCGGGGTAGAGATTAGCAACTTTAGTGATATTTTCAGAGGGCCCGCGCCCTGTTATAATGAGTACTGCTGGAATTATTGCAGTATATACTTGGAGGTATTTCAGATGGACGAACATATGAAACGTCGATTAGACAAACAAAGAAAACTATTCAGCCAGTTAGGCATAACGCTTGATGCCCTTACGATACATGAGAAGGAATTCGGCATGAAGCTTCGTGGATATGATGCGGAGGAAGTAGATACATTTTTGGACAGTGTAATTAAGGACTATGAACGTTTCTACGCTACCATAGCTGATCTGATGGACAAATGGCAGGAACAGCAGCTGGAGCTGCGCGATCTCAAAGCCGAAGCCAAAGCCGCCGTTGCTCCGCCAACCATTGTCCGTGGGATTGACCCGATGGATCTGGAGGATGTCATTCTGAAACTGGAAGCCAACATCCGTCAGCTTAAGGACAGAATCCCGCGCACCGAGAGCTACCTGTAATCTCATAATCCACGGCTCACCGGAATTCACTAATGTCAGATGCTGATGGGGGTTAAGCCTTTGGTCGATAGACGGGTATGGAACCTGAAGATTCGCGGCAAGATCGCACTGGGGTATTTCATGATCCTGTTAATGCTTGGACTTTTTCTGCTCGTTGTATCTGCAAGGATCAGCAAGCTGGAAGCTGAGACGGTTTTTCTTAGTGATCACGATATGAAGGTTCATGAACTAACCTATCAGATTGAGAAGAATGTGCTGGATATGGAGACAGGTCAGAGAGGTTATGCACTCACCGGGAAGATGGAATATCTGCCTCCGTATAATAACGGACTCGCGGAGTGGCGCATTAATTATGCTAAGCTGAACGGCCTGATTGCCGACAATCCTGCTCAAGTAAAGAATCTGCAGACGATCATGGTCAATATTGAAAAATGGATCGAGGATGCCGGACAATACGTCATCGATCTTAAGCGGAATGGCCAGAATGAAGCCGTGAACCGCTTTTTTCAAGACGATACCGGTAAATCCATTGTTGATTCCATCCGATCCCAGTCTGAATATTTTCTCGACAACGAACGGGCTCTTACCAATGCACGGATCAACACTCTGAAAGAAGGAAACCACAAATTACTGCTGACGATGTACATTTTATGGGGGCTTGTGGCTGTTTTTGCTGCGGTCATTACCGTATTGATTGCAAGAAGTATCGTGAGTCCGCTCAGCCGTGTTATTCTTGCCATTAACAACATTGCCAGCGGAGGTAATTTGTCTGAACGGGTCAGGGTTAGGACACACGATGAGCTGTATGACCTCGGAGATGCCACTAACCGACTGCTTGAGACTGTGGAACGGGATCAATGGGGCAGTGAGCAATTAAGTGTGATGTCTATTCTGCTTCAGGAAACTACAGATTTGACCGTTTTGTGCAGAACCTTTCTGAACAAGCTCGCATCTATTCTGGAACTGCAATACGGTGCTGTGTATGTACTGAATGCGGAAGAAAGCTTTGAGCGGATTTATTCCTATGCGGGTAGCGATGAGAGTGAGAATTCCGTTGGTGTGAACAAGATTAAGTCCGGGGAAGGTCTGGTCGGTCAATGTGCACAGGATATGAAACTTAGGGTCCTGGAGGATCTGCCAGTGGATTACATCAGTATTAACTCCGGCTTAGGCAGAACCGCCCCGCGTTATCTCACCTTGGCCCCGGTCATTTTTGAGAACAAGACGTTAGCCGTAGTTGAGATTGCCTCGTTGACCAAGTGGGCTCCCTTCCATTTTGAACTCCTATCCAAGCTTGTGAATATGCTGGGTGTCACGTTGAATTCGGTCATGACGCGAATGGAGATTCAGAAGCTGTATGGAGAATCACAGGTTATGAATGAAGAGCTGCAGGTACAGTCCGAGGAGCTCCAAGTACAAGCGGAAGAGCTGCAGAGCTACACCAAGGAACTGCTGGCATTAAATGGCGAGCTGGAGATTCAGAAGTCGATGGCGGAGCGCTCCGCGGTTGAACTGGAGAAGTATAACGAACAGCTCGAGCAGAGTTCTCGATATAAGTCGGAGTTTCTTGCCAATATGTCACATGAGCTACGTACACCGCTGAACAGTATGCTTATTCTTTCCCAACTGCTGTCAGAGAATCGCAACGAATCCCTAAATGAGGAAGAACAGAATTATGCAGCAGTGATTCATTCCTCCGGAAGTGAATTGCTCAGTATGATCAACGATATTCTGGACTTGTCCAAGGTGGAAGCGGGCAAAATGATGGTTGAGGTGGATGCTGTCAATCTAACGGAGTTGCCTGCTCTCCTGCAATCCTATTTTGGAAAAATAGCTGAGCAGCAAAATCTGGAGTTCACCGTAGTTCTGGATGAAAGTGTGCCGGATTTATTCTACACGGATGAGCTGCGACTCCATCAGATCCTGCGCAATCTACTGTCCAATGCCTTTAAGTTCACCGAGCAAGGCAGTGTAAAAGTGGAAGTGTCCAGGCTGGAAGCTTTCCAATCCCTGAGCTATGCATCTGAGGAGCCGGTGCTTGCCTTTGCAGTAACCGACAGCGGCATTGGCATCTCCGATAAGAATAGCCAGTTGATCTTCGAAGCCTTCCGTCAAGCTGACGGTTCAACAGCCCGCAAATTTGGCGGTACAGGACTCGGACTTTCAATCTCCCTTCAGCTCGCCAGACTGTTAGGCGGCCATATTGGGCTGAACAGTACACATGGGGAGGGAAGCACCTTTACGCTCTATCTGCCTTGCCGGGAAGAGGAGACCGGGGAGAGTTATATTCCGGGAGCTCAGTGGTCCGAAACGGCAGCATCAAGTGCAGATGACCGCATTTCAGCGGAGAAACCTACATATCGGCAGAACTCAGATCAGTTCGATAAGCAATATGAACAATTGCATGGCCGGACCGTGCTTATCGTCGATGATGATATGCGCAATATCTTTGCACTGGAAAAGGGACTGGAACCGTATGACATGGAGATCCTGACCGCTCAAACTGGCTTTGAATGCCTGCAAATGGTGAGAGAGCATGACGACATTGATATTGTTCTGCTGGATATCATGATGCCGAATCTGGATGGCTATGATACGTTAAGCATCATCCGGGAAGAGCTGCTTCTGACGGAGCTACCGATCCTGGCGATCTCAGCCAAGACGATGAAGGAGGACCGGGAGAAGTGCCTCGCAGCAGGGGCTTCCGGTTTTATGAGCAAGCCAGTAGTGCTGCAGGAGGTAGTCTCTCAGATGTGCAGATTGCTCGCGGAGGGTGAAAGCTGAGACTTCCGCCCGACTTGACAATTTGAAAATTACCATTGACGCCTGCCCGGGTATGATTTATTATGAACCTATAAATGATCATTTATAGTTTAGTGGCGTGTTACCGTAAAGGGCATGAGCCAAGGATTGTCTTATTTATTTGAGACTATTCTTGGCTCTTTTTTATACCTTTCACCTGACAATCACTGGAAAGAGGGGAGAACTTGATACGGGAGCACGAGCAATTTCAAGTACAACGCGTAATCGGCAATAACGTGGTTATGGTGCAGGGAAGCAAGAACGGCAAAGAATATGTCATCATCGGCAAAGGGATTGGCTTTGCGGTGAAGGGTACGGGAGTCATTGAAGGCAATGATCACCGGATCGAGAAGCTTTTTCGCCTGGAAGATCGGGACGAATGGAGCCAATATCAAATTTTGCTGGAAGATATCGACCCTAAGGTTATGAAGATCACAGATGAGATCATCAGCGATATCGGGGAGCAGTTTGCCGGGAAGCTGAATGACAAAATCTACTTGGCGCTCCCAAGCCATATCCAGTTCACCATCTACCGTCTGCGCAACGGGATGGATATTGTCAACCCATTTTTACAAGAAACAAAAATGACCTTCCCGAAAGAATATGAGATCGCTTACAAAGCGGCGGAGAAGATCAATGCCGAATTTCAGGTGCAGATTCCTGAAGATGAGATTGGATTTCTAACTTACCACGTCTACTCTGCTGTTAGTAACGTACCGGTAGGGCAGTTGGTGAAGGCTTCCAACATCGTGAGCGAGTTAATGGACCTGATTCGGGAAGAACGAAACATTACCTTCGAGTACGGAAGCATGAATCATGTCCGGCTGATGATTCATCTGCGCTTTTCGATTGAACGCATTTTACAGGGGTCATTAATCGACAATCCCTTTGTGAAGCATATCAAAAAAGAGTATAAGCGGGAGTATATGCTTGCAAAGAAGCTCGGAAAAGTAATGCAAAACTCACTGAGCGTAGAAGTCCCGGAGGAAGAGTTATGTTTCTTGGCAATGCATTTATACCGTCTGTTTCAAACGCTTGAGAAAAACAAATAGCAGCTTAAGAGGGAGTGGCATCATATGTTTTCCAAATGGAAATCTAAAAAAGAAGAGAAACGTACTGGACATACCGTAACAATTAAGGCTCCTATGAGCGGGCAAGCGGTTCCATTGGAACAAGTTCCGGATGATACTTTTGCCGGTGGTCATATGGGCGGTGGAATCGCCATACAACCTATAGAAGGGAAATTGATCGCCCCTTTCGATGGGAAAGTTGCTCATATTGTGAAGTCGAGCCACGCCGTCATTCTGGAACATTCCTCCGGCATGCAGCTACTGCTACATATTGGAATAGAGACTGTCAGCCTGAAGGGGAACGGGTTCACTAGTTATGTAGCTACCGGGGATACTGTGAAGGCCGGACAGACGTTGATTGAATTTGATCTGGAGGCTATTCGTGCAGCCGGATGTGAGACCATCTCCCCGGTCATAGTAACGAACAATGGTGAGAACGTACCACAGGTAGAAGGTCACTTTGGCCCTGTGACCGCAGGTGAAGACAGTATCCTTACCGTGGTTTTAACGCAATAAGCAAATAGCTTTACTATCTTGCCATTGAAAGGATGAGAGAATATGTTGGCTTTTCTTCAGAAACTGGGCAAGTCACTGATGCTGCCAGTAGCAACGATGCCGGCGGCGGCAATACTTCAAGGGTTTGGATTGATTGACTATGAAAAAGATTTGCATTTGGGCAGCGCGGTAGGGGGCTTCCTGAACCAGTATGTCGCCCCATTCTTGAATGCAGGAGCAGGTGCCATTTTTGGTAACTTGGCTCTAATCTTCGCCATTGGTGTGGCGATTGGATTCGCTGGTGATGCGGTTGCGGCGTTGTCGGCACTGATTGCTTACATGGTGTTAACCAAGATCCTTGCCATAGTTCCACTGCAATTTTCCTTTATTAATGATGATGTCGTTCTGAATATGGGTGTTCTTGGCGGTATTTTCGCCGGTGCGTGGGCTGCATTCCTATACAAAAAATATCATAATATTAAAATGCCGGATTGGCTCGGCTTCTTCGCGGGCAAACGTTTTGTACCGATCATCACTGCTGTCAGCACCATGGTGCTTGCCGTTTTGGTAGGTATGATTTGGAGCCCAATTCAAGATATAATCAGCGACTTCGGTAACTGGGTGGTAGGACTTGGAGCCTTCGGAGCCTTCTTGTTCGGTACTGCGAACCGTCTCCTGATTCCGATCGGGCTTCACCACGTGATCAATACCATTGCCTGGTTCCAAATCGGGGATTTCACCAATGCCGCTGGCGAACTAGTGCACGGTGACCTGACTCGCTTCTTCGCCGGGGACAAAACAGCAGGAATGTTCATGACCGGATTCTTCCCGATTATGATGTTCGCTTTGCCTGGTGCAGCGCTTGCTTTCATTCATACGGCTAAACCAGAGAAACGAAAACTGGTAGCCTCCATCTTCATCGGGTCTGCCATCGCATCATTTCTGACGGGTATCACTGAACCGCTTGAGTTTTCTTTCATGTTCGTTGCGCCGCTCTTGTATCTGGTGCATGCTTTATTAACAGGTCTGTCCATGGCTGTCATGTATATTCTAGACGTCAAGCTGGGCTTTGGCTTCTCAGCTGGCCTAATTGATTACCTGGTTAATCTAAAAATATCTACCCACCCGTGGATCTTGATTCCGGTTGGCCTTGCATTCTTCGTACTCTATTATGTACTGTTCCGCGCCATCATTACCATCTTCAAACTCAAAACACCTGGACGCGAAGATGATATTGAGGATGAGGTTCAGGAAATCTCAGCAGGTAACGGTAATACTATCTCTGCCTCCTCCAGAGCATCCAAAATTCTGGAGAACATCGGAGGTCCGGACAACATTAAGAACATTGATGCGTGTATCACGCGACTGCGTCTCGTAGTGAATGACGAGAAGGCAGTGAAAGATGCGGCACTCAAACAGCTTGGTGCTTCCGGCGTGATGAGACTCGGTCAAGGGACCGTGCAAATTGTATTTGGTCCACAATCTGAGCAAATCAAGGATGAGATACAGAAATTGCTGTAAAAAGAAAGATTGATTCACTAGAAAATCACATTTAAATTACTTCAAGGACGAAATTTATAAATTTCGTCCTTGTTTAATGGCTATTATTAGGAAACTTCTCTAAAAAGTTCGGCCCTTTCGTCCGATATAATAATGCAGATATAATGCGCTAACATGAAAGGGCGAGTGAGAATGTCGATTTGGATGAAGACGAAAAGTCGAATTATGAATGAATCAAGAACAAATAAGTCCCAAAGTTATAAGGATTATGAGCAAGAGTTGACGCATCAGCGCAACAAGATTATGAGATTTATTTTACTATTTATTACATTAACGGTCATTCCATTGATTGTGTTCAGTCAGGAAATGACGGAAGCTATAACTACGCTCATTGTAGCGATTATCGCGAATGTAGTCTTTTTTGTGCTGGTACGCAAAAAAGTTGCCGTGCAATTGCTGTCTTACATAGTTGTTTTAATAATAAGTGGATTTATGTTTTTTATTAATTATTTGCAACCCAACTTATTCTCGTATTTGAGTCTCGGGATTCTTCTTGTGTTTTACCCAACGTACAAACCTGTTTTAACCTATGCGATCATCAGCTTTATTCAGGTTAATTATTTTATCCTTTATCCAGCTACTACAGAATTCGCAAACTATGAATGGGCGGATAACATTAAGTTATTCATCGCGTTTGCACTCCTGATTATCTTGTCGATCCTTTCACGGCAAATGATGATGAATGCCTATGAAGGTAGGCTTAACTCCGAGTTGGCCAAAAAGAATGTTGAAGAACTTCTGGATCAAATGAAATCATCGATCACCGAAATGGCAACCTTCAACCGTCAACTGCAGAAGAATGTTATGGTTACTGGTGATATTACAGGTGAATTGACCATTGGGTTTACTGAAATGACTAAAGGTATTGAGAGTCAGACGGTCAGTGTCAGCGATATTTCTATGGCGCTCGGCGATGCTAATACTGCGATTCAACTGGTTGCCGATAATTCGGTAGTCATGCGGGAATTATCCAATACTACTGCCGAGTCAGCGGAACGCGGAAATGAGCAGATTGGGGAACTGTCACGCAGCATCACTGATATAAGCTCTGTAATGGATGATATTACAGCAGCGATGCAGGAGCTGAACGAACAGAATCATAATATTGGTACGATTGTAACAACCATTCAGTCTATCGCTTCCGAGACCAATCTACTTGCCCTGAATGCGGCGATTGAAGCTGCACGGGCTGGCGAGCAAGGACGTGGCTTTGCGGTGGTCTCCACACAGGTCAGAAAGCTTGCCGAGAACTCTCATCAGTCTGCTGAAGAGATCTCTGGTCGTTTGGACGGACTTAGAGTTAAGGTGGAGCAGTTGTCCTCTCAATTGGAGCGAGGCAAATCGATGATCGAAACCAGCGAATCGACGGTCAAGCATTCTGAACGTGTATTCCGCGAATTGTCTGAAATTGCGACTCAGGTTATGAAGCAGGCGGAAGAAGTGGAAGAGAAATCGATTGAGGTTCGCAATTCATCCGAGGTTATTGTCGCTGAGGTGGATTCCATTTCTGCAATAACTGAGCAATCCAGTGCGGCATCTGAAGAGATTCTGGCCAGTGTCGAAGAGCAGAAGATGATGGTTGATGAAGTTGTATCCGGCTTCGAGCGCTTGGATCAACTGATCGGTGATCTGGAGAAGCTGTCGGAGAATAAAGCAACAGAATAATTAGTTAGGCAAAAGCGTTCGTGCCATACACTCGGTGAGTGAGAGGTACGAACGCTTTTTTTATTATATAAGCCGAACAAAAGAAATTAATAAAAAGCGAAGATGAACGAACGGGAGGCTTTTGGAACTGTTGGCATAAAGGGCTCGCCTGAAAGCTTTCTATAAGAAAACTAGCACCGGAACATAGACTGTCGACAGATTACAACCACCGGAAGAGATATATTCCCTACGCCGATTACCGACAGATTTCAACCACCGGAAGAGGTATATTCCCTACACCGACTGTTGACAGCTTTCAGCCACTAGGGACGCATTCCCCTTCACCAGTCGTCTTCCAAGTGGAAAAGAGGGGCTCCCCCCCCAACTAACTGCAATTTTGTACCTTAATTTTCTTCAATATAGGAAAATGAGGGGGAATAAGGGCATTACTGTATCTTATTTTTCGAAAAAACATGCTGAAAGGGGTATACTGGAAAATTTAAGGTACAATATTGCACTTAATCTCCATTTAGCCTTAGCTGCAGAGGAATTAAGGTACGAAAATGCCCTTAATTACACTTCGACTTCATTCCTTTCTATATAAACTCTCTTTTTCTTGGTTATGTTTTGGTTATGTTTGTTATTTAAAATCCGTTCTATATAGATACTGTATTTTTTTGGTATAATCACAGTATTATTTATTCATTTATCTGGAGGGTTAAACCTATGAGTAGAGATACGGCATTGTTAATTATTGATGTTCAGGAGGCGATGTTTTCGTACCCGGGACAAGAGCTGTATGACGGACCGCGCGTTATGGACCGGATCATCTCCTTGCTAGGCAAAGCGCGACAGTCAGGCACACCGGTGGTTTATATCCAGCATACAGAAGATGAAGAATTCACAAGGGATTCTCCGACTTGGCAAATTAGCGCCCGTATTAAGCCCCAAGATGGAGAGCGGATTATAGAGAAGCCAACCTGGGATGCTTTTCACCGTACAATTTTGCATGAAACGCTACAGCAGATGGGGATCACTCGATTGATTATTGTCGGCATGCAGACCCAATTTTGTGTAGACACCACAACCAGACGTGCTTATAGCTTGGGCTATGAGAGTGTGCTTGTCCAAGATGCCCACAGTACATTTGATACAGAACAATTGAGCGGGAAAGATGTCGTCAGTCACCATAATGACATTTTGGGAGGGAGATTTGCAGAATTGAAGCTGGAGAGTGAGGTTGAGTTTTAACATGAATAGTATAAAGGCATCGATGAAGCCAATCCGCCGCTCCAGGCTGAGATTATTTGTAGGGAAGCGGTATTTTATCTGGAAGAGATATTGGTTATGGTATACCCGGCGAGGCAAGCTTGCTGTACATCGTTCTGGTGACCGACTGCCTTATACAATCTTGGAGCATGCAACACCTCTGCTGCGAAGCCTTCGAAATGTAGACATGCAGTTCCAGTATAATAAAATAACGAATCTGCGTCTCGCGGTGGCAAAACTGGATGGGCTGGTGATCCGGCCGGGTGAGACTTTTTCGTACTGGAGAAGTATCGGAAAACCAAGCAAACGAAAAGGCTATGTCGAGGGAATGGTTCTGCACTATGGAGGCTTTCAGGCAGGGATCGGCGGTGGACTCTGTCAGCTATCCAATCTGATCTACTGGATGACACTGCATACGCCGCTTACGGTCAAAGAACGGCATCGTCACAGCTATGATGTCTTTCCGGATGAACAGCGGACACAACCTTTTGGCAGCGGTGCAACTTGTTCTTATAATTATTTGGACCTGCAGCTTACCAATAATACGGATAGTACCTTTCAGTTAATTCTGTGGCTAGATGATACACACCTCCGGGGAGAATGGAGATGTACGGAGAAGCCGCTTTACACGTATGAGGTGTATGAAAAGGAACATGTGATCAGCCTGGAGCCTTGGGGTGGATATATACGCAGTAACCAGATCAATCGCCGGGTGATGACCCGCAGCGGTGAAATTGCCGGTGATGAGCATATTACCGACAATCATGCGCTTATGATGTATTCACCCTTACTGCATGAAACCACCTCGTCATCATGAAAATTTATGAAAAAGGGCTGTATTTTTTCGTGTTTTGCGATACATTAACATATGGAACTTTACAGTAACGGAAAGGATACTCTCACAATATGACTACCAAGAAGCCACCGATTCCTATTCCGTTGTTAATGCTGATCGGAATCATGGCCATATCTTTTTCATCCATCTTCATTAAATGGTCTGATGCGCCGGCTTCGGTGCAAGGGATGTACCGCTTGCTATTCACCTCGCTGTTGATGCTGCCTTTTGCTCGCCCGCATAGTGGTGCTGTTCATAAGCTCCGTACAACCGACTGGGTGCTGCTTATTTTCTCCGGTATAATGCTGGCACTGCATTTTTTGCTCTGGATGGGGTCGTTGTCGTATACTTCTGTAGCGAGCTCAACGATGATTATGGCATTAGAGCCGGTATTCATCATGCTGGGTGCTTACGTGCTTTATAAGGAAAGGACAGCAGCTTCCGCTATGCTGGGTGTAGCCATTGCCATCGGCGGAGTGTGCTTCATCGGCTGGGGTGACATTGGGGTTTCTGCTGATAACCTGAAGGGGGATTTACTTTCTGTCGGGGGGACTGCTGCAGTCGCTGTACATATGTTGATCAGTCAGAAGCTTGTAGCCCAAATGCCCTCCTATTTGTACAGCCTGATTGTTTTCAGCGTAGCAGCGGTTGTATTTGCGCTCTATAATCTGGTGATGGGCATTCCTTTCTTCGATTATCCGCCGAAGGAGTGGGGAATCTTCTTGCTGCTCGCCGTGGTTCCCACGGTGTTCGGACATCTCCTCTTTAACTGGATGATGCAATATCTCTCCGCAACCACGGTATCGATGAGCATTTTGGCTGAACCGGTTGTAGCCAGTATTCTGGCTTACCTGCTGCTGAGTGAAAATTTGAGTAATCTACAGTGGGCGGGGGGACTGCTCGTAATGATCGGTATGGCAGTTTATTTATGGGCTGAACGAAAGAAAGTAGACTCAGTGCCACCTGCACTGGAGAATGCGTCTTAATAGTAGCTTTTTTTAACATTAGACAAAAGGAGTCACAACTTAATGAATAACCAGCATCAAGAACCGGAACCGGCTGCAGGCGTGCAGGCTGGATCGGTCAGCGAAGAATCCTGGAATGAGGACACCTACGCCGCCTGGACAAGCCGGTTCGGAACCCCGGCGGAAGCAGCAGCCAAACTGGCGAAAGATCCGTTAGTCAAGCTGTTCCCGATCTCATCATACTTTGGCGAGATTAGCGGGAAGAAAATAATAAATCTTATGGGTTCCAACGGTATGAAGGCAGTTGCGCTCGCTTTGCTTGGTGCAGAGGTGACGGTGGCCGACTTCTCCGAAGCTAATGCCCGTTATGCCAAGGATCTCGCTTCGGCGGCCGAAGTACAGTTAACCTATCACGTGTCGGATGTACTGAATCTTCCGGCGGAAGTCGCAGAGTCTTCTTATGATATCGTGTTTGCTGAACAGGGGATCGTCCATTACTTCACAGACCTGGCGCCTTTTATGGATACAGCCTATCGTCTGCTTTCACCGGGTGGGCGGTTCGTACTGCGTGATTTTCATCCAATAACTACGAAGCTAATCTCATCCAAAGGGTCTACGGCAAAGGTCCGCAAGCATAAGGTGAGCGGCGATTACTTTGACACAGGGCTGGAGGAGAAAATCGTATCGTACTCCAAATACCTGCCTGCCTCAGCGGGCGGAATGGGCGAGAAGAAGAGTGTGGTGCACTGGCGTCGCTGGACACTTGGTGAAATCGTCACGGCAGCAGCTGCCAGCGGACTCGTCATCACCATGCTGGTGGAGGAGCCTAATTTATCTTCGGATGTGTATGATAAAGGAATTCCGAAGACTTTTACACTGGTTGCGGAAAAAGCAGGGCAGGCATAAACCTGCTCCTATATAAATGAAGAAAGGGTCTGGTACATGGCTTTCCATGTGCCGGACCCTTTTTTGTATTATTGCGCCACCCTCTGTGCAAAATAGTCCAGAACCGCTTCTTCCAGCGGAGTTAGCAGGTGATCCTTGCGCCAAGCGATGAAAAAACCGCCTTTTTCTGGCTGAATGCCCGGCAGGGGAGCGTAACGCAAGCGGTCCTGTGCGACCTCTCTTTGAATTCCCTTTTTGGAATAGATCGCGACACCACCTGCTTCGCTGACCAGACTTTTGATAAGCTCCGGTGAATCTAGTACGGTACGATTCCACAGACGGACGCTATTGAGCTGTGCCCACTTGTCGGCGATCCCGCGCAAAGCGGAACCGGCAGCATGTTGTACCCAAGGTTCGCGTACGGCTAGTTCTGCGGTCAGCTCAGGACTTTCTTCGAAGGGATGACCTGGCGCAAATATCAACACAGGCTCGTCTTGTTCGATCCGCTGAAAATGAAAGGTATCATCATTACATTCGCTGGTGTGCAGCAGCGCCAATGGAGTTTCGCGAACCCGCAGCCGCTCTCTCAGCTCCCGGTCTGCATGCACAGACATGGATAACTCTATACCGGGAAAGTCCAGCATGAGCTGTGACATCGCCTTAGGAAGCACATAGCTGCCAGGAATATAGCTGGATTCCAGCTTTAGTTGTCCTTGCGAGGGGGAGGAGAACTGTTTGACACTGCGCTCGGCGTCCGCCGCGAGGGCTACGATTTTTACAGCGTATTGATACAAGGTACGACCTGCTTCTGTCAGCAGCACTCGACCACTACGATATTGAAACAATGGAGTACCGAGTTCGGTTTCGAGATTCTTCATATGGAAGGAAACAGTCGGCTGTTTGACCCCAAGTTCGGCTGCAACTTCTGTAACCTTTTTGTATTTTTCAATTAACACTACGATGTGGAGTTTCATAATATTCATGATGTTCCCCCGGGAAAATGTTGTTAAAAACGGTGAATATTAAGCAGTTGTTTCTTTATTATAGATTATATCTATGTTGCTATACAAATTATGTTGTTATTTTTATCTTTCATTTTACACAACGAGGACCTTTCTCTAACGAACGAGCCCTAGAATAGGAAGAGTCAAAGGCGACACAATGCTGCCAAGGCAATACAACATGACGTCAGCTTTCACTGCATTTTGTGGTGATCAAGCGTGTGGGAGCAACTGCTCCACAACAACTTTAGGGGGAGACAAACAATAATGCAATTTAGAAAATCTTGGATCATGACACTGGCTTTAACTAGCGTACTGGCACTTTCGGCTTGCGGAGCAAATAATGCAACAACCAATAATGGTGGAGGTAACACTTCAGCAACAAACGCACCAACAGAAACAAGCGGTACCGAATTAAAAGGTTCGGTTCTGGCATCGGGTTCGACAGCATTGCAGCCGCTCGTTGAGCAAGTTGCAGAGAAATTCATGGAGAGCAACAAAGGCGTAGACATTCAAGTTCAAGGCGGCGGTAGCGGTACTGGCTTGACTCAAGTTGCTGAAAAGCAAGTAGATATCGGTAACTCTGATGTATTCGCAGAAGAGAAGCTGAAAGACGCTGACGCTGATAAAGCAGCAGCACTCGTTGACCACCAAGTAGCCGTAGTTGCGATTGCAGCAGTTACAAACAAAGAAGTTGGTGTTAAAGATTTGACCAAACAACAATTGGTTGACATCTTCACTGGCAAAGTAAAGAACTGGAAAGAAGTTGGCGGTAAAGACGAGAAGATCCAAATCATCAACCGTCCAGGCAGCTCCGGAACACGTGCGACTTTCGAGAGTTTCGCATTGGGAACGAAGACTGAAGACCTTCAAGGATCTATTCAAGAAGATTCCTCCGGTACAGTTAAGAAGCTAGTTAGCGAAACACCAGGTGCTATCGGATACCTTGCACTGTCCTACCTTGATGACTCTTTGACAACACTCAGCTATGACGGTGTAGAACCTTCTGTAGACAACGTTATTGCTGGTAAATACCCAGTATGGGCTTACGAGCACATGTACACAAATGGTGAGCCAAACGAAACGGTTAAAGCCTTCCTTGATTACTTCTTGACTGACGAAGTGCAAAGCGGCGATGTAGTAGAGCTTGGATACATCCCGGCTTCCAAAATGCAGGTTGCTCGTGATGTCAAAGGTAATGTAACGACTAAATAAACATCACGATCAAGCATTCTTCAGTAGAAATTCAATGTGATTAGAGGCGGAATATCCTTCTGCCTCTCTTTTCACTTTAGAAAGAGGGAGCATTTCAAGGTGAAAGCAAACAAATCTCGTATTGAAAAGCATCATATAGAAGATTTCATCGGACGCACTTATATGTCCTTTTGCGTAACGCTATTAATTGTCATCATTGTATCAATGGTGTATTTTGTGGCGTCCAAAGGCCTGTCCACCTTTATTAGCGGGACAACAAGCGTATCTGAGTTCTTCTTTGGTACTAAATGGTCGCCGGACGGGGATACACCATCCTTCGGTGCACTTCCGTTTATTTCCGGGTCTTTCCTAGTTACTTTGCTCGCAGCACTGATTGCTAGCCCGCTCAGTATCTGTGCAGCATTGTTTATGACCGAAATCGTTCCAGGTTGGGGAAAAAAGCTGCTTCAGCCGGTTATTGAGCTGTTGTCCGGTATTCCTTCCGTGGTATACGGCTTTGTGGGCTTAAGTGTGATTGTGCCCCTGCTTCGCAATATCTTTCCGGGCCAGGGCATCGGGGTGGCTGCAGGCGCACTTGTCTTATCGGTTATGATTCTACCGACAATTACGAGCGTGGCTGCAGATGCATTGTCTTCTTTACCGCAAAATTTGAAGGAATCTTCGTTTGCGCTTGGAGCTACCCGGTGGCAGACGATTTCTCGCGTCATCATTCCTACAACCCTGCCGGCGATTATGACAGGTGTAGTACTGGGGATGGCCCGCGCCTTTGGCGAGGCTCTTGCTGTACAAATGGTTATAGGTAACGCACCGTTCGTTCCACGCTCGCTGTTCGAATCGGCTTCTACCCTGACGAGTGTTATTACACTGGGAATGGGCAATACCACTATGGGCTCACCGCACAATAATGCGCTATGGAGCATGGCACTGGTTCTTATGCTGATGACATTTGTATTCGTCTTCCTCGTAAGACTGCTTGAAAGGAGAAATAAAATTTGAAGCCGAGAACCGCTGACAAAATCGCTACCACGCTTATTGTGTTTTTCGCTCTACTTATTGTAGGCATCCTGGTTGGCCTATTGGGCTACATACTGATGCGCGGAATCAGTCACATCAGTTGGGATTTCCTGACCTCTGCACCTCAGAAGATCCGGGCAGGCGGAGGAGTAGGGCCACAGCTGTTTAACTCCATATTCTTGCTATTCCTAACCCTTCTGATCACAGTACCGCTGGGTCTTGGTGCCGGAATTTTCATGGCGGAGTATGCACGTCCCGGCAAGCTTACCGCATTTATCCGCTTGATCGTGGAAGTTCTGTCTTCATTCCCGTCGATCGTAGTGGGTTTGTTCGGGCTCTTGCTGATCGTGAACTATTTCAACCTCGGATTCTCTCTAATATCTGGCGCGCTGGCCTTGACGGTATTCAACCTGCCGCTAATGGTGCGAATTACGGAGCAGGCCTTCCGAACGGTTCCGAAGCAGCAGAAAGAAGCAGGGTTTGCGCTTGGATTGTCCAAATGGAAAATTGTAACCTCAGTCCTGTTCCCTGTAGCTTTGCCAACAATCATTACAGGAACGATCCTGTCGGCAGGCCGGGTGTTCGGGGAAGCTGCAGCACTGATGTTCACCGCAGGAATGAGCAGTCCTCGTCTTGATTTCGGGAACTGGAATCCACTCAGCCCGTCCTCACCGCTGAATCCGTTCCGGCCCGCAGAGACGCTTGCAGTGCACATCTGGAAAATAAATAGTGAAGGCTTGGCTCCCGATGCGGTTCAAATCGCTGCCGGGGCTTCGGCTGTGCTGGTTATTACTGTATTGATCTTTAACCTGGCCGCGCGTTACTTCGGCCGCTTTATTTACCGTAAACTCACAGCTTCTAAGCGTATGAACTAGCAGGTATACCAATTAGATCAGAGAATAGTAGGAGGAGTAAGCGATGGGAGCAACAGCAACCGCAAGCAAAAATTCTTTTCAGACCGAACAATTGAGTATTTTCTATGGGACTTATGAAGCCGTTAAAGGGATCAGCCTGCCTTTTCCGGAAAACACGGTAACTGCACTCATCGGTCCTTCGGGTTGCGGTAAATCCACCTTTCTTCGTTCGCTCAACCGGATGAATGACGAGATTTCGGGTTCCACATCCAAAGGCAGCATCTGGATTGACGGCGTAGATATCAACGCTCCAGGTACAGATGTAATCAAGCTGCGGCAAAAAATCGGGATGGTGTGGCAGAAGCCAAATCCATTCTACAAATCCATCTATGACAACATTGCCTTCGGACCAAAGTATCATGGAATCAAAGGTAAACAAGCATTGGATGAGATTGTGGAGAGCAGTCTCCGTCGTGCTGCACTGTGGGATGAAGTAAAAGATCGTCTGAAGGATTCAGCCCTGGCACTATCGGGTGGTCAACAGCAGCGTCTCTGTATCGCACGGGCATTGTCTGTAAATCCACAAATCCTGCTGCTGGATGAACCAGCTTCTGCATTGGACCCGGTATCTACAGGTAAGGTTGAGGAATTGATCAAAGAGTTGAGAGAGGATCTGCGGATTGTTATCGTTACACACAACATGCAGCAGGCTGCACGTATTTCGGATTACACCGCTTACTTCTACCTAGGTTCTTTGGTGGAACATGATAAGACGGAGAAAGTCTTCTCCAACCCTGAGAATCAAATGACACAGGAATACATTATGGGCCGTTTTGGCTGATTATTATGAAGTGGAAAACACTGCTCTTCCCGAGCGGTGTTTTTTTGTTATGCCGCTAGGGGAGAGGGTTATGAAGCAAGGTTATTTGCAAAGTAAGCAAGGATCATGTATGATTAATTGATAATCATTCTCAATAATATTTTGACCAGGAGGAACTATTTATGACGGAATCACAATCGACATCTGCAAATAGCATTGCTGCCATAATCAAGGAACGCCGCTCGATTAAACAATTCAAATCCGACCCACTTCCGGAAGGGCTGCTCGAAGAACTACTGAATGTTGCAGTATGGGCTCCAAACCATGGACTGCGTGAACCATGGCGTTTCATCGCGTTTAAGGGAGAAGGGGCGAAGTTTCTCGGCGATGCAGCTTTTTCTTTGATCAAGCGTGGGGCGGCTGATCCTGACTTTGCGGCTAAACGTAAAGAATACCTCTCCAACATTCCGTTAACCATTATTGTTGTTATGCCAGAAGATCCGCGCCAGCGGGAATGGGATGATGATTATGGTGCAGTCTCTGCCTTAGTACAGAACTTCCAGCTGGCAGCGTGGGAGAAGGGCGTGGGCACGATCTGGAAGACGGACCCTTACATCTACGCACCTGAATTCCGGAACAAACTTGGTGTGAAGCCAGGCGAGAAGATCGTAGCAATGGTCCACGCCGGTTACCCGGAAGTCGTGCCAGCCAGCCGTCCACGGACTGAGGCAGCAGAGCTGCTGCAGGTGGTTGACAGCTATCCGGAGAGTGGAAGCCTGGAGTAGAAGAAAGTCGTGCCAGCCAGCCGTCCACGGACTGAGGCAGTAGAGCTGCTGCAGATGGCTGACAGCTATCCGGAGAGTGGAAGCCTGGAGTAGAATTGTGGTAAAAGAATTAATTGTCAGAGTCCACGTTCGAAACTTTGGAGGTTCCCGTTATTCGGATGCCTATAGAGTGAAGTAGAGCGAACGGAGAAGTTTGGAACTGTAGGCGCAAAGCGTTCGGCTGGAAGCTTTCCATACGACAGCTAGCACCTGGAACATAGAGTGTCGACAGATTTTAACCACGAGAAACGGGATGCTCCCTTTCACCAGTCGTCTTAATATTGGAAAAGAAGGGCTCCTCCCCAACTAACGGCATTTTTGTACCTTATTTTTCTTTGATATAGGCAAATGAGGGAAATAAGGGCATTATTGTATCTTAATTTTCGAAAAAGCACGCCGAACGGGCTATTCTGGAAGATTTAAGGTGCAAAATTGCACTTAATCTCCAATAACCGTTAGCTGCAGAGGATTTAAGGTACGAAAATGCCGTTAATTTTAGTTCGATCCTTTTTAAACAAGCGCTCTCTTTTCTTGGCTATGTTTGATTTGTATTGCGTTCTGTATTGCGTTCTATATTCATTGTATTGCGTTCTGTATTGCGTTCTATATTCATTGTATTGATTGATCAGTTCAACGTTAACCCCCTGAAAACAGACAGGGGGTTCTTTATTTTCTATTTTGCCTAGGCCATATGAATGTGGGAGTTCTAGTTGACTATCAATTTAAAGTTTTCTAACGTTTCTAGTTTTTGTTTATTACAAATTCTTGAGGGTTTAGGCGAATGTATGCGCTAATTTGTTGTAGACTCCCTTGAGACAACGTCAGGAAGCGCTCAAATAAAAGAGTAACAGTGTCTAAAAGTTCATGATCTTGATCCAAGTCTTTAAAAGTGGCGTCACTCCATTGAACACCTAATCTGCGATTTCTTGCTTCAAGAACCTCTTTGGTTTCGTCAAGCAGGGAGATCATGGAAGTATCGCTGAAGAAATGTAGGCCCTCTGTCACACTAGACCAATACCCCGGTGTATCTAGCAAAATGGATATCCAAGCATAATACTCACTGACCGAGTTTTTAGCATGATCGTACAATACCCTAAACATACACAAGGCCTGTTGTCCCTTGGTGAGTTGAGATATCACTTGTGTTTTTACGGACATCTCTTTTCCGCGAATTTGTTGAAAGGTTGGTTCCATGCATATCCACCCGAGTCGTTCATCATTCAATGAATCGAAATCATGTTGTTTCACTGCTACTAATGTCATTTAATCGCTCCTTTTTTGACTATCATGAGTGTCCATTATAAGGGTAAAAAAATTACTGAGGTTTTACTATCGCTACAGCCGACTCAATCACTTGCTCTAAAAGTATCTCTAGCTGTTCTTTCATCGTAAGCTCCAAAGCCCCTTGTGCGAAGAGATCCTGCTGCAGCTTGTCTAAATAATTCATCCCTTGTGAAACAGCGCCCCAGAACTGCATAGCCATGAGGCTGGCATTCCCCTGACGAATTGTTTTTTGGATGATGCCCTGCTCAACGGCATGGGTTATCGGCTGTAGGAAGCTTTTCATCCATTCGAACGGAGAGAACGGTTCATCTGTATAGAAATAGTGCACATCCATGCTGACTCGCATGTAAAAGCGGGACACCTCAGGTTCCTCCAGTACTTGCTTACAGACCATCCGCGCATACTGACTGAACAGTTCAAGTGATGAGCCGTCTTGCTCAAAATGGGACTTTGTAAAACGTTGCGTCTTGTCCATCATGTACTCGTAGAGCTCACGAAACAAGTTTTGTTTGCTTTTGAAATAGTGGTAAACCAGTCCTCGCGCCAGACCCGCCCGTTCCGCTACTTCACCGATCTCAGCAGCCACATAACCTTTTTCCGCATAAACATGAATGGCTGCCTGCAAAATCTCTTGTGACCGCTGTTTACGAATCTCTTCATTTTGTTCTTTCGTGCGAGGTGACATGTTGTGTATCCCTCATTTTCGTTGACATTCATGACAATCAAAAATATAAAAGATATTCAAAATATTGTCAATGATAATCATCAGAAGACGTCCAACGCAGCTCAACGAAGCTCAACGTAGCTCAACGTAGCTCAACGTAGCTCAACGTAACTCAACGTAGCTCAACAAAGCTCAACGAAGCCCACGATGCCCAACGCAGCTGACGATGTCGATTAGCTTGCGGGAAGCGAAGCGGCAAATCTTTGCCGTTTTCCAGGGATTTATGTTTGTTCTTGAAAAACTAATCATATTAGTTTATATTATAACTAATGATATTAGTTTTAGGGAGGAATGCACATGAGAGTATTACAAGAGGGACATTTGCTACAATTGACCTGGATGCCATCCTTTTTTCCGGTGAATTGCTATTTGATCGAAGAAGAAGACGGATTGACACTGATTGATGCAGCAATGCCGTTTAGTGCTAAAGGGATCATTGGTACAGCGGAGAAGCTGGGGAAGAAGATCAACCGCATTATATTGACCCATGCTCATGATGACCATGTCGGCGCGCTGGATGAGGTAGCGAAACATTATACAGATGCTAAGGTATACATCTCGGAGCGGGATGCTGCCTTACTCCGAGGAGACCGCTCACTCCGGGCTGATGAGCCGCAGACCCCGATCAAGGGAAGTGTGCCCAAGAAGATCACCACCAAACCTGATGTTCTGCTGCGGGAAGGGGATATCATTGGCTCGCTACAAGCAATCAGCACACCAGGTCATACCCCGGGTTCAATGTCTTTCATCGATCAGCGTAGCGGTGCTGTTATCGTCGGTGATGCGGTACAGATGTTCAGGGGGTTTGTCGTAGCAGGAACAATAGTGCCACTGTTTCCGTTCCCGGCGCTGGCCACCTGGCATAAGGAGATAGCACTTTCGAGTGCCCGCAAGCTGTTACAGCTCAAGCCCACTCTCATTGCTGCTGGGCATGGTAACTGGCTGAAAGATCCGGCCAGTGGGCTTCAGCAGGCAATTCATCGGGCAGAAAAGTCACTAAGAAAGGGGTAAGCGTATGTCTCCAAGAGCAGGATTGGATGTCGATATTCTCGTGCGGGCAGCAGCAGAGATTGCCGATGAGGAGGGCATTGAAGAGGTAACGCTGGCACGGCTGGCAGCCAGACTGGGTGTTAGGTCGCCTTCACTGTATAATCATATCCATGGATTACAGGGTCTACGGACCCAATTGGCCATCTATGGACTGGGGGAGCTATATACGGCGGTTGCCTCTGCAGCTGAGGGGGTAAGCGGTGACGATGCGATTCAGGCGATGGGCCGCGCCTATGTTGAGTTTGCAAGAAGCCGTCCGGGGCTGTATAAAACGACGCTGTCCTCACCGGATCCGAATAACGCCGAGCTTGTAACGGCTAGCGAGCGTATTTTATCCCTGATTATTAATCTGTTGCAGGGTTATAATTTGGGTAAGGAAGGCGAGATACATGCCGTGCGTGGTCTTCGCAGCATCCTTCATGGCTTTGCTTCCATTGAGCAGGAGGGCGGCTTTGGGATGCCGCTGGATTCTAGCGTCAGTCTGTCCCGCCTCATTACTGCGTTCATCACTGGGATCGGACAGATGGACATTCCAGGTAAGCATGAAGCTAGATAACGAGCCCCTATCAGACACGTACATGTAAAAGGAGCATATGAAATGGAAAACGCCGAGGATCATTCCATGATTACAACATTTGAAGATGCGACAGATTTGCTGAAAAAGGTGGGGATCCTGCCTTTGGCTTTCTTGATCCCCGAGCATCCTTCCTTGAATGGTGTTACTAAGACCGAGAACTGGCATAGCGACACTGAGCTTGACCCCTGGAAGTGGCGGGTGAAATTTCCGGGCGAAGGATTGGCAGGCTATGGGAAGTTCATCAAGAAGAAAGCCGTGTTGGTCTCTCGCGAGTGGTTCCCCGCTTATGTGGCTGCCGCCGGCAGCGGTTTGCCGCTGGAAGAACGTTATAACAATGGACTATCCAGTAGAGAGGCGCTGAAGCTGCTCCAGATTATACGGGAGCAGCAGGGGATCGAGACACGCAAGCTGCGGGCTGATGCGGGAATGAAGGCTAAGGAGAACAAGACCTCTTTTGATAACGCAGTTACCGAGCTTCAAGGATCTCTGGACATTGTGATTTCGGGAGTAAAGGAACGAGTGAACGCAGAAGGGGAGAAGAATGGCTGGAACAGCACCTCGTATGAAACAGTTGCTCATTGGATGGAGGAGAACGGAATTGCTCCTTTTAAAGGCAATCGGGAAGAGGCTATCCAGTGGCTACATTCCAGAATGGCGGAGGCCTGGACACCGGCGGCAATAGCCTGGATGAACAAAACAATGTCTTGGTGAAAAGCACCTTAGGACTCACCGTATACGTAAAAAACGGCTAGTAACGCTCCATTTCGGAAACATTATTAGCCGTAAGCGCTTTCTATAGAAAAACTTAAAGACTGCTTCATTACAGCATAGGGCCCAGATAAGCTGCAAGGAAATACAGTAATCCGAACAACAACATGACATAAGCTGTGTACTTGATGGCATTGGAGGCAGTGATACGTGGATCGACAGATTCTTGAACCAGGGCCTGTTCTTGTTCCTTCGCTTCGAAGTCTTCAGACAGCGGGTCTCTCATCATGATAATCTCCTCCTTGGATGTTGAAGCCTTAACTGTATTGTGACATATCTGTGAACTAATTTCAACAAATATGTGTCTATAATTTGAACAAATATTAAAAATTAAGTTATTTATGGGCTTTTAACCGAAAAAAGTTCTTGACACTGGGTGGTTCGCCATCATTTGGGAGGGCCTTACCGCACACGCAAGGCCAACCTTTGCCCCTAAGAATGAACCCATTGATTATCTGAAATTTACATCATAAGGGTGAAAAAGCACAATAAAAAGCCAGCCGGACACAAATTTGTGTCTGACTGGCTTTTATTATCCTGCGCAAAAAGCGATCTGTGCAAAAAGCGATTATGCCCAGTTGCCGTTACGGAAAATCGGCTCGGCATTGCCGTCATCCGTAATTCCGTCAATATTCATTTCCGGAGAACCCATCATGAAATCGACGTGGGTTAGACTTTGATTCATACCTCTAGCAGACAGTTCTTCCTTCGTCATCTTGATTCCATCTTGTAAGGTAAAGGCATAAGCTGCGCCCAAAGCCAGATGGCAGGAAGCATTCTCGTCATAGAGGGTCGTGTAATACAGAATACCGCTCTCTGAGATCGGGGAATGGAATGGTACAAGTGCCACTTCACCGAGGTAGGAGGCACCTTCATCCATTGCTAATAGCGCAGCAAGCGTTTCTTGGCCTTTTTCGGCCGTGAAATCAATGACCTTGCCATTCTCAAGTGTCAGTGTAAAGTTATCGATAATATTGCCGCCGTAGCTGAGAGGTTTCGTGCTGCTCACTGTACCGTTAACACCAGTCTTCAAAGGAGCGGTGAACACTTCTTCAGTAGGAATATTGGCCAGGAACGGCACTCCGCGTCCATTCACTGCGCCAGCCTGACACCAGATATGCCCTTCCGGCAGTTCGATGGTTAGATCTGTTCCCGGTGCAGTGTAGTGCAGCTTGCGGTACTTGCGATCATTAAGGAATGTACAACGATCTTTCAAACCGTCCAGATGCAGGGTCCATGCTTCAACCGGATTCTCCTGATCGGCACGCACTGCTTTGAAGAAGGCTTCCCATAATAAGTCGACTTGCTGATCCGCAGGCGCTTCAGGGAACACCTTCGCCGCCCAAGAAGGGGATGGGAAGGCCACTATGCTCCAGCTTGCAAAATTGTTCATCAGCATTTCACGGTACGCCGCCATCGCCTGCCCGCTCGTCCGCTGGTTGTTGGCAATACGCTCAGAATCTACTCCAGCCAGCAAGTCCGGGTCTACAGAGATGATATTCAGGAATGCTGCGCCGTTCTTGGCGAGATCCTCCAGCTCATCGGCCTGCCATTTTGGAGGCACAAGGAAGGATTCCGATGGTGCCAGATCATAACGGGTACGAGTAACTACCTCGTCGCTGTAATTGACCTTTACCAACTGGGCTCCAGCTTCATAAGCGTTGCGTACGACGAGGCGCACCAATTCTGCCGAGGTGATATCGGCATTAACGACCAGCGTTTGTCCCGGCTGGATATTCACCCCGATTTTTACAGCTAGCAGTGCGTAATTCTCCAGCTTTTGTTTGAAACTCAACATGACATCCTGTCCCCTTATCCTTTAAATTCTTTTAAAAAGCCCAGTTACCTTTAAGGAATACAGGTTCCCGAGTGCCGTCTTCAGATATTCCATAAATGTCCATCTCGCCAGAGCCGATCATGAAGTCGACATGCGTAACACTGGAGTTCAGTCCGTGAGCAATTTGTTGTTCTTCGTCCATCTCTTTGCCGCCTTCCAGACAGAAGGCATAAGCCATGCCGATCGCCAAGTGGTTAGAGGCATTCTCGTCAAACAAAGTATTGTAGTAGAGGATATTGGATTCAGAAATTGGAGAGTGATGGGGAACCAATGCCACTTCTCCGAGATATTTGGCGCCTTCATCCATGCTGATTAGATGTTCAAGGGAGTCTTGACCCTTCTCCGCGCTTACGCTAACAATCTTGCCGTTCTCAAAAGTCAGAGAGAAGTTGTCAATAATGTTGCCTCCATGGCTAAGAGGTTTCGTACTGCTAACGACTCCGTTCACACCAGTCTTAAGTGGAGCTGTAAAGACCTCTTCGGTAGGCAGATTGGCGACGAAGCTGTGACCTTTCGCGTTGATGCTGTCACCCTGAGCCCACAGATGACCTTTTGGAAGCTCGATGGTCAGGTCGGTACCAGGTGCTATGTAATGCAGTTTCTTATATTTTTTGGCATTTAGCACATTTGCTTTGTTCTCCAGATTGTTCAGATGCTCATGCCAAGCGGCAATTGGATTTTCCTGGTCAATACGTACTGTATGGAAAATAGCTTCCCACAGCTGTGCTACGCGTTCTTCTGCTGGCAGCTCTGGGAACACTTTGTCTGCCCATGGCTGGGAAGGAACGGCAATAACGTTCCAGCTAATCTTATCCGACATCTGGTAAGCACGGTATTTGGCCAGTGCAGCACCGCGTGTTTTCTGGAAATTAGCAATACGTTCCGGATCAATGCCTTTCAGCGCGTCCGGGTTCTCGGAGATGACTGCCATCACGGCTGCGCCGTTCTCAGCAAACTCGGTCATTTCACCGGCATACCAGGTTGGAGCCTTCGTAAAGGTCTCAGGTGCAGCATGCTCAAAAGTCTGACGGGTAATGCTCTCATCACTCCAGTTAACCTTGACCAGGCTTGCACCTACGCCATAAGCCTTTTCGGCCACGAGACGGACGAATTCCGCTGCGGTGATGGGAGCGTTAATAACCAAGGCCTGCCCTGGTTGAATGTTGACACCAATCTTGACTGCAAGCTCGGCATATTTGTTAAGCTTTGTTTGAAAATCGCTCATGTAGATTTCCTCCATTTACCTTTAATCTAATGCTTTACAAGGGTTGTCTTAAATTATTAACCGCCGGATGAAAAAAGTCAATTATGCCAAGCGAAGGCGGGATTTGCTTTCATTTCAATGTTATACTGGTGTAGTGAAGCAACAATCATTGGAAAGGGTGTTTATTAGGATGACAGCTGAGATTGTAAGCGCGGAAATGCGCCGCAGCGAGGATGGAAGTTTTGTAGGGAGAACGGTGTTTACATTGGAGAACCATACTTCTTCGTATGAGATTACGTTTTATAGTAAGAAGGGGAGCGAGTGGGATTACAGCCTCAGCTTTGCCGGAGAGCCGGGAAGTGAAGAGCAATTCCTTCAGACGGATACCTTGCTGGAAGAGAACGATGAAATCTTCAATCAGCTGTTAGATGCAGCTATCGAAGTTCAGGAAGTATAGGAAGAGTAAAGTCATAACTTGGATGCAGGCGCAGTTATCTATTCTATTTGCGCCGCATCCGCAAGTTAGCACTTATATTTTTTAACCAATAGTAATGTTGCCTTCAGGATAACGGTACAATTCTTTACTCTTCTTCGGCTTCAAGGCGTAGGCGAGTGTGAGTGGTCCGATCCGTCCAACGAACATCAGGATAATGATGAGCATTTTGCCGATCGTGGTTAACTCAGGGGTAAGACCCATCGTGATGCCAGAAGTGCCAAACGCCGATACCGCCTCAAACAGGACAGCTAAGAAGCTCGCTTGCTCTGTCACGGACAGCAGCATCGTTGCCATAACCACAAGCATCAGGGATAGCAGGGTCATGGTAATCGCACGGTAGACATTGTCTTTGGAGATACGGTGGCGGAACATAATGATATCCTCTCTTCCCCGCAAGCGGGCATATACGGCACTGGCTAGGATCGCAAATGTCGTAATCTTGATCCCACCGCCTGTTGATCCCGGAGCCGCACCGATAAACATCAGGAGAATCAGCAGAAAATGCGTGGACTCCCGCAGCAGCGGAATATCGATGGTAGTCACCCCGCCTGAACGTGGTGTTATGGCTTGAAGAAATGAGGCCATCACCTTCCCGCCCGCATGAAGTGGCTTCAGGGTATGGTTCAGTTCCAGCCCGAAAAAGATCACTGCCCCAAGCCCAATTAACACAGCAGAAGTGGTCAATACAACCTTGGAGTGCAGCGTAAGGCGTCTGCGCTTGCGGAAGTCTATCACATCAGCCATGACGATAAATCCAATCCCGCCCAGGAAAATGAGCAGCATCGAGATAATATTGACTATAGGATCTTCTACATACCTGGTCAGCCCACTGAACGGACCGTGGATATCCCCGAAGAGATCAAAGCCTGCATTGTTAAAGATCGAAATGCTATGGAAGATCCCGTAATATACAGCTTTTCCTATTGGCATATCCAGCATAAACCGAGCAGCCAGCAGAACAGCACCAGACAGTTGAATCACGAGTGAGTAGAGAAGGACTCTGCGGATGAGAAGCACAATGCCCTGCATGGAGTTCTGATTCATGGATTCTTGCAGCAACAGTCGTTCCTTCAGGGAAATGCGCTTATTCAGCACCAGCGTAATCAGAGTTGCCATGGTAACGAATCCCAATCCACCGAATTGAAACAGCACCAGTAGAACAATCTGTCCGAATGTGGTCAGTTGTGTTCCTGTATCGATTACAGCAAGTCCTGTTACACAGGTAGCAGAAGTAGCCATGAACAGGGCATCGATGAAGTGAATTCTTCCTGTTGTTGATGAAGCTGGCAAGCAGAGCAGGGTAGTCCCAACTGCGATCAGCAGCAGGAAGCCGAGTGATAATATTTTGGGTGGTGTAAGTTTAGGACTGCCTAAGTTTAGATTGGCCAATGTAATTCTCCTGACGATTCATAATGGAAAGTTGCTGACCAGATTATAACACAACTCTGCAGAGCTTCACTAAGCGCAGGAGGAAAAAGGTGTATTCTAACGAATTGTAAATATATAGGTAATACCCATTCGTCATTTTCAAGGAGGAGTAAAAATGATGATTACACTTAGAGTGCTACATCCCGGCGATGCCGAAGAACTGCTAAACCTGCAACACCGTCTGGATGAGGAATCTTCATTTATGCTGCTTGAGCCAGACGAACGAAGGACCACGGTAGAACAGCTGATGGACATGCTCACGAGTGTGGCGTCTTCAGATACCTCGGTGCTGATCGGGGCTGAAGCAGAGGGTAATTTGGTTGGCTATCTATCCGTGCGAGGAGGGAATGTCCGGCGGAACAGGCATAGTGCCTATATTGTCATCGGTATTCTCCGGCAGTATCAGGGCCTCGGCATTGGGGGCGGATTATTCCGGGAAGTGGACTCTTGGGCTGTGGAGAACGGGATTGTCCGACTGGAGCTGACTGTAATGACCCATAATGACAAAGCGGTGGCGTTGTATCAAAAGAGCGGTTATTCCATTGAGGGAACCAAGCTGAAATCGCTTAAAGTGGACGGGCAATGGGTGGATGAATATTATATGAGCAAGCTTTTAATAAATGTGTGAATTAATAATAACAATTAATTGGAAAAGGGTTGAGCAGAAGAATGATCTGCCCAACCCTTTTTATATCATCAATAGTTAATTACATAAATTATAATGACTCTTGTTCCTCAGACGATGGTGTCTCAATGATGATCTCCACCTTACGAATCCGGTGTTTGTTCATCTCCCGTACAATCAGGGTCGCATGTTCTAATGCCACACTTTTACCAACAGCGGGATCGTTCAAGTGACTGTAGAGCCAGCCTCCAATGGTAGTTACTTCTTCATAACCGAAGTCGATACCCGTAATCTCTTTTACTTCCAGGAGAGAGACCTTACCGTCGAACAGATAGTCATTGTCAGACAGCTTTTCCACATTCTTGCGTTCGTCACCGTCGAATTCATCGCGAATCTCCCCGACAATCTCCTCAAGAATATCCTCGATCGTGATAAGTCCGGAAGTACCGCCGTATTCATCAAGCAGAAGCGCAATATGCACACGTTCGACCTGCATACGAGTCAGAAGCGTCTTGACCGGAGTGACTTCGGACACAGTCAGCACTGGCTGAATGAGACCCTTAAAGTCAAAGTCAGGATTATTATCATACTGTAAGAAAAGCTGCTTCGTATTGATCATACCGATAATATTATCCTTATTGCCTTCCGCCACAGGAAAACGGGTATACTGTTCCTTACGGATAATATCCAAATTCTCCAGCAGAGAATGATTGGTGAACAAGCACACCATATCTGTCCGGGGAACCATGATCTCACGGGCTAACATTTCGTCAAAAGCGAAGATCCGGTTAACATAACCGTATTCTGCTTTGTTGATCTTGCCACTTTCGTAGCTCTCCGAGAGGATAAGACGAATCTCTTCCTCCGAATGGGCGTCGCCATGTTCGCTGGCCGGCTTCATACCGAACAAACGGACCAAAAGATTAGCGGAACCGTTCATGAGCCAAATCAACGGGTACAAAATTCTGTAGAACCAAATAATCAGTGGGGCTGTAATTTGTGCAATTTTCTCCGGAACATTAATAGCAGCAGTCTTTGGCGCAAGTTCGCCGACAACGACGTGCAGGAATGTCGCCACCAAGAAGGCGAGTGCAAAGGCAAGCGGTTTACTCACACTCTCACTGAGACCGAGCCAGTGGAATATTGGGAACAGCAGATGCTCAAAAGCAGGTTCTGCGAGTGCCCCGATACCCAGTGCGGTGATTGTAATCCCGAGCTGACAGGCGGACAAATATCCGTCAAGATTGGCAGCGACCTTTTGTACGGCGAGAGCATTCTTGCGTCCCTCAATCACCATTTGGCTGATCTGGCTGCCTCTCAGTCTTACCATTGCAAATTCCGTTGCTACAAAAAAAGCGGTGAAAATAATCAAAATAGCCACCAACGTCAAACTAAGTCCTATACCCATATAATCTTTACCATCCCTTTCGTTCCTTAAATAGGTTATACTCATATTATGAGTTCTTATGAACCAATTTTACGAACTTTTCGCTGAAATATCAAATGTAAGTGATTTACATTATTTCTGAAGGGAAACAAGGAGGGATACTGACATGGAGTCATTCACATTGACCCGTATCGAAATGTCCTGTCTTCTGCTCTCGCTCACCGGTGTTTCATCGCAGAAACCGCTGAATATCCTGCAGGAAGCCTGGACTAAATTTCATCATGATGAGGTCCGGACCGGCACGACGCTGCCGGCCTTTTTGTCTACCGACATTCCGCCTATCCTGCATAAGATCATCAAAGGAGGGGCCGTTAAGGGCTTATCTCTTGGTGAGATCGCAGCACTGGGTCATCTGGTTGAGTATTCGAACCTTTCGGTTACAGCGATGCAGAACTGGGTGAAGCGCGACTTCAAGGAATATTTGGGTTCTCCACAAGCAGGGAAGAAGTATTCATTTAACCAGGCAGCGCTGCTGTTTATGATAGATGATTTGAAGTCGGCACTTGATTTTGAGAGTATTCGTCAGCTTTTTCAGCTGCTATTTCTGAAGCCGGAGCGCGATGATGATGATCTCATTGAGCCTGCGCAGATGTACTCTTCCTATGCCGGTCTTTTTGAAGAGATCAAGAGTAACCCTGTACTGCATACCCAAAGAATCGGTGGACGCGACCTGCATAAGAATACCTGGAAGGACAGCTCGCTCGCCAGAGCAACAGAAGGCATCCTGACCCGGTTGAATCATCTAAGCAAGGCCCAGCGGGAAATGGTGCAGAATGCGCTGCTGGTAGCCGCTATTTCTGTACAGACCTGTTACTTCCAATCGCTGGCCAAACAGTATTTTAATGCGGTGTTATTCCTTGATTTTTGAACACTTCGATTCTAAAATGTGTATGAGCAATAATCAGGGTAAGATTTAACAGTCGAGAGGCTTAGAAAGTGGGGACTTGAACGTGAATCAAATGACGCTGCTGCGGAATCCGAAGCAACGAAAGCTACTGTTCAGCGCGGGGCTAAGCTGGATGTTCGACGCGATGGACGTGGGGATGATTTCTTTTGTCGTTGCGGCATTGGCTAAGGAATGGAAGCTCGGGCCGGAGCAGATTGGATTATTAACTAGTATTAACTCTATTGGAATGGCTGTCGGAGCAGCGGCAGCGGGAATTTTGGCGGACCGCTTTGGACGTAAATCGGTGCTTTTGTGGACATTGTTGATTTTCTCTGCGGCGAGCGGACTGTCCGCTTTTGCCACCGGATTTACTATCCTGTGTGTTCTCCGGTTCGTTGCCGGATTTGGGCTTGGCGGGGAGCTGCCGGTAGCCTCTACTTTGGTATCGGAGAGTATGCCAGCTAAGGAGAGAGGCCGTGCCGTAGTGCTGCTGGAGAGCTTCTGGGCACTAGGCTGGATTCTTTCTGCACTGATTGCCTTCTTCGTAATTCCTGATTACGGTTGGCGTGTAGCCTTTGCAATTGGGGCCGTTCCGGCGCTCTATGCTCTTTATCTTCGCCGGGCGATTGATGACTCTCCGCGCTTTGCAGAAATCAAGAAAGCTCCGGTCTCTCTGAAGAACCGTATCGCTACAGTCTGGTCCTCGGAATATCGTCGTTCGACGATCATGCTCTGGATCTTATGGTTTACAGTCGTCTTCTCTTATTACGGTATGTTCCTGTGGCTGCCTACTGTTATGGTGCTTAAGGGCTTTAGTCTGGTCAAAAGCTTCGAGTATGTCCTGATCATGACCTTGGCTCAATTGCCTGGCTATTTCACTGCCGCTTACTTTATTGAGAAATTCGGCCGTAAGTTCGTACTGGTGATTTATCTGCTGTTTACGGCAGTCAGTGCTGCCTGGTTCGGCAATGCTACTACGGAAGGAATGTTGATGGCAGCGGGTATTTGCCTATCATTCTTTAACCTTGGCGCTTGGGGCGGCATGTATGCTTACACGCCGGAGCTGTATCCAACGTCTATTCGTTCGACAGGAGCAGGTTTAGCAACTTCCTTTGGACGGATCGGGGGGATTATCGCCCCGCTGCTGGTCGGGATGCTGGTAGCACGATCCGTGGAGATCAGCTCTATCTTTATGCTGTTCTTCGCAACCATCATCGTAGGTGCTGTTGCGGTGTTGTTGCTAGGTAAAGAAACCAAAGGAATAGAGCTGGATTAAAGCAGGATGCGCTAAGCGCATTGCAAGAAGACCTTGAGTACGCATGGAGACGGTTCTTTCACGATAGTGAACAGGGCCGTTTTTTCTAATATTAGCCAAGGCAAGAGGAGGGAGGAGATCATATGAGCAACGGAAAGAAGCCGCATTTCTCGGAATGGGTATGGGAAAGCACGGAGCAGAATATAGCTATTCCACCACGGGATGCCTCAGCGGCAGCGGCCTCTGTACCGGAACGATCTGCCGTGACGAAGCCGCAGCGCTCTGCCTCGAAGGAGAAAAAACAGAAATTGCCGGAGACTGCCGAACAACTGCAGCTTTGGGATGCAGAAACTGAGGAGCCAGTGACCACGACAGAGAGTGAATTCGTGCAGCGGGCAAGGCAACTTGCAGAGGTTAAGGGAGACGCGGCACTCTTCGTGCCGTTCAAGAGCTATTGGCCGAATTATGGTCATATGACGGGGGCACAGAGCAAATGGTATTTCTTCTGGCGCGGTGAAGTCCGTGAGGGAAGATATCCGGCTACGGATTTATCTTATGTCTTTCTGCATGTGTATGAATTGATTAATGGTGTTGGCTGGGATGATCCGCAAGATGGATATGCGCAGTTATGCCGAATATGGGAAGCGTATCGGGATAAGTTCAAGCGACTGGATCAGTATATGGGTGGCTGGATTGCTGATTTTTCCTTCGTACATAAACTGGAGATTCCACTGTCGCTGATTGTAGCCCGTTCCCGGGGACTGGCAGGAGACCTTGCCGAACTGGAACTAATGCGCTGTCTCTCTTCGGCCAGGGAACAGTTGAGCTTTGCTGTGCTTACCTTCATGTCAGACTATGACATCAGCAAGTCCAAGTTCTTCACCGGCGAAGGCCAGGAAGCTGCTGAATTATATATCCCCAAGGTTGTATCATTAATCGATGCCTATGTGATGCGCAAGCATGGACAGTCGCTGGTGGAAATGTTCCCCCCTGGGGCGCCAGTGCTAAGAGAACGCTATCTGTTCCGCAGTGCGGTATATGATATTTCACTGTACGGTTACTCCGTGCTCGTTCCGGTGGTTCGGATCAGCAAGTCTCTTCCGCTGCGTAGTCTTGTAACACGTCTGTTCCGGTTAACTGAGAACAAACTGCGTGAGCTGATGGGCTTCCGGGGCAGGTTGAAGGGTGTGAAGCTGGATGCTGACATGGAAGAGTTGGTCTCCCAGTACCTTCAGCGGGAGTTTCATAGAGCCCAGCAGGAAGAAATGGGACCCGCAGTTGTCATTGACGCAGAGAAGCTGGAACGGCTTCAGGCAGACTCTGACGTTGTGCGCACTCTGCTCACCGTCCAGGATTTGGGGTATACTGAAGAGGTAGAGGCTGTAGACTGGTCTGAGCCGGGGGTAGTAGATGCCCACAAGAAAGTTCTGGAAGGCAGCGAGAAGATTAATGACGGGTCGAAGATCGTTAAGGCGAATGTGGACGAGGGTTATGACCAGAGTGCTAAGTTACATGAATACGAGAGCAATGATCTGAGTGATAAGACCGGGAACGATCATGAAGCTTCGGTCACTGCTGGTTTTACTGCACCCGATCACATAATAAATCCTGTAAGTAAGGCTGCCCCGGAAGAGGGAACCTTGCGACTTGAAGAGACAGCCGATGATTCGGAATGGGTGTCTTTTGCTGCGGCATTAACACCTCTCCAGCGGAATGCAGCGCTGGCCTTGGCCGGTGACGATGGTTGGAACGAGGTGCAAAAGCTGGCCGCGGCGAATGGAACAATGGCTGAACTGCTAATGGACGAAATTAACGATATCGCGATGGACATGCTTGGCGATCTACTGATCGATGGAGAAGAGGTTATGGCTGAGTATGTGCCTATGCTTTCATATTTGAAGAGGTGAATCACTGGATGAATGAGCTGAAAATACCGAAACGGATGACGACGGCACTCGTCAACTCTCTGACCGCAGGGGTTGTGCCACGGATCGGGCTGGAGCATATTGCCGTTGGCCGCAGGCCGGAGATCGAAGCGATCCTGCGTGATATGGATAACATTGCTGAAGGCGGTGCCGCCTTCAAGCTGATCACGGGCAAGTTTGGTAGCGGCAAAAGCTTTTTACTGCAAATGATCCGCAATTACGCGATGGATCGGGATTTTGTTGTAGCAGATGCTGACCTCTCCCCGGAACGGCGCCTGGTCGGAACAAAAGGACAGGGTTTGGCTACCTATCGTGAGCTGATGAGCCATTTATCGACCCGCACCCGGCCGGATGGTGGCGCGCTGGAGATTGTGCTGCAGAAGTGGATTCTCTCGCTTCAGCAGACTGTGATGCGGGAACAGGGCTACGGCCCTGAGCATGCCGGTCTTGGCGAAGCTGTGGAGAAGCAGATTTATGCTGTGGCTTCCGAGATGAGGGGGCTGGTCCACGGCTTTGATTTTGCCAAGATACTAGCTTCCTACTGGAATGGCCATAAGCTGGCCGATGATGATCTGAAGCAGGACGCACTCCGCTGGCTGCGCGGTGAATTCGCTACAAAGACCGAAGCAAGAAAAGCGCTCGGTGTTGGTGTCATCATTGACGACGACAACTGGTACGACTACATGAAGCTGTGGGCGGAATTCACAGCGGCTATCGGGTACAAGGGGCTGCTTCTCTTTATTGACGAGGGTGTCAACTTGTACAAGATTACGAATAGTATTTCACGGCAGAGCAATTATGAGAAGCTGCTCACGATGTTCAATGATACGATGCAGGGGAAGGCGGAGCATCTGGGGATTTTCCTTGGCGGGACCCCACAATTCGTTGAGGACGGCCGGCGGGGTTTGTTCAGCTATGAGGCTCTGCGTTCCCGGCTCGTGGCTGGGCGGTATGCCGCAACAGGGCTGAACACCTTTACTGGGCCGATCATCGGTCTGGAGATGCTTTCACCGGAAGAGATCCTTGTTCTGCTGGAGCGGCTGCGCGATATTCATGCCCTGCATTACGGATATGAGTCGACGCTGAGCCGGGAGCAACTTGTACACTTCATGGAGGAAGCCGTCGGCAGACTAGGTGCGGACGAGCTGTTGACACCACGGGAGATCGTACGTGACTTCATGGATCTGCTGCATTCGCTGCACCAGCATCCGGAGCTGTCCTTTGAGAAGCTGGTGGGTGAAACGAAGGCTAAGGGTGACGAGACCGAGCAAAGCGAGATGGATTCGTTATTAGCGGAGTTTGAGCTATGAGCGAGAACCCTTTTTATCGGCTGGCTCCATTTATTAAGGAATTTATATATAAAAATCGTTGGGAGACTCTGCGCGAAGCTCAGGTTGACGCCTGCCGGGTACTGTTCGAAACGCCGAATCATTTGCTGATTGCTTCTGGTACAGCATCGGGCAAAACGGAGGCGGCTTTCTTTCCGGCACTGACCGAGTTGTACGAGCGTCCCTCAGATTCTGTTGGGATTTTATATATCGCGCCGCTCAAAGCGTTGATCAACGATCAATTTACAAGGTTGAACGACCTGCTGCGTGAGGGCGGCATCCCGGTGTGGCATTGGCATGGAGACGTTCCCCAGGCTGAGAAGACGAAGCTGATGCAAAAGCCGTCCGGTGTGCTCCAGATTACCCCCGAATCGCTGGAAGGGCTACTGATGAACCGGCCGAATGCTATTCCGGCCTTGTTCAATGATCTGCGCTTCATCGTTATTGATGAAGTGCATGCGTTTATGGGCGGCGATCGCGGCATCCAGGTCCTCAGCCAGCTGGCGCGAATTTCGCGCATGGCAGGCTGTTCGCCGCGGAGGATCGGACTCTCGGCGACGCTCAGCGACTACGAGTCCGTGACGAAGTGGCTGGCGGCGGGAACCCGCCAGCCGGTCGAGATCTCGGCGCCGCAGGGCGGGCGGAAGCTCCGCCTAAGCGTCGAGCATTTCTCGTTCCCGGACGCCAGGGACGAGAAGGGGGCCGAGCAGCTTGAGCTGGCTCGGCAGTCGTATTTTGATTACATCTACGACTACACCCATCTGAAGAAAGCGCTGATCTTCACCAACAGCCGTACCGATGCTGAATCGGCGATTCTGGAGATGCGGCGGATCGCCGCGAAGCGGGGGGAACGGGATGTTTTTCACGTTCACCATGGCAGTATTTCAGCGCTGCTTCGGGAGGAGACCGAAGCAGCGCTCAGACAGGGTCCGGGCCCGGCGGTGGCCGCCGCAACCTTGACCCTGGAGCTTGGTATTGACCTGGGCGAGCTGGAGCGGGTAATCCAGCTCGGTGCGCCTTACAGCTGCGCGAGCTTTGTGCAGCGGCTGGGGCGTTCCGGTCGGCGGGGCGACGCCGCCTCCGAGATGATATTCGTCACGCCTGAAGAAGAGGACGAAGAGGCACAGCTGCCCGCCCGTATGCCCTGGAGCCTGCTGCGGGCCATCGCTGTAATCGAGCTGTACGTGCGGGAGAAATGGGTGGAGCCGCTGGCGGTGCGGAAGCTGCCGGTAGGGCTGTTATATCATCAGACGATGAGCATTTTGAAGAGCATGGGTGAGGCTGAGCCGGATGACCTAAAGGAAGCGGTGCTGAGTCTGCCATCCTTCAGGGAGGTTGCTCCGGAGGATTATGATGACTTTCTAACCTACTTGCTGGGTATGGGGCAGATCGAAAAGATGGAAGAGGGCAGCCTGCTGATTGGGCTGGCTGGTGAGAAAATCGTCAACAACTTCCGTTTCTACGCAGTATTCAAGGATGATGAAGAGCATGTCGTCTATAACGGAACGGAAGAGATCGGCTCCATTACGACGGTGCCGCCGCCGGGGTACTGCTTCACACTCGCTGGAAAACTGTGGAAGGTAGAGGAGGTAGACAATCGGCACAAAGCGGTGTATGTCAAAACTTCACGCGGCAAGGTGGACACGCTCTGGCTCGGTGCCGGCGGTGATGTGCATACCCGGATCATGACCAAGATCCGGGAGGTGCTGGGGGATACGGCGCTGTATCCATATTTGGCACCTAGTGCGGCAGCCAGACTGGAACGAGCACGCCGTCTGGCCAAGGAAAGCGGCCTGCTGGAGCGCTCGGTGCTCCCGGCTGGCGGGGATTCGATGTTCATCCTGCCATGGGCCGGCAGCCGGCAGTTCCGTACCCTTGAACGACTGTTGAAGAACAACCTAAAAGGCAAGCTTAACCTTCGTTCCATAGTGCCAATGGAGCCTTATTACATGGTGGTTGCCGGAAAGACGGATGCCGAAACCTTGGAAGCAGAAATCCTTGCTGAAAGCGCCGCTACAGCAGACCCGCTCGGACTGTTAGCCCCGGACGAGGCTCCGTATCTGGGTAAGTACGACGAGTTCATCCCACATGATCTGCTGCGCAAAGCATTTTCGCTGGATGGTCTGGATCTCCCAGGTCTGCTTGAGGTCCTGAAGCAGTGGCGGCGGCCGCGATAAATTTACTGGTGAGAATTTGACCGGGATAAATGCAAGGAAAACAGGAGTAGTCCCAGCATGGGACTGCTCCTGTTTATGTATGACTAAGTTTTGTACAAGTGGCCGGAAAGAATAGTACGAAGATTAGTTGGTCCAGTGTACCAAGGTGATGCAGGGCACTAGTCCGAGCGACTCGGCAAGCCGGATAGAGGTATGGTTGGTTTCAAGCACATGATATCGCGGGATTCGTCCGTCCCGGTGAAGATAGAAGAGTGCTGTTTGCACGACCTTCTTCGCTAATCCCTTGCCTCTCGCTGATTCCACTGTATAGACCGCACCGATCTCCCACACTTGGTCTTCATTACGGAAGGCTAGACAAGTGCTTAGCGGTGTCTCTCCCTCAAAAATAGATACAGAGAATGCACCACTTCGGAAATACTCTTGTATTTCCTCCAGGCTGTAGTGATTTCCCTCCCATAACGGCAAGAGGCGGTTATCCAGCAGTTCTAACTGGACAGTCTCCTGTGCGGGTAACATATGCAGATTGGCAGGAGTAGTGTACGTGATATATCCCCGGGCTTTGGTCAATGAAAAATGCTTGGACAATACTGCGTAGTAAGCCTCGTCCTGAAGCTTGAACACAAGTTTGGCGTCTTTTGGCACCAAGGCAAGAAGATGGGGGAACACTGCGGGACTGCTGTATTCCATGAATACAATAAGCTCAGCTTCCGGGTATGTTCGATGATCGTAAGCATAGGCTTCGGCTGGCAACAACAGCAGGACTCCCCGTCCCTCCGGACACTCCACGTAGTGGCAGTTCATCACATGGCTGAAATACGTCACCATTTTGAGCAAGGTGATGTTCTTGAGCGGCTGCTCACGCAAATACTTTAGAATAGTATCCCTCTGGTCCATTGTTGTCAGGCTCCCCTCTTCATATATGGCTGCCTGTATAGTTACTTCTTGACATAATCCCCGGCATATTTCCCTTCATAGAAAAAGCCATCTAGTTCCGCAGCAATAGCAACATCGGTCTCAACATTTCTGACTTTGTACACCTTTGTTCCTACTTCAAAGTGATTGGAAAAGACATCCGAAGTGAATTTGTGCGACTTTTCATTAGAGATCTCCTCCACTGTTCCGAGTTCTTTTTCAATCTCTGCAGTTGTCTTGAGATCAAAGGAATACAGCTTGCCGTCCCATACAATAAATCTGGAAGTCCAGTCGGGGCTGCCTACGTATTGTTTTTTTGTTGCCGAGGAACAGCCAACCACCGTAATTATAAGCAGCGCTGTTACAAGTACCAAAAATATTTTTTTCATGTCTATTTCCTCCTCAGCAGTATTTTGAAATTTATCTTTAATTTTATGCTTCTTTTTTTCAGAAAGCTACTGAAAATTCTCATTCTGTTTTTTTAGCCTCCCTCATTGCGTTTTTCCAACCGGTATTCACTTGGCGACATCCCGCTCCATTTGCGGAATTGCTTGGAGAAATACAGTGCATCATTAAAGCCAACAGAAGAAGCCACTTGATCAATTGCCAGATGTCCGCGAAGCAATTCTTCGGCCTTGTTCATACGTACTTTCATCAAATATTGCTTAGGAGACATCCCTGTTCTGACCTTGAAGGCTTTGGACAAGTGAGCCCGGTGATAGCCAAGGGAGGAGGCCATATGATCAATGTTGACCTGCTGATGATACTCAAAGGTAATCCAGCGTATGGCCTGATCGATCTGCCGGTCGATGATGCTGGGCATCGCTTGAGACGGAACAGAGAGAGTACTGCGATTGTCATAACCAAACTGATGAAGGAGGAGACGCAGCCAACCGGAAGCCTCCAGACTTTCCAATTGCGGATACGGCGATTGTTGAAAGGAAAGCCGGGTCTTCTCATACAGAACTCTTAGTTCCGACAAATGTTCGGAGTGAATGACTGGCTGCTCTTTCGTGATACCGACTCTGCTGAGCAGTGCCGGGACAGCATCGCCCCTAAGACCGACCCATGCATAAGACCATGGCTTGAGCGTGTCGGCCTGATAGCAGAACAAAGCGCCTGGAAAGATAATAAAGGTATCTCCTGAACTGCAGGGATGAATCTTCCCGCTTCCGCTCTGAAAGGTGCCTTCTCCATCAAAGACCGTATGAATCAGATAATAGTCGTGGACAGACGGACCGACCTTATGACCGGGGACCGGTGAAGCTTCACCGCTGAATAATACGGTCAAATCTGGTTCGTCCGGTATCAGGTTAAAGCCGGATGTATAAGATGAATGTTCTGGACTCATAACGTAAAGCCGCCTCCTGGACAATTGAAAATAGAACCGGAGACCATTATAGCAAATTTAGATCCATGCAACAAAAATCCATATGTCTCTTGTATTTCTCCATATTCAATCGAAGCGTGCTAATTTATAGTGGATATTGAAAAGAGCGACGCTGAATGCCTGCTGTTAGTGCATTTTAAGGCGGATTACTCCTTGTGATGCAACAGGATTTATAATTAATGCAGTCTTCAGTGTATACATTCGAAGGAGGATTTCACATGTCCAAAATTACATTTATCGGTGCAGGCAGCACCGTGTTTGCCAAGAACGTACTGGGTGACTGCATGAGAACACCTGCCCTGCAAGGTTTTGAGCTGGCCTTGTTTGATATTGATCCGGTTCGTCTTGCTGATTCGGAGAACATGCTGAATAATATTAAATCTTCCCATGGATCGACTTGTCTAGTCAAAGCCTACACTGACCGCAAAGAAGCACTGCGCGGTGCCAAATATGTAATTAATGCGATTCAGGTCGGTGGTTACGATCCGTGCACAATTACTGATTTCGAAATTCCGAAGAAATATGGTCTTCGCCAGACCATTGCAGACACAGTCGGCATCGGCGGAATTTTCCGCAATCTCCGCACGATTCCTGTCATGCTGGATTTCGCTGCAGATATCCGGGAAGTCTGTCCGGATGCCCTGTTCATGAACTATACGAACCCAATGGCAGTGCTGACGAATGTCATGAGTACGTACGGAGGCGTTAAGACGGTTGGCCTGTGTCACAGCGTGCAGCACTGCGTTCAGGATTTGTTCAGGGATCTTGGCATGGATCATAAGGGTGTTCAGGGCAAGATTGCCGGTATCAACCATATGGCTTGGTTATTGGAAGTGACCAAGGATGGTGAGGATCTGTACCCGGAAATTAAACGCCGGGCGGCAGAGAAGCAGAAGGAGCATCACCATGACATGGTCCGTTATGAGATGATGCTGAAATTCGGTTACTATATCACCGAATCTTCCGAGCACAATGCAGAGTATCACCCTTACTTTATCAAACGTAACTATCCTGAGCTGATCGAGCGCTTCCAGATTCCACTGGACGAGTATCCGCGCCGGTGCGTGGAGCAGATTGGAAACTGGAAAAATATGCGTGAAGATCTGGTCAATAACCCGGGGCTTCAGCATGAACGCTCCGCTGAATATGCATCTTACATCATGGAGGCTATTGAGACGAATGTGCCGTTCAAAATCGGCGGCAACGTCATGAATACTGGCCTAATTACCAACTTGCCTAAAGAAGCCTGTGTTGAGGTGCCATGTCTGGTTGATGCGAGCGGTATTACTCCAACATTTGTAGGCGATCTTCCGCCACAATGCGCAGCCCTGAACCGTACCAATATCAATACCCAATTGCTGACGATTGAAGCAGCGATCACACGCAAGAAGGAGCATATTTATCACGCGGCTATGCTGGACCCACATACATCTGCGGAGCTGTCGATGGATGATATCATCGCGATGTGTGATGATCTGATCGAAGCCCATGGAGATTGGTTGCCGCAGTACAACTAATATTCAGGAATAAGAATGGAAGAAGGACAGGATACTATTCCCAGAAGGGAAATATCCTGTCCTTTTTGTATACTGCATTCGTATTCCATGAGAAGGAGGTATTGTCATGAGTAAATCAGTCCTGGTGATTGATGACGAGGAACGGATATCTAGGCTGCTTCAGCTCGAGCTATCCCATGAAGGTTATGAGGTTGAGATTGCCCATGATGGAAGAGAAGGTCTGGAGCTGGCGCTCGGGCAGTCTTGGGATATCATCATTCTGGACATCATGATGCCAGGCCTGAATGGAGTGGAAGTCCTGCGCAGATTGCGCAAAGCGGATGAGACTACACCAGTTATTCTTGTTACTGCTCGAAATACGACGCCTGATATTGTATCTGGATTGGATCAGGGAGCCAATGACTATATTACGAAACCTTTTGAGATTGAAGAACTGCTGGCAAGAATTAGGGCGCATATTCGCACGCCTGCCGTGAATCCTCAGCCACAGGGAGAAGAGAGTCCTGTTATCGAAGCAGACAATTTGACTATCAATAAACAGACCAGAGATGTCACTAGAGGAGAGCAACGGATTGAGCTAACGCCCAAGGAGTTCGACTTGCTTGTGTATATGATCGAACACAAGAATCACGTCTTGAGCAGGGAGCAGATCATCAAGGATGTCTGGGATTTTGAGTTTGTGGGAGACACGAATGTAGTGGATGTGTACATCCGTTACTTGCGGCAGAAGATCGACAAGGGCCACAAGAAGAAGCTTATCAAGACCAGCCGGGGTATAGGATACAGCATTCGGGAGGAAGACGATTGAAGATCGGTACCCGAATTAATCTTCTCACTTCCTTGGTCCTCATTGGTATTCTCCTGTTTGTCGATATCACTGTATACTGCCTATACATCACGAATGCTACCCGCAACGCAAATGAGCTGATCCTGAGTAAATGGGAGCCGATTGTGAACAAGGCTGCTGCCCTCCCGGAGGCAGAACAGGAGCTCCTGCTCCGAAGTTCCCTGACACAAAGTACCTATATACGTATATCCGATTTCCTTAACAATAAAGTCTATGAAATAACGCATGGAAAAGATATGAATTTGAGCGGTATTTCCTTCAAGTATGCCAGGCACCGGAAGTGGCTCCTTCTGGAGCGGGAAAATGAGTTAGTTATGGTCGTACATATTCCGGTCATGGTAGAGAATAAAGTGACCAGCGGTTATGAGATCGCTGCGAAGCTGGATGGTCTGAAGGCAAGCATTCAAAATCTTCTAACCATCCTTAGCATATCGTCATTGATCGCTGTCCTCTTATGTCTGGCAGCAGGTAAGCTGGTGTCCCGAACCATTTTGAAGCCCATCACTAAAAGCATCCAGACGATGCGGAAGAATGAAGAGAGCCTGACCTTTAACACCATTCCTCTACAAGGTTCCGCTCGTGATGAGCTTTATGATCTGACAGAGACCTTCAACCGAATGATTGGACGATTGGAAGAAAGCTTTTGGAAGCAGCAGCAATTTGTATCTGATGCCTCTCATGAACTGAATACGATGTTGACGATTATTGAGGGTTATGCCAATATGCTGAAGCGATGGGGGAACGAGGATCAGGCGGTGCAGGAAGAGGCGATTCAGTCGATCTATGAGGAAACTAAGCGTATGCGTAAGATGACCCGGCAGCTGCTTATGCTGGCCTCTTCGCAGCAAAGCACAAAGTTGAATCTGGAGCCAGTGAATATGGTGGAGGTCTGCCAGCAGGTGATTGCCCGCTTCCATTTGATTAACGAGCGTACAATTCGGCTACATGCCAGTCCCGAGGCGAAGGATATTGAAGCAGACCGCAATAAAATTGAGCAGCTGCTGATTATCTTGGTGGACAATGCGCAGAAATACAGTTCTCAAGTGGTAGATATTTTTATTTCCGAAAAAGATGGAGAAGTTACGGTTGCTGTGAAGGATCAAGGAATCGGAATTCCGCAGCACGAGATCAAACACGTCTTCGAGCGGTTCTATCGCGTGGACAATTCACGGCACCGCAAGACGGGAGGGACCGGTCTGGGTCTTCCGATTGCCAAATCTATTGTGCAGGAGCATGACGGCTTAATCTGGATTGAAAGCGTGGAGGGCGAGGGAACAACTGTAAGTGTCAGGCTGCCTGTAACATCAACTCCACATCCGGCAAAAGATTCGGGAGAGACCAGATGTTAATCTCCTATAGACGAGCCGCGGCAAAGCCACATCCAGAGTTATCGGATGTGGCTGTAGTATTATAGTGGTCTATTTTTCAAAATTAAAGTATCCAAAAAGATCTTGTGACGCATTATCGCCGTTATTGCTATTACTGCTGCTACTGCTGTTATCGTCGTTATTGCTGTTATCCATCGCTGAATGGGAGACAGATTGTCCGCTTGATGGCAGAACACGACGCGCTGTTGTGTAATGCGAATCCCACCAGCCGGAATTCAGATTCGTGACGGTGACACCGGCTTTGCCGTAGGTATGCAGTATCTTGCCGTCGCCCATATAAATAGCTACATGGTGAATAGGGGAGTAGAAGAAGACGAGATCACCCGGTTGCAGCTGACTTCTTGATACATAAGTGCCCGCAGTAGATTGCTGGGTTGATGTACGTGGAAGGGTAACGCCGTTCTGCTTGAATACGTATTGAGTGAAGGACGAGCAGTCGAAGGAACTTGTATTTCCTGTCTTAGCTCCAAATTTATAAGGAGTTCCCTGGAATTTTAACCCGGTTGCAATGATGCTATCTGCTACAGAAGAAGAAGTCTGACTCGATGCGGCATAGGCTGTACTGGAACCGTCTAAGATAGCAACACCTGAAGTCATCAGGGCAAGCCCTAAGCTGACACCGACACAAAGCTTGCGGATACGTTGTTTGTTATGGATACTCATACATTACCTCCTATGGTTTTGTGCGGGCTGATTACCCTGAGAACACCATAGCATAGATAAAATAACCATAACTTACCATGCAACCTTGGATCTCGCTTGTGCCAACCGATGTGGAGAGTTTATTAGAGTACGCTGAGAAATTTCACATCTTTTTCTTATTGACATACTTATAGAATGGAGACTTGGGGACTTCATAGCTGCGGCGGTGGGGTCTTTTTGCTGTTTTGTCCAACCCCCTGCAAAGAAACAAGCATAAAAATATAGTGTTATTCCTGCATCACAGCGGGGCGAAATCATCAGGAGGTGGGAAACGGTGATCGTGAAAAAACATAGTTTAGCACCGGGTTCAGCCTATAACACGCCTTATCATGTTATCAGAGGAAGCCAGCGGGGACCGGTCTTTATGATTGTCGCGGGGATACACGGAAATGAAACGGCCAGCATGAAAGCAGCACAGCGGATAGTGGATCAGCTTTGTCATGGAAGTAGGGGTATTCAGCGAGGGACCTTGATTATCGTGCCGATTCTGAATAAACAAGCATACCGTAAGCGGATTCGTGGAATGCCTGACCTTAACCGCACATTCCCTATGCAGAAAAATGAAGCAGCGAGCCATCCACTGGCTTCATCTTTGTGCCGGTTGATGCGCAGCTACCGCCCATCCTGGTATTTGGATCTTCACGAAGCCAATGGGTTGTCCCAGCGGAGCAAGCATGTGCTGGGTCAAAGCCTGGTCGTCAGCCCGGGGAATCCGGCAGTGCCTGCTGTCCGCCGTGTTCTTAAAGGCATCAACGGGACTATAGGAGTAGAATCCCTGCGTTTCAACATTCGTCTGCGCTCCCGGTCCGGCACTTCAAGGATGGCGGCCTCCCGGTTGTTTGGTGCGAAGGCAGTGACCGTAGAGACCTGCTGGAGTCTAAATCATACTGACCGGGTGCATTATCAAATGGATATCATCAATCGATTCCTGCGTTACGCGGGGTTAATGTCTTGATTACTTGTCTAAAAAAGAAAATACACTCCCGTATCTTCCCTTATACACGGGCTCTCCGAAGTCCTTAACCCACTCATTGTAAAGCTTGCGGGACACGCCGTCATGGACAATGACATAATCGGGATGATCGGCTTTGACAATCTCCGGCAAATATTCGGAGAACCCGTACATGGAGCGTTCAAAGGCCGTCCAGCCCAAGGCACCTATAGATTCTTTGGTGATAAAAGGGTCCTGTCTTCCGTCACAGAGGATATCCCCGCCACGGAACATCACGTAACCGGATGAGCCGTAGCGGGAGAATACCCGTGGGCGCACACCGTCCGGAGTTTTGTCAAGAATATAGGTCATCTCATCGACGGGATAGCTTTTGGCATCTACCACGGGCGGAACGAGAAAGATGTAGGCGGTATTGATTGCCAGGCCCAGCGTTAAGCAGAGCAGAATCGTTTTTCGTGCGGGCACATACGCGAACTTGCGGAAACGGGATACCTTCGGAAGCGCCTCGAAGAACACGGCGGCAAAGTATGGAATGAATAGCCACATGAACAAATTTTGTTTGAAGTTGGACACACCCAGATACAATATTCCGAGCATCATAAAGAACCGGAACGGCTTACGTTGCAAGGCAAAAGGCAATGTAGCGGCGAAAAATAGCAGGAGCAGCAGAATCGGAAGATTCAATAGCTTGTTAAATTGAAGCGGCTGCCATTCGTTAATCAGCAGATTGAAGTTCTTCTGGGTGACGGCCAGGATGAACAGCAGGCTTTTTAGCCCACCAGGGTTGGCTAGACCAGCAAGCCAGGTAAGCACATAAACGATGATATGGCGTCTGGTCCATGTTTTGGCAATCAGTGCTTCCAGGAACGTCATTCCCGTGAACACAGCGATGACGAGCCACACGCCCGCGTGAAAGTTGGCGATAGCACAGGACAGGAGGATCATCGCGGCTGCGTATCGTTTTTTGGCAACCATCTGAAATTCACGCATGTAAACAAAAAACCACACAATCATAAACGCGGAGATCATTTGTGGCCGGCCTTTGAAGTAATTATAATAAATCCAGCAACTGATCAGCAGCACAAAGGGCAACAGCAGTGGATGGTTCTCTGATAGATCCAGCTCTTTGCGTGAAACCCGTCCTAACCGTAGCAACCCTAGAATAAGTAACAATAGACACACAGCAGTCAATATGTATATCCCCGGCCAGCCGAACGCTTGATATAGCGGCGCAACGAGTAGCTGGAATCCGAATTCATGCGGTACATAAGGCAGTTTATCCCCGTAAAATGTATGTATAGCGTGATGCAGCACCTGACCGTGCTCAATCATATAACGCCCCACTTCGATATGCCAAAAAGTATCCGGATCATTATACGAATATTTGGGTATCATTACCAAGATTAATCCTATAATTAGTACACAATATAAGATATGGATAGCTTTTGGCTTCATTAGATCAGTTCCTTCTCCAGTTTTCTCCTACTATACAGTGACTTCCCTAAGGAATGGTTAATATTCTGACATTTTACATACGGTATTTATAGTCCGTTTATGATTAAGGTTTACAGTGGAGAGGAGCCTATACCAAAAAGGAGACTTCTTATGAAAATAAATCCGGTTGTCCTCATCGTATCCTCCGCTTTTGGCGATGGTCATGCCAAGACAGCGCAAGCGCTGCAGCAGTCTTTTATGGCGCGCGGGGTAGAGCAGGTGTATATTGTTGATTTGTTTGCGGAAGTTCACCCTTTTCTGAATGCAGTTTCTCGTACCTTTTATTTGAAAAGCACGGCTTACGCTCCCGGTCTGTACGGCATGCTGTACGATATGACAAGTCGAATGAAGCCGGGCCAGCCGCTCAGCCGTTTTTTACATTCCATGGGGAAGCGTAAGGTCGAAGAAGTTCTGAAGCGTCTGAAACCAGATGTTATTATTCATACGTTTCCTTATTTGGCTGCCTCCGAGCTTAGTGAGAAAGTCGGTATGCAAGTGCCGATATTTACCGTGTTGACAGATTATGTTCTGCATGGGCGGTGGATTCATCCTTCGACTTGGAAATACTTTGCACCTTCGGATAGTGTAAAAGAAGCCCTTTTGGCATCAGGAGTACCTCCACAGGCGATCACAGTCAGCGGCATCCCGATTCGTGAAGCGTTCCAGAAGATTCCGGATCGAACAGAGCTGCTTCGCAAGCACGGGTTAAACGCAAGCAGACGTTATATTCTTCTCTCTGCAGGAGCTTACGGTGTTTTGGGTAATGTCCAGCGGATTATCCGAACCATTTTGGAGCAATCCGAGTTCGACGTGATCGTACTGTGCGGAAATAACCATAAGCTGCGTCTGAATCTCGAACGTCGCCATCAGTGGAATGATCGGGTGCATATTCAGGGGTACACCGATCAGATTCATGAGCTGATGTCACTCTCGTCCGGGCTCTTGACCAAAGCAGGAGCAATCACTTTGACTGAGGCCTTTTCCCAGTCCTTGCCGGTGATCGTCTACCGCCCTTTACCGGGACAGGAGAAGGGCAACGCCCGCAGTCTGTCTGGGCAAAAAGCGATCTATACCGCGTATAACGAGAAGCAACTGGCCGATTATCTCCATCAGCTTCAGATTAAGAACGGTCATGAAGAAGTTGAACTGTCTATGCATGCCCTCTCTCGCAAGGAATCCTCCCAAGTCATCGTCTCAGAAGTGCTGGATGCATTGGAAACGGCTTATGATAGACAGATGGTTAGTGAGCCTCACTAATGCTGAGATTACAATACACATTTATCGTTTGACTTCCAGGATATTCTTAATTAATATGGGTGTAGATGAATCGGGCGATGGAGTTCGCCATTAACCGTCTCTTGCAGACTAATGACTCCTACCAGTGAGGTTTTGGCTGGTAGGAGTCTGTTTTGTTATCGGATAAATCTGGGGCATGGGAGTATGGACACGATGAACGATTGGCGAGAACGATGGAGGGCTTATGCGGGAGAGAGGAGCCACTTGGCTATCTGGACCACTGTTGTAAAATGGATCATTCTCGGGAGCTGCATCGGTATTTTAACCGGGACAGCCTCGGCATTGTTCCTAAAAAGTCTGGATTATGTTACGACGCTGCGCATGGAGCATTCATGGCTGCTATTTTTACTTCCGCTTGGGGGTGCGCTGGTCAGCTATTTATATTATCGATATGGTAAGGATAGTATCAAGGGCAATAATCTGATCATAGAAAATATTCAGGGCGGAGAAGCGCCGATTCCACTGCGTATGGCGCCGCTTGTGCTGTTCGGAACGCTCGTCACCCATCTGTTCGGCGGTTCTGCCGGGCGAGAGGGGACTGCGGTACAGATGGGAGGCAGTCTCGCCGACAGCTTCGGCAGATGGATTCGGATCAGCCCGCTGGATCGTAAAATCCTGTTAATGTGCGGGATCAGCGGGGGCTTTGGTTCTATTTTTGGCACACCGCTGGCTGGAACATTGTTTGGGCTTGAAGTGATTGCGCTTGGATTGATCAGCCACCAGGCGCTCCTGCCTTGCTTTGCAGCCAGTTTTGTTGGTGATCTGGTCGCCACGAAGCTGTGGAAGGTGCATCATATTCATTATGCCGTCAGTGAGTTTCCTGCACTGGACTTCCTGGTTGTGCTAAAGGTGCTGATGGCATCCGTGATCTTCGGGCTGGTCGGTATGCTTTTCAGTCAACTTACTCATTTTTTGAAAGTGCACTTTACAATGTTGATCAAGAATCCGATGGTAAAAAGTGCGCTGGGCGGGTTCATTATTATTACCTTGGTGTACCTCGTCGGGACTAGGGAATATCTGGGTCTTGGCCTCCCGCTAATCGCGGATTCTTTTCAAGGAGAAGTCTCTCCATTCGCATTTCTCTGGAAACTGATCTTCACCTCGCTTACTCTGGGTACGGGTTTTCAGGGGGGAGAGGTAACGCCGCTGTTCGCCATTGGCGCGACTCTTGGCCATACTTTGGCTGGGCTGCTGCACATGTATGGTCCTTTTCTGGCTTCTCTCGGCTTTATCGCAGTGTTCTGCGGTGCGACGAATACACCGATCGCTTGCTTCCTGATGGGGATTGAGTTGTTTGGATCTGGCGGAGCCATCTATATGTTTATGGCCTGTGTCGTAAGCTATCTCTTCTCTGGTCATACGGGTATTTATACCTCACAGCTGATTGGGATCTCGAAGAGTCATCTAATCTCAATACCGCAAGGGACTACTCTTGCTTCGGTTAAAGAATTGGGTAAGGTGAAGCTCGAGAAGCGGGATGAAGATTAGTCTTCAATTAATTTTATAATAAGGTAAAAAATGTTATAATCGTGAAGAGGACGGTGATGATAATCATGAGTGTTCTTTTAGTGATTGGTGTTATCATTGCATTTGTTGGTCCATTAGCCTGGTCTTTTGTTGCTGTTGGAAAACGTATATCCGCTGAAGAGAAGAAGGAAGGGAGAGATCTTACGAATGAGATCAATCCTTTTACAGGCGGAAAATAACTTGCAAGCCCCTGCTTAAGTAGCGGGGGTTTATTTTTGTTTATGGGTATGGCTGAACTTCGAACAGGGGAATTGTGAGAGAGGGTTTTCTAGAAAGCTTCTGTCTGCTTGGATCAATGTTTGTTCCAAAATATTGTATAATATAGGACGAGCCTTTACTTAGAGGAGTGAATTAATGTATTCGCAGTATATTTTGTTAGCGGTTATTATGTCCTTTATTATCGGACGATTAATTGGCACGAACATCAGCTTTATGAAGCAGGTAATGGCTTCGCTATTCAGCGTGATTGTGACGTCTTCGGTGTATTGGTACGGCTATTTGCGCGGACGCAGCCTCGATCATTTTGATACCGACGGTTGGCTGTGGCTGCTCAGCATGGTCATTGTCTCGCTGCTCTTCTATCTCTTGTTCGAAATGTTCGATCCGATCCCGCTTGGTGAACGGGGTGAACGGCTTGCTGACACGAAAAATCCGTTCCGGAGGCTATCTGCCTGGTGGCGCAGACAACGCAGATACATTCAGGTGCTGATGATCGCACTTCGGTACGGTGTCGGCAAAAATCTGGCGATCAAGCGTTCACCGGCTAACGATCAAAAACTCGCTATATCCCTCCGTAAAACGCTGGAGAATTGCGGTGGATTTTTCATTAAATTCGGTCAGGTATTATCAACGCGCTCTGATCTTCTGCCTCCGGCAATCATTGAGGAGCTGTCGCATCTGCAAGAAAACGTAGCTCGTTTGACGACTTCACAGGTAGAAGAGATTTTGGCTAAAGAGCTGAATCAGCCGCAAGAGGAAATCTTTCAACAATTCGAGATAGAACCGCTTGCTGCGGCTTCAATCGGACAGGTTCATCGTGCAACTCTGCGTGAGAAGGGGCAAAATGTGGTCGTCAAGCTGCTTCGTCCCGACATTGTTGCTAAGCTAGATCGTGATTTGGACATCTTAGTGCGCTTTGCGGCCTGGATTTCTAAGAAATCTGCTTGGGCCAGAAATATCGGCTTTCTTGATTTGGCGAAGGGATTCGCTGTAGCGATGAAGGAAGAGACGGATTTTCGCATTGAGGCCCGTAACTTTGCTCAAGTTAAAGCTTCATTGCAGGATAGTCCCTCCAAGGTGAAGATTCCATACGTCTATCGTGAGTTTAGCAATGCAAAGATCCTCGTCATGGAATATATGGAGGGTGTCAGTGTTAAGAGTGGTACAGCCATTCTGGATGAACGCGGCATCGATCGGGTGGAGGTCCAACGGCGAATTTTTGACTCTATGCTGGAACAAATTTTTGTTAAAGGGATTTTCCATGCCGACCCTCATCCTGGCAATGTCTATATTCTGAATAATGGAACCCCAGCTTTGCTGGATTTCGGTTCCGTTGGACGGCTGGGAACGCTACAACTGGATGCGCTGAAACGATTGCTAATTGGATTCGAGCAGCGGAGCGCTTATATTATCATGGATGCACTGTTGCAGCTTGTCGAGCCAAAGCAGGATATTGATCAGACAGGCTTGGAGCAAGCGCTCAGCCAGTTGTTGGTTCAGACGGCTTATAATGTCGCTGGAAGTTCAGATGCTTTTATTCAAGGGTTGTTTAGCATGATTGGGAAGTTTGGATTTACATTCTATCCTAATGTAGCAGGAGCTTTTCGCTCGCTGATTACGCTTGAGGGTACCATGATGCAATTAAATCCTGCTTTTAACCTGATGGAGGAAGCAAGACGCTTTGCCAGAGAGCAGTCCGCTGAATTTCTTCCGGTCAGTGATTCTACAGATTTGAAAGAGACGGTAACGAATGAATTGCTGGAGATGCTTCCCGTCATTCGCCGACTGCCTCGGAGGATTGATCAACTGGGGGCGATGCTGGAGAAAGGCGATATTTCCTTTAAGGTTGGATTTTTCTCGGATAAAACCAATACGGCATTCGTGACCAAGTGGATCTCGCAAGCGCTGCTTGCTTTTGTCGGGACAGCGTTAGGGGGGATTTCCGTGGGTCTGCTGAGCTTGGGTAGTCACAGCGAGGGGACGAAGATTAGCCTTGTGGAGATTTTCGGATACACCGGTGTTTTGATCAGCGCGGTATTGTTGATTCGGGTTGCGATCCATACAGTGCGGAATTTGAAGCAGGTGCAGGAGTAGTAGGAATTAGGCTTTTAGGGATTTAGAAGTTAAGGGGATAAGGAATTTAGGAGATAAAGAAATATAGAAATCAAGAATGACTAAAAGGGAACTCATGATGTTGCGAAACTGTGATCGCAATGTTAGGGAGTTCTTTTTTTCTTTGGAAATATCATAGACAAAATTCATCATAATCATAGAATCAATAACATTGATGAATTAATTGTGAGGGAATACAATGAACTCGTAGCTAATTATTCTTAACTACTAGGAGGAATTCAATCATGTATACAACTATTGCAGATATTAAAATCCCCGATAGCAAGCTGGCGCTCGGCGCCGCAGAACTGCTGCGTGAGCACGGGGATGAGCTACTCTGGAATCACTCGCACCGGGTGTACCTGTTCGGCGCCTTGCAAGGGAAGCAAGCGAACATGAAATACGACCCTGAGCTGCTCTATATCAGCGCACTATTCCACGATTTGGGGCTGACCAAGCATTATAGCAGTCCGGACAAGCGTTTTGAGGTGGATGGTGCGAATGCCGCTCGCAGCTACCTGCAGCAGAATGGGGTTCCAGACGAATCCAGTCGGCTCGTCTGGGATGCGATTGCGCTGCATACCACCATTGGGGTGGCTCAGTACAAGGAGTCGGAAGTAGCTTTAATTTATTCTGGGGTTGGTTATGATGTGATGGGCGAGAACTTTGAGGCACTGACAGAGGAAGTTCGGAATCAGGTGACGATAGCCTATCCGCGTAACAACTTCAAAAATCGGATTCTGCCGGCCTTCTTGGAAGGGTTCAAACATAAGCCGGAAACGACCTTCGGCAATATTAAGGCCGATGTGTGCGGCTTGCTGTTACCCGGCTTCAAGCCGACGAACTTCTGCGATTGTGTGCTGCATTCGCCTTGGCAGGAATAACACAACAGGGGTGTCTCCTCAGCCGGTAATATGGCTGGGCGAGGCACCCCTTGTTCAGTTGCATTCTTCTGAGATATTATTTCATCGTTTGAGTTTAGTAGCTAAGTAACTGGTTATAAAGTAACAATTCCATATTAAGCACAAACCTAAAGTACAAATCAAAAGCACAAATCAAAAGCACAAACCTAAGCACAAACCTAAGCACAAATCAAAAGCACAAATCAAAAGC